>JBJENO010000028.1:0-185517 GCA_051880235.1 Acetatifactor sp. | reverse complement strand
ACAATCCACCAGGCTGAAGAAATTGATCGAAGATCTGGTAGAAGCCTCCAAGGCCTCTACCGGCAATATTGAAGTACACAGGGAGCCCTGTGACGTACAGGTGCTGTTGGATCAGTGTCTGGGAGAATATGAGGATCTGTTAGCCGAAAAATCCATAGAACTGGTCGTGAAGAAAACACCGGATCCCTTGTGGATCCTTGCGGACACCAAGCTTCTGTGGCGTGTCTTTGACAATCTGATGAACAATGCATATAAGTATGGAATGGAACACAGCAGAATGTATATCCAATCTGAATCCATGGACGGTGTGGCACTGGTCTCCTTCAAAAATATCAGCAAATATGCCATGGATATTCCGGCTGAGGAGTTGATGGAGCGGTTTGTTCGCGGTGACTTATCCCGCCATACGGAAGGCAGCGGTCTGGGACTGTCGATTGCAAAGAGTCTGATGGAACTGCAGGGGGGAGAACTGTCCATCGCTGTAGAGGCTGATCTGTTCCGTGCAACGTTATCCTTTGAAAAGACGAAGCCTGCCTTGGATACACTGCCTGCTGTCTGTATGGAAGACAAAACCTAACTGAATTAAAGTTCTTTTTAGAAGCCTCCACGCATATCCTTGTATAAGGACATGTGAGGAGGTTTTTGAATGGGTGACAATGGGAATACATACGATTTATATTCAGACATTAAGGAGCGTACAGGCGGCGAAATCTACCTCGGGGTGGTAGGACCGGTGAGGACCGGTAAGTCTACCTTCATCAAACGTTTCATGGAGGAGATGGTACTGCCGAATATGGAAGAGGAGCATGCAAAGAAACGGGCTTTGGATGAAATGCCCCAAAGTGCCGGCGGAAAAACGATTACTACCACTGAACCGAAATTTATCCCAAATGAGGCGGCTGAGGTCATGTTGAAAGATGACATCGCCGTATCTGTCAGGCTCATTGACTGCGTGGGATATCTGGTGGAGGGCGCAGCGGGGCATATGGAGGAGGACGTGGAGAGGATGGTGAAGACGCCATGGTTTGACACAGAGATCCCTTTTTCGCAGGCTGCTGAGATCGGCACCGACAAAGTGATGAACGATCATTCCACCATAGGAATTGTGGTGACCACAGACGGAAGCTTCGGAGAAATACCGAGACAGAATTTTCTTGAGGCAGAGGAAAAGACGATAGGGACCTTAAAGAAGCTGGGAAAGCCCTTTATTGTACTTTTAAACAGTCAAAAACCGTATTCGGAAGATGCAAAAAAGACTGCGGACCAAATCAGTGCTAAGTATCATGTAAAAGCGATTCCCATCAGCTGTGAGCAGCTGAAAAAAGAGGATATCTTAAAGATTCTGGAGCAGGTATTGTATGAATTCCCAATCTCCTGTATGGAGTTTTATATGCCTGCCTGGATGGAAATGCTGCCCTCAGGTCATCCAATCAAGCTGGAGCTTTTGGAACAGTGCAGAGAACTCTCAAGGAAATATGATAAGATTCGGGATATTTATGAGACGCCGGTTTCCATGTCCAGTCAGTATATCAAAGCCTGTAAGACAGACTCCGTCATGCTTTCCAACGGAATGGTAAAGCTATTGTTGGATCTTGAGGATCGCTTCTATTATGATGCATTGACTGATATGGTCGGAGAAGAGATTCATGATGAGTATCAATTGGTGGAAAAACTGAAAGAACTTTCCGGCATGAGAAAGGAGTATGTCAAGGTTTGTGATGCGGTGCAGATGGTAAGGATGCGGGGATACGGTGTGGTGACCCCGGAAAGAAATGAGATTACACTTGAGCCGCCGGAGTTGATCAAACATGGCAATAAGTACGGTGTAAAGATCAAAGCCACCAGTCCGTCCATTCATATGATTCGGGCAAACATTGAGACAGAGATTGCACCGATCGTGGGTACGAAGGAGCAGGCGGAGGATCTGATCCGGTATATTGCACAGAATAACGAGACTTACAGTATGTGGGAGACGAATATCTTCGGCAAGACAGTGGAACAGCTGGTAAACGAAGGAATCACAGCCAAGGTTGCGGTGATTGGAGATGAGAGTCAGTTAAAGCTTCAGGATACGATGCAGAAAATCGTGAATGACAGTAACGGTGGGATGGTATGCATCATCTTATAGCTGCCCTCTATCAGCGGAGTGTCTGATAGAAAGGCAGCGCATACCCAAAGATCATTACGGCTAAGAAGAATATGATCAGCACCAGAGTGAGAAGAATCGTTATGCTGATGACTTGTTCCGGAAATTTATGCTTAGGGGTGGAAAAGAAAAAGACCTTTTCCACTCCTTTTACTGCATAATATACAAGAGGAATCAGTGACGGAAGCAAATATCTGCCCTGAGGCTGATAATCTGTGGTATAGGAGTACCAGATGCTCAAAAAAACAGGCAACAGGATACAGAATATCATGTTCGCGTGGAAGAAATTTTTCAGGGAAGTTCTCTCGTTGATGCTGTTTCCAAAGTGTATCGTTTTTTTGTCAGAGATCACCATACTCAAAATCAGGGCAAGGAAAAAGCCGTACTTATATGCCCGATACATCCAGATGGTAGAGGTGATCTCCATCGCACCGTAGATTCCGATAAAACTGAGCAGCGAGGTATTCAGAAAATCGGAATTCTTCAGCATATCCATGATGCTTTGTCCGGAATTCTGCCAGGTGATCCGGGTATCAGGATGAAACTGTGGGATGGCATACAGCAGAGCACATTGATCCCTGGAGGTCAGCCCCAGAATATCACCATCATAGAGGAGGGCGCTTCTGATAAACCACCACGCGATGCCAAGCAGCACAACGGCCGAAATCAGACAGCCCTTTTTCAGCCAATTCTTCCAATCGAAGATCAGTTTCGTTTTCCGATGAAGGTGTCCGGCTGTAAACAAGAGAATACAGCTTAAAATAAAACCGTAGGCATTATAATAGGACAAGGCACATAAGATGATCCCAACACTTAATAAGATGCAATCCCTGATGCGAAAATCATAGGACAACCCCTTTGTGATAGCATAGAGCATAATTGCAATGGAAAGCATACAACAGGAATCTGTATTCACATAGGTATGCATATAGATGCTCTGAGGCAAAAAGGTAACAAGATACGAAAATAATACGGAAAATCTACGGTCCTGAAACCAATCGTTGCCAAGGAACCATACAACGATCGCCATACAGAGTCCCAAAAGGACATTCACACTTCTGGCGGTATAGAGCAGAGCAGTCTCGGAATCCGTGAAAACAGATACGAGCCTCATCGTATATCCCTGAAAGATATAGGGCAGAATCGGTTGGAAGCCATAGGAAAAACCGTACCCATAAATTCGTATGGATTCATCGTAACCGTTGGGCAGAGTGCCGTGTTCAGCGATATACTTCGGAATCAGAAATCTGTTATATTCGTCAGGGGGATTGCCGAAGGGCTGCTTGACGACCAAAACAATTGCAAAAAAAAGGTAAAGAAACAGGTAGATGCCAAAAAGGATCTGCTGTCTGTTTTTTGTATGATGCATAGTAAAACCTCACTTTATATACGCGCAAATACGTGCTCACGTGCCTCTTGCTCCGGCGTCGCTTGCTTTTTTGCTCGCGTACATTATAGCATTTCTTCCCTGTTTTTACAAATGAATTGCATTTTTCCCTGTGATTTACTATACTGAATAGTAGATGAATTTCTAAAAAAGGAGGAAGAAGATGAGTGCTGCTTACGAAAAACTGCAAAACTGCTTGAAGAGTGTACGTGCCTGTACTGATTTTGTCCCCAAAGTAGCTCTTGTATTGGGCTCAGGGCTGGGAGGCTTTGCAGAGCAGATCCGTGTAGAATATGAACTTCCTTATCGTCTATTGGAAGGTTTTCCTGTCTCAACAGTGCCGGGTCATGACGGAAAGTTTATTTTTGGATATTTGGAGAATGTCCCGGTAGTATGCATGAAGGGAAGGGTCCATTACTATGAAGGATATTCTGTTTCGGACGTGGTCCTTCCGATCCGACTGATGAAGCTGTTGGGGGCTGAGATCCTCTTTTTGACAAATGCTTCCGGAGGTGTCAATTCAAGCTTTTCAGCAGGTGATTTGATGCGCATCACTGACCATATTTCCGTCTTCGCTCCCAATCCTTTGATCGGCGAAAATATTGAGGAACTGGGAACCAGATTCCCGGATATGACAAATGTTTATGACCGAACTCTTTCCGAAATCATCGATCAGGTTGCGATGGAGAATCAGATTCCCCTGCAAAAAGGAGTCTATGCTCAGCTCACCGGTCCTTCCTTTGAATCGCCGGCAGAAATTCGCATGCTGCAGACCCTCGGTTGCGATGCGGTAGGCATGAGTACTGTGGTGGAGGCGATCGCGGCCAGACACTGTGGTATGAAGGTATGCGGTGTGTCTTGTGTCTGCAATCTGGCCGCAGGTCTTTCCGCAGAACCGCTTTCACATGAGGAGGTACAGGCGGCTGCCGATGCGGCTGCGCCGAAGTTTTCCGCCTTGCTTTATGAGGCAATTCGCCGTATGGGTGTGTAAACAGTAGTTTAGGGAAAGTTTATTTGTGGGAAAGGATCTGACGTGGTATGATGAAAAAAGAAGCTTTAATGGAACTTGCATTACAGGCAAGACATTATGCCTATACTCCCTACTCGAATTTTCGGGTGGGAGCTGCGGTTCTGACTGAGGACGGACGCTTGTTTACCGGCTGTAATATTGAGAACGCTTCCTATGGGGCTACCATTTGTGCGGAGCGAACCGCAATCTTTAAGGCTGTCAGCGAGGGTGCAGACAGAATTGCTGCCATAGCAATCGCAGGAGGATTATCAGACAGGGAGCCCTCTGACTATGCTTTCCCCTGCGGAATCTGCAGACAGGTAATGAAGGAATTTGGCGGGGATGAACTAAAGATTTATGTGGTGAAATCGCTGACGGACTATCAGGAATTTACTTTGGCGGAATTGCTGCCACACGGGTTTGGAGGAGATTCGATCAAATGAATATCAGATTGTACAATGCTAAGATTCTCACAATGGAAAAACACAAGGATATTTTTGAAGGTGAGATCTGGATCAAAAATGAAAAGATCGCCTATCTTGCCGATAGAGAGGAATTGCAGGCAGAGATAACCGGTGATTTTCCTAAGATTCATTGGGATATAGAACTGGACTGCGGCGGTAATCTGCTGATGCCCGGTTTTAAGAATGCCCACACTCATTCTGCCATGACTTTTTTAAGGTCCTATGCCGATGATTTGCCCTTGGCAGAATGGCTGAACGAGAAGGTATTTCCGTTAGAGGCGAAATTGACCCATGAGGATATCTATCAATTGACCAAACTGGCCATATTGGAATATTTATCCTCCGGCATCACATCTATCTTTGACATGTATCTGATTCCGGATGCTGTGGCTGAGGCTTGCAGTGATCTGGGCATGCGCTGTGTGTTGACCAGTGGGTTCAATCGGATGAACTCCTCCATCGAACAGCAGGAACAGGAATATTTGAAATGGAATAAGAAGAGTAATCCACTGATCAGTTATCTGCTGGGGTTTCATGCGGAATATACCTGTTCTCAGGAGCAGATCTACCGAATTTCCCAGCTTGCGAGAAAATATCGGGCACCAGTCTATATGCATATGGCTGAGACAAATCAGGAGGTGGAGGACTGTAAGAAACGCACCGGCCTGACACCTGCAAGGTATCTGGATACCATGGGCATTTTCGAATACGGCGGCGGAGCATTCCACTGCGTACATATGACACCGGAAGACTGCGAAGTTTTTCGCAGAAGAAGACTGCATGTGATCACCAACCCCTCCTCCAATCTGAAGCTGGCCAGTGGAATTGCACCGATCGCAGAGTTTGAAAAGTACAAAATTCCTGTGGCTATCGGTACGGACGGTCCCGGCAGCAATAATTGTCTGGATATGTTTCGGGAAATGTTTCTTGTGGCCGGACTGAGCAAGGTGGTCTCACAGGATGCCAGCGCAGTGGGGGCTGAGAGAGTCCTTCGAATGGCTACGGTACACGGTGCAAAGGCTATGCATCTGTTCAAAGCGGATGTGCTTGCCAAGGGGAAGCTTGCCGATTTAATTCTGATCGATCTGCATCAGCCGAATATGCAGCCCAGTGACAATATTATTTCCAATCTGGTGTACAGCGCAAATAAATCGAATGTGTTGATGACGATGATCAACGGGCGTATATTATACCGCAACGGAGAGTATTTTGTAGGAGAAAAGTCCACAGACATCATAGACAGATGCAATCAGATCATTCAGAAACTTCATCACGCATAAAAGGAAGAGGAAAGGATAGAGAGAGCGTTCCATGGAGCGCTCTTTTGTGAACGCCAATGGAATATTTATTTGTAACGGCAGTCATTTTTGCGGTAGTATACGGATTGTTTTTCGTTGAAAGTCTTCGGCAGAAGAAAGAAGAGAAGAAATGGATGGCCAGATTATATGACGACTACTTCTTTCTTAACGACAAAACGATCAGGGCAGAACGTTTTGAGAAACTGAATACCCTTTATCTGCGACATCCGGGAGACCATCAGATCGATGACATCACATGGAATGATCTTGGAATGGACAAGCTGTTTCAGAGAATGAATTATACGTTGTCCTCTACGGGCGAGGAGTACCTGTATTATCGACTCCGGACTCCGGTGCATTCCGACTCAGAACTTAAGGCTTTCGACGATTTGGTTTCTTATTGGGAGCAGCATCCGGGCGACCGGGTCCGCCTTCATCTGTGTGCGAATAAGCTTGGCTATCTGGGGAAATATTCTCTCTATGACTATATTGACAATTTGGATTATCTCGGAGAAAGATCCAATCGACGTCATATTCTCCAGGATTTATTGTTTTTTCCCGCCATTTTGCTTGGTTTCTACAATATGACAGTCTGTATTATAGCTGTGATCGGACTGACGCTGTATAATATGATCACCTATTTTAAGGAAAAAGGGGAGATCGAACCATACATCACCAGTTTTGCCTATGTTCTTCGGCTGATCAATGTCTGTGAGGAAGCGGAACAGCTTTCGATTCCCGCTGCAGGGCAGGCGATCGAACAGATTCGGAATGCCAATCGTGTGTTGAAGCCTATGCGGCGCAATTCCTTCTGGGTAATGTCCTCCAACCGTGGCGGGCAGTCCTCATCTGACATACTCGGAATGTTGTTGGATTATGTTCGAATGGTTTTTCATGTGGATCTGATCAAATTCAATCGGATGCTTCGCACCCTTCGAAATCACACGGAAGAAGTGGATACTCTGGTGATGAATTTCGGTCTCTTGGAATGTTCCGTAGCAATTATGATTTACCGGCAATCCATGAACGGATGGTGCAAGCCTGCATTTACAGATCAAAAATGCGTGAATTTCCGGGAAGCTTATCATCCTCTGCTGGAGAAACCTGTAAAGAACAGCATACAGGCTGACCGAGGGGTGCTGCTTACCGGTTCCAACGCTTCCGGCAAGTCTACATTTTTGAAAACCGTTGCGGTCAATGCAATACTGGCTCAGTCAATCTATACCTGTGCCGCGGATAGCGCTTGCCTTTCCTTTTTTGATGTCTATTCCTCTATGGCGCTTCGAGACGATATCGGCAGTGGGGAAAGTTATTACATTGTAGAGATCAAAGCGCTGAAGCGAATTCTGGATGCAGGCAGTCGCGGAGAGAATATACTTTGTTTTGTGGATGAAGTGCTGCGAGGAACCAATACGGTTGAGCGTATTGCCGCTTCCACTCAGATCATGAAATCGCTGGACAGTAAAAATATTTTATGCTTTGCAGCTACCCATGATATTGAACTGACTACACTGTTGGAACGATACTACGACAATTATCATTTCGAAGAGGAAGTATCCGATGGAGATATCGTCTTTCATTACAAGCTGTTGGACGGAAAAGCTGTAACACGCAATGCTATCAGACTGCTTCAACTCATCGGTTACGATGAGCAGATCATACAGAATGCTGCCATGCAGGCGGAGCAGTTTGTGAAGACCGGAGTCTGGTCCCTGAAAGAATGATTTGACTGTTTTAGAAACCATTGATATACTGTATCTGAAGTGTCGGGAACTCAGGTCCGAAAAGGAACAAAAATTGATCCATCAGCCTCGTCTGAATGGAGTGGAAAGGGGGAGGTTTCCCATGAATCAAATCATTGAATTTGGCAGGAGTCTGCTTTCCTATGGTGTCCTCATGCTGGTGGCTGTGGCCCTGATGGGGATTGCCATCGCAATCGGAATCACACTTGCCAAGAAGAAAAACGCCAAAAAGGCATTGCAGGAAGAGGATACTTCCAATGAGTAAATATACCGCCATTCTCTGGGATCTGGACGATACACTGTTAGATTTTGAGTATTCTCAGTCCTATGCGTTAACCAAATGTTTTCGAACCATCGGGCGCAAGATCAAACCCGAGGAATTGGCGCTGTATTCCCGAATCAACCAATCCTATTGGAAGCGATTGGAACGTGGAGAAATTACAAAAGAAGAATTGATACCAGGACGATTCGTCACTCTGTTTGAAACATTGGGGATGGAAGGCGTGGATGTAGAGCAATTTCGCAGAGAATATCAGGAGGCACTGGGCAGTGTCTTTTCTTTTCGGGATGATGCGCTTACCATCTGTCATTCGCTGAGAGGAATCGTAAAGCAATATGTGATCACCAATGGAGTGACGCACACTCAGCTTCGTAAATTACGCTTATCCGGCCTGGCTGAGACAATGGATGGAGTCTTTATCTCCGATGAGATCGGATGTCAAAAGCCGGGGGAGCAGTTTTTTCAATACTGCCTGGACCATCTGGAGGAAAAGGATCTCTCAAAGATCCTGATCGTGGGGGACTCTCTGACCAGCGACATGCTCGGAGGGATCCGCATGGGAATCCCCACCTGCTGGTATCATCCCTCCGGGACACAAAATGATACTGAGATACACCCCGATATGGAGATTGATGATCTGCATCGTATCTATGATGTGCTGGAGGTCTTTGGAAATGCCTAAATCCGCAATGCAGAAGAATAAAGTTTTTTTGATCTTAAAATATCTATCGGAAAACAGTGACGAAACACACCCTGTCTCCACGAAGAGCCTCATTGAGTATCTGGCTTCCAACGGTATTTCTGTGGAGAGACGTACCATTTACAGTGATATCCAGTTGTTAAGAGATTTGGGATACGATATTCTTCAAAACAGCAATCGGCTTGGCGGCGGGTATTATCTGGGTTCCAGAGAGTTCGAAATTGCGGAATTGAAGCTTTTGGTAGATGCCGTGCAATCTTCGCGTTTTATTACTGCGAAGAAATCCCGGGAACTGATCAAAAAGCTGGAACATAAGGCCAGCAGATTCGATGCCGGCAAATTGCAGCGGCAGGTGTATGTGGCCGGACGAATCAAGACCGAGAATGAAAGTGTATACTATACAATAGACTGTATTCATAATGCAATACAGGAGAATCTTCAGATTCAGTTTCAGTATATGGAGTGGAACCTCTCCAAGAAGCTTGTTCCGAGGGAGGACCGTCTTCGGACAGTCAGCCCCTGGGCATTGATCTGGAAGGACGAAAATTACTATCTGGCAGCCTACGATGAAGAAGCCGGTCTGATGAAGCATTTCCGCGTAGACAAAATGGGGAAGACCACTCTTTCCACACAGAAGAGAGTGGGAATGGAAGCCTTTGAACAGATGGATCCTGCAGCGTATACCAATCAGATCTTCGGTATGTTTCAGGGAAAGACTTCCTCTGTTTCCATTGATTTTCCCAATCGCCTCATCGGAGTGGTACTGGATCGTTTTGGAAGGGATATCTTACTGCAACCTATTTCGAAGGATACCTTTCGTCTGCACACGAAGGTGAACGTCAGCCCTCAGTTCTTCGGGTGGCTGTCCGGACTTGGCCCGGAGGTAAAGATCCACAGTCCGGGCGAGATCCGGGAGGATTATCGGAAGTGGATCGTCTCACTGTTGGAAGGAATGAATCAGGAATAGCAGATAACCAAAGACAACTTTGCATCTTACACAAAAAGAGCCAAGTTTCTTTGGTTATTTTTCTGTCCTTCCATGCATTGACAGGAGAGGGTTCATCACATATACTTGTAGATACATGCTGTTCTTCTAACTAGATATTGTGTTCATCCTGCGCAGAGCTTGTACTTCCCGGAAGAAGTATTTTTCCTGTTTCAGGGTGAGTTTTCTAAGGTTTGAACGGCATTTATTTCTGATTTTGTCATACAATTATACGGTTTATCGGCTTTTGCCAGAAGGGGTTTGGGTATCGGTATGAGTAGTTTTTTAGATCAGGCGGTTGCGAACGACAATACTTCCTACGGAGATGAGTTTCAGCCCGCATTGGAAGTATATGTGATCAAGAAGGATGGAAGCAAGGAAATCTTTAATGTTCAGAAGGTGATCAATGCGGTGGGAAAGAGTGCGTACAGGGCACTTACCAAATTTACCGTGGAAGAGGAGCGCACCATCTGTCGCTATGTCATCCAAAAGGTGGACGAGTTGGGTGCGACGGAGATTCCGATTCCTATTATGCATAATATCGTGGAGAGTGCCTTAGAGCAGGTGAAGCCCATCGTAGCGAAGAGCTATCGTGACTACCGAAACTATAAGCAGGACTTTGTCCGGATGCTGGACGACGTATACAAAAAGAGTCAGTCCATCATGTACATTGGGGACAAGGAGAATGCCAACACCGATTCTGCCCTGGTGGCCACCAAGAGAAGTCTGATCTTCAACCAGCTGAACAAAGAGCTGTACCAGAAATTTTTTATGACCACAGAGGAGATTCAGGCCTGCCGGGACGGTTATATCTATGTCCATGACATGTCCGCAAGAAGAGACACCATGAACTGCTGCCTGTTTGATGTGCAAAATGTTTTGTCCGGCGGTTTTGAGATGGGAAATGTCTGGTACAATGAGCCCAAGACTCTGGATGTGGCATTCGATGTCATCGGTGATATTGTTTTGAGTGCTGCCAGCCAGCAGTACGGTGGCTTTACAGTTCCCAGCGTAGATCTGATTCTGGAACCCTATGCAGAGAAATCTTATGCGAAATATGTTGACAAATATACCAGACTCGGTATCGATCAGGAGACCGCAGAGGCGGAAGCTCACGCAGATGTTGTCAGAGAGTTTGAACAGGGCTTCCAGGGCTGGGAGTATAAGTTCAATACGGTAGGAAGCAGCCGTGGAGATTATCCTTTCATCACCGTCACTGCAGGTACCGGAACCGGTCGTTTCGCCAAGCTTGCAACTATCACCATGTTAAACGTGAGAAGAAGAGGACAGGGTAAGAAGGAGTGCAAGAAACCCGTTCTGTTTCCGAAGATCGTATTTCTCTATGACGAAAATCTCCACGGACCCGGAAAGCCCCTGGAGGATGTCTTTGAGGCAGGTGTGAAGTGCTCTGCCAAAACCATGTATCCAGACTGGTTAAGTCTCACCGGCAAGGGCTATGTGGCAAGTATCTATAAGCAATACGGCAAGATCATTTCTCCTATGGGATGCCGTGCCTTTCTTTCTCCCTGGTACGAGAGAGGAGGAATGCATCCTGCCGATGAGAATGATACCCCTGTATTTGTAGGCAGATTCAATATCGGGGCAGTTTCCCTGCATCTGCCCATGATTCTGGAAAAATCCAGAAAAGAAGGAAAGGACTTCTATCAGGTGCTGGATTATTATCTGAACCTGATCCGTCAGCTGCACATTCGTACTTATGCATACCTGGGAGAGATGCGTGCTTCCACCAATCCTCTGGCTTACTGTGAGGGTGGTTTCCTGGGCGGACACCTGAAGCTCTCGGACAAGATCAAGCCTCTCCTTCGTTCCGCAACCGCAAGCTTCGGTATCACTGCGTTGAACGAGCTGCAGGAGCTCTACAACGGCAAATCCTTAGTAGAGGACGGTCAGTTTGCTCTGGAGGTAATGGAATATATTAATCAGCGTGTAAATGAGTTCAAGGAGGAGGATGGCAACCTCTATGCAATTTACGGAACTCCTGCAGAGAACCTTTGTGGACTGCAGGTGAAGCAGTTCCGCAATAAGTACGGTATTATCGAGGGCGTTTCCGACAGAGAGTATGTGTCGAATTCCTTCCATTGCCATGTTACGGAGGATATTACCCCCATTCAGAAACAGAATCTGGAGGAAAGATTCTGGAATCTGTCCAATGGCGGTAAGATCCAGTATGTGAAATATCCTATCGACTACAATATTGAAGCGATCAAAACACTGATTCGCCGTGCAATGGATATGGGCTTTTATGAGGGCGTGAATCTTTCTCTTGCTTACTGTGACGACTGCGGACATCAGGAACTGGAGATGGACGTCTGTCCCGTATGCGGAAGTCGCAATCTGACCAAGATCGACCGTATGAATGGCTACTTATCCTACTCACGGGTACATGGTGATACCAGACTTAACGATGCAAAAATGGCAGAGATTGCGGAAAGGAAGTCGATGTAAGCGATGAGATATCATAATATTACGAAAGATGATATGCTCAATGGTGACGGTCTCAGGGTCGTTCTGTGGGTTGCAGGCTGTAACCATTGCTGTAAGGGCTGTCAGAATCCGATTACCTGGGATCCTGACGGAGGAATTCCCTTTGACGATGCAGCCAGACAGGAGATCTTTGAACAGTTGGATCAGGACTATATCTCCGGTATCACTTTTTCCGGCGGAGACCCATTGCATCCTGCCAATCGATTGACCGTGCGTGAGCTGATCATTGAAATCAAGGAGAAATATCCGAAGAAGACCATTTGGCTATACACCGGTGAGAGCTGGGAAAACATCCTGTATTATCCAATGATGAAGTATGTGGATGTAGTGGTAGACGGTGAGTTCCATGAGGCAGAGAAGGATGTGAAGCTTCTCTGGAAGGGTAGCGCGAATCAGCGTGTCATCGACGTGCAAAAGACCTTGCAGCAGCCGGATCCTCTGATTCCCGTTCTTCATTGCGGTGATTATGAACAGGCTTATCAGATCTCAAAAAAGCCAAGCAATATTTGTTCCTGTTGTGATTAACAGATACAGGCACAAGTGCGGGAAGTGCACCTGTGCCTGCTTTTTCAATTTGAAAGGAGAGTCAGATGAAGAGAGTTGCACAGTTTCTGAAAGTCAGCCGGCCATTGTATATCACGGCAATGCGGGAGGAATTCCCGGAATACTCTGAAGAAGATATCATCGATATGTATGAGACGCTATCTTTGCCCAAGAGAGCTACGAAGGGGAGCGCAGGGTATGATTTCTATGCACCCTTTTCCTTCAGCCTCCCTCCTCAGGCATCGATCAAGATTCCAACAGGCATTCGGGTCCGCATGGATGAAGACTGGGTGCTGAAGATCTATCCCCGTAGCGGACTGGGGTTCAAATATCGTCTGCAGATGAACAATACAGTGGGAATTATCGACAGCGATTACTTTTTTTCTGACAATGAAGGTCATATTTTTATCAAGATCACCAATGCCAACAACGAGGGCAAGACCGTGGATATCGCCCAGGGAACCGGATTTGCCCAGGGTATTTTTCTGGAGTACGGTATTACGGTGGATGATGATGCCGACGGAACCAGAAACGGCGGTTTTGGAAGTACTACAAAATAGAACAATGTTTTTGACACAGGGAAAATGAAAAACCCGGGGCTCTCCCCGGGTTTTTCATTTTCACGTTTTCCCAGTCTTTTCATATCATAGAAGCAAGAAACGAATTGAAAGGCAGTAACATGAAAAATGAATATGGCAGGGACATTCCCCGGCCTCATCCGGTTTCTGATGAATTTGCACTGGCAATGGCTTACGTCCCCTGGCAGAAGTTTGAGAAGCTATATGATGATCTGGACAAAGCGTACCAATATGGCACCATCTTTCCGGAACTGAACAAACCTTTTACCGGAAGGAGATGTGTCTCATGAATCAAAAAGAGCAGATGCTGCGGGATATCGGTATCGTAAGCTTTACGCTTGTGGATCTGGCACTCTATCTGGATACCCATCCAAAAGATTGTAAAGCAATGGAGTATTTCAACCATTACAACAGGATCTACCATCAACTGGTAAAGGAGTTCTCTCAGAATTACTACCCGCTGATGCTTTCCGGGGCAGAAAGCGGAAAGGAATGGAGATGGGGAGCGGCACCGCTTCCTTGGGAAGGAGTGTGCAGCTAAATGTGGAATTATGAGAAGAGGTTACAATTTCCTGTAAAGATCAAGGAGCCAAACGCGAAAATAGCTCAGGTCATCATATCTCAGTATGGCGGACCGGACGGTGAAATGGGAGCGTCCATGCGCTATCTCTCCCAACGCTATGCAACCCCGTATCGGGAGGTTGCAGGGCTTTTGACCGATATCGGTACGGAGGAGCTGGCGCATCTCGAGATGGTTGCTGCGATCGTGCATCAGTTGACCAGGAATCTTTCTATGGAAGAGATCGAGAAGAGCGGATTTGATAAATATTATATTGATCATACGCTTGGAGTCTGGCCGCAGGCAGCCGGAGGAATCCCCTTCAATGCCTGTGAATTCCAGGTAAAGGGTGATGTGATCACCGATCTGGTGGAGGATATGGCCGCCGAACAGAAGGCCAGAAGCACCTATGACAATATCTTAAGACTCATCAAGGACCCGGATGTCTGTGCCCCGATCAAATTCTTAAGAGAGCGTGAGATCGTCCATTTCCAGAGATTCGGCGAGGCACTGCGGATAACGCAGGACAAATTGGAAAGCAAGAATTTCTATGCCTTCAATCCGGGATTCGACATGTGTAAGGACTGCAAATAATCGAGCCCTTTAGTGGGTAACGTTGTAACAGGAAAACAGTTCGTAGTAGAAAACTATGGGCTGTTTTCTATGTGTTTAGTACATTTCGCCAAAATGCGGAAACTCTTTTTGTGATTTTGGTTTCTTGTTATTTCTTTCTGCGGATGCTATAATGTGGGAAACTAAAATATCAAAAATAGTTTCCAACTATTTGAGAGAGTAGCAGGGGGGAATATGGACTCACAAAAGTATGAACTTCGAAGTTTGATCCTCACAGGAACGCTTCAGATCTTTCATCAAAAGGGCATAAAATTTACGATGGATGATGTGGCAAAGGAACTGTCCATCAGCAAGAAAACGATATACACTGTTTTTCCTGACAAGGAATCCTTGTTTTTGGACATGGTTGATTTTATGTTTGACGGAATCAAGGAAAGTGAAGAGGCGGTTTGCGCAGATGACTCGCTTTCCACGCTGGAGAAGATCCGAAAGATTCTGGGGGTCATGCCGGAAAGCTATCGAAACATTGATTTCAGGCAGCTTTATTCATTGAAAAGCAAATATCCCGTCATCTACAGGCGTGTGGAGGAACGGCTGGAGACCGGTTGGGAGAAATCGATCGCTTTGTTGGAACAGGGGATCCGAGAAGGAGTTGTAAAACCGATCCCCATCGCACTGGTGAAGACCATGCTGGAAGCAACCATCGAGCAGTTTTTTCAGAGAGATGTTCTGATACGAAACGAAATATCTTATGTGGATGCCTTACAGCAAATCGTCGACATCATTGTCGACGGGATTGCTGTCTGACCAAAGAGAGGAGGAAATAGAAATGGAACGATCCAGGGAGATCTTCGGGAATCCGATCCCAAAATCCGCATACCGGAAAGCGGTAAAGTCCAAGGAAAAATTTCAAAAGAAATATGGCGATGATTCTGAAGGCCACTTCTCGGTGTCCATCACAGATGCGCCTTGTATTGGCCCAATTCTCGGAGTAAAAGAGATCAGGATACAGCGGTCAAACGAACAAAGAATGGGACAACCTCTGTTCGATACCGAGAGGGGCATCATCGTAGGAAATATTCGGATGGGATTTGGCCATTATCGGATCTCCATGGCCATCGCTTCTGCTGCGCACGCGCTAGGGTATACTCCCTACTGGATGGATTTGAATTCTTATCCAGAGACCACCTGCACGAAGGTGATCAGTGCACAGAATGATCTTTACTCTCTTGGATCGCGGATCTCTCAAAAGAGCAGACTGTTCAATCACTTCATCTGGGAACCGCTGAATTACGAGGGTTTTCGTAAGCTGACCTATAATGCCTCCGATCAGAAGAATGCCGAGTTGATGGCGCCTGTCTTTGAAAAAATTCCCAAGGACATGCCCTTCGTAGCGACCCATGTATGGCCTGCGCAGGCAGCCCTGCATGCAGGTATGACCAATGTAGTCAATGCCATTCCGGACAACTGGCCTATGGCATTACACCTGGCAGAGGGAAGTCTTCACACTGTTCAGACCCATTTCGCCTACCAGGGATATCGGGTGCTGAACGGAATGAGTGGAAGGGAAGTTTTAAATCCTATGCCGGACCGGGACCTTCTGTATACCGGGCACTATATCGACTACGAATTGACCAGTCAGATCGAAATAGACTGTGCAGCCAGAAAGCGCAGAAAGGCTGAAGGAAAACCCATGAGATTTCTTCTGACCATCGGCGGTGCCGGCGCTCAGAAGGAGATCTTTGCGAAGATCATCGAGTACTTGATTCCCTATATCAAAGCGGGGAAGGCTGCGCTTTTTATCAATGTGGGAGATTACAAAAATGTCTGGGAGGAACTGAAGCGGATGCTTCCGGAGATGACTCCCTATACGGCAGAGCATTTTGATCAGTGGGCAGAGACCTGTTCATTTATCCGGAGGACTTTGACAGAGGATGTGGAGGGGATTCACAGCTTTTGTCACTCCAATATTTTTGAGGCAGTGTACTGTACCAATCTCCTGCTCCGAAGCTGTGATGTGTGCGTGACGAAACCGAGTGAACTGTCCTTTTACCCAGTACCCAAACTCTTTATTAAGAGAGTTGGAGGGCACGAGAGATGGGGTGCCATCCACTCCGCTGAAATCGGGGACGGAACACTGGAATGCGAGGATGTTCTTTCAGCATTGAATCTGCTGCAGCTGTTCCTGAAGGATGATAACTTCCTTCCCAATATGTGTGATCACATCCTTCTGAATCAAAAAACCGGAATCTATAATGGGGCTATGGAGGTTGTGAAGGCAGCCTTTGCCAGAAAGGAATAAAGCATGAAATTAACAGCAAAAGAGAAGCTCTCCTATGGATTAGGAGCTGTCGGCAAAGATATGGTCTATATGTTGTCTGCATCCTATATCCTGTATTATTATCAGGACATCCTGGGCGTAAATGCATTGGCAATGGGTGCCATTCTGTTTATCGCCCGTATCTTTGATGCCTTTAATGATCCCATTATGGGAGTACTTGTTGCAAAGACGAAGACCAGATGGGGTAAATTCCGTCCCTGGCTGTTAGTGGGAACTCTGTTAAATGCAGTGGTCCTCTTTGTGATGTTTTCTGCACCTCCTTCTCTGAACGGAAGCGGGCTGGTAGCTTACGCTGCTGTCACCTATATTCTCTGGGGTGTGACCTATACTATGATGGATATTCCTTATTGGTCCATGGTGCCTGCATTCACAGAGGGCGGCAAGGAGAGAGAAGGACTTTCGGCATTAGCCAGATCCTGCGCCGGAGTGGGAAGTGCATTGATCTCCATCGTGACTGTCATGGCAGTCAGTACTTTGGGTAATCTGTTTGCAGACAGGCCGGATGAAGTGGAAAGAGTCGGTTTCAAATATTTTTCACTGCTTGTAGCCATACTATTTGTGATCTTTATCACGATCACCTGTATCGCAATCAAGGAAAAGTCCACTGTGGATATGGAAGCTGCATCTGTAAAAGATATGTTTCAAGCGCTTATCCGCAATGATCAGGCAATGACCATGGTAATTGCCATCGTTCTGATCAATACAGCGCTGTACATCACAAGCAATCTTGTGATTTATTTCTTCAAGTATGATTTCAGTCCTTCTTCCTGGGAGGGGAACTATACACTGTTCAATACTTTTGGCGGGGCATTTCAGATTTTATCGATGATGCTGTTGTTTCCGCTTCTGCGGAAGTTTATGAATACCATGAAAATGTTTTATGTCTGCTTTTTTATGGCATTCTTTGGATATACCGCACTGTTCGTCATCACCTTCAGCGGTATGACCAACATAACCGTTTTGCTGGTTCCCGCGTTTTTGATCATGTCCGCGATGGGAATGTTGAACGTGATCATCACAGTCTTTCTGGCGAATACAGTAGACTACGGAGAGTGGAAGAACAACAGAAGAGATGAGTCGGTGATCTTTTCCATGCAGACTTTTGTAGTCAAGCTTTCTTCCGGCATAGCAGCACTTGCGGCATCCTTTGTGCTGCAGATCTTCCACATCAACAAGGAACAGGCGGCAGGTGCCATTGCAGCACAGTCCCGAATCGGACTGCGCGCCTGCATGACCCTTCTGCCCATTGTGATTCTTGTTGTTGGTCTGATCGTCTTTCGGAAAAAATATCTTTTGACGGACGAGAAGGTCCGGCAGATCGCAGATCAGATCCACAAACGGCGGAATACAGATTAAGGAAATTCCTCCCCACCCGAAACAAAAGACCCCCACGGTTGGGGAGAAGCATGTTTTCAGAAGGGAGCAATGAAATGATACAAGCTGTCAATGACTGTTTTTTTCTCCACACTGACCACACCTCCTACCTGTTTGGAAAGCTTCCCACGGGTCAGCTGGAGCATTTTTACTATGGCCGTAAAATACGAGTAAAGAACACTGATTCCCTGTGGGAAAAGAATGCGTTTCTACCCGGAAACACCATTGCTTATGACAAAGAACTTCAAACTTTCACCATGGAGGATCTCTGTCTGGAAATGTCTGCGGAGGGAAAGGGAGATATTCGTGAGCCCTTTTTGGAAGTGATTCATCAGGACGGAAGCAGAACCGGCGATTTTGTGTTTGATCAGTTTCAGATTTTAGAGGAAAAGGCGCCCTTTGACACCTTGCCCGGTTCCTATACCGAGAACGGTAAGACGGAGCATCTTGTGATATCCTTGAAAGATCGGCAGTATCATCTTAGGCTGGAATTGCACTACTTCGTCTATCCGGAGTGCGATGTGATCACAAGAAGTGCAAGACTGATCAATGAGAGCAAAGAAACGGTCCGTGTGCAAAGGCTGATGAGTCTGCAGCTGGATCTTGCCGATTCCGGATATGTCTGTACTTCCTTTCACGGAGCCTGGGCCAGAGAGATGATGCGCACCGACACAAAGGTGAAAAACGGTAAGTTCGTCATAGATTCCTTTACCGGCACTTCCTCAAACCGTGCCAATCCGTTTTTTATGTTATCCGAAGCCGGAACCGGAGAGCACACCGGAGCGTGCTTTGGCTTTAACCTGATCTACAGCGGCAATCATGCAGAGATGATAGAAGTGAATTCTTTTGGTAAGACAAGGATCCTCACCGGAATCAATCCCAGAGGCTTTTGTTTTCTGTTAGAGCCCGGGGCATCTCTGGAGGCACCGGAAGCGGTGTGTACCTATTCCAATAAAGGCTTCAACGGTTTGAGCGCTCAGATGCATGCATTTGTCAGAGACCATATCGTCAGAGGTCTATGGAAAAAGAAAGCCAGACCGGTTCTTTTGAACAGCTGGGAGGCAACCTATTTCGATTTAAGTGAGCGAAAACTTTTTTCTCTGGCAAAGCGTGCGAAGGAAGTGGGAATCGAACTGTTTGTGGTGGATGACGGATGGTTTGGAGATCGGACAGATGATACGAAATCCTTAGGTGACTGGACAGTGAATGAAAAAATCTTTCCGGGTGGTCTGAAAGGCTTTTGCGACAAAATCCGTGGATTAGGGATGGACTTTGGCATCTGGGTGGAACCGGAGATGGTGAATGTGAACAGTAACCTCTACGAGATGCATCCCGACTGGGTGATCCAGATTCCTGAGAGGCCTCATTCTGAGGGACGTAATCAACGAATTCTGGATCTGACCAAACTCCAGGTACAGGACTACATTATCGAGGAGATGTCCAAGGTATTTTCAAGTGCGGACATTGCTTACGTAAAATGGGATATGAATCGTATCTTCTCTGATGTGTTTGCATCCTCTCTGCCGGCAGACAGACAGGGAGAGGTATTTCACCGCTATGTCTGTGGTCTCTATCGCTGTATGAAGGAACTTACAAAGCGTTTCCCGGAAATACTTTTTGAGGGCTGCAGTTCCGGTGGAAACCGTTTTGACTTAGGCATCCTTTCATACTTCCCTCAGATTTGGGCCAGTGATAACACGGACGCGTTGTGCCGTGCAGAAATACAGAATGGATACAGTTATGGATACCCTCAGTCCACCTACACCGCTCATGTATCCGGCTGTCCCAATCACCAGACCCTGCGGAACACTCCTCTGGAAACCCGTTTTCAGGTTGCAGCCTTTGGCGTGTTGGGCTATGAGTGTAACCTATGTGATCTCAAGAGGGAGGAACTGGCTGCCATTCAGGCACAGATTACATTATACAAGCAGTGGAGAGAAGTACTGCAGTTTGGACAGTTTTACCGGGGAAGAAACTTTTCTGATCAGAAGACAAAGGAACACCCCGTTTCTTTAGACCCCTCCGGATACAATGAAATGGAGTGGACCATCGTGGCGAAGGACCAGAAAAGCGCAGTGGGACTGTTGTTTCAAAGCCTGGTCGTGCCCAATCGTCCTCATACCATCTTCCATGTATATGGGTTGAAGGAAGACCTGTGTTATCATTTTTACAATCGCCCCCTGCAAGTCAACGTGAAAGAATTTGGAGACTTGGTCAATACCATTGCTCCTATTCACATCCGGCAGGATTCCATTACGCACAATCTGGTGGCAAAGTTTGTGAAAATGAAGGGAGAAACAGAGGATTTTGTTTCTTACGGCGATGAGCTGATGTATGCGGGTGTCAGATTGCAGCCTGCCTTTGCAGCAACCGGATATAGCGAAGAGGTTCGTTTCTATCCGGATTTCGGCTCCAGAATGTATTTTCTGGAGGAAGTGAAACCGTAGGCTATTCGAAAAAATGTGTTGTGTGAATGTTCAGGTCATGGTACACTTGTCTGCAGGATGGCATCTGTACAGGGGAAAGCTCATTCCGATTCCATTCCGGGTCGGAAGGTATTGCCCGTGAGAATAGATACTGCGAAAAGAAAGGATATGCTATGTCTGTTACCATTGATAGATTTTTGGAATATGTCAGGATCGATACGAGGTCCGATGAGACAACCGGGACAACACCGAGTACGATGAAGCAGCATGATCTGGCTTCCCTTTTGGTGCGACAGCTGGAACAAATTGGTGCTACGGAGATTACGTATGACAGGGAGCACTGCTATGTCTATGCATCCATTCCTGCTGCAAAAGGGTGTGAGAACAGTGCCGTGCTTGGTCTGATCGCCCATCTGGACACCTCGCCGGCAGTCACCGCTGAGAACGTGAAGCCCCGCATTGTTTCCGGGTATGACGGAGGCGATATTCTGCTGAATGAAGATCTGCAGATCTTTATGTCCCCTCAGGATTTTCCGGAGCTTCGTAAGCTCAAAGGACAGGACCTGCTCGTAACCGACGGGACTACCCTGTTGGGAGCAGATGACAAGGCCGGTATCGCAGAAATCATGGCCATGGCTGAGGAGTTGCTGACCCATCCTGAGATTCGCCATGGAAAGCTTCGGATCGCGTTCACCCCCGATGAGGAGATCGGAGCGGGGGCAGATCACTTTGATGTGGCACTCTTTGGTGCGGATTTTGCCTTTACTGTGGACGGGGGTACTTTGGGAGAACTGGAGAATGAAACCTTCAATGCTGCAAGCGGCAGGATCACTGTCAACGGGAGAAGTGTTCATCCGGGGGATGCCAAGGGAAAAATGCTGAATTCCATTTTGATTGCCCAGGAATTCCACGATCTGCTCCCTGTATTTCAGAATCCCATGTATACCGAAGGCTACGAAGGATTCTTTCATCTGGACAGCATCAACGGCAATGTGGAGAAAACAGTGGCAGAATATATCATCCGGGATCACGACAGACAGAAATTTGAAGAGAAGAAGCAGTTGTTTGAGGATTGTGCCGCTTTTTTAAATCGCAAATATGGTGAGGATACGGTGTGTTGTGAGGTCAGAGATTCCTACTACAACATGAAGGAAGTATTGGAACCATATGCCCATCTGATGGAGAATGCCTCCAGGTCTCTTCGGGAGCTGGGGGTAGAACCGGTGGTAAATCCTGTCAGAGGGGGAACAGACGGAGCCAGACTTTCCTTTATGGGGCTGCCCTGCCCGAATCTCTGCACCGGTGGGGCAAATTATCACAGCAGATTTGAGTATGCCTCCGTGCAGGCCATGGAGACTGTCACCCGCCTTTTAATCAAACTGGCTGAGTGCTATGCGGATTTTCAGGCTTAAACAGCCTCGGATGGAAAGAGTAAGATACCGTCAGAAAGGATGATAACAATGCAGGCTGTAGATTTAGATCAGATCGATTTGACCGGGGCGATCCCGGAAGAGGAAACCGGTCGTCAGTATTATTATATGGCAAAGGCAAGAAAACACGTACAGGCGCTGGCTGATACCCTGGGGCGGACTCCTACCTGCTGTGTGACGACCTTCGGCTGCCAGATGAATGCCAGAGATTCCGAAAAACTGGTGGGAATTCTGGAAAAAATCGGGTATCAGATCATCGAAAGCGAGAAGGCCGATTTTGTCATCTTCAACACCTGTACTGTGCGTGACAATGCCAATCAAAGGGTGTACGGCAGACTGGGAGAACTGAATGGCTATAAGAGGCGAAATCCCCACATGAAGATCGCCCTCTGCGGCTGTATGATGCAGGAACCCACTGTCATCGAAAAGCTTAAGAAGAGCTATGGTTTTATCGACTTGATCTTCGGTACCCACAATATTTTCAAGTTCGCAGAGCTGTTATGTGCCTCCTTCGAATCTAAGGGAATGCTGATCGACATCTGGAAGGATACAGATCAGATCGTAGAGGATCTGCCCGTAGAGAGAAAATATTCCTTTAAGTCAGGTATCAATATTATGTTTGGCTGCAACAATTTCTGCAGCTACTGTATCGTACCCTATGTGCGTGGAAGAGAGCGAAGCAGAGAGCCAAAGGATATCCTCCGGGAGATCGAGGGCTTGGTGGCAGACGGTGTGGTGGAGATCATGCTGCTTGGTCAGAATGTGAATTCATACGGAAAGAATCTGGACAGTCCGATGACCTTTGCGGAACTGCTCCGGGAGATCGAGAAGATCGAAGGACTGAAGCGGATCCGCTTTATGACCTCTCATCCCAAGGATCTGTCTGACGAGTTGATTCAGGTGATGAAGGAATCCAAGAAAATCTGTAAGCATCTTCATCTGCCTCTGCAGTCCGGTTCCACGAAGATCCTGGCACAGATGAACCGAAGATATACCAAGGAGCAATACCTGGCCCTTGCAGAAAAGATCAGAAGAGAAATTCCCGATATTGCAATTACAACGGATATCATCGTCGGTTTCCCCGGAGAGACCCCGGAGGATCTTGAGGAGACAATCGATGTAGTAAAAAAGGTAAAGTTTGACAATGCATTCACCTTTATTTATTCCAAGCGCACCGGAACTCCTGCGGCTGCCATGGAGAATCAGGTGCCTGCGGAGCAGGTGAAGGTGGGCTTTGACAGACTGCTTAACGTCGTTCAGGATACCGCAAGAGAACAGGTTTCCCGCTATCAGGGGCAGATCATGGATGCCCTCATCGAGGAAGTCAACGAGAATGATCCCACCATGGTCACCGGCCGGCTTTCCAACAATACGATCGTCCATGTGCCCGGGGATATTTCCATGGTCGGAACCATTGTGAAGGTTAGTCTGGATACCTGCCATGGATTCTACTACATCGGTCATGTTGCAGAATCATAAAAAAACTATAAAAAAAGATTGCAAATCGTTAAAAATAGGAATATGATTAAGTCCGTGTTGTGCCGTGAAAGTGTGCTGCACGGACTTTTTTGATTTGATGTACGAGGAGATAAAACAAATGGACAAGTTGAAACCAAAGCTTTTTTCGGTGATGAAGACCTATACGAAGGACCAGTTTGTGAAGGATGTCATTGCAGGCATCATTGTTGCGATCATTGCGCTTCCTCTGTCGATTGCTCTTGCAATCGCATCCGGCGTCGGACCTGAGGCCGGAATCTATACTGCAATCGTTGCAGGTTTTCTGGTGGCATTCCTGGGCGGCAGCAGAGTGCAGATCGCAGGACCTACCGCTGCGTTTGCAACCATCGTGGCAGGTATTGTTGCAAAGGATGGTACGGAGGGGTTAATGGTAGCCACGGTGCTTGCCGGCCTGTTTCTGATCATAATGGGACTGCTACGTTTCGGCTCTCTGTTAAAATTCATTCCCTTTACGATTACGACCGGATTTACCGCGGGCATTGCAGTGACGCTGTTTATCGGACAGATCAAGGATTTCACCGGTATTTCCTATCTGCACGGCGAGAAGCCCATTGAGACACTGGAGAAGCTGGAGGCACTTGCCGCTAATTTTTCGACCTTTAACTATCAGGCTGCACTGATTGGCGTGCTTGCCCTTGCAATTCTGATCGTATGGCCCATGATCTTTAAAAAGATCCCCGGCTCCCTGATTGCCGTGATCGTGACAGCGGCTGTTGTGAAGGTTTTCGATCTGAATGTGACTACCATCGGCAGTGCTTTCGCGGATATCCGTTCCGGACTGCCGAAATTTACCCTGACTGCTTCTGTACTTTCCTTTGACGTGATCCGTTCTCAGCTGTCTAATGCTTTGACCATCGCTTTGCTGGCCGGCATCGAGTCTCTGCTTTCAGCGGTAGTGGCGGACAGCATGATCGGTTCCAAGCATCGTTCCAATATGGAGCTGATTGCACAGGGTGTGGCAAATATCGGTTCTGCCTGCTTTGGCGGAATTCCTGCTACCGGTGCCATCGCAAGAACCGCTGCAAACATCAAAAACGGAGGCAGAACCCCCATCTCCGGTATGGTACATTCCATCACCCTGCTTTTGGTGGTACTGTTCCTGATGCCTTTGGCAAAACTGATCCCCATGCCCTGTATCGCAGCGATTCTGTTCCAGGTTGCCTACAATATGAGCGGCTGGAGAACCTTTGTGAATCTCTGCAAATCCTCACCGAAGAGCGATATTGTGGTGCTTCTTACCACCTTTTTGCTCACGGTAATCTTTGACCTGGTTGTTGCCATTGAGGTGGGTATCGTCCTTGCAGCGATCCTGTTTATGAAGCGTATGAGCGATGTGACAGATATTGAAGGATGGAAGTATGTGGACAATGAGGACGAGGAGGATCCCGACAGTATTTCCCTCCGTGTAGTTCCAAAGAACACCCTTGTCTATGAGATCTCCGGACCGATGTTCTTCGCTGCAGCCGGCAAGATCCTGAATATCTCCGTAGAAGAGGGGACCAAAGTCCTGATCATTCGTATGAGAGGCGTGAACGCCATCGACGCCACCGCGATGCACAATATGGAGCAGCTCTATGACACCTGCGCGAAGAAAGGAATTACCATGGTGCTGTCTCATGTCAACAGTCAGCCCAGAAGTGTGATGAAGAAGGCAGGCTTTGATAAGAAGATCGGACAGGAGAATTTCTGTGCGCACATTGATGATGCTTTGAAGCGAGCAGAAGATTTACAATAACAAGATTTAGTGGTATAATAGGGCGGAGTACGCAAGGATTGTGTATTCCGCCTTATTTTTTACAGAGGAAGGTAGAAAGCTATGTCAGAATTTCAGATTGATCCGTCTGCACTTACCCCGATGATGCAGCAATATATGGAAACCAAAAAAGAATACAGCGACTGCATCCTGTTTTATCGTCTGGGTGATTTCTATGAGATGTTTTTTGACGATGCCCTTGTGGCCTCCAGGGAACTGGAGATCACTCTGACCGGGAAGGCCTGTGGTCTGGAAGAGCGTGCTCCGATGTGTGGCGTTCCCTTTCATGCGGTCGATGGGTACTTGACCAAATTGGTCAATAGAGGATATAAGGTTGCAATCTGTGAACAGGTGGAGGATCCGAAGCTGGCGAAGGGTATCGTCAAGCGGGAAGTGATCCGGGTAGTGACGCCCGGCACCAATCTGAATATCCAGTCCCTGGAGGAGACCAGGAACAATTACCTGATGTGTATCGTCTATACTACAAATAAGATCGGCATCTCCATCGCGGATGCAACCACAGGGGATTACTATCTCACAGAGGTGGAAGACACAAAGAAGTTAAATGATGAGATCATGAAGTATTCCCCCTCTGAGATCATCTGCAACGAGCCCTTCTATGTAAGTGGTTTTGACATTGAGGACTTAAGGAACAGACTTCATATTCCCATCAATGCATTGGATGCCCATCTGTTTGACGATGAAAGCTGTAAGCGCTTGCTGCTTCGGCATTTTCATGTGAACACCCTGATCGGTCTTGGCATTGAGGATTTCCCGGTTGGAATGATTGCAGCCGGGGCATTGTTATCTTACCTGTATGATACCCAGAAAACGGAGCTGACCCATTTTACCCATCTATACCCTTATCTGACCAGCAAATACATGCTGTTGGACAGTTCTACCAGAAGAAATCTGGAACTGACGGAAACCCTGCGGGAAAAGCAGAAGCGGGGATCTTTGCTCTGGGTACTGGACAAATGCCGCACTGCAATGGGAGCCAGACTGCTCCGCAGCCGTATCGAACAGCCCCTGATCGAGAAGAGCGAAATGGAGGCAAGACTGGATGCCATTGCGGATCTGAACGGCAACAGTGTGTCCAGAGATGAACTGCGGGAATATCTGAATACGATCTATGACCTGGAGAGATTGCTCTGTAAGGTGACCTACAAGACGGCGAATCCCAGAGACTTTATTGCCTTTCGCAATTCTCTGGCCTACCTGCCTGCCATCAAGGAGGTATTGAAGGAATTTACCGCTGCAGAGCTTGTGTCTATTGAGAATGACTGTGATGCACTTTCCGATATTTTCGCCCTGATCGATGCTGCCATCGTGGAAGATCCCCCCATTTCCATCCGGGAAGGAGGAATGATCCGGGATGGATTTGATCAGGATATCGACATGCTGCGCAAGGCAAAGACGGAAGGGAAGCAATGGCTTGCCGCACTGGAAGAGGAGGAACGTCAGCGCACCGGAATTAAGAATTTGAAGGTAAAATACAATAAAGTGTTCGGATATTATCTTGAAGTCACCAATTCCTACTTAAGTCTGGTTCCCGATGATTTTATTCGCAAACAGACCCTCACCACCGGGGAGCGATTTACCACACAGAAGCTGAAGGAATTGGAAGATACCATTCTGAATGCAGAAGATAAGCTGACCACTTTGGAGTACGATCTGTTCTGTAAGATCAGGGATTCCATTGCCCGGGAGCTGGACCGGATCCAGAAAACTGCCAAGGCCATCGCCAGACTGGATGTGTATGCGTCCCTGTCCTATGTAGCGGAACAGAATCATTATGTTCGTCCCAAGCTCAATGAAAAAGGGATCATTGATATCAAGGACGGGAGACATCCGGTTGTGGAGAAAATGATCTCCAACAATCTGTTTGTGGCCAACGATACGTATCTGGACAACGGGAATCACTGTATCAGCATTATCACCGGCCCCAACATGGCCGGCAAGAGTACGTACATGCGTCAGACTGCTTTGATCGTCTTAATGGCGCAGATCGGCTGTTTTGTCCCCGCAAGGAGTGCAAACATCGGTGTAGTGGACCGTATTTTCACCCGTGTGGGTGCCTCAGATGATCTGGCAAGCGGCCAGTCTACCTTTATGGTGGAGATGAATGAGGTCGCAAACATCCTTCGAAACGCTACTTCCAACAGTCTGTTGATCTTAGATGAGATCGGCAGAGGAACCTCCACCTTCGACGGACTGAGCATTGCCTGGGCAGTCATCGAGCATATCAGCAACCGGAAACTTCTGGGTGCCAAGACACTGTTTGCCACCCATTACCATGAGCTGACAGAGCTGGAAGGAAAGATGCACAATGTGAACAATTACTGCATCGCTGTGAAGGAAAGCGGGGATGACATCGTTTTCCTTCGAAAGATCATCAAGGGAGGGGCAGACAGAAGCTACGGTATTCAGGTGGCGAAGCTGGCTGGTGTACCGGATATCATTATCGACAGGGCAAAGGAAATTGCAAAACAGCTGGGAGACAATGATATTACCGAGAAGGTGCAGATGATTTCCACGGATGATAAGTCGGGAGGAAAAACCAAAAAGACTTCCACCCATATGGATGAGGTAGATCTGGCCCAGATGTCTCTGTTTGACACAGTGACCGATGCAGATGTGGTGAAGGAACTGATGGAGATCGAAGTCAACACCATGTCTCCTCTGGATGCACTGAATACCTTATACAGACTTCAGAACAAACTGAAAAACCGCTGGCAGGGATAACTGATCCCGGTCAGCGCAAAGAAAACAGGAGGGATCAAAATGGCACAGATCCATGTTTTGGACTCCGAAACCATCGATAAAATTGCAGCCGGTGAGGTCGTAGAACGTCCTGCCAGTGTGGTAAAGGAACTGATCGAAAATGCTTTGGATGCCGGGGCTTCGGCCATCACCATTGAGTGCAAGGGCGGCGGCATCGAATTCCTGCGTGTCACGGATAACGGCTGCGGCATGGAGCAAAGTCAGGTTCGCAACGCATTTTTACGTCATGCCACCAGCAAAATTCAGACAGCAGACGACCTGACGAAAATCATCAGTCTCGGGTTTCGTGGTGAGGCTTTGTCCAGCATTTCCGCGGTGTCAAAGGTGGAGATGATTACAAAACCCGCTGACAGACTGACCGGAACGAAGATCGTGATCGAGGGAGGAAGGGAGATCTCCTTCGAGGAAGTAGGTGCTCCTGACGGCACCACCTTCATCATGCGCAATTTGTTCTATAACACTCCCGTGCGGAGAAAATTTTTAAAACAGCCTGCCACAGAGGGCGGTGCGATCGCGGATCTCTGTCAACACCTGGCACTGTCCCGACCGGATGTCTCTTTTCAACTGATTCAGGACAACAGATCACGGTTTCATACCTCCGGAAACGGAGACCTTCGAGAAGTGATCTACCGTATTTTCGGAAGAGATACCGCGAAAGAATTGATTCCCATTCGCTGTAAGGACCGGGGAATCACCGTAGAAGGATATCTGGGAACCCCCTCCCTGGTGCGCCCTAACCGAAGCCAGGAGATCTACTTCATCAATGGCAGATTTATTCGAAGTACCTTGATCTCCAGAGCTGCAGAGGAAGGCTACAAGGAATACCTGATGCAGCATAAGTTTCCTTTTCTTGTACTGCATCTTTCCATGGATACAAGTCATGTCGATGTGAATGTGCATCCCACCAAGATGGATGTCAGGTTCACCGATCCCGGGCCTTTTTCTGTTTTTTTAAAGGCTGCTGTAGAGAGCACCCTTCGAAACCGGGAGATGATTCCCACCGCCAGTCTTCTGACTGCAAAAGAAAAACGAGAGGAAGCTTCCGGGGAAAAGAGGACAGAAACGAAGGCACCGGAAGTGTTCGAGAAAGTGCGTTCACAGGCATTCATGGTTCAGGAGGAGACCGCCTATCGCGCGCAAAAGTTTGAGGAGATACTTCCGCTGAAGAAAGAACCAACGGAAGAACGAAAAGAGGAAATTCAACATACAGAAACTATTGTATCAGAGGAATTCGTCTTTGAGGAGACCAGTGATATAGAGCAGGCAGAGGAAACAGATCGTTCTCATCAGCCTGCTTCCGGCGCATCGCAGGATTTCCGACAGGAAACTATGCCTATACCGGAAGCAGCCGGCGGCGAAGAAACAGTCCCTGAAGAAACGATCCTTGCTCCGAAGCAGCTGGACCTGTTTGAGGGAAAAATACTGACTCGGGATAATCGGAAGCAATTTCGTTTGATCGGTCAGGTGTTTGATACCTATTGGCTGATTGAATATGAAGATCAAATGCTGATGATAGACCAGCATGCCGCTCATGAGAAGGTAAACTTTGAGCGCATGATGAGCCGCTTCCGGGAGAAAACTATTTCCTCCCAGCGCCTGATGCCTCCGACAATCGTCACAGTGTCAGGTCAGGAGGAGCAGATCCTTTTGGAGAATAAGGACGTGTTTGAGGCGTTGGGATTTGAATTTGAGCCCTTTGGGGGCAATGAATACGCCCTTCGGGGGGTCCCCACAGACTTATACGGATGCGGAGAACGGGAAATGTTTCTGCAGGTGTTGGAAAGTCTTGCGGAGGGCACAGGTTTTGGCAGTATTCGATCCATCGAGGAAAAAATCGCTTCCATGGCATGTAAGGCATCTGTCAAAGGAAACCAACGTCTGTCTCAGTCAGAAGCAGAGCATTTGATCGATGAACTGCTGCTTTTGGACAATCCCTACAATTGTCCCCATGGCAGACCTACCATTGTAGTCATCACCAAAAGTGAGATGGAGAAGAAATTCAAACGAATCGTCTGATACACCGGCGATTTGCATGCCGTAAATCGGCAGATTGGAGTAGATAGACAATGAAACCGATGATTATTCTGTCGGGACCTACCGCTGTTGGCAAAACAAAGCTTTCCATTGCCCTGGCAAAGGCGGTAAACGGAGAGATCATTTCGGCCGACTCCATGCAGGTCTACAGACACATGGACATCGGCTCCGCGAAAATTAAACCGGCTGAAATGGAAGGCGTTCCTCATCACCTGATCGATATCTGTGAACCGGACGAAGAATTCAACGTCATGATCTTCAAGGAAAAGTGTGAGGAAGCACTGCAGGGCATCTATGAGAGAGGACATATTCCTGTCGTAACGGGAGGAACCGGCTTCTATATTCAGGCGTTACTGCGGGATATCACTTTTACCGAGAACGAGACGGACCTATCTTACCGGGAAGAACTGGAGCGACTGGCAGCCCAAAAAGGGCCGGAGTATCTGCACGCACTGCTGCAGCAGATCGATCCGAAATCAGCTGAGATCATCCATGCAAATAATATAAAGCGAACCATCCGCGCTTTGGAATATTATAAGCTGACCGGAGAACCGATCTCCGAACACAATGAACGGGAAAAGGCCAAGCCCAATGCATACAATGCCTGTTACTTTGTCTTAAATGATCAACGGGACAGACTGTATCAACGGATCGAGCTGCGGATCGATGAAATGCTGGAGAACGGACTTGTGGAAGAGGTCCGCACCTTAAAGGCTTTGGGGTATCATAGAGACATGGTCTCCATGCAGGGGCTTGGTTACAAGGAGATTCTGGATTGGCTGGACGGAAAATGTACGTACGAACAGGCTGTGGAAATTCTGAAGCGGGATACCAGACATTTTGCCAAACGGCAACTTACCTGGTTTCGCCGGGAACCGGAGGTGATCTGGGTGGACAAGGATGCTTTCGACTATGACGAACAGAAGATCCTGAACTATATGCTTACTGTGATTTCCGAACGGGGAATCCTACAAAAAACAGACGAGAGGTCAGAAGAATGAAACAAGAATTAGAAGCAATGTATCAGGCCATGGGGATAGAACCTTGTGTCTATGCTTATGGCAGCCGGGTGTTAGAGGGATTACAGGAACGTTTTGCCCGGATCGATCAGGTGGCAGAATACAATCAGCTGAAGGTGGTGAAGGCGATGCAGGAGTGTCAGGTAAGTGAGGCCTGCCTGTTGGGCACCACCGGTTACGGCTACAACGATTTGGGCAGAGATACCCTGGAACAGGTCTACGCAAAGGTGTTTCACACGGAGGATGCCCTCGTTCGTCCTCAGATCACCTGCGGGACTCACGCGCTGGCGCTGGCACTGATGAGCAACCTGCGGCCCGGGGATGAGTTGTTGTCTCCGGTGGGGAAACCCTATGACACCCTGGAAGAGGTGATCGGTATTCGCCCCAGTGTGGGCTCTCTGGCAGAGTATGGTGTCACCTATTCCCAGGTGGATCTTTTGCCTGACGGAAGCTTTGATTATCCGAAGATCCGTGCCGCCATTGGCCCTCGGACAAAGCTTGTAACCATTCAGCGTTCCAAGGGGTATCAGACCAGACCCACTCTTTCCGTTGCCCGAATCGGGGAACTGATCTCTTTTATCAAGGGCATCAAGCCTGACGTGATCTGCATGGTGGACAACTGCTACGGAGAATTTGTGGAGACCCTGGAACCCAGTGACGTGGGGGCCGACATGGTAGTGGGATCTCTGATCAAGAACCCCGGCGGCGGACTTGCTCCCATCGGAGGCTATATCGCCGGTAAAAAGAGCTGTGTGGAGAACGCCTCTTACCGGCTGACTTCTCCGGGACTTGGGAGAGAAGTAGGGGCATCCCTGGGCATTTTAAAGGATTTTTATCAGGGATTATTCCTGGCGCCTACCGTAAGCGCCTCCGCTTTAAAGGGTGCCATTTTCGCAGCCTGTCTGTATGAGCCCCTTGGTTTCGGAGTGGTTCCCGACAGCACGGAGAGCCGTCATGACATCATTCAGGCCATCACCTTCGGTGATCCGGAGGGTGTGATCGCATTTTGTCAGGGGGTACAGGCGGCGGCCCCGGTGGACAGTTTTGTTACGCCCGAACCTTGGGATATGCCCGGTTATGATGCCAAGGTCATTATGGCAGCAGGAGCTTTCGTCTCCGGTTCCTCAATTGAACTTTCGGCGGACGGTCCCATCAAGCCGCCCTATGCGGTTTACTTCCAGGGCGGACTTACCTGGCAGCATGCAAAGTATGGCATTTTAAAGACTTTGCAGTCGGTGGTAGACAAAAAAATTGTCGACAGATCCAAGCTTTCCGTGTAGGATTTTGAGAGAAAAGCGAAGAAAAAAAACATGGATTGTTCTATACATGTCCGTGAATTTGTGATACCATAGACTGGTGTATAAGGGCACCATAGACATGCAGGATACGTAAGAAAAAGGGGTGGAGATATGAAAAGAGTGAATTGGGTTTTGGTATTGGTCGTGCTGGTCGGGTTCGTGCTTGGCGGATGTATCGGCACCTATTTCAGCAATACCTTTCTGAACTATGGGCAGATGTTTGGACTGACATCACCGGCAGTTTTGAACTTAGGTTTCTTCGTCATTACCTTTGGTTTTTCCATTCACATCACCATTGCCAGTATCCTGGGTGTGGTGATTGCCCTGATCGTATACCGCTTACTTCGGTAAGAGATACACATGTGTCGGAGAAGGTTCTTTTTAAGACATTTTGTCTCGAAAGGAGAGGACACATGCAAAAAGAAAAAGCAACCAATCAATTTCTCGTGGATGTAACGGATATGCCTTATGAAAGGTTTCTCCGGTTTGGTCCGGAAAGTCTCACTGAGGCTGAGCTTTTGGCGATCATTATTCGCACCGGAACATCCAAAAAGAACGCCTTAGAGCTGGCCAAGGAGGTACTTGCACTGGCTTCCTACCCGCGAAAAGGTCTGCTGGGATTACAACACATCACCATAGAACAGCTCCAGTCCATAGAGGGAATCGGAGAAGTAAAGGCGGTAAAATTAAAGTGTCTCACAGAGCTTTCCCTGCGGATGAGCAGAGCAACGGCAGAGGAGGGTGTGAAATTTGTCACCTCCGCGCAGGTTGCCGCTTACTATATGGAACAGCTCAGACACAAGGATACGGAATGTGTCATTGTGGCTTCGGTAGATTCAAAAGGACAGTTGATCAGAGATCGAAGGATTTCTGAGGGTTCTGTGAAAATGTCCTTGATTTCCCCCAGAGAGATTTTTCTGGAGGCATTCCAGGCAAAGGCCGTGAACATCATTCTGCTTCACAATCATACAAGCGGAGATCCTACTCCCAGCCATTCGGATATCCTGCTGACAGACAATGTCAGAAAGGTGGGAGAGATGATTGACATTTCTCTGCTGGACCATATTATTATCGGAGACAATCAATATGTCAGTTTCCGGGAAGCAAATTGGTTTTCACGTTCCCAAGACAGTGCTGCCAACGATTAGAAAGGAGTCGACAAACGGACAATGAACGCATTTGGTATTGATTTGGGCACAAACAATATAAAAATTTACAGTCGAAATGATGATGCGATCCTGATGGAAAAAAATATGATTGCCATTGAGAATAAATCAAAGGTATTTGCCTATGGTGACTCTGCCTATGAAATGTATGAGAAAGCACCTGCAAATATTCAGATCTCCTATCCTCTTTCCAACGGAGTGATTGCTGATATCAAAAACATGGAGACTTTGGTCAGGTACTTCATCGGAGATCTTTCCCACGGTGGCTTCAAGGCCGCTGAATTCTACATTGCAGTGCCCACTGATGTCACGGAAGTGGAGAAGAGGGCATTCTATGACCTGATCAAGGATGCAGGCGTGAAGGCCAAGAAGATCATGGTTGTGGAGAAGGCCGTAGCTGATGGGCTGGGGATGGATATCGATGTGAAGACCAGCCAGGGTGTACTTGTGGTCAACGTAGGTTACGAGACTACAGAGATTTCCATTCTCTCTCTGGGAGGCATCGTGCTGAGCAAGCTGATCAAGACCGGCGGACTGAAGCTGGACGAATCCATTCGTGCTGCAGTGCGCAAGGAGTACTCCCTGATCATCGGCGGGAAGACCGCAGAGGCCATCAAGATGAGTTTGGGGGAACTGGAGCAGGACAACAAAGGTGCCGTAGTCTACGGAAGGGATATCGTCACCGGTCTGCCCGTGGAGCGTGAGATCCCTGTCAATCTGATCAATGAATGCTTCGAAGAACATTTCCATACGATCGTGGACAACGTGAAGGTGATACTGGAACGAACTCCCCCCGAGCTTGGTGCGGATATTTACAGAAACGGTATCTATCTGACCGGAGGTGCTTCCCAGGTAAGTCATCTGGCAGAAAGGCTCCAGTCCGGAACCGGGCTGAAGGTAAATGCGGCGGAATATCCTTCCACCAGCGTCTGTATCGGCCTTTCCAAGATCATCAAGGATGACCGTTTCCGTTCGGTGGCATATTCAATTGAGGGAATGAGCAAATGAGTCCTGTAATCAAAAACAGAGGAGAGAAGTTTACTGTTTCCAGCAAATTTCTCCTAATGATTTTAACAATTCTCTGCATTCTGCTGATGGTGGTATCCTTCGGTACAGACGTACTGAACCGTCCCTTGAATACCGCAGTGGGGTATGTGATCGTCCCCTTTCAAAGCGGTATCGGAAAGCTTGGCGGATATCTGTCCCGCCGCTCCGAAGAACTGGTAGCAATCCGATCCCTGCTGGATGAGAATGCACAGCTGAAGGAACAGATCGCCACATTGACCGAGCAAAATACTTTGCTGCAGCAGGATAAGTTTGAACTGAATAACCTGCGGGAACTCTATGAACTGGACCAGCAATATGATGTTTATCCAAAGGTCGGTGCCAGAATCATTGGACGTGATGCAGGCAACTGGTATGCAACCTTTCTTTTGGACAAGGGTTCTGAGGATGGTCTGGACGTAGATATGAACGTCATAGCCGGAGGCGGACTGGTGGGGCGAATCACTTCGGTCGGTCCCAATTGGTCAAAGGTTACTTCCATCATCAACGATAATCAGAATGTAAGCGGGAAGGTCCTCTCCACCGATGATCACCTGATCGTTTCCGGAGATCTTCGGCTGATGGCTGACAATTGTATCTCCTTCAGTCAGCTGATGGACAGTCAGGGAAAGGTAGTAGAGGGGGATAAGATCGTCACCTCTAATATCAGCGACAAATACCTTCCCGGAATACTGATCGGTTACATAAGCGTTATCGAAACCGATACAAACAAGCTCACCAAATCCGGTCAGCTTGTTCCCGCAGTGGATTTTGAACACTTAAAGGAAGTTCTGGTCATTACGGAAAAGAAGACCTTTCCCGATACTGATTGATGGATTCCGGGAAGTGTCTACATGAGAGAAGAGGATAGAAATGTTTAAAAAAATAATGACAGTCCTGTTTATTCTGATCTGCCTGATCCTGCAGTGCAGTGTATTAAGCGCACTCTCACTGGGCGGGATCATCCCCAATCTGCTCTTGATTCTGACCTCAGCCTACGGACTGATTCGGGGTGAACAGGAGGGACTGGTGATCGGTTTTTTCTGCGGATTGCTGTTGGACATTCTGTTCAGTAATTTCCTGGGTTTTTATGCGTTGATTATGATGTATATCGGGTTTCTGAACGGGAAGCTTAATCGTGCATACTATCCCGAGGATTATAAATTACCCATTGCTCTGATCGTGATAAGCGATCTGACCTACGGACTGATTTGTTATGTTCTTTTGTTTTTACTTCGCGGCAAGTTTTACTTTTTCTATTATCTTCGACACGTAATCTTACCGGAAGTGGTCTATACCGTGGTTGCGGCCATTTTTCTGTATCCGTTGATTCTTTTTGTGGAACAGAAATTTCATTCAGGTGATAAAAGGAGAACCAAAGGATTTGTTTGAGGAATTGCGAGACAAATTAATAGGATTTATCTGCAATAGATTAACGCTTTTTACAGTGGTATTTGCATGCTTAGCCGCAGTCCTGATCTATCGGTGCTTTGATCTCCAGATCGTCCACGGTCAGGAGTATCAGGATAATTTTCTGTTGTCGATCGAGAAGACCAAGGAACTGGCAGGTACAAGAGGAAATATCTATGACTGCAACGGGAATCTTTTGGCTTACAATGAACTGGCTTACTCTGTGAAGCTGGAGGACGTGTTCGAGAACGATAAGTACAAAAACCAGAAGATGAACGATACCATTCTGAATCTGATCCACATCATCGAGAAACGAGGCGACCAGATCAGCAGCAGTGATTTAAAGATCATGATCGACGAAGATGGAGCCTTTGCCTTTACGGTAGAAGGAACGCAAAAGCTGCGGTTTCTTGCTGATATCTATGGCAAAAAGAGTATTGATCTTCTGGAGGATGAGGAGCGCCGTTCCTCTGCGCTGGATATTATGAATTATCTGAGCGACAAGAAGCAGTTTGCCGTTGGGCAGTACGAGGAACCCGGCAATCAGAAAAGTGATTTTCTCCCGGGCTACGGCTATTCCTATGAGGATTGGCTGAAGGTAGTCTCCATCCGTTACTCCTTAAAGCTTACCGGTTACCGGAAGTATATCGGCACCATCGTCGCCAAGGCTGTCAGCGAGTCCACTGTGGCGGCTGTGATGGAGAATTCCGATGTTCTCCCCGGCGTCACCATTGAAGAGGACACTGTGAGAAGATATGTGGACAGCAAGTATTTTGCCCACGTTTTGGGATATACCGGCAAGATCAGCTCCTCCGAACTGACGGAATTGAATGAAAAGATGGCAGCGGAAGGCTATAATCAGGATATGTACTCCATGAATGATGTGGTTGGAAAGAGCGGCATCGAGAGCTATATGGAGACGACGCTGCAGGGACATAAGGGCTACGAGAAGGTAGTCGTCAACAACGTAGGAAAGGTCATCCTTGTGGAAGAGCGGGAGGAACCCAGCATCGGTAAGGACGTCTATCTGACCATCGATATGGAATTAACCAAGGCGATCTACAATATCATCGAGCAAAAGCTTGCAGGTATGGTCTCGGAGAAGATCATTGATGCGAAGGAATACGTGGCCGGCACCAACTCCAAGAGCTCCGATATCAAGATACCGATCTATGATGTATATTTTGCCATGTTCAACAACTCGATCCTGGATCTGAAGCTCTTAAGTTCAGAGGAAGCGGGCGAGGCCCAGCAGGCGATTTTTGCCGCCCATGAGACCTACAAAGCCTCTGTCTATGACAAGCTGATTGCGGAGCTGTACGAAGAGGGTACCCCCTATGACAGGCTGTCCAAGGAATATCAGGTATACCAGAGCAATATGGTCAGTCTTCTGTACAAGAATAACATCCTGATGTCTGATGTTGTGGACACCGGTGATGCAACCTATATCGCATGGACAACGGATGAAACGATATCACTGGCGGAGTTTCTGCGCTACAGCATTGCCAAAAACTGGGTAGATGTCAGCAAGCTGGAATTGGACGATCAATATTCCGATTCCGATGAGACCTACAACAAACTGGTGGATGCAATGCTGGGACTCATCGATAATAATCAGGAATTCCAGAAGAAACTATATAAATATATGCTGTTGACCAATGTCATCAGTCCCAAGCAGGTGTGCATGGCGCTCTGTGAACAGGGAATCATTTCCATTCCCGAAGAAGACGTTCAGGCTCTCTACGATGGTAAGCTGTCGGCATATCGCTTTATGAAAAACAGGATCGATCGTCTGGAGATCACTCCGGCCCAGCTGGCACTGGATCCCTGCAATGCATCCGTTGTGCTGGTAGACTGTAACACCGGAAAGGTGAAGGCTATGGTGACTTATCCCGGATATGACAACAACAAGATGGCCAATTCCATTGATCCCGAATATTACGCGAAACTGACCACAGACAAATCTTCACCGCTTTATAACTTTGCAACCCAGTACAAGGGTGCACCCGGTTCCACCTTCAAAATGGTATCTGCCACAGCAGGTCTCATGGAAAATGTGATCGATCTGGACGATTCCATCTACTGCAAGGGAACCTTCACAGAGATAACGCCGTCTCCGAAATGTTGGAAGACCTATGGACATGGTCCCGAAACAGTTGTCAGCGCCATCAAGGATTCCTGCAACTATTTCTTCTACAATGTAGGGTATACCTTTGCCACCAGAAGCGGCAGCTATAACGCCAAGGATGGTTTGGATACCTTGGCAAAATATGCGGATCTGTTTGGATTGACAGATAAATCCGGTGTGGAGATCTCTGAGGCAGCTCCACAGGTATCCGACAATGATCCGGTTCGATCCGCGATCGGCCAGGGTACCCACAGCTATACCACGGCAGCCATTGCAAGATATGTGGCTACGGTTGCAAACAACGGTACCTGCTACAACCTGTCTCTGTTGGACAAGGTGACAGATGCCTCGGGCAGTACGTTGAAGGAGTATTATCCTGAGATCCGCAATACCATAGATCTCCCTCAGGAATACTGGAATGCCCTGCATTCCGGGATGCGTAAAGTGGTAGAGGGCAAGAAATATTATAATGATTTAGGGGTAACTGTAGCCGGAAAGACCGGTACTGCAGAACAGACGAAATCCAGACCAAATCACGCGCTGTTTGTCTGCTACGCTCCCTATGAATCTCCGGAGATTTCGATTGCAACCCGTATTCCCTTTGGTTACTCCTCAGACTATGCCGCACAGGTCACACGAGATATCATCAAGTACTATTATGATCTGGTCGATGAGGATGATCTGATCACAGGAACGGCGAACAGTGCAGAAGGCGGCATTTCAAATGAAATGTAATGAAGCGCAAAGGATGAAGCAGAATGAAAGAACAGGTATATATTAAGAGTTTTCCCAACGGATTATCGATCCATATCGACGATTCCCTTACCTTCGATGAAATCTTGTCGAAGGTTGCTGAAAAATTTTCAGCATCCAGAAACTTCTTCGGCAAGGTCGTCATGGCACTCTCCATCGTCGGTGTCTCACTGACGGACGAGCAGGAGCTGGCTCTGATCCGGACGATTTCCGAACACAGTGATGTGAAGATCCGGTGTATCGTCGATAAGGATCCTGCCCACAATAAAGTTTTTGCCAAGACGATTGAAAAACTTGAGCGAAATATAAGCGGTGACTTTTTCGGTGAATTTATGAGAGGATCTCTGGTTGATCAGGATGAATTGGAAACCGAAAACAGCATTGTGATTCTGGGCGATGTGGAGAAGGGAAGCACAGTATACAGTGAGGGAAGCATTATTGTGCTGGGCAGTCTGTCCGGCAAAGCTTATGCAGGCATTCACGGAGACAACAATGCTTTCGTGGCAGCACTTGAAATGGCGCCGGAAAAAATCAAAATCGGCGATTTCAAATATTTTGGGGAAGGGAAAGCGCCAAAGCGCAAATTATTCTCTTCCCAAAAAGCAGGGCTTGTCGCCCATGTGGAGAACGAAAGAATTGTATTTGAACAGCTTACCAAAGATTTGCTGAAGGGCTTTTAGTCATTTTGGCAGGACGACAAATCTTTTTTGGAGGGATGGAGAATGGAAAACCAATTTTCCGGGGAGCAGAAACGCTCTGAAGTCATTGTCGTCACGTCAGGGAAAGGCGGTGTGGGAAAGACCACCACATCCGCAAATTTGGGTACAGGTCTTGCAAAGCTGGGCAAAAAGGTATGTCTGATCGATACCGATATCGGGCTTCGAAATCTGGATGTGGTCATGGGATTGGAAAACCGTATTGTCTACAATCTGGTAGATGTTGTGGAGGGGAACTGTCGGGTGAAACAGGCTCTGATCCGGGACAAACGTCACCCCGGCTTATACTTGATGCCATCCGCACAGACCAGAGATAAGTCCGCAGTTACTCCCGGGCAGATGATCAAGGTGATCGATCACCTGAGGGAGCAGTTTGATTACATCATACTGGATTGTCCCGCAGGGATAGAACAGGGCTTCCAGACAGCCATTGCGGGAGCTGACCGGGCAGTGATCGTCACCACACCCGAAGTATCGGCGATCCGGGATGCGGATCGCATTATCGGCTTACTGGAGGCAAATGGATTTAAGCAGATGGATCTCTTGATCAACAGACTGCGCATGGATCTCATCAAAAGAGGTGATATGATGTCATCCTCCGATGTCATCGACATTCTTGCGGTGCCGCTGATCGGCATTGTTCCGGACGATGAGAACGTTGTGGTTTCCACCAACCAGGGGGAACCATTGGTAGGAAGTGCCTGTCCTGCAGGAATGGCTTACAGTAATGTGGTACAGCGCGTCATCGGTAAGGAGGTTCCCTTCCTGAATTTTGACAAGGGAATTTCTTTTTGGACCAAAGTCACCGGTGTATTTCACAAGAATTAGGAGGTGCGGTGTATGAGACTATTTTTCCGCAGAAAAACCTCCTGCCAGGTGGCCAAAGACAGGTTAAAGATTTTACTGATCTCGGACAGACTAAACTGTTCTCCGGAAATGATGGAAATGATCAAGCGGGATATCGCCAAGGTGATTTCCAAATATATGAGAATAGATGCGGAACATATGGAAATACAGATTAATACAAAGGGCTGTAAACAGGGGCATGGCGGCAAGCCTTCCCTGACGGCCAGCATTCCCATTGAGGCTGTACAGGCAAAACAGGGATGAGGAACATTTGATAAAGGCGGCAAAGTATGTTTACCAGATTTCGCTTTCGCGATTATGATTTCAAATTAGTATTGATGATCCTGGGACTTTCGATCATCGGCGTTCTGACCATCGGCAGTGCTGAGCCTTCACTCCAGTCAAAACAGCTGGCCGGAGTGATTGCCGGTTTCTGCCTGATGATCATTATTTCTTTTTTGAATTATTCCTGGGTGATCAGGTTTTATTGGCTGATGTATCTTCTGAATCTTGCATTGCTTCTCGCTGTAGAGCTTTTCGGAGATACCGGCGGCGGTGCACAGCGATGGCTGGAACTGGGCGGAGGATTTAGATTTCAACCTTCGGAAACTGCAAAAATTTTATTGATTTTATTCTTCGCACAGTTTATTATGAAGTATAAGGAACGATTGAATTCGTTTCCTGTTCTGGCTGGCTGTATCGGGTTGATTCTGATTCCCTGGTTTTTGATCTTCAAACAGCCGGACCTGTCGACCAGCATCGTTTTGATCGTGATCTTCTGCGTGATCCTGTTTGTAGGAGGGATCAGCTGGAAGCTAGTCATCGGAGCAGTAGCGGTTGCCGTACCGGCTTTGGCGCTGGTCATCGCGCTTGCGCTGCAGCCTGACAGCGAATTGCTGCAGGGGTTTCAGGTAGATCGTATCATGGCATTTGTGAATCCCGATGAATATGCGGACAAAGAAGCTTACCAGCAATTGAACTCCGTTACTGCAATCGCTTCCGGAAAGCTGGACGGCAAGGGGTATCGGAACAACAAGATCACTTCCGTGAAAAACGGCAACTTCCTGTCAGAAGCCCAGACAGACTTTATTTTCGCCGTGATCGGCGAGGAATTTGGCTTTAAGGGCACCGTGGCTGTCATCATTCTTATCATGGGGATACCGCTTAATTGTATCTCCATCGCCAGAAAGGCCAAGGATACCGCAGGCGTGATTATCGCTGCCGGCATGGCAGGTCTGGTCGCTTTTCAGGGCTTTTTCAACATCGGTGTGGCAACCTTTATTCTGCCGAATACCGGTTTGCCGCTTCCATTCGTGAGCTATGGTCTTACCAGTCTGATGAGCCTGTATATGGGGATGGGCTTTGTATTGAATGTCAGACTTCAGGCGAAAAAATCTTCAATGAGAGAGGGGTTTTTACAATGAACATTGCATTGATTGCACATGATTCTAAGAAGAAATTGATGCAGAACTTTTGCATCGCTTACCGGGGAATTCTATGTAAGAACGACTTGTATGCCACAGGCACTACCGGTCGTCTGATTGAGGAGGTTACGAACCTTAATATTCACAAGTTTTTGGCCGGACATCTGGGAGGAGAGCAGCAGATCGGTGCCCAGATCGAACACAATCAGATGGATCTGGTTATTTTCCTGAGAGATCCGTTCTCACCCAAGATGCATGAGCCTGATGTCAACAATGTGGTCAGACTCTGTGATATACACAATATTCCGTTGGCGACCAACCTTGCCAGTGCAGAACTGTTGATTAAATCTCTTGACAGAGGAGATCTTGAGTGGCGTGAAATGTACAAATAGAAGAATCGAATTCCATACAAACAGGCTGGAAACAGCAGGAAGAAGTGTACTTCTTGCTGTTGTTTGTGTGCTTCTTTTGTCTGGTTGCGGTAATCTGCCATATGATCTGCCCTATCAGACCGGGGCGAATGTGAGCGGTTTTAATGTCATTTCCAAAACAAACCGACAGACAGCTGACCCTTTTGCAAAGGACCTGTGTTTTTCGACTACAGATATTACCCCTTCCTCCGTAGAGGGTGTAGCGGATGCAAAGAGTGTTGTGCTGTTTTCGCTGAATGACACTGACGTATTATATTCCAAGAATGCCAATGAGCAATTGGCTCCCGCAAGCCTGACCAAGATCATGACAGCTTATGTGGCATTGAAATACGGCAATTTGTCACAGCCCTTGGTAGCCACCAGTGCTGTCACCATCAATGAATCCGGTGCCCAGCTCTGTGGTCTGAAGCCCGGTGACACGATGACACTGGAGCAGGCATTGAAAATCATGTTGACCTATTCCGCCAACGACGCTGCCATGTTGATTGCAGACTGCATTGGCGGAAACGTGGATCGCTTTGTGGAATTGATGAATGAGGAGGCAAGGCTTTTAGGTGCCACACATACCCATTTTTCCAATCCCCACGGGTTGACCGAAGAGACTCATTATTCCACGGCCTACGATCTGTATCTGATGTTAAATACTGCCATGCAGAATCAGACCATCTGGGAGATCGTCCAGCTGCAGGAATATCAGACATCCTACAATGATGCCAACGGCAAGGTGAAAGAGTTTAACAAAAAGACTACAAATCTTTTTCTGAGAGGAGATTATAAGTCCCCCGCAAATGTCACTGTTGTGGGCGGCAAGACCGGTACCACAAAGGCGGCCGGACACTGCCTGATGCTCTATGCATTATCGGATGACAACAAGCCATACATTGCGATCATCATGGGTGCAGCATCCACGGAAGGTCTGTATACGGGAATGATTGATTTACTGGATGAGATTAACAAATAGAGGTTGTATTTTGTGACAAAATCCGTTATAATAATTTCATCAGGTAATACAATAAATATTACTATAGGAGGGTTACATAATGGTTCAATTAATCGTAGGCAATAAGGGTAAGGGAAAGACAAAGCATCTGCTGGATAAGGTGAACAGTGAGATTAAAGAGATTTCCGGAAGCATCGTTTATTTGGACAAGAGTCCTAAGCATATGTATGAGTTAAATAATAAGGTCAGACTGATTGATGTTTCCCAGTTTTTGATTGAGAATAGCAGTGAGTTTATTGGTTTCGTCTGCGGTGTTCTTTCTCAGGATCATGATTTGCAGCAGATGTATTTTGACAGCTTTTTGAAGATTGCCTGCCTTGAAGGCAAGGATATCACTCCCGTTATCGAGAAGTTAGATATGATCAGCAAGAATTTTGAAGTTGACTTCGTCCTCAGCGTTTCCATGGATGCAGAGTGTCTTCCTGAAGTGTGCAAGGATAAGATCCTGATTTCCTTATAATGCCGGTTTGATTTTGTACTGATAAGTAAATGATACACTTTCCATAAAAGCCTCGGTTACACCGGGGCTTTTATACAGACTTTTGCAGAGGTAACAATTGTATGGCGACAGATCAAAGAAGAAGCGCAGCCACCAGGGGCGGCAACGGGCAAAACATATCACGGTCTAGCAGAAACCATTCCTCCCAGGGGAACAAGCGGCGGGAGACCAGACCTCAGAACAACCAACGCCCGCAACAGGGAGTTCGCAGACAAAGTCGTCCCCGTAGGAAGAACGAAAAACGAGGCACCTTTGATTCCTTGGCTGCCCGTCTGTGTTTTGCCGTATTCTTTGCATTTATTTTCCTCTATGCTCTGGTGGTCGTTACCAGCTCCCTTCGGGCAGACTATATTGTTCGCTATGAAGTAAAAGAAGGGTCACTGGCTGTGGACAATATCTACCGCGGTATTGCCATCCGGGACGAGCAGATACAATATACGCAGGTTGCCGGACATGTGAACTATTATGCGAGAGAGGGATCTCGTGTGGCCAAGAACGGTCTCGTCTATATCGTGGATGAAACCGGCCGCTTAAAACAGATGCTTCAGTCCGAACAAATTGAGGACAATACCTTGAGCAACAGCGACTTAAATGATTTCCGCAATTCCATCATTCAACATTCCCACAATTTTGACCGGACAAAGTTTGCTTCTGTCTATGAATGCAAAAATGATCTATACAGCTCCGTAACCAGGCTGGCCAATATCAAAATGCTGGATCGTATCAAGGACTACACCCAGTCCGGCACTTCCAATATCGTAAACTGGTGCTATGCCCCGGGTACCGGTATTGTTTCTTACTGGACAGATGGATATGAGAGCTTGCGTCCGGAAGATGTGACAAAGGATATTTTTGAAGATACTGAATATAAGAAAAACAGTCTGATCAATATGGACATCTTTGAGGCAGGAAGCCCTGCCTACAAGCTGTCCACCAATGAAAACTGGTCTCTTGTCATTCCCGTGGATCCCGACGAGGGGATACGTCTGGTAGAGATGGATTATATTAAAGTCACTTTCCTGAAAAACCGCTATGAATCCTGGGGCAAGGCAAAGCTGCTCAATAATTCCGACGGCAATACCTACCTTCAGCTGGATTTTAATAATTCCATGGTGACTTTCTCCGGAGATCGTTTCTTGGACGTGGAGCTTGCAGTTATGGATCAAAAGGGATTGAAAATACCCAATTCCTCCATTTTGTCGAAGGAATTTTTTGTCATTCCCGAGGCCTTTGCCATGGAGAGCGACAGTGAGAGCAAGCGGGCCATTTCCAGACAGATCTATCTGGAGGACGGCACCCCATCCATGGAAAAGCTAGATCTGGAGATTTATGACTATGATTCCGAAGAAAAGGTTTACTATCTGGACAGTGACGTGTTAAGTCCCGGTGATATTCTGTTGCAGCCCAACGGCCCCGAGACTTACGTGATCAGCAAACGTGCCACACTGATCGGAGTCTACAATATGAACAAAGGGTATGCTGCCTTTAAGCAGATTCATATTCTTGCCCAGAACGATGAATATGCTATTGTAGAATCTAACACCAAATACGGATTAAGCGTTTATGACTACATTGTTCTGAATCAGGAAGCTGTCAAGGTAAATCAGTTCATCAAATAATTTTTTCGAGGTGAAGAACATGATTCGTGAAAAGATTGAAAGGGTCAACAGTTCCATCACTCTGGCTTGCGCGAAAGCCGGACGGGACAGAAAGGAAGTGACCCTGATCACTGTCAGCAAGACCAAGCCCCTGTCGGCATTGCAGGAGGCTTATGCTGCAGGCTCCAGAGATTTTGGTGAAAATAAGGTTCAAGAGCTGATGGATAAAATACCCGCTATGCCGGAGGATGTGAGATGGCATATGATCGGCCATCTGCAGCGCAACAAAGTGAAATATATCGTTGGTAAGGTCTATCTGATTCACAGCGTGGACTCCTTGAAACTGGCGGAAGAAATCAGCAAGGAAGCAGTCAGGAAACAGACGATCGTCAATATTCTGATCGAGGTAAATGTTGCCTGCGAAGAAAGTAAATTCGGCACCACAGTCGAAGAGACTGCCCGGCTTGCAGAACAGATTTCCAGGCTTCCGGGAATTCATATTCAAGGCTTGATGACCATAGCCCCGTTCGTGGAGGATCCGGAGGAAAATCGCATAGTTTTTCGTAAATTGAAGCAATTGTCTGTTGACATTGAACACAAAAACATTGATAATGTTAGCATGAGCGTTCTCTCTATGGGAATGACCGGAGACTATCTGGTTGCAGTGGAAGAAGGCGCAACCTACGTCCGTGTGGGGACAGCTATCTTCGGAGAGAGAGATTACTCTGTATCAGTATAGAAATATCATTCGAATGGTAGGAAAGGATGGATTATAAAGATGGTCGGTTCAAAATTTTTAAATTTTCTGGGGAGCAAAAATAATATGTCCGATGACGATGATTACGATTACGATGATGATTATGTAGATTCCGAATACGATGATGACGAGGAGGATGACTACGACGAGCCGAGACGCAGCACCGTTTCCCGTATTTCGAGAGGAAGTGAAGATTCCAAGCCGGCTGCTTCCAAGACGATTCCGATTTCAAGCAAGACTGGTTCTGCCAGAGGTGCAGCTCCTTCCAGAAGACCTGTTTCGTCCTCCTTCCCGATGGATATCTGTGTGATCAAGCCCTCCAGTGCTGCGGAAGCCCGGGAGATCAGCGACACTCTTGTGAATAATCGCTGTATCATTCTCAATCTGGAAGGACTTGATATGGATGTAGCGCAGCGCATTATCGATATTATCAGCGGTTCCTGCTTCGCAATTGACGGCAGCCTTCAGAAAATTTCCAACTGCATTTTCCTGATCACTCCCAAGGGAGTCAGCGTATCAGGAGATGTACAGGGTTCCCCTAGCGGCAGCGGAATTCATATTCCTGATTCAAATTATTAATTTCTGTGGAGAGTCCGTTGTTTGACGGACTCTCTAATTGATTACAGACTAAGTGGGAGAGATTATGATTATGTCCGAAAGATTGAATGTTTTGTACCAGAGAAAGCCTTGCTATGACATTGTATTTACCGATTCCTTTGATGAATTGCCCGGGGAATTGGAGGCTTTTGACATCAGCAGCAAAAAACTGTGTATCATCACCGACAGCAAGGTGGATACCTATTACAGCCAGCCTCTGATGGATTTGTTAAAGGATAAATGTGTAAGGATCGTGAAGTATGTCTTTCCAAACGGCGAGGAACATAAGAATCTGGATACGGTACGGGAGATCTACCGTTTTCTGATCGAAGAGAAGTTTGATCGCAAAGATATGCTGATTGCATTGGGTGGCGGCGTAGTAGGAGATACCACCGGTTTTGTAGCTGCCACTTATCTTCGCGGCATCTCATTTATTCAGGTTCCTACTACCTTGTTGGCACAGGCAGACAGCAGTATCGGCGGAAAGACCGGCGTTGATTTTGACGGGTACAAGAATATGGTTGGAGCGTTCAAGATGCCCTCTTTGGTCTATATGAATCTCAGTACCCTGTTGACCTTAGATGACCGACAGTATTTCAGCGGATTTGCTGAGATCATGAAACATGGCCTGATCAAGGATGCGGTGTTGTATTCCTGGCTGATCGAGAATCTGTATGAGATCTGTGACCGTGATCTGCCTACACTTTCACAGATGTTATATCTAAGCTGCAGCATCAAAAAAGCTGTGGTGGAAAAGGATCCCACGGAAAAGGGAGACCGTGCCCTGCTGAATTTCGGACACACCATCGGACATGCCATTGAAAAGTACAAGAACTTTGAGTTATTCCACGGGGAATGTGTTGCATTGGGCTGTGTAGCTGCAGCGTACCTCTCCTGGAAAAAGGGTTATCTTCCCATGGAAGAATACTATGAGGTGCGTGATATGTTTGTGCCGTTCAACCTGCCTATCTCCATCGACAACATTTCTCCCGAAGAGGTTTGTCAGCTGACCAAGTCTGACAAGAAGATGCAGAACGGTCAGATCAAATTTGTGTTGCTGAAAAAGATCGGCAAGGCATTCATTGATGAGACCGTGACTGATGAAGAGATGCTTGATGCGATTCGAGAGATTTATTTTAGTGAAGAGGATTACAATGCGTAAAAAAAATTTATTCCTTGCCGGGGACTTTCTGTTGGCCATCGTTCTGCTCCTTTTGGACCGCCTGACAAAGTATCTGGCGATCCAAAAGCTGCGGGGAAAAGAAAGCTTTGTCATTATAAAGGACGTCTTTGAACTAACCTATCTGGAGAATTTCGGAACGGCCTTCGGCCTGTTTCAAAACAAAAAAATCTTTATCCTGTGCATGGGCATAGTGTTTATGGCAGTAGTTTTATGGGTGGCTGTCAGAATTCCTGCCACCAAACGTTTCCTTCCTTTTCATCTCTGTGTGACAGGAATTTTGGCCGGGGGGATCGGCAACATGATCGACCGATTTCTCTATGGGTATGTTGTGGATTTCTTTTCCTTTGTATTGATTCATTTTCCCATATTCAACGTAGCGGATTGCTATATTGTTGTCTCTGTCTTCTTTCTGTTGATACTCTTTCTTTTTGTCTATCGGGAAGAAGAACTGGATTTTTTAAGCTTTCGGAGAAAGTAGAGGAGCAGCTCAGTGGATCAGTTTTGTTTTGATATTGAGGAAGAACTGGAGGGAGAGAGAATCGATAAGTGTCTCTCCTCGCTGATCGATTCCCTTTCCAGATCCTTCATTCAAAAGTTGATCAAGGAAGAGGGCGTCAGAGTGAACGGCTGTGTCGTGAAGGGCAGCTACAGGGTAAAGACTGATGACCATGTGGAATTCACCCTGCCTCCCGCAGTAGAGCCCGAAATCGCAGCGGAGAATATTCCACTTGAGATTCTGTATGAAGATCCGGATGTCATCGTCGTAAATAAGCCAAAGGGGATGGTGGTTCATCCTGCTGCGGGTCATTATTCCGGCACATTGGTCAACGCTTTGATGTACCATCTGGGAGACCGTCTTTCCGGTATCAACGGGGTGATGCGGCCCGGAATCGTCCATCGAATCGACAGGAATACCACCGGTTCTCTGATCGTCTGTAAGAATGATGTTGCCCACAACTTTATCGCAGAACAGTTGAAGGTGCATTCCGTCAATCGAAAATATCACGCCATCTGTATGGGCGTTTTGAAGGAGGATACAATTACCATTGACAAACCTATCGGACGCCACCCGTCGGATCGCAAAAAAATGGCTGTCAATGAAAAGAACGGAAAGCGCGCCGTCACCCATGTCAGAGTTCTGAAGCGCTTTAAAGGTTTTACCTACATTGAATGCTCTCTGGAAACCGGCCGCACCCATCAGATCCGCGTGCATCTGGCCAGCATTGGGCATCCGCTGCTGGGAGATGATGTATACTGTGACAGAAAATCTCCATTTAAGCTGACCGGTCAGACCCTGCATGCAAAGACATTGGGGTTCCTGCAGCCCTCCTCGGGGGAATATGTGGAAGTAGACGCTCCCCTTCCTGATTACTTTTTACATTTGTTAGAGGTACTCCCACAATGATATTGTGGGAGTTTTTTCGCACATTTTGCTGATTTTCTTGAATTTTTTTGGATTTTATTGTATAATGTAACTAAGAAATCCTAACCGAGGAGGTGTTTTTATGAATACAATCATTACAATCGGCAGACAGTTTGGTTCCGCAGGAAGAGAGATCGGGGAGAAGGTTGCCGCTTATTTCGGTATTAAATGTTACGACAAGGAATTATTGACCAGGGCAGCGAAGGAAAGTGGCTTCTGCGAAGAGATGATTCAGAATCATGATGAGCGTCCCACCAATTCTTTCCTGTATAATCTGGTGATGGACACCTATTCCTTCGGATATAATTCCTCGGCCTTTGTGGATATGCCGATCAGTCACAAGGTTTTTCTTGCACAGTTTGATACGATCAAGAAGATCGCTGACGAGGGGGCATGTATCATTGTAGGTCGTTGCGCCGATTATGCGCTGGCCGACAGAGACAATGTGGTAAACCTGTTTATCTATGGCGATGAAGAGGTCAAGGTTGCCCGCATCATGGAGAAATACAATCTTTCTCAGGCCAAGGCAAAGGATATGATTATCAAGAAGGATAAGCAGCGTCAGAGTTACTATAACTATTATTCCTCCAAGAAATGGGGAAGAGCAGACAGCTATGATCTGTGTATCAACAGCAGTGTTCTCGGTATCGAAGGAACCGTTAAACTGATCATTCAGTACATTGAGGATTTCGAGAAGAGAAACAACAGCTAAACGGAAACATACATAATTTCCTGGCAAAACATTCTTTTTAATAAAAAAACAATTGACAAATATGGCACCTCATGTTATGATTCTACAGTATGCCGCATAACTCGGTAGAAGTGTGTTCTCTTTTTGATAACACCACCAAAGTTAGCGAGTAAATGGACTGTTATGTTCATGAATAGGAGGTGCCTAAATATGTACGCAATTATTGCAACAGGCGGAAAGCAGTATAAGGTTTCTGAGGGAGATGTGATCAAGGTTGAGAAGATCGATGCAGAGGCTGGCAATACTGTTACTTTTGACCAGGTAATCGCAGTAAGTGACGGAACCCTTAAGGTTGGTGCAGATGTAGCCGGTGCTACTGTTTCTGCTACTGTTATGGACCAGGGTCGTGGCAAGAAGGTTATTGTATACAAGTACAAGAGAAAAACCGGTTACCACAAGAAGAATGGTCACAGACAAGCATACACTCAGGTTAAGATCGACAAGATCAACGCATAATATTTGTTATGACCACAGTAGTGATATGTAAAGACAAAGATGGGCTGTACAAGGGATTCTATTGTATGGGACATGCGCTTTTTGCAGAAGAGGGCGAACCGGATATCCTATGCGCCGCTGTTTCAGCGTTGACCATAGCGACGATCAATGGTTTGGAGGAATTAGCCGGTGAGAAGCTGAGCGCGGTTTCCAATGAAGAGACCGGATTCCTGAAATGTGATTTTCACAGTGTTCTGCAAGACAAATCGGTATTCCTGATGGATACTATGGTTCTCGGCTTAGAGACATTGAGCAAGGAATACGGAACACAATTTTTACAAGTTAATTTCAAGGAGGTGTAAACCATGATGAATATGAACCTTCAATTGTTCGCTCATAAGAAGGGAGTTGGTTCTACCAAGAACGGTAGAGATTCCGAGTCCAAGAGATTAGGTGCGAAGAGAGCTGACGGTCAGTTTGTAAAAGCAGGAAACATTCTTTACAGACAGCGCGGAACTAAGATTCATCCCGGTGTGAACGTAGGAATCGGCGGAGACGATACCCTGTTCGCTTTGGTTGATGGCGTTCTTCGTTTCGAGAGAAAAGGCAGAGACAAGAAGCAGGCTTCTGTATATCCTGTAGAGCAGTAATTTTACGAATTCGTGGGACTTCAAACCGTAAAGTTTGAAGTCCTTTTTTCAAGTAGGAATGTAACGTTTTTTGACTTTTTATTGGAGTCTTTTCAGAAAGGCCAGGGGCAAAATGTTTGTAGATAGAGCTAGAATATTCGTGCGCAGCGGCAAGGGCGGAGACGGACATGTTTCTTTCAGAAGAGAAAAGTATGTACCCGCAGGTGGTCCCGATGGCGGTGACGGCGGTCGCGGCGGCGATGTTATCTTCGAAGTTGACGAAGGATTGAATACCCTGATCGACTTCCGTAATGTGCGCAAATACAAAGCGCAGGACGGTGAGAACGGCGGCAAGAGAAATTGTCGCGGCAAAGACGGTGAGGATATCATTATAAAGGTTCCGGAAGGGACTGTAATCAAAGAATTTGAGAGCGGAAAGATTATCGCCGATATGTCCGGAGAGAACAGACGGGTGGTACTGCTCACCGGGGGAAAAGGCGGTAATGGCAACCAGCATTATGCCACAAGCACTATGCAGGCTCCGAAATATGCACAGCCCGGACAGCCGGCAATGGAACTGGAGTTGTCTCTGGAGCTGAAGGTGATAGCCGATGTCGGTTTGGTAGGATTTCCCAACGTCGGTAAGTCTACCTTCCTGTCGAGAGTGACAAATGCAAGACCGAAGATCGCCAACTATCACTTTACCACATTAAATCCCAACCTGGGGGTAGTGGATCTGGAGGGTACCAAGGGGTTTGTGATCGCTGATATCCCGGGATTGATCGAGGGAGCAAGTGAAGGTGTAGGTCTTGGTCACGAGTTTTTACGCCATATTGAGCGTACAAAGGTGATTATTCATATCGTGGATGCTGCCGGGACAGAGGGACGTGATCCCATTGCCGATATCTATGCCATCAACAAAGAGCTGGAGGCCTATAATCCTGAGATTGCGAAGCGTCCTCAGGTTATCGCAGCCAACAAGATCGATGTGATTTATGATACAGACAACAGCCCGGTGGAGGCAATCAAAAACGAATTTGAGCCCAAGGGCATCAAGGTTTTCCCCATCTCCGCTGTCAGTGGTCAGGGATTGAAGGAACTGTTGTATTATGTGAATGAGATGTTAGAGGGCATAGGAGATGAAGTGACCGTATTTGAACCGGAATTCTTCCCCGAGCTTCTTGCATTCGGAAGCAGTGATGAGCCCTATACGGTCGAGTATGATGCAAAACAGGATGCTTATGTTGTGGAAGGTCCCCGTATCGAAAAGATGTTGGGGTATACTAACCTTGACAGTGAAAAGGGATTTACCTTTTTCCAAAATTTTCTGAAGGAAACCGGCATTCTGGAGGAACTGGAAGCTCTTGGCATCCAGGATGGAGATACCGTTCGTATGTACGGTCTTTCCTTCGACTATTATAAATAATCCTGATATGGAGGATAGAAAAAATGACAAGCAAACAGAGAGCATATTTGAAGAGTCTTGCCAGCAATTTAAGTCCGATTTTCCAGATAGGGAAATCCAGCCTTACTCCCGAGGTTACCGAGGCAATCTCAGAAGCATTTCATAACAATGAGTTGATCAAAATTGCCGTTCTTAAGAATTGTCTGGATGATCCCAGGCAGATTGCCGAGATCGTGGCTGAGAGAACGCATTCCCAGCTGGTACAGGTGATCGGTAAGAAGTTTGTGTTATACAAACCGGACAAGGATCATCCTAAGATTGAACTTCCGAAATAGAGGAGGCAAAGACTTATGCGCAAGGTTGGTATTCTAGGCGGAAGTTTTAATCCGATCCACTATGGGCACTTGCTGTTGGCGGAATGGGCCAGAGAAAGTCTGAGCCTGGAGAAGATCTTTTTCTTACCTGCAGGAGATCCCTACTTCAAAAGCGGCAGTGAACTTTTGCCCGGAGAGGAGCGTCTTCATATGACACAGCTTGCGGTGGAGGGAAATACCTGTTTTCAATGCCTGGATCTGGAAGTGAAGAGAACCGGACCCACCTACACGTATGAGACACTGATCGAATTGCATGATCTCTATCCGGACACACATTTCTTTTTCCTGTGCGGTGCGGATTGTCTGTATACGATAGGGACCTGGAAATATCCGGAATTGATTTTTGCGAACTGCACATTGGTCGCTGTAGTCAGGGATAATGCCTCCACTCTGGAGATGGAAGTTAAAAAGCAGGAGTTAGAGGCAGCCTATGATGCAAAGATCATTCTCCTGCCTTTTATGCGGTACTCTATTTCCTCCACAGAAATTCGGGAACGGGTAAAGGATCAAAAGTCTATCCGATATCTTGTTCCGGAACCTGTGAGAAACTATATTCTCGAAAAGGAGTTTTATCGTGAATAAAGATAAAAGTCTGAAAAAACTAAGGATGAGAATCGAAAAAGTACAGGATGCTAAGCGCTTTGAACATACTCTTGGAGTGTGTTATACCGCCGCCTGTCTGGCCATGGTTCATGGGGGAGATGTGAAGGCCGCTCAGATTGCAGGCCTTCTTCATGACTGTGCCAAATGCATGAGTGACAAAAAGCGATTGGCCATTTGTGAGAAAGCCGGTCTGGAAGTAACCGATCTGGAACGACAGAACCCATTTCTGCTGCATGCAAAAGTTGGTGCCTATCTGGCAGAGACTAAGTATGGATATGAGGATCCCGATATATTGAATGCCGTTCGCTATCATACGACCGGGCGTCCTGAGATGAGTCTCCTGGAAAAAATTATTTTTATCGCAGACTATCTTGAACCGGGCAGAAAACAGGCTCCCAATCTGGACAAGATCCGTCCGATTGCATTTACAGATCTGGATCGGGCCCTATGTATGATCTTGGAGGATACTCTGTCTTATCTGAAAAGCAATGGCGGAGAGATAGATCCTGCCACCGACTGCACTTATCAGTACTATTCCGGGATCAAAAACAAATGAGGATAAGCACGTATTATGGTAAAGGAGGAACGATTCATGGAACAGAGGAATGCTTATGATTATGCGAAACTGGCAATTGAAGCCCTTGACGACAAAAAGGGTGTGGATATCAGATTGATCGATATCAGCGAGGTATCGGTGATCGCCGACTACTTTGTAATTGCAGGAGGTGACAACCCCAGCCATATTCAGGCTATGTGCAACAATGTAGAAGAGAAGCTTGGCCGTGCCGGATGTGTCGTGAAACAGATCGAAGGGTACGATACCGCTAACTGGATCCTGATGGATTTCGGCGATATCATCGTTCATATTTTTGACCGGGAGAACAGATTGCTCTACAATCTGGAGCGTATCTGGCGGGACGGAAAGCAGATCGAACTGGAAAAATAGCACATTGAAATTGAAACGAAAGTGACCTTCCGAAAATGCAGACTACATTTCAGAAGGTCACTTTTTTGCCGGCACATGTAAGCTTTTTACGCCTCGTGATCACCCAGGTGCATGTAAAAGCTGATCAGATACAGTCCGCAGATTCCCACGATGGCATAGACGATCCTGGAAAGCCAGGACATATCTCCAAATAGAAATGCCACAAGGTCAAAGCGGAAGAGTCCAATCAACAGCCAGTTAATTGCACCGATGATAACAAGCGTCAGCGCAGTACCGTCAACATATCGATTTCCCATAGTTACCTCGCCTTCTGCAGGAAAAAGAAACCTGCAATCCTATTATTTACCGAATCATAAAATTTATACAAAAAAATCCCCGATCGATTTCATCATGTGCAGGTGAAAATCCATCGGGGATATGTTTTTCAAAAAGAGAAGGATCTGCTAACGGAAGAACCGAAGTACTCCGAATACCTTGCCGACGATCTGGCAATCATTGACGATGATCGGTTCCATTGTGTCATTCTCAGGCTGCAGACGAATATGTCCGTTCTCCCTGTAGAAGGTCTTAACGGTAGCAGAATCATCGATCAGTGCAACTACAATATCACCATTGTTGGCTGTATTGCAGGAATTCACAAAAATACGGTCTCCACTGAAAATACCGGCATTGATCATGGACTCACCGCGAACCTTCAGGATGAAGGATTCCCCTTTCGGAACATCCTCTGCCGGAACCGGATAATACTCCTGAATATTCTCCTCGGCGAAAATAGGCTGTCCGGCTGCAACGTTACCGATTACCGGAATACTAACCATCTCCGTACGAACCATCTGAAAGCTGTCATCACAGATTTCGATCGCACGAGGCTTGGTAGGGTCACGGCGAATATATCCATTCTTCTCCAGAGTCTCAAGATGAGAGTGAACGGAAGAGGTAGACTTCAGATTCACTGTCTCACAGATCTCACGAACGGTGGGAGGGTAGCCCTTTTTCAAAATTTCATCTTTAATATAGTCCAGAATTTCCTGCTGTTTCGCAGATATCTTACCAAAACCCATATGTATCACTCCTGTCTGTTATAATCATGAAACTGAAAAAAATATTACACTGTATCTAGGTTAATTCTAACACAGTTTCTCACAAAAAGCAAACATATATTCCAAAAATATGTTCGATTTTTGTGTTGACAAACATTTGTTCTGGTGTTATAGTATAAAAATACAGAACAAATGTTCCGAACATACAATCGAACGAGGTGATATGCCATGAGAAGTAATTTACTGAATGTACCTTATGAAGTGTTGAGTGATAGAGAGAAGCGTGCTTATCGCAGAGAACTTCGCAGAAGAAGAGAGCGCAGAAGAAAATTTTTCAATACCGCCCTGGCTGTTGTCGTTGCATTATGTCTGGTTTTGATTGGCTCTTTAGCCTATGGTGCCATCCGTTCAGAGGCCAACAGCGGACTGAAATATTTTGATACAGTTACCGTCACCTATGGTGATACTTTGTGGGAACTGTCTGATCAGTATATTGATTATGAACACTATAAGGATAAGAATGCGTATATCCATGAGGTATGCCGCATCAATCATATCTATGGTGATGAGCTTGTCCCCGGAGAAGTATTGTTCTTCCCATACTATTCCTCCGAACTAGCTTTTCAATAACTTCCATACAAACATTCCATACAGGTAGACCGGAGAGCATTTGGCATCTCCGGTCTATTATCATTCCTCTATATTTTCGCGAAGCTTTACTGCATTTGCCGCCCGTCTTCGACGTTCATCCTCCTGTGCCGCGTAGTGCTTTCTCGTGGTATTTACATCCTTATGTCCCAGCACGTCCGCCACGAGATAGATATCTCCGGTTTCCCGATAGAGTGCCGTACCATACGTGCTTCTCAGCTTATGGGGGGTAATTTTCTTCAGGCTCGTCACCCGGGATGCATATTTTTTTACAAGCTTCTCTACAGACCGAACGGTGATTCTTCGATTCTGAAGAGAGAGGAAGAGTGCCTCTTCATGTCCCTCGGCAGGAATGATATGTTCCCGCTCCTCCAGGTAATCCAACAGTGCGATTTCCACCTCGTCTCCAAAGTAAATGACCGCTTCATACCCACCTTTTCGACGAATTTTGATGCCGCCGTTGTCAAAATTCACATCCGATATATTTAATCCCACACATTCCGACACACGAATACCGGTTCCCAGCAAAAGTGTGAGCAGCGCCACATCACGCACCTTTGTCTTCTTATGATATTCCAGTTCCTTCTTGGTCAGCTTCGTGCCATCCTCCACCTGATCTAACAGGATGGCAACCTCATTGGGCTCCAGCCTGATAATTTCCCTCTCATGAAGCTTGGGAAGCGGAACCAGGGCAGCCGGATTGTTCTTCAGCATCTCATTCTGATAGAAGTAGTTGTAAAAGCTGCGCAGAGATGCAAGCTTTCTGGATTTTCCTCTTTCATCGTTGGTGATCTCCTTGCCATCCCGCTCATAGAGGGAGAGATATTCCAGATATTCCTCGATGTCATATCGTTTCAGTTCATCCAGCATCTCCAGTTGAAACCGTTCGATATCGGTATCCCGAAAGATAGGATTCTTCTCCTTCAGGAATTCAAAGAAAAGACGCAGATCATAGGCATAAGCCAGCCTGGTCCTGGCAGAGGTATATTCCTCGATTCCCCGAAAAAAATCCTTGCAGAAACGGGGCAGTGTCTCCAGCACGGCACGCATCTTTATGATATTTTGCTTCGCCTGTTCATCATGATAATTCTGTTCATTCAATACTGCCATCTTGGCTCCAGCCTTTCATATTACTGCCTAAAATTGCGGTAAACATACGTTCCTTCACCCCGGGATTTTCCAGGTTCAACTGCCGTAACAGCTGCTTTACATACTCGCGCTTTGTATGACCGTCTGCGGGGCAGGGGCTTTTCACTACAGGGACATTATATTTGTTGACAAAACCGATCACATCCGCTTCGTTCATATACATCAGCGGTCTGATGACCGTCAGATCCATGCGGTCTAAGTAAGTGACAGGAGAGAAGGTATGAAATCTTCCCTCAAATATGAGAGACATTAACATCGTCTCCACAACATCATCCTTGTGATGGGCGTAGGCAACCTTATTGCAGCCGGCTTCCTTGATCGCCTGATTCAAAGCACCCTTCCTCATCTTTGCACAGAGAGAGCAGGGGTTTTCTTCCCCTCGCTGGTTGAATACAATGTCAGCGATATCAGTCTTCACAATGGTATAGGGCACTTCCAGTTCCTCACAGAGCTGTTTGATCTTCTCCAGGTTCAGGTTTTGGAAACCAAGGTCTACCGTAACCGCGTGAATCTCAAATTTCTTCGGGTAGAAACGTTTCAAGCCGTGAAGCGCATACAGAAGCGTCAGACTGTCCTTGCCCCCGGAGATTCCCACTGCGATCCGATCGCCCTCCTGTATCATATGATAATCATCCAGTGCTCTGCGCACATAACTCATCACCTGCTGTAATTTCATGTTGTAAATACATCCTTCACTTTATTTCTGCATAGACAAGCCTATTATAGACTTTTTTTGAGGTACAGACAACATTTTTTTAACGTATGGGGAGATTCCCTCCTTCCTCTGCCACGCCGGATATCTTTTTTCGCAAAGACCGGAAGAAAGACTTGTTTCTGATAGAAAATAAGTGTAAGATAAATGCAGTGGGAATCTATTCAATGGGAGAGATGACAATGAAAATTAAACTGAACAACAAATATGTATGTTGGGGCGTGACAGCACTCTTGGTAATCATCGGCGGTATTTTGTTCTATTACTTTATGTTTCACAGTTCCAACATCAGGGCTGCGGTAAGCTCACTGATGAGTATTTTAATGCCCATTATCGTCGGTATGGCTCTTGCATATCTGCTGACTCCCGTCATGAATTATTTGGAGCGCAAGTTCCTGCTTCCCCTGTTTGATCGCATGAGCTGGAAGGAGAGTCCCCGCAGAAAGAAATTCACCAGGGCGCTTGGCATCCTGATCACCACCGCTTTGCTGCTTCTCGTGATCTATCTTTTATTTTATATGCTGATCTCACAGATTGTCCCCAGTGTGGAGAACATCATCAATAACTTTGACTCTTATGTGAATAATTTCACTTCATGGGCAAGCGGCCTGATGCGGGACAACCCGGAAATGAGCGCTTATTTCTCCAATATGATCGATAAATATTCCGGCGAATTTGAGGCCTGGATCATGGATCTGATCCCCCACACATCCGTGGTGATCAAAACTATTTCCTCCAGTGTTGTCAGTATCATTTCAGCTCTCTGGAATTTTGTCATCGGTTTCATCATTTCCATCTATGTACTTGCCAGCAAGGAGAAGTTTACGGCCCAGGCCAAAAAGGCTATATACGCACTGTTTGAGACCGACAGTGCCAATATCATCATTCGCAACATCCGCTTTGCCAACGATACCTTTGTGGGCTTCTTAGGCGGTAAGATCGTGGATTCCATCATCATCGGTTTGCTCTGTTATATCGGTACCACGATTCTGCAGACCCCTTATAGCGCTCTGGTCAGTGTGATCGTCGGTGTGACCAATATCATTCCGTTCTTCGGTCCTTATATTGGCGCCATCCCCAGCGTACTGCTGATTTTTATGGTGGATCCCCTTCACCCGTTAAACTGCGTGTACTTCATTCTTTTCATTCTGCTGTTGCAGCAGTTTGACGGCAATATTCTGGGCCCCAAGATCCTGGGAAGTTCTACCGGCCTCACCGGATTCTGGGTCATCTTTGCCATCACGCTGTTTGGCGGTCTGATGGGAGTGTTGGGTATGATCATCGGTGTACCTTTCTTTGCTGTGATCTACGCAGGCATCCGTGCCTTCTTCAACATCAAGCTGCAGAAAAAAGGCCTGCCCATTGAAGCATACCGGTATGAACATGTGGAATATATCGATCAAAACGGTTTTCACGAGCCTGTCCCCTCTGCAACACCTGTAAAAAAGGAGAGAGGCACTCCCAAAACGACACGATCCAACAGGAAAAAATAATATAGAACACATTTCGTGCAGCCTATACCACATTAAAGATCAATATTGTTTTCTTTTTTGTGGTATATTTTTGTCTGACTATCTGATATAATTTGTTTGTACTCAAAAAAGAAAAGGGGGATTATAAAAGTATGAGTATGGGACTAAAGATTGCGTTGATAGCTGTAGCTGTCATCATTGCCTTGCTGCTTCTGATCTTTGTGGCAGGTTACGTAAAGGCATCACCGGATACCGCGTTGATCATCTCCGGTATCAGAAAGGATCCTAAGGTACTGATCGGTAAAGCCGGCATTCGGATTCCTTTCCTCGAGAGAAAGGATGAGTTGAATCTTCAGCTGATTCCCATCGATGTAAAGACATCCAACGCTGTACCTACCGCGGACTACATCAACATCAATGTTGATGCAACCGTAAACGTGAAGATCAGCGACAATGAGGATCGCCTGAAGCTGGCTGCCCAGAACTTTCTGAACAAGAATGCGGACTACATAGCTCGTGTTGCCAGAGAGGTTCTGGAAGGTAATGTCCGTGAGATCGTAGGTAAGATGGCACTGGAAGAGATGGTTTCCGACCGCCAGAAATTTGCCATGCTGGTAAAAGAGAACGCTGAGCCCGATCTGGCTGCAATGGGTCTGGATATCATCAGCTTTAACGTACAGAACTTTGTAGACGGCAACGGCGTTATTGAGAACCTGGGTGTCGACAACATCGTTAAGATTCAGAAAAATGCCGCTATTTCCCGAGCAGAGAGCGAAAAGGAAATTGCCAAGGCTCAGGCCAATGCAAAGCGTGAGGCAAACGAGGCGGAGGTAAATGCAGAATCCGAGATCGCCAAGAAGCAGAACGAACTGGCTATCCAGAAGGCGGAACTGAAGCGTGAATCCGATATCAAGAAGGCGGAAGCCGACGCTGCATATCGAATTCAGGAAGAGGAACAGCGTAAGACTGTAGAGGTTACCACTGCAGAGGCTAACATTGCAAAGCAGGAGAAGGAAATTCTCTTGAAGCAGCGCGAGGCAGAGGTTATGGAACAGGCTCTGGACGCTCAGGTCAAGAAGAAGGCTGAGGCTGAGAAATTTGCGAAGCAGCAGGCTGCTGATGCGGAGTTGTATCAGAGACAGCGCGAAGCAGAGGCCCGGAAATTCGAGACAGAAAAGGAAGCCGAAGCAATGAAGGCAAGAGCTGAAGCTCAGAAGTTCACCATGGAGCAGGAGGCGGAAGGTATTCGCACCAAGGGCCTTGCAGAAGCAGAAGCCATTCGTGCTAAGGCAGTAGCTGAAGCTGAAGGTATCGAGAAGAAGGCGGAGGCTATGGCTAAGATGGGCGAAGCTGCCGTATTGGAGATGTACTTCAAGGCACTTCCCGAGGTGGTTAAGAATGCCGCTGAACCTCTCACCAGCGTAGATCGCATCACAATGTACGGTGACGGCAACTCCACCAAGCTGATGAAGGATATCATGGGTACTGTAGTACAGGTTACCGACGGCCTGAAGGAGTCCACCGGTGTAGATCTTCAGGCGATTCTGTCCGGATTCTTAGCCGGTAAGGTTGCAAGTACATCTGCTGACAAAACCGGCGAGGATCAGAAGTAACCACATTGGCAAAATACAGCCTCGATAGGCAATTTTGCCAATGAAACTCTGAATAATTACAGTCAGTAAAAATCCCGCATATATCGTTTACAAAGCACGATGTATGCGGGTCTGACATTTTAATGGAAAAGAGATTATCAAATATGAATGAAGAAAATTTACAACAAGCACTGTCACAAATTGATTCTTCTGACGGACCTACCTCTGTATATCGGGCAGGAGAGCAGAAGATCAGCACCGGAAGAAGAGTAGGGTACTTCTTTTTGAGCCTTGTTCCGCCCATTTTATGCCTTATCTTACAGGTGGCCGCATTATTTGTGGTATTGATCCCAAAACTCGTTTTCGCTATTGTAAGCGGAGAACTGGATACTTCTAATCAACAGACTTATATGCAGGGCTATATGGAATTAGTCTCCGGTTGTGCCTCTCTGGGCGTTTTTCTCTACCATATCATCGGCATTTTTGTATTTGGGCTGTGGTATTATCTGAGTTTTCGTAAGCCCCGTCCCACAATGGGAGCAACTATTCGCAAAACAACGCTTCCGGCTATTTTAGTGGCAGCCATCTGCGGTGTTGCAATGTGCTTTTTTTCCAATGGAACCATCATTGTAGAGAACGCACTTTTCCCGAAATTAGTAGACAACTATATGCAGCTTATGGAACAGGCCGGCTTCGGGGTGGATGTGTTTACGATCATTGCATCCATACTTCTTGCCCCCATCGGTGAGGAATTTCTTTGCCGCGGTTTGACGCTGAAATTTGCAAAGAAATGCTTTGGTAAGTTCTGGATCTCTAATATTTTACAGGCCTTTCTTTTTGGAGTCATCCACGCCAACTGGGTACAAGGTATCTATGCCTTCTTTATCGGCCTTGTATTAGGTTATCTCGCCGAGAGATACCATACATTGATTCCATGTATTATCCTTCACTTTGTGGTAAACTTTTCTTCGACCACATGGATAAGTGTATTGTTCAATGCAATGTTTGGTGATGAAATCCCCAATCTGTTCGTAGGCCTCGCAATGGTAATCATTCCCGCAGTAATTGTAATTGCATTGCTTCACAAGACAAAGAAAACTGAGGGGACTGCATAACGAATTTAGTTGACCCCCGAGAATATGTTTTATTTCGGCCAACTTTAACGAATTAGTTTATGCCCGAGAATATGTTTTATTTCGGCCAACTTTAACGAATTAGTTGACCCCCGAGAGATGGAAATTTACCATCTCTCGGGGGTCAACTATTCGTTAAAGTGAGCCATGTTTCGCGAATGTCGAGGAAAGGTCTGGGAGACCTTTTAGAGACCGTCAGTGGAAGTGATGTAAAAATCACAACCTCTGAACGGTCTTTTTTGCTTCCGCGGTTTTGCCAAAGGCAAAACTCCAATTCAAGGCAAAAAAGCAATCCAGTGATTTTTACAGCACTGGAACGTAGAGTTGCTACGGTAGCGGAATTCACTTCCGCGAGAGTGTTTAGCAACTATTTGCGAAATACCAAGTTTAACGGGCGGGAGCCTTTAAATAGTTGGCGACTCCTTAGCCAGTAAAGCAGATTGGGAGGCGGTTGCGTAGCACTTCTGAACCCCTTTAGGGGTGTCTTTCCGCGGAGCAGAGCCGACCTTTCGGAAACAGCCACTTTTTGTGTAAGACAAGGGGAGTGAGCGAAGCGAACGTACCGCTTAGTAGCCTCGGCATTAGCCAACTGGTTTGCCTCTTTGCATTTGCCGTAATATCTACGACTATTACGGCAAATGCAAAAAGTTGGGGAAAAATCCCCGAAACCCGCATGGTTACTGGCTTTGAGCTTTCCCCAAAAATTTTTAATTTTGGGGAAAAATAAAAATAAGTGTCGCAAACACGATTTTTGTTTCCCCAAAAAAGTTTCCCCAAAAAATTTTTTTTTGGGGAAAATAGTGTCGTATTTGCGAGATTTCAGAAAAAAGGTACGACATTGTCGTACTTTTCAAACAATAAACAGAAGTGTATAATAGCAATAAAAAAGCTGTTTGGTTATACCAGAACCAAACAGCCAACTACGAAGTGATGGAAGCCACCGCGTAGCTTTATTCTAGGCATAGATTAACACTAATTGAACCAAATGTCAATAAGGCTTCCCTTATTTCGTAGCAGACGAAATGAAAGGAGGCTTTTTTTATGGCTAACAAGAAAAAAAAGAATTACAATAACCCTAACCGCAAGACCAGAAGTTACTTGCAAATCATCTACGAAGAGTCAGCTCCGCTGAACTTCGTGCAGTTATTACAAGCAGAGGTGGATAAAGGTAAGCTACGTTACTTTATCCTCTCGCCGTGGCATGACCGTGACTGGTACACGGAAGAAGACGAAGCGGACTATAAACGCAGGCTTGCACTCGGTCAGCTCGATGAACATGAGCTGACAAATCCAGTAGTTGCAGGTACATACAAGAAAAAACATTTACACATGATAGCGGAGTTGGCTTATAACAATCAGCAATACTACGCAAACAAGTATTTCCAAGGCTTAACGAACGGCAGTTTCGTTAAGCCACGCGAAGACCTTCGCGGAGCAGTGAGGTATCTTCCGCACCTAGACGAAGACCCACGGAAGAAAGCAATGTATGACCCCGATTTAATATACGTCTACGGCGATATTAAAATCGACAGATTTTTAGAAGACGAGGACAAAAGTATGAATTCACTCACAGCATGGAAAGAAATCAAAAAACTGATACTCGAAAACAACATCACAAACTACTTTGATTTTGACAACCTTATGGACGAGCAGGAAATGGATTTACAGCTCCAGTTCCAGAAGAACACCAGACTTGCGAACAGAACAAAGGACTTTATCAACTCCTACCGTGAGCAACAGCATATGGCTGACGCGATAGCGAAAGTGGAGATGAACGAGAGAGCAACGTCGAAGAAAAGAAGAGACTTAGACTACCTCGTTGAGCATAATCTAGTGACACTGGATTATGCACAGACACAGCTTAAAAAGCTGTCGTGAAAAGAGGGGGTCAAGGGGGAGCGAAGCTCCCCTTTGCGAATTGACTTTACGAAGTAAAGTCTAATGAGCTAGACTTATATATAAATCGGGACTACAATTACAGCCAAGAAAGGAGCTGATACTATGGCATATTCATTTAGCTTTGACGCTTCATTGAAGCTCACTACAGCAAGTAACCTTGCCGGGTTCCTCAACCACTTTGCCCGGGAAGAAAACGAAATAGACATGAACCACAGCAACGAAAATATAGACCCAAGCAGAACAGACCTGAACCGCACGTATGTATACGACGCTGAAAAGGGCTGTATGGTTCGGAGCACATCACACGAGCAGATAATGGACGCTATGCGTGCAAGTATCGACAGAGCCGTGGACGTGGAGACAGCCACGTACAGAAACACTGGAAGAGCAATCCGAAAAGACGCTGTACTGGCATATGGGCTTATCATGCAGATAGACCCGCAGTTCTACAAGGACAACAAGGATAACTCGAAGCTCATGGCGCAGAGCTACGTTGACATGATACAGCTTGCACAGAAGCGCTTCGGCAAGGAGAACATCGTGGCGGTGTCTCTGCACCTAGACGAAGTAAATCCGCACCTGCATTTCATCATGACACCCGTGACAGACGATAACCGCCTAAGCTCCAAGGATTTCATCAACAGCCCTAAGCTGAAACAGATGCACGGAGAGTTCCGAAAGGAACTGCGCGAAAAAGGCTATGATATAGACTTAGAGCGCAGAACCCCATTAAATGCCAAGCGTCTTTCAGAAAAGGACTACAAGGAGCTTCAGAAGTCGCAGGACAAGCTCAAAGAGCTTGAAGAACAGGAAAAGGCACTGCTTGAAGCCGAATGTCAGCAGAACGCCCAAGCGTACGCTATGGCGAGCGTGTCTTTCATCTACGAGGATAGGGAAAAAGAGCTTGCAGAGCGCGAAAAAGCCATTGCCCAGTCAGAAACACGTCTGCAAGACGCTGTGGGCGAATTTAAGGCTTTTAGCGCGTCAGAAAGGGAAAAGATAGCCAAACACGAGGAAAGCCTCTTAAAACGCGAAAAAGAGCTTACAACACCAAAAAGCGAGCTTGAAATGAACGCACGCTGCATGATTCTTGCGTTACAGAAGCTCAACATGGGAAATGGCAAGAACGCTTTTGACGCTTTTTACACACCAAACAAGCAGGCTCTTGCCAATGAAATCCGCGAAAATGACCGTAGAACAGATGAATTGCTTGCGAAGTGTTACCGCAACAATCCAAATCTCAGACCTAAGCAGACCATAAGCCGTGGCTATGATATGGACTTGTAGAACAGCCAGTACACCCAGAACCCCGAACAGCCGTTACAGAGCCAACTATTCGTTAAAGTTGGCTTTTGCGAATAGTTGTCTCTGTATTCTACTCTCAGTCACTGAAATCCAGAGAAATCTTTTCCTCATCAACCCAAATTTCGCTTGCCTTTGTTCCATACAAAGGCTCTGTCAAAATCACACGCCTGGATAACCCGTGTACAAACATTGCAAACAGCGGGACAAAGAAGAAAAAAGAAAACAATGGATGATGAAGCCCAAACGCAACATACAATGTAGCAAGCACTGAAAACAACAGAATCACCATAGCCACCGTCCAAAGGAATAAGTTGAAGTAACGTTTCAGAATAATACCTTTTATTCCGTTTTGATTCTCCTGTATCGCTTTCGCCCTCAAATTCCAAAGTTCATTTTGAGATACCGTTGCCTCTTCCGGCGTATCGGCGCAGCACTGAATAATCTTTGCAAGCTTACCATAAGTCTGCCGAACCTTGATCGGATATTCCTTTCCGGAGATTTTTAGGACACCTGAAATAGCCATACTCATCGAATGAACGTCAAACAAACCTACCTCCTGCACTTCGAACTCTGCTCCAATATAGATAAAATCTGAAAGTAACATAGTCATAACCTTCCCCTTAACCAATAAAACCAAACTGATTTCTATAATATAGATTAGAGCATATTGCAGGTTTTTTTACAAGCAAAAGAAATGGATTTAAGAATAATTTTAGGAGAGCGGAAGAAAGATTGAAAATCCACCTTGCCATACAAAAATTCTTATGCTACAATATAGTAAAGGTGCTACCAATAGACGGTTAGCTCCCCAACATTCTAAGCAAAAAACGACTACCTATCACTTGTCAGGGTTAGGGGCGGTCGTTTTTGCTTGTACTCTTATGTTCTTGATCTTCCTTCTCTCTCAAAAATCTTTCGACTTTCTCTACGAGTTTTCCGACTGCAATTCCGGCGATAAAAACTGCAAGTATAAATCCTGCTAACGTTATGTATTCCATCATCATAAATTGTACCACCCTCCTTTCTGCAAAGATTAGGAGGGCTTTTCTGACATCCCTCCTTTTACGGAGAGCCAGCCGCCTACCGTTATGGTAGCACCCCGCCTCTTACGAGGCCAATTTAAGTATATCATAAAGCAGAAATCCGAACAAGTGTTTTGCACATTTTATCTAAATATATATGTGCGCGAGATATTCCAAATGAAGCTTGTATCGAATAAATCAGTAAGAAGTCTAATCATCTCACTCCTTGCTCCATAAGAATCTCTGGACTTGCTGATGTTAACAATCACAACCTCCATCAAGTCGTATCTGCGGCAGATATCACCTGCACGTTCCTCCGGATACACGACGCTGTGTTGCAAGTTAATTCTTTCGATAGTATTTGCCCGTTTCTGCAGAACCTCCGTACAGATAATGGGTTGAAATTCCTACCTTTTCCGCAAGGCTTCCCTGCGTCATATGCCGCTTTTTCCTTTCATACTTGATCCGCTTTCCAACCTCACGCGGTTCAAATGCCTCAGCTTCAATACCCATACACACATCACCCCTCTCTTACGCAAAACAGGGGATGGTTCTGTCAAAAGACTCTCCCATCCCCTGTGCTAACTTACATGGCTTCTCTGTGAACTATCGGATTCGCACCCTCACGTCGTCGAATGCGTACCCGTCAATCACGACAAGCTCCGGATTATCCTCAAGCAGCTGTCCATTCTTATATGCCTTCACGTTCACCGCATAGGTATCTAACGGGCAATCTTTCGGTACCCGTATCAGCACCATTTCACTCTCAAAGAAATTCACATGAGAAGGATAGTTGAATTCCAGCTGAAGCCCTTCGTTTCCGGGCTGAAGCTCTGCAGGCAGTGTCACTACCACCCTGTCCGCAAAGACTCTGGTGACAATACTCAGCTTCGCAATACCGCCGCGCTTCACCTGATTGGTGGTAGGATCAGAAACGTTGCACAGCCTGGTATTTAAGGTAAATACCTGTGTACCGTAGGTTCTCTCGTACTTATTTCCTACATTATCCACCGCAACTACCGTGACGGCCAGATCGCCATCATACAATTCATAATCAGGATCATTGAAATCCATTCTGATCTTGCCGGAGGCGTCCGGATAGAAGGTCTTGCTGACGCCGTTGTTCTGGTTCACAACCTCAATCTGCAGCTTCTTCACACCGCTTAAGGCATCCGCAGCGGTTACGGTGAACACGGGCATTCCCATGTTTCTGTCAATGGTGGTCATCGTTTCCAATGCCTCTAAACCTGTTACCACAGGCGGCTTGCCGTCGGGATAAAGGGTGATTGCGTGAAGAATATCGTCACTCCACTCACTCGTTACGGTATCGTCCTCATCATCTCCTACACTTGCACCCGCAACAGGCGTCACCACCAAAACCTTTCCGTCATAGGAAGGGTAGACTGCAAAGCACTGTTCGAAGTGATTCTTTCTGGCATCATTATACCTTGCGGCAGAGAAGTTCTGAATGTCCTTAAAGATGCCGCTGTCGCCGTACAGGTACCTTGCCACGTTTCTGGGATCTACCACATCCTCCCCGGCTTTGATCGGATTGGAGTACGGCAGATGGGATACAAACCTTGCGTCTGTCCCGGGTGCGTCCTGTGCAATGGCAAAGGTCTGTCTGTTGATCTGGTAGTCTGCTCTTGCCGCTCCGTCCATGAAGGAGTTGAAGGATAGCTTGAATGCTCCTGCTCCGTCTGCTCTTACATAAATCTTTCCGTCAAGAGGTGACTGATACACCGTTCCCTGGTCTTTTCCGTTAATGGTAGAGGAAATCTGTACCTGGTCGGTAACGATCGGGTATGCCTGTGAACCGGGATCGATCTTAATGTCAATGGTCTTACCCACGTTACCCGCCACGTCCACCGCTGCGATGTGCAGATAGGTGGTAGAAGGCATTGTGGTGACGCTGACGGAATCCTTTGTAGGATCTGAGGTCTTCGCCTTAAAGGATACCGAGTTTCCACCGCTTACAAGGGCAGCAAGATAGTTCTCGCCGTGTGTAGGCTCATAGTCATACTCATAGTAATAACCCTTTACACCTGTCACTAATGTATTCTTTGTAATGTTGCTTTCCAAAAGCTTTGTGGTAGTGGCATTGGCATAGGAATCTACTCTCCACCAGTAGTCCGTACCGTTATCCTTCGGTCTGTCAAAGGTCAGCTTAATCTCGCTTGAGCTGACTGCCTTTTTCACAACACTGCTCTTCCCTATCTTATCCGGTGCCTCTAAGTCAGGGCTGACTGCACCATCCAACTTCAGTTCTGTGGTAAATCCGACTTCATAGGAAGTTACCTTTAACACACCGTTTCCGGTGCGCTTTGCACCTTCCATACTGTAGTTACAGTAGTCCACTCCCGTGGTCTTGATATAAGAAGAACCTCCATAGGCACCCTTTACCGATGCCGGTTCCACCTGTCCCGGTTCAAAACCGCAGGAATAACCGTCGTTTTTCTTATCACAGGTCAAATCCCAACGCTCAATCGTGCCGCCCTTGGTACAGGAAGTAGTTGTTCCATGCATACACTTATAGGGATAGCTTGCCTTACACCATGAACAGAGGTACTCGTGGGCCCATTCTGTCGTACACCCGGTGTGCCAGCCGCCGATACAAACACCGCCCTGGGGATTTCCCGCCATATCCCGGAAATCGTTGATGATCTGATTATAATACTGATCTTTTTTTTCATACATATTTTTATGGATTACTTCAGTACGGCAATAGTTGTAGTCCCAGGAAGCACACGCCCCGGTATGTACGTGATAGACAGGCGTATAACATCCCTTCTCTTTGGTATGCTCGTGAGGGATCTCGCAAGTCTTATCATGCTGATGTTCTTTCTGCGCACCCGCATTACCGCCAATCCTTCCACCGCCACCGCCGGAAGAGCCGTCTGCACCTTTGGACACGCTATCACTACGAAGGGAGGTCTCCAGACCGCCACCGCCGCCATCTTCCTGTTTTGAAGCACCGCCGCCACCGCCGGCAATCAAAAGGGTTCCATAGGTCTTTGAGGAAACACTGGTCATACCGCCGCCATTTCCAAAGATATTACCCTTTCCGCCTCCGTTGTGTCCGTTCTGACCGCCCACATCAATGGTGATCACATCGCCTTTATACAGGTAGAAGGTTGCTGACGCATAACCGCCAAGTCCTCCTGTATGCTTCAAAATACCATCCTCTGTGAAGTCCTCTCCCTGAGCACCCCATGCCTCAAACTTATAGTACCCGTCATAGGGAATGGTAAAAGTCTTTGCGGCGCCGGAATACTCATAGGTCTTATCGACACTCATATTGTCGTAGTCGATATCTGCCGCATACAGCTGTGAGAAATCTGTTCCGTTCTCACTACGATAGATCTTATAACTCTTTTCCGTGGTATCCGGCTGGATCCAGGTTAAGTCACAGGCACCCTTTTTCTCATTCGCCACGTAGTTTTCCACGCTGTCAAGCACAAGGGTAGACCACTGTGCGTACAGAGTACATTCCGCTATGGGTGTAAACAGATCTCCCGGTTTTCCAACAGGATATTTTCCGTCCGGGTCTTTACTCCAACCGCCAAAGGAAGGAGGATTCTCCCCGGGTGGAGGAGTAGGAGCATCAGGCAGTACGATCGCACAGAATTCATACATTGCCGTCAGGGTATCCGTGACACCATCGTCTCCATAGAAATAGTAATAGTCTTTTCCGGATACTTTCTTCACTTTACCGTTGAACGGATCGCTCTGTTTCCAAGAGGAAAAACGCATGGTTGACAAAATATCATCCACTCGTCCGCCGCCCTGGGAATCGAAATGCACCGGCACTCCGCTGGGAGGGGTTACGCGGTCGGCGCTTACATTTTCACGCTCTGCATAGCCTTTGGTCAGACTGGTAATCCCGGTCTTGTCATTATACTTACCGCCATTGGGGTCAATACGCAACGTGGACTTTGTATCCTTCCACTGTGCATACAGGGTAATACGACCCTTGTCCGTTCCCTCTCTGTCTGCATCTGCCTCATAATCATATTGGCTTAGGTTTAAGATCTCCGCTCCGTCCTCATAAAAGGTACCGCTGCCGTCCGGCTTTGTATTCCAACCAACGAAGGTGTATCCCTCCCTGACATAGTTATTTCTGGAAAGGTGGTCCAAGGGCAACACCGGCTCGCCGTTTCGCATAGTCTCGTTGTTATACATATGGTAGCTGGATGCCATAAAGCCTGTTGTTCTATCGGTAGTATTTACATTATAGGTAACCTTATACATGTTCCAGGAGATAGCCTTGCATTCGTGCGCTGCATTTCCCTGATTTTCCAGACTGCTGCAATGAGGACACTCATAGACATACATGGCAGAAGTATCCACCACGCCAAGCATCCGAATCTGCCACTCCTCTGCATAGATCAAGGTCTCGGTGATATCATTCCCGCAGTCTGCACAGTAGGCAAGCCACCCGGAGGGGTATGCCTTATAGCAGATACCGGGGGTCCAATCCTTACCCGCATAGTAAGTATCATTGAAGTGAATACAACCCGCATACTCATGATTCACCCTCCAATAACCAACAGGAACATTTCCACTTCTTTCATACTTGTAAAAATGCTCTCCTACCTCCAGGGCACGCAAAGAGGACTGTTTTCCGGTCTCTATCCTTGTCCCGTGGGCCGTCCAGAAGGGAGGGACTTTGGGATCCTCCCTACCGCTCTTATAAGATAACTGGGCCAGATAGTTCTTATTGTCTGTATAGTCCTTCACCACATCTTTTCCGGTCACAATGGTCCAATAATTCCTCTCCTCGCCGGTCTCGACATCATTCGCCTTCCAACTGGTTACAATCGGGTTTTTCAGCATTTCCCCGATGAGCACGGGATCCACAATCCCTTCCGCTTTTGCGGTGCCTGCGCCAAAGAACATACCACACACAAACACCGTCATAAGGAGAAAAAGTAATGCCCTCGCAAAACATCTTCCTTTCTTCATCTGTTTTCATCCTTTCTTCATGTTCCGTACTATCTCAATAAAAAAGAGAGGTCTCTGCATTTACAGAAACCTCTCACAAAACTCATACACTTTTAATCTCTGAAGCCAATATCGACTCGATTCTTTAGCGAACCACATACATTACACCAATCAGCCTCAAAATAGAACCACGCCTCTTCCTCTGCATTCCATTCTTTAGCCTCACCATGAATCCACACATGGTCATCCCGATACTGAGGATCCTCCGACTTCACGGATCTGGAGATACCACAGTCCTTACAGGTGTAGATCAGTGTAGCCAAATCCACACAATTCCCACGGATCACAGACAGTGCTTCATTGTGAGGAAGCGGATCCAAATACTCGTTGCCATAAGGCTTATTACAGTACTTGCAATACCAGTCATCTCTGCCCTCCTTCAGACAGGTGGGCTCCCAGATACGAACCTTGTAACCAAGTTCGTGTTCCTTCTTTTCCCCTTCCTCATGCTCATTGATCTTTGCTCCGCAGCTGCACACATCCGCTACCACCTTTGCCTTCTGGCAGGTTGCCTCGGAAATGGTAGTGGTCACATAATTGTGAGTATGCGCCGGTTCGGAAGGAGTGCTGCTCTCAGGCACGCTGGGTGTACTGCTCTCAGGTGTACTGGGAGTAGTAGGTGTGCTGGGAGTACTGGGAGTGGTAGACTCGGAAGGCTTACTCTCAGGTGTACTGGGAGTGGTTGCCTCACTAGGCTTACTCTGCTCCTTGCTCTCACTTTCCTTACCGGTGGAAGGCTTGCTCTCTGTAGGCTTGGAAGAAGTGTTATCCTCCTTGCCCTCCTCACTGCTCTCGTGAGGCTCCCTTTCCTCGGGCACTTCACTTTCGCTACTTGCTGCCACTTCACTGCTTTCCTCTTTGGATTCCACAGAAGACTCGGAAGAGGTTTCCTTGCTCTCCTTACTCTCCGTGGTGCTTTCCGTTTCAGATTCGGAAGCACTATCTAAGGTCTGCTCCTTACTTACATCGCTTGTGGGTAAGCTCACCACAGGCCCGGCAGGGGTTTTCCTGCCACAGCCTGCCAGAGCAGCAACAATCAGTGTTCCAAGTAGCATACTAACTAATCTCTTCTTCATAATATTCTCCCCCTTTGCTACTTTATAAAAGGTTTCTTCCCTATGCAGTTTTCAAGGTACGTTAGATTTTGTAAAATCTATCCTGACGTCTGCATGGGATCTGTTTCTTTGTATCTTTATAATACAACATTATCTTATTACATTTTCTTACTCAATATAACATTTTTTGTCATCTCCTGCAATAGATACTATGAAAAATTTTATTTCGTGTAAATCACCATTAAGCTCTTGCCTTTTACAACATCGCGTACTTCCACTTTTTCGAAACCTGCTTCTTTACCAAGCTCCACAAGCTCGTCAGCGTCAAATTTCTTGAAGCCTTTCTCCGTAAAGGACGATTCTCCAAACCATTCCTTCGTATAGATCAGATTGTAAAAGGATTTTCCTTTCTTCAATACTCTTCGAATCTCCGATAATCCCTTTACCGTATCGCTCCAGAAATATATCGTATTAATCGATGAAACGGCAGAAAACATATCGTTCTCGTAAGGAAGATCACAACAATCACCAATCTCGAGAAATAGCTGTCCGTTTTTTAAAGCCCGATTATTTCGCTTTAATGCGGTCTTTTTCATATCCTCAGAAATATCTATCCCGTACATATCGACCTGATTCTTTTTGTAGATCTCATGCAGCAGAAAACCGTTGCCGTAACCTATATCAAGTATCTTGTCACCCTTGTCAAAATTCATCTGTGCCACAGTATTCCTGTACATCGGCTTGTTGATTATGTTCATTCCGATGCAGCATACTTTTCCTATTAGTCCTCGTGGATTTCCAAACTGACTTCCTATGTATTCGGAAAATTTACTCATCATATTCGCCTCATATTTCAGATAGTTCAGCATTTTCTCTGCATATTCATCACTGTGTTCGTGCAGATACCCGTTGAAAATACAATTTTTATAGGAATCCCCTAAAATACGCTATGATCAGCGCACCCACGGCGACCGCAAACAGGAACGCCAGATATGCGGTCCACATCCGCTTTCTGGGAAGATATGGGAAGGCTTTCTTAGGATCATCGATCCAGAACAGGTCAAGGAACTGCGGATCGGCAATGTGCCCCGAATACTTGTACTTGTACTTCTTCCCATCCACCTCGTACTCATAGAGTGCGCTGAACAGTCCGTACCCTTCTCTTCGCTCTTCACGAGTCGTCAGATCACGCACCTTGTGCGCCTTTACAACGTGCCCCAGTTCCCTCGCCCGTTCCACTTTCTTATTCCGCTTCAGTCCGGGCGGGTGAGCTTTCAGATATGCCAGCTCGATAGCGTAAATCACGACAAAGGCGAGTACCCCAAGGAAATCTCCCGGGACAAATTCCTGCTTGAATTTTTCCACCAGCTGTGCCAGCTGATCCTTGTTGTCCATAATCCTTCGTTACTCTCCTTATTCGATATTCTCCGGATGTTTGCAGTGTCGGCTAACCTTTTCGCCTCACCCATTCGCTTTCTTACTTGCACGTGTCTTTCTGCGGCTGCGCAGCTTAATCTTCTTCAGAAGCCCATACTTGTACAGATCGCCTTTGATACTGATCAAACCGTTTTCAACGGCATCTTTGTATTTTACCCGTCCATCTAAAATGTCCTGCAGCAAATTGGAATCCATCTTTACAAGGATATCCCGATCATAATATGTATATGGTTCCACGCAAACCTCACGATTCGCAACCTCTATGTAGAAAGCCCCGGTTACTTCGCCCTCCAAATCAATCTGGATCGCAATGTGCTCAAAGACTTCCCTGGCATCTGAATCCTCATACAATTCTCTGACTTTCACAACAAGTTCTTCATAGGTCATAACACTTTCCTCCCTCTACAAAAAAATTGTTTCTTTCCCTCATGTACCTTACCAAAAACTAACCAACATTTCCCAAAACTTGGCTCTTTACTTTTCGAACATATGTTTGTATAATAAAATTAACAGGTCAGAAAGGAGGTTATTTCATGCCAATCGTTTCCTATACATCCTATGATTACAAATCCATCAAGATTGTCCCTGTCATAGCCTCCTTCGACACAGAGGGCCATATTAAGCCTCTCTATGTACGAATCGAATCCAATTCCTACAAGATCCATTCCTATTGGGTTAAAAATTGTTTTGTCAATGTGTCTGAATTTCACTGTCAGGTGCAGGACGGCGACATTCTCCGCCCTCTTGTTCTGTCCTATTATCAGTCAGAAGGCATCTGGGGCATTCCGCCACCCTGATCTACATGGAAGCGAAGTAATAGGCTACAGCCTGCGCTCTGGCGCTGAAGGGCTCTGTGGCAACCAAATGCTTCACCTCATCCCTGGAATAGAATGCAGCCTCAATCAACTCGTTCTCCGACGTGTAATCCTCTGAGATCTCTCCCTCCACCTCGGCAAAAACAAGCTGATTCATTGCATCCGACATGGCAACTGCGGCAAATGCAGGCGGCAGCACCGCAGTGATTTTCTTCACCTGTAATCCTGTCTCCTCATACAGTTCCCGGGCCACACATTCTTCCACCGTTTCTCCCGGTTGGATCATGCCTGCACACAGGTTGTAGACAAACCGATTGACTCCCATGCGGAATTCCCGGAGCAATAACATCTTATCGCCGCAGGTAGCCGCAATGGAGACCCCGCTGGATCTTGTGCCGATTTCCGAAGGATCCTTCATATCCCTGTGGCTGACGATCTCAAACTTTTTCTCTCTGCCGCACTTGTTCAGATAAGTCAATTCGTAATTCTTTAAATATTTTCCGTCCCTTACTTTCTCAAAACCAATTAATTCCATGGAAGTATCGGTTCCTTTCACTAGTAATTATCCTTTGAGCATCATCTGCTCTCTGAGGGTTTTCCGAATCTTTTTTCGGGTGATTTCCACCAGCCCAAGCTTTGTCATATCCACAACTCTGGTGGGAATGGGATCCCTTTGTACCAGCTCCCGAAGATACTGCATAAGCTCTCTGTTGTTTTCCTCCTGCTCCATATTGATAAAATCTACAATGATGATGCCGGACAGATTCAGCAGGCGAAGCAGCAAGGCGACCTCCTCCGCCGCCTGACGATTGACAAGCACTGCAGTCTTTTCCGTATTGCCCTTCTTCGCTTCATATTTGCCCGAATTCACGTCGATAACCGTCATAGCCTCCGTATATTCCAAAACGAGATATCCGCCCGATTTAAGCCAGATACGCTTGCTCAGAGCCTCATCCAGCTTTCCCGGCAGTGCAAGAAGCTTCTCCAACGAAAAGGAAGCATCTTGATAATAGCGAATTTTCACATCGGACGAACTATATTCTTCACAGAGCTTTCCATATATCTCCTGTTGGTCTGTCACGATTTCGGCATAACATGCAGCAGTGACCTCCGGTTCCAGATATTCTCTGATCTGTTGCCGGCCCTGATAAATACAACTGTAGCAACTGCTGTGGAGAGCCTGACACAGACAGTTATTCCAGGTATCAATCGCCTCACGCAAAGCCTCTGATAAGGACTTTTCAGAATCGCAAAACTCTTTCGCCTGTGTGCGTACGATCAATCCTACCTGTGGCTGCATCACTGAAGTAAGCTGAAACAAATCCTGATTCAATTCTCCATTCACAGAAACGGCAACAGTCTCCAGACTAATCTTCAGTGCCGACTTCTCTTCCGCTGTCAGCTTCGAAGAATAACCGATTCTCTTGCTGCCCAGAGCAAGAGAAAAATAAGGAGTTGCAATAGAGATCCGGGCGGTCACGGAAGCCTGCTTCGTCTTTTGAGGTTCCCTTGTCAGTTGAACCGGTAACAGATCTCCTTCCTTCAAGTGCCCGTCAAAGGATCGATTGATCAAGAAAGGAGTTGTGACGTCCTTTAACGGAAGAAAACATATCTCTCCGCCTTCTATTTCGACAAAACAAGCTGAAATCTCTTTTACAATGTTCTTGACTCTTCCAAGGTAAATGGAACCGACGCGATTCTCTTCCAGGACCGCTGCATAGGTCAGGCGATTCTTTTGCAAAAGCAATGCCATTTCCCGGTCCCGGATGGTTGTAATCACCAATTTCCCGCTGACATCTCTACTGAGAGACTTCTCTTCTTCTGTCAATGTCACCTGATTATCTGCCACAATTTTTCTACTCATCCTGTCCGATCGCTCCAAGGGGTACAGGAACCGGGTGTTCCTCCGTACCAATATTCGTATATACTTCCTCTCTGGTAATCATCAACGCATTCTCAGCCAATTGTTCGCCATAGGGCTTTATCATCGCCTCGATGACCTGGATCGGCTTGATATTTCCTGCGCTGGAAGCATCCAGGATCATGTGGAATTTTTCTTCTTGACTATTCCAGTCAAGTAAATGGATACCAGGTTTCAAATTGACTTCTCTGGTCCCTTTCTTGGTAACCTTCGTGATAAGGATCTCCTCTCTCGCCATAAACTCACCTACAGCCCGTGCAAAATCCACGTCAGGCTTCCTTCCCTCGCGAAAACGTACTGTGTATTCCGCAGAATACACGCTGGCCATGGCATTTCCCGCCTTATCCGGCAGAATTTTCACATCGATCACCTCGATACCGGGTACACTGGCCTGATTTAAGGCCTCCTTCACCTGTGCGGTGGATTCCATACTTAAGACTTCAATATCCATATACTCACCGTTGCTCTCCAATCCGACACCCAGAGGAGCGGCAAAGGTCATCACCTGATGAGGACTGAATCCTTCTGTGTAACGCACATCGATCCGGGCACGTCTGATGGCTTTTTGGAAAAAACGCATGACATCCAAATGACCAATAAAACGAACCGCACCGAATTTTCTAAATTTAATACGCAGCTTCATCTCTATCTCCAATTCTATACCGAAATGTCATTCTTGTAAAGAAAACGTCAACAGCCGCCTGTTGTCAGCGAGGCCGGCTGAACCTGATGCTCCACACAGATACCTCCGCCAAATCTGGCGGCACCACAGCCCTGACATTTCAGTTTACAGTTGGCTGAGGTCTCCTCTCTCTGTGCCTTCTCCCATTCTCTCTTCAAAAACTCCTTCGTGACACCGCAATCTATGAAATCCCAGGGAAGGATTTCATCCAGAGGACGTTCTCTGTGGGTATAGAACTCTGTGGAAAGTCCACATTCTTCCATCACACGCAGCCAACGTTCGTTGTCATAGTACTCACTCCAGGCATCAAAAAAGCTGCCTTCCGCATAGACTCTTCTGATGACTTCACAAAGCTTACGGTCTCCGCGGGCCAAGACTCCTTCCAGTACACTGGCGTCCGCTTCATGCCAATTGTATTTGATGCTCTTCTGATTCAACTGTTCCGAGATGGCTGCTCTGGTCAGATAAGCCTTTTCCACAAATTCATCCTTGGTACACTGGCTCGCCCACTGGAAAGGCGTAAAGGGCTTCGGAACAAAGAAGGAGGTACTGGCTACGATCTGTACCTTACCGTTGACACGTTTTTCCTTGGGAACCGTGTCAAAGAAGGTGGCGGCGATCTTGTTTGCAAGCTCCGCGATTCCTCGGATATCCTCCGGCGTCTCCGTAGGCAATCCCAGCATAAAATACAGCTTTACTCTGGTCCAACCGCCCTCAAATGCCAAGGCAGCACCCTGAAGAATCACCTCCTCCGTCAATCCCTTATTGATGACATTGCGGAGTCTCTGGCTTCCCGCCTCAGGCGCAAAGGTCAGGCTGGACTTCTTCACATCCTGAACCTTACTCATGACATCCAGCGAAAAGGCATCGATGCGCAGAGAGGGAAGGGAAATATTCGTGTGTTTACTCCTGCACTCTTCCATCAGAAAATTGATCAACTCCGGCAGCTTAGAGTAATCACTGGAGCTGAGAGAGCTCAGGGAAATCTCCTCGTGACCGGTATTCTGCAGCATCCTGGTCGCCCAGTGCTTGAGGGTCTCCACGTCGCGCTCCCGAACAGGTCGATACAATTGCCCTGCCTGGCAGAATCTGCAGCCCCGAATACAGCCGCGCTGTATCTCCAGAACCACTCTGTCCTGGGTCACCTTGATAAAGGGCACCACTGGCTTCATCGGATAATAGGTATCACTCACATCCATCTCGATCTCTTTTCGGACCGTGGCAGGGATTCCTTCCTCCGTAGGGGTAAAACTCTTGATCGTTCCGTCCTCGTGATAGGTCACCTCATAAAAACCGGGAGCATAGATTCCGGGTATCTTGGCGGCTCTTCGCAAAAATTCTTTTCTTCCAAGCCGAAGCTCTTTACACTCCTCATAGAGGTCAAGCAGCCTCCGGTACTGCGTCTCACCTTCGCCGATATAGAACAGGTCAAAGAAGTCCGCGATAGGCTCCGGATTATAGGTGCAGGGGCCGCCACCGATCACGATCGGACAATCCTCTCCTCTGTCTGCAGCATTGATGGGAATCCCGGAAAGATCCAGTATCTGCAGAATGTTGGTATAACACATTTCATACTGAATGGTGATGCCCAGAAAATCGAATTCCCTGATAGGATCCTGGGATTCCAGTGCAAACAGCGGAATCTTCTCCGCACGCATAACAGCATCCAGATCCAGCCAGGGGGAATACACTCTCTCACACCATACATCTTCCCAGGAGTTAAACATATCATACAGGATCTGGATCCCAAGATGTGACATACCGATCTCATACACATCCGGAAAACACATGGCAAAACGGACTTTGATGCCTTCCTTGTTCTTCACAACAGAATTCACCTCATGACCAATATATCTCTCCGGCTTTTCAATTTTCATCAAAATATCATCTGATAACGCTAATCTCTCCATCTGAAAACCTTTCTCTGATTCAAAAATAGATGTCGTACTTTATTGTACCAAAAAGAAACATTGTTGTAAACAATACAGCATATTCTATAGTACAACATTCCAGCCCAAAGGTTTTCCCATGACAACCATCACGCCAACTATTTCTCCCGGTACACGAGAAAAGCAGATCGAGAGTCTGCGTGCCAGCCAGCAAAGAGACCGGTATCAGATGAATGCGATGTGTCAGATGAATCGAACGGCTTCTGACGAGGAAGTTCCCATTCAAACGTCACCTCACAGTACCTTTCTGCTTCGAACGATTCTCTCGATTGCTGCAGTACTTACAGTCATTACCCTTGACAGTGGCAAAATCAAAATCGCCGAGATCGGTTCAAATGAGATATTTGAACTTCTCTCGGCTGATTACTCGGCATCCATGAAGAACTGGTTGCAGCAAAACATCTACTATAGACCGGTCAAATAGGTATATCCCTGCGGCAGCCCTTTTCCAAGGATGACATAGACATCAAAGGAATCATCGGCAAGCGACAGGTAAGTACCGTAGGCCGGAATATCACAGAAAAACACATCCTTCGTGGTAGCCGGGACGATTGCATACCCTTTGTCAGAAAACAGGAAAGGAAGGATTTCCCGGTTCGAACTGTCGGAAACATACTTTGAGGAGCCCCTGAGAGAGATTGGCGCCAACTCCGATCCGGGCCGCATGGCGGTGAGTCTCTCCTTTTTCGTCAGGCTCAGATACCACCTGTGCTGTGTGCGGTCTTTCACGTGAGGCTCCGGTCCCTGCTCTCCGAACAGAAGATTGCCCGCCATGTCATAAAAGCTGATGGTACCTGACTGCTTCTCCACAACAGCCTTTGCCCCCTTCGTGGTAAGCTCGAAGGTTCTGCTGTTCTCTCTGCACGAAAAACCGGAAAACGGCTTACCGGCACGGATCAAGGGATGAGCCCCCGGCAATTTCTGCACCGCATCGCCGTGGAAGATTCGAAAGATCTGATCTGTAACCGGGATGATGAGGGTATTGCCCGCCTGACTCTGTATGTTGATCCCCTCCCGCTCCCTGGTCACCCATCGAACGGTAAAATTCCTTCTGGCATGCCCCATAGGCTTAATGAGCGCGGTATCCGGAATATCTCCGAATTGTCCGGGCGGCTTTCGAACGATACTCCTGACCGGAGCCTGATAGCTATCGGGAGCTACGATCTTAGGCTGGAAGATACTCTTTGGTTCCATCGGCTTCTGTACCGGGGTGCGCGCCACAGCTTTCGGTCGAAAAGCCTGTACCCGATTCTCCGTCGGTGACATAGTGCCGGGACGCATGGTGCTTTTTGTCTCCTTCTTCTGCTCCGGGGGAAGCGTTAAGTTCACAGACTCCTTCGGCAGTGGATCGGCAATCAATCCGGTCAGATCTTCTGCATAGAACACACAGAGTTCATGGAGCGCTCTGGTGGCTGCCACATACAACAATTTTGCATGACCATCGTCCTTCGGATAGTCTTTGCCCGAAGGATCCAGAAGGATGCATGCATCAAACTCCAGTCCCTTCGTGTATTCCACAGGAAGTACCATAATACCGTTTCCAAAGGTCAGCTTCTCCGGATCCGTATCTAAGATCGGAATCCACTCAGACAGAGCGGCACCAAAATCCGATGCCGTCTCCCGGTCGCGGCAGATGACCGCAATCGTCTTCAAATCACGTTTCTGCCACTCCACACAAGTCTGAACCGTCCGCTCCACCAGATCCTTGGTCTGTTCCAGGCGGACCGGTTTGCCATGCCGGATGATGGGTTCCACCGGATAGATCGGGAAGCTTCCGTGGCGCAGGATATTGGTGGCAAACTCTGAGATCTCAATGGTGTTTCGATAACTCTTGCGCAGCGTACAGAAGGAATCAAAGCTTGTTCGAATGAGAAGCTTGCGGAGCTCCTCCCAATCGGAAAGACCATATCCGAAATGAATGTTCTGGGATACATCTCCCATCACCGTGTAAGTACAGTCCTTAATGCAGGCATCCAACACCCGATAGACCATCATGCCGAAATCCTGCGCCTCGTCGATGACGATATGGTGTGCCTCAGAGATCACCTCGGTCTCTTTTACCAGCTTGTACAACAGCGCCAGCGCCGCCAGATCATATACATCATAAGTGCCGTCTTGTTCGGACACCACAACGCCCCGTTCCCTTTGCTCCTCCAGGAATTGTCCATAGAGATCCAGGATCGATCGTTTCCATTCCCTGGGCCCGTAATAGCCGCGGTAGGCCTTTACAATGGCCTTTCGCTCTGCCTCAGAGTAGCGAAGACCTCTGGTCAGGAACTCTTCCTCCACTTTGATCTTCAGCCTCTCATTCAGCATATCGATTTTACTCTGGATGGAGATATTCGGGTTCTGCGACACATATCGCTCCACTGCGCTGCCTTCCACCAGCACAATGATCTCCGGTGCCCTGCCGTTTTTCCGATCCTCCTCCCGGCGATCGTAGATTCCGGTTACACCATTCTCAAAGCCCTCCACAAACTGTCTGGGATACAGCAGGATATCCTGCTGACTGATAGAGTCATTCTCCAGTCTGCGAATGAATCGCACCAGATCCTGAAACCACTTTGTAGTACCCTTGATGCTGTCGGAAGCGTTTCGGAAGGGTTTGATCTTCCCTTCCACCAGTGGAGCATCCTCATACAGCAGACGAAGGAACAATTGCTCCATGGTCATCTGGCGGACCCCCGATACATCCAGATCCGGCAATACACCTGTGATATAATTCAGGAGAATCTGATTGCTTCCCACGATGTAGAAATCCTCCGGGCGAAAACGCTCCGCATAATTATAGAGAATATAGGAGATTCGGTGCATTGCCACGGTAGTCTTACCGGAGCCCGCAACCCCCTGCACCAGCGTGTTTCGAAGGGGAGTTTTTCGGATGATCTCATTCTGTTCCTTCTGGATCGTGGCAACGATCTCGCCCAGAACCGCCTCTTTATTTCTGGAGAGATACTTGGTCAGAAGATCATCGTTGGATACTACCTCTGTATCAAAATAATCCTTCAGGACTCCCTCCTCTATCTCAAAGGTACGCTTCAGCGACAGATCAATGGGAATCTCCTTTCCGCCGGGAGCGGTATAGCTGCATTTTCCCAAACCGTTTTCATAATAGGCTGTCGCCACCGGTGCGCGCCAGTCTATCACCTGAAGATGAGTATGATCCACGGAGAGATCTCCTCTGCCGATATAGAGAGAAACCTCCTTGTTCATCTCCTCGTCCCTGTAAATGATCCTGCCAAAATAGGGCTTTATCTTCGCCTTCAGACAATGTGCATAGGAACGCTTCATGTGTTCATTGATGGTAATGGTGTTGTTCAGAATCGTCCATAGCTCCACATCATTGTCATGATAGTGTACCAGCATTTCATCGATGCTCTCCTGGTTTCTTGCGATCTCTGCGTTGTACTTTTCCAGATGTTCATCCACAATACGAAGCGTATCCTTCAGATAAGTCAGCTCCGATGCTTTGTCTGTTCCGGTCATTTGTCTGTCACACTCCCTTCTCTCGTACGTTTCCCTTAAGTTACATAATTCAGTATACCGAAAGATAAAAAAAATACTAGACTTTTCTTTTGGAATTTGCTATGATTGATAATGAAGTGTGCCTAAAAAATCCTATCGACCGGAATCGATAGGATTTTTTAGGCAATATGAAGTGTCAGCGATTGGCCAGTTCCGTCATAATATCCTCCCAGGATACATTTTTCTCCACCATCAGAACCATCATATGATACAGGAAATCGCTGATCTCATACTTGATCTCGTTGGGATTGGGATTCTTGGCAGCGATCACGATCTCGGTAGCCTCCTCACCAAGCTTCTTTAAGATCTTGTCAATTCCCTTATCAAAGAGATAATTGGTATAGGATCCCTCCTTGGGATGGATCTTACGGTCCCGAATCACATTGAAAACATCTGTAAACACGGAGAGAGGATTGTCGACCTGCTCATACTCCTTATGCGCAATCTCCCGGAAGAAACAGCTCCTGGCACCGGTATGGCAGGCAACCCCTACCTGAGAAACCTTTGCAAGGATCGTATCCATATCACAATCGGCGGTAAGACTTTTCACATATTGATAATGTCCGCTGGTCTCACCCTTCAGCCAAAGCTCCTGTCGGCTTCTACTGTAATAGGTCATCTTGCCGGTGAGCAGGGTCTTCTCATAAGACTCCTCATTCATGTAGGCAAGCATCAACACCTCAGAGGTTCTGTAGTCCTGTACGATCACAGGCACCATGCCGTCAGAATTTTTCTTTAGCTCTGACCACTTCAGAGCTGCCTCCAGCGTCTGCACCTTGACTCCTTTTGAGAGAAGTTCCTGTTTCCAGGCATAGATCGAAGAAAAGTTCCCATTGACAAAATTGCCGGTGACACCGCAAATACGATCTGTATCCGCCAAAATATCCATCATCTGAAGCTTCGAAGACTGTTCAAGATTCAGATACCAGGGAAGAGACGTCTTAGCAGAAGCCAGCTGCCCTACTTCCGCGTCCTCCATCAAGATCAGGCCGCTCAAATACTTTTCTGCCAGTTCCCGGTTGTCGTCCACTGTTCCCGGATCAGCGACAGAAGCCATGATCTTCTCCTTGCCAAACTTTAGGGACACTTCTTCTGTGATCCCTACATTGCCCTCCAGATCATAATTCAAAACAGCACGGGTGCAGCCGGCATAGAGAAGCTTCTTTACATCCTCCATACGCTTGATATTTCCTGCGCCGAAGACATCCATTTCGGCCACGGCACAGATCTCTTTCAGCAAATCCAGGGCCGCCTCGTGTTCTGTATCTCCCCGGGACAGATCAAACACGATCAGTTCATCGGCACCGCACTCGTTGTAGCGCTGTACAAGCGTCAGCGGATTCTCCTCGACGATCCTTAGATGCTGCAAACCATCTACGGCTCTTCCCTGATGCAGATAGATACAGGGGACAAATTTTTTCACAACCTGTTGATTGCTCATTACAAACTTCCTTTCGTACTTAATACATCACTGATGCGGGGATCAAAGGAAACAGCCTGATCCAACGCTTTCGCGAAGGCCTTAAACATTGCCTCGATCATGTGATGTGCATTGATGCCGGAAAGCATCTTGATGTGCAGATTCATCCCGGCACTGTAGGACAGGGCGTAGAAGAACTCCCGCACCAGCTCCGTCTCCAGCTCTCCCACCCGTTCCACGGGGAAGCTGCATTCAAAATTCAGATAAGGTCTGCCGCACAGATCCACCGCGCAGAGTGCTAACGCATCGTCCATGGGCAGGATAAAATAACCGAATCTTCGTATTCCCTTCTTGTCGCCTACCGCCTGTGCAATGGCCTGACCCAACACAATACCGGCATCCTCCACGGTGTGATGCCCATCCACCTGCAGATCTCCCTTCACCGTACAGGTCAGGTCGAAGAACCCATGCTTTGCGAAGCCCTCCAGCATGTGGTCGAAGAAACCGATTCCGGTTTCGATCCTGGAGGTTCCTTTGCCATCCAGATCTAAACTTACGGCAATGTCTGTCTCAAATGTCTTGCGTTCAATGCTTGCTGTTCTGTTCATATAAGCAAATCCTTTCTTCCGGGAACAAACTAATCCTCAAAACGTACTTTAATGCTATTTGCGTGTGCCGTCAAGCCCTCACTCTCCGCAAACAGTTCGATATCCCTGTGTACCCTGGCAAGTGCCTCTCTGGAATAAGAAATGATGCTGGTCTTCTTAATGAAGTCATCTACATTCACAGGAGAGAAGAACTTCGCGGTTCCGTTGGTGGGAAGAATGTGGTTCGGTCCTGCAAAGTAATCGCCCAGAGGCTCAGACGCATACTCGCCCATAAAAATGGCTCCTGCATTCTTGATCTTCGTCATGATCTCAAAGGGATTCGCCGTCAGGATCTCCAGGTGTTCGGAAGCGATCTCGTTAGCCGCATCAATGGCATCCTGCATGGTCTCCGCCACAAGAATATAGCCATAGTTATCCAGAGACTTGCGCATGATCTCAGTTCTGGACAGACTCTCCACAAAGATCTCAACCTGCTCGGAAACCTGTTTCGCCAGTTCTTCAGAGGTGGTGATCAGGATGGCACTGGCCAACTCATCGTGTTCTGCCTGTGACAACAGGTCTGCAGCCACATATCTGGGATTTGCGCTCTCATCCGCAAGCACCAGTATCTCACTGGGACCGGCGATGGAATCAATGCTGACATATCCATAGACTGCCTTTTTCGCTAATGCCACGAAGATATTGCCGGGACCGGTGATCTTGTCCACCTTCGGAATGGACTCCGTTCCGAAGGCCATGGCGGCGATCGCCTGGGCACCGCCCACCTTATAGATGGTATCCACACCTGCAATGTCCGCAGCAACCAGCGTACCGGGGTTTACCTTTCCTTCCGGTGACGGAGGGGTGGTCATAATGATCTCCTTTACCCCTGCAACCTTGGCAGGAATCACATTCATCAGAACACTGGAGGGATATGCAGCCTTACCACCGGGTACATACACACCGGCTCTCTCGATGGGTGTGATCTTCATCCCCAGGATGGTTCCGTCTTCCTTGGCGTCGAACCAGCTGTTGCGCAGCTGCTTGGAGTGGAAGGCACGAATGTTGTCCGCAGATTTTCTGATGACCTCAATGAGGCCTGCATCCAGCTTAGTGTATGCTTCTTCAATCTCTTCTCTGGTCACCCTGATACAGTCCGCATTCAAAGGGAAACGGTCAAACTTGGCGGTATATTCAAAGATCGCTGCATCTCTTCTCGCCTTTACATTTTCAATGATATCATTCACGGTAGCCTCATACTGAGAATAGTTGTTGGGGCTTCTCTTCAACAGGTCATCCAAAATGCCCTGCTTTGTCTCTTTGGATAAATTTACGATTCTCATTTGGATTCCTCCAGTTTCTCTCTAATCTGATTTACCAGTTTTACAATTCTCTCCCGTTCCATCTGCATACTCACGGGGTTCACGATCATCCGTGCGGAAAGGGGGCAAACCTCCTCCAGCACCTCCAGTCCATTCTCACGCAAGGTAGAACCGGTCTCAACAATATCTACGATCACGTCAGAAAGCTCTACGATAGGCCCTAATTCCACAGAACCGTTCAGTTTGATAATATCTACGGTCTGATGCTTTTTATTGAAGAAATAGTCCTTGGCAATGTCCGGATACTTGCTGGCCACACGGATGCGCTCGTGGTGCTGCAACAGTTCTCTTGCAGAGGCAGGTCCGCAGACACACATTCTGCACTTCCCGAAGCCAAGATCTAAGACTTCATACACATTTCTGTTCTCCTCCAGAATGGTATCCCTGCCAACCACGCCAATGTCGGCCGCGCCATACTCTACGTAGGTGGGCACATCCGGTCCTTTTGCAAGGAAAAACCGAAGCTTCAGCTCTTCATTGGTAAATATCAGCTTTCTGGAATTCTTATCCTTCATCTCCTCGCAGGTGATGCCGATGGATTCCAGAAGCTCCAGTGTCTTATTGGCAAGACGTCCCTTGCCCAGGGCAAATGTCAAATATCTGTCTTCGCTCATCTGTTACCTCCTGTTGCCGCCGTGAGAACCACAGGTCTGCCTTCCCCGCGGATCCTCTTGGCCTGTGCCAGACACTCCGGGAAGGTTTCCTCGGTATAATACAACACTTCCGGAGCCTCCGGAACAGGTAATTCTACCTTCTGCCTGGAAAGTGCCTCCAAAATATGATCGGTGAGGACACAGAAGCCAACCGCCCCTGCCTCTCTGCCAAACTGCGTCAGCAGCTTATCATAGCGGCCGCCTTTCACGATGGCATCCCCAACTCCATAGGTATAAGCCTTAAAAATCACGCCTGTATAATAGTTGTATTTACTGAGCATCCCAAGATCAAAGGACACATAGTCCGCTACTCCATATGCGGAAAGTACCTGAAAAAGCTTTTCCAGCCGATTGATGGCAGTGATGGATCGATCATTGTTCACCATTGACCTGGCCTCCGTCAGAGAGCACATATCTCCACACATATCTGCCACCTTTAACAGTCTGGACATATAGGGCTCCTCGACCCCTCGCTCTACAAGCAGCTCCTGAGCGGCGAAATAATTCTTGCCGGAGATACAGGCTCTCAGCTGCATCTCAGTCTCTTCATCCAGGCCCGCCTCGGCGCACAGACCCTTGAAATACTCCACCTGACCGATGGAGATCTGAAAACGCTTCAGACCGGTGTCAAGCAGCGCCTGCACTACCATGCTGATCATTTCCGCATCTGCCTCCACAGAGCAGTCTCCGATCAGTTCCGCCCCCATCTGGGTGGATTCCTTCAGTTTGCCCTGAAGGTCGGAACGATTGGTAAAGGTATTTCCGGCATAGCAGAGACGAAGCGGCAGTTTGTCCTCGCTGAAATATTTCGCGGCACACCTGGCAATAGAAGGCGTAAAATCAGGCCGCAGCACCAGGGTATTGTTCTCCTTGTCAAAAAACTTGTAAAGCTCTCTGCTGGGCGTCGTGCCGATCTCCTTGGAAAACACATCGAAAAACTCGAAGGTAGGCGTCTGAATATCCTGATAGCCGTACAAAGAAAGCACAGAATGGATACGATTCTCCACCTCCACCTTTCTGGCATATTCCGTTCCATAAATGTCTCTGACCCCTTCAGGGGTATGCAATAACTGTTTCATCATACCATTCACTCATTTCACTTTATCATGTTAACGTGCTACCATATTATCATGGTAGAGAATTAAACTAAATGTAGTATATCCACATTGACAGGGATTTGTCAAGCATTGTTTTTCTGCTTTGTATGTCTTTCCCTTCTCGAATTGTGTTCCTTCGACTTAAGACCTATATGTCTGCTTGCAGACACGCTCGCCTCCCCTTTACGATTCCTCCCGGTCCTCCAGATCCTTTTTCATTGCCTCCAGATATGGTACCAACACCCCTCCCTTTTTGGGAATGATATAGTCGGGATTCAGTTCCTCATAGCGGAAGCTTTTTCTGCCGCCTTCCTTCGCTCTGTTCCAGAAGTATAAAAGCATTTCCAGCGGGAGGTAATACATCAGGTCCTTGTGGGTGTAATAGATCAGGAAGAAGGCAATGCCTCCCTGTTTTTCAAACTTCTGCATAAACTCCACCTGATGCTCATGGATGTTGGCAAGCGCAAAGGTGTCTGCCGCACACTCCTTGGCATCAAAGCACACCGGAATCCCCTGTACTGCTCCGATATAATCTACCGTACTCTTCTGTTCAAAATAGGCCAGGGTAATATGCCTGGTCTCCTTGTCGATGTTGATCGGTGTAATGGGTGTGGGTACCTTCCGGATCAATGCCAGCCCTGCCTCTTCATATTTCTCATTGGTCCGGTTGATCATATCCTCCAGCACGGAGCCTCTCAATCCTCTTGAATTCCAGGTCGCCATTTCCTACACCTCGCTTGCCTTATTGTAATCACTTGTTCCCTTCCAATTCCTCGCAGATCCGTTCAAAAGCCTTCGGAAGCGTAGCCAGATACACCGCCCCACTGACAGCCTGCAGACGAGGATCTTCCACAGCGGGAAATTCCACCCGAAAGGCGTGAAGTAATTGGCAGTGCAAGTGATACTTCTTTTGAAAGAAAGCATTTACCCTGTCCACACCATATTTTGTGTCTCCGATCAAAGCATGCCCCACACTTGCAAGATGGGCACGGATCTGATGGGTCTTACCGGTGATCAGTTCCACCTCCAGGTAGGTGAACTTTCCATTATCGGCAATGGGAACAATGCGGGTGTGAATCCGGTCAGCCTCCCCGGAATTCGAAGTGGCCTTCCCGATGGTGACCTTGTTGGTGGATGCATTTTTCTGCAGTACCCCGTCTAACTCCATTGGTTTCTCGATTCTGCCGATGCAGATGGTGCGATAGAATTTTCGGATGCTTCTTTCCTTGATCCATTTACTCAGAGACTGAGAACCCAGCAACGATTTCCCGCATAGAACCAGACCGCTTGTGTTCCGGTCCAGGCGATTGCACACAGAAGGCTTAAAGGTGGCAAGCTCCTGCTCCCAATCTGAGGATTGATGCAATAAATATCCGATCAGCCATTCGTTCAGGGACAGATCCTCCGGCTTTGCCTTCTGGGTAAGGATGCCAACCGGTTTATCGACGATCAGAATATGTTCGTCCTCATAGATGATCTGAATTCCCTTCAGTCTCTCATATGCCTTGCGGTATTCCGAAAGACAGTCTTTACCCGCTGCAGACTGTCCCGAAGACGCACTGCCTGCAAATTTTTGAAAAGTCTCCTCGGAAAAGAAAAAGGATACAAGGTCCCCCACCTGAAGGATCTCAGAGCCCTCCGCTTTCCTTCCGTTTAAGGTGATATTCTTCTTGCGAAGCATTTTATACAGAAAGCCTGTTCCGGCCTCCGGGAGAAGCTTATGTAAAAATTTATCCAGGCGTTGTCCCGCCTGATTCATTTTGATCTCAACTTCTTGCATGGAGCCTCCTAACCTAAAGCGTAATACTCTTCATGGTGGCCAGGATCCGATTGGACTGCTCCCTGTCTTCCTCTACCGTACCCATCTGGTCCAAGCGATTCACATAAGCAGACAGCTTATGAAAGACCTTCACGGACACGTCCTTTTCCCCATCCAGTGCCAAATGTTCCTTCAGATGCTGCTGAAAAGCTGCTTCCGCAAACGCTCCCTCTCCGGCATAGGCACAGATGCTTTTGCCCCGAACCGCCAGATGTGGAATCACATAGACTGCATCCTTTGCAGTAAACACAAAATCAAAGCCCTGAACCAAGTCCCTCGTATGGGGGATGATCTCTTCCACAGTTTCCTTGTCACAGCTTTTGTATCGGAAATACATAATGGCACTCACCAGGCTTTTGCTGGCCGGAAGACAACCCAACACAGCCACGATGGTCAACAGATTTGCCCGATTCCCGGTCTGAAAATAACCGGACAGGAAAAGGCAGGCGGAAATTCCAAAATAGATACAGGTTCTGGCCAGCTCATAGAACCGCTGTGTCTTGAGATAATATGGGGTTCCCTTGGCTTTCTCCGTGGAAAACATTCTGCTCAACATAACAAAAACCTCCTAAAACAATTCCCGGTAGGATGCGATAAAGTAATCCGCCAATCGTTTCTTCTCTGCCAGCTGATCTTTTGAATACGCATCCTCCACCGCGCAGACTGTCATACCCGCTCTCTTTCCAGCCTGAATACCTGCCGTGATATCCTCGAACACCAGACAATCTGCGGCCTCTACCTGTAAACGATCTGCGGCCGCCAGATAGATATCCGGCGCAGGTTTTCCCCGGTATCTGTCGGTACCGGTCAACACACAGTCAAAGATCCCTTCCAGATGATGGGCCTGCAGGATCCTCTCCACCAATTCTCTGGAATTGCTGGATGCGATTCCCAACCCGATCCCCTGCTGCTTACAGTAGACAAGAAGCTCCTCCACGCCATCCTTTAAGAACACTTCATTGGAATATTTATCCGCAGCCATCTCATTCCAGGTGCGCTTCATCTCCTCCACATCGTCGGTAATTCCAAAGGTCTCCTTAAAATAAATGGCAGTCTCATCAAAACTCATCCCCTCGATTCTGGACTGGAGATCCTCCGGCAGTTCGATTCCAAATCTTCCCAGATAAGCAATATCAATGGAACGCCAGATCCACATGGAATCCACCAGCGTTCCGTCCAGATCAAAAATAATCGCCTTCTTATTCTTCAACATTTCATGCTTCATGCAACACCTTTACCTCCGCCTCTGTCAGTTCACGATACGCTCCGGGTGCCAGCTTTTCATCCAACTTAAGCCCTCCAAAGGAAAGTCTCTTTAAGAACATCACTTCATTGCCTACAGCCGAAAGCATTCGCTTTACCTGATGAAATTTGCCCTCATGGATGGTCAGGAGGATTTCCGATTCGGAAATCCTCTCAACTTTACCGGGCAAGGTAAGCTTCTCCTCGCCGATATCGACACCATTCTCGAGAAGAGAAACCTCTTCCCCGGACAATTCATGTGCTATCCTGACATAATAAGACTTGTCCACATGGCGCTTCGGTGCAAGCAGGCGATGGGCAAGCTCCCCATCATTGGTGAGAAGGAGCAGGCCTTCCGTATCCTTATCCAATCGACCCACAGGAAACAGGTCATCCCGTCTGTCACCGGCAGAGAGCAAGTCCAAAACAGTCCGGTCCCTTAGATCGGACGTTGCAGATACAACACCGCTCGGTTTGTTCAGCATATAGTAATAAAATCTCTGATAGGATACTCTCTCGCCATGAAAACAGATCACATCTGAGTTCTCATCCACCTTTCGGCCGGGATCATCTTCCGTCTGACCGTTCACTGTCACGCTGCCCCTTCGGATCTCCTCCTTCACCCGGCTTCTGGAACCGATCTTCAATTCGCTTAACAATTTATCCAGCCGCATTTTGCTTCGTTCCTTTTCATATATTGTGGTAACTACCCAGGAAGCATTTCCCTGCCATGGTTTTGTTATTTTTTGCAGTCACTCTTTTTTGTATCCTGACCAATCCGGAGGAAGCCTTACATCTGGCAGAGACCGGCCTCTCCCTTTGGTTTCACCGCATGATCCCGACCCTACTGCCGTTCATGATCCTCTCAGGTACGATGGTACGCTTTGGATCCTGCGGAAAGCTGGCAAGGCTGCTGCGCCCGGTGCTCTATCCGATCTTTCAGGTCTCAGACTCCTGCCTGTACACAATATTGATCGGCATGCTGTGCGGATTTCCCATGGGTGCCAGAACAGTGGCGGATCTGATGGAAAACGGACAGCTGACGAAAGAAGAAGGAAACTATCTGCTGACCTTTGTCAACCAGATCGGCCCCATCTATTTCTGCGGATACGTTTTGCCCCTTCTTTCGCTCAGGCCGGCCTGGCCCTATCTCATCGGCATGTATGCCATACCGCTTTTCTATGGTGCGGTTCTGCGAAGGACCCTTTACCGGCATCTTCCGAAAAAGGCCGTAGCGCCTGATGCAAAGAAACTGTCTTTGCCGCAGGCACTGGAGGAAAGTGTAACCGGCGCTGTCACCAGTATCCTTAATCTCGGGGGATATATGATCTTTTTCCAGCTGCTTCTTCTGTTGCCCACACTGTTGTTCCCCGGACTGTTGCCGCTCCTGGCACCATTGATCGAAATCAATGGCGGCCTACATACTTTAGGGAGACTCTGCCCCATCTACAGTCTCATCACAGTTGTACCGGGAGGAGCATGCTGCCTGTTACAGACCTACAGCTGTATCAGGGACACACCCTGCTCTCTGCAAAGCTATCTCCTGCACAAACTGATCCTCACCATTCTGACTGCTGTCTACTACCTCTGTCTTCCCTGCCTGTGACGACTTCTCATCACAGTGATCACACAGGCCATTCCGTATAACAGCGCAATCAGCACAGCCGAAAGGATCGCGATCCCCATCATATGTTTGGGGGATAAGAGGCTCTCTTCCTCGGTCTGTGGGAAATCATACTTGATCTCCTTCATGGTTTCAACCGCATTCCCCGGCTCCTCGTCAGGCTCTGGCGGAACAGAAGCCTGAAAAACCACATCAGAAAGATAATGGTTACTGTCCGTGTAGAGGCCGTACATATTGATCGCTCTGAATACCACATTGGGACGAATGCCGGAGGGAATGGAAAGCTCTACATCCAAAACCTCCCCGGCGGTTCCTAACAGGCAATCCGTCCCGGGCCAGGCGTATCTCTCACTGAAGGTAAGTCCGCCGTCCAGAGAGTACGCATAATACAACAAAGGAGACTCCTGGTCCTGCGCCAACAGATGAGCACTGATGGTGCAGGCTTTCTCGTCGCTTTTTAAAATTTCCAACAGACAAAGAGAAGGCGGTGTCCCATCCTGTATCGTAACCGGAACCGTATTCTCATAGTCCACCTCGACCAAAGAATGACTGCTGTAGTCAACACCCAGTTTTTCACTCTTAAGTCCTAAGAATTTCGCCACACTATGGGCATCCTTTCTGCCTAAGAATTCCATGTCCTCCACAGAATCACAATAGGAGGTATCTCTCCTCTCATCCACATGGCAATGTTCAATGATAAAAGAGGGAATCTCTCGTTCATAGGCCTCTCGGATAATGCCGTAATAATCCTTGCCCTTATCGTTTCGTCTGGTCTTGACGCCACAGTTTAGGATTCCCATTTCTTCCAGATCACGCAGCAGAATGGTTCCAAACTGATAGCCATATCCATTGAACGGAGCACGGAGAGGGACCCATACTTCGGCGCCAAACTGATCGTGGTCCTCCGAAGCATTGTAATGAATGCTGAACAGGTAATCCGCATCCACACCGGCAGCAAATTCCGCCCGTGCCTTCAAGGTCAGATCCTGATCGCTGTCACGGGTGAGATACACTGTCACCCCGTCAAAGGCTCTCAGTTCCTCATACATTGCCTTCGCAGTGATCAGATCCATCTCCTTCTCCGGAATTCCTCCGGGGAAGCTTATGTTTGCCTCTGTCCCCAGGTTTTCCCCGCCGTGACCGGGGTCGATCACGATCACTGGGGTCTCTCCCTTTACCGGTGCCCCAGCAGCACAGGTCAAATTCGCCGAAGCCATCCAAAGCAGGAGAAACCCGACTGCAGTGACAACAAACTTTTTCACGTTCCCTCACCCCCTTTTTGCCGTCTCCTTAACCAAGAACAAACCGGCTCCCTCTCGAAAACCGGTTTGATTGCAAACTCGTAATAAACAATGTAAGAGCAGCCAACGACGCAACAAAGCACTCACTCCTCGCCGACAGCAATATCATCGGTATCGGCACTCTCTTCATAGACTGTTGCAGAGGTCATCGCCTCACGGTTGGCATGGATCACATCCCGATACTGAACCAGGGTAGTCAACAGACTGCGATAGTTCGCATCTGCCTGAGAGATCGAGCCTTCTAAAATGCTCTCCATCTCTGCCAGTCTGTCCTCTGTATATTTGGAAGCCTCCAGTTTCAGTGTATTCGCCTGATTCACAGCGTTGTCCAGGATCTCCTGAGCCTGCTTCGTAGCCATAGTGACGACCTCATGAGCCTGGGCATAAGCCTGCTGCATGATCTCATGCTCGCTGATCAATTCATTGGTCTGAGCAGTAGCCTCGTCGATCAGCTTCTGCGCCTTTTCGCGGGCATCATTTAAGATCGCCTCCTTGTTGCTGAGAACACGCTGATACTTCTTGATCTCCTCAGGAGTATTTGCTCTCAGATCCTGAAGAAATTCTTCGATCTCTTCACGATTCACAACGATCTCAGTGCTGGAAAAAAATTTTGTTCTGCACTGGCTAATATATTCTGCGAGTTCTTCAATCGTCTGTTCAATCTTGCTTACCATGTCGTTCTGCTCCTTACTTATTATTTTGGGAAAGGGTAACCAACTAACCTTTCAGTTTCTCATGAATCAGGTCTGCTACAAAATCAGGGACACACTGGCTGATGTCTCCGCCAAAAGCAGCGATCTCCTTCACGCTGGAAGAACTTAAATATGCATACTCCAGACTGGTCGTTAAGAAGATCGTATCCAGCTTCCCCTTGGACAGCAGACGGTTCGTCTGCGCGATCTGCAGCTCATATTCAAAGTCTGTAATTGCGCGAAGCCCACGCACCGCGATATGTACATCCTTCTCTGCCGCATACTGAATCAGCAAACCGCTGAAGCTCTCCACCGTTACATTGGGCAGATCCTTTGTAGCCTCTTTAAGAATATTAACACGTTCTTCCACAGAAAACAATGGTGTTTTGGCTTTATTATTCAAAACACTGACAATCAGTTCGTCAAACATCGCCGATGCCCTGCGAATCACATCTAAATGACCAAATGTAACAGGGTCAAAGCTTCCGGGATAAATTGCTCTCTTCATTTTAAGCAGCTCCATTTCCACGAAGGCAGACGCTTCCTTACGCGTGTTTTTTTCGAAGGAACACATGCCGATTCGTCTTATATTGTTTGTCCTTCACGATCTCATAACCTAATTGATCCAAATAGGAGAAATCGGTCTTCAGACTTGCCTCCACAATGATCAACGTTTCCTCAGTAAGATACGTTCTGTCGCGGAGTGCTGTAAGAATCAGTTCTTCCAATCCGGCATCATAGGGCGGATCCATAAAAACAATATCCACATGGTTCTCACAGATATTGCTGAGCGCACTTACAGCATCCTGCTTGATTACTATAGCATGTTCCTGCAATTTCGTAAATAAAAGATTTTCAGAAATACACTGATTCGCCTTCGGGGAATTGTCTACAAAGTATGCCTTGGCGGCACCTCTGCTCAACGCCTCGATGCCAATGGCACCGCTTCCGGCAAACAGATCCACAAACACAGCCCCGGGAACAAACTGCTGCAGCATATTGAACAGCGTCTCCTTAATGCGGTCTGTCGTGGGTCTGGTATCCAACCCCACAGGTGCCTTCAGAGGAAGGCTTCTGGCACTGCCTGCAATGACTCTCACTGAATTCATAACCTCACTTTCCCAAAAGACTACATCCGAACCTTTGTACCCTTTGTATCACGCTTGGATGGCTTTAAATTATTCAAAATGATCCTCTTACCCTTGTACTCGATCGCATTCTCCACACCGTTCTTTGTAAAATAGATTGCCTCCACTTCATCCCCGTCCACAAGCTTCATGCCGCGAACGCCGATGGCGCCCTTTTTCTTCTCAGGAATCTCTTCGATGGGGAATCGGAGGAAAGATCCTCCCGCTGTCTGAAGCACAATATTCCTCTGGTCGGTGATGGCTGCAACGCCAACCACCTTATCTTTCTCCGAAAGCTTCGTGGCAGCCACGGTTCTCTTGGACACATCGAATTCTCCGCCGTCCACGATCTTCATCATGGAAGTGGCGGTCACAAAAATGACCTGACGCAGATTCAATTCCGTCTGACTGGTGAGAAAAACGATAGTCTCCTTCTTAGAATTGAAATTGCTGACGTTGTCGATGGGTACCCCTTTGTCTCGAAATTTTCCGAAGGGCAGATCGGAAACCTTGATGGTGTGAAGCTGGCCGGTGTCGGTAAACAGACAAACTTTGCCGGTATTTTTGCAGGAGAACACAAACTGGTTCTCAGAGTCGGCAGCCTCCTTGTTTCTCTCGTAGGTGGGCAGATCCACGGTCTTGGCATAGCCGAAGCGATCCATCAGGAACATGACTTCGATCTCTTCCACAGCCTTCTCCTTATAGACAGCCTCCTCTACGTTCTCGATTGCGGTCCGGCGCTTTCTGCCGTATTCCCGCTTCAGCGCCTCCAGATCATTGATGATCACCTGCGCCATAGATTCTCTGCGCTCCAGAATATCCTCATAGCGGAAGATATTAGCCATCGTCTCCTCATGTTCGTTGATCAGCGCTTCGATCTCCAGACCGATCAGTTTATAGAGCCGCATCTCCAGGATCGCATTTGCCTGCTTTTCGGTAAACATCAGCTGGGTAGCCATGATCTTGGACTCTCTGGATTTGAACCTGATGCCGTCGATCTTTCCCTCCGTCAGACAGGCCTTTGCCATGGCCCGGTCCTTGGAACCGCGCAGGATCTCAATAATCAGGTCGATCACGTTGCAGGCCTTGATCAGGCCTTCCTGAATCTCCTTGCGCTCCATCTCCCTGGCCAGAAGGTTGGTGTACTTTCTGGTGGCGATCTCATACTGGAAATCTACGCTGGCCTTCAGGATAGCCTTCAGCCCCATGATCTCAGGACGCCCGTTGTAGATGGCCAGCATATTCACTCCGAAGGTGTCCTCCAGCCGGGTCTTTTTATAGAGCAGATTGACGAAGTTCTCTACATCCGCATCCTTGCGCAGTTCGATGACGATTCGGATGCCCTCCTTGGAAGACTGGTTGGAAATATCCACGATATCATTGGTCTTCTTGCTCTCTGCCAGGGCAGCCACATCAGAGAGGAACTTGGAGATATTCATACCGATCATAGGATAGGGAATCTCGGTAATGACTACATTGGTCTTACCTCCCTTAGCCTTCTCCAGCTCCACTTTGCCGCGGATCTTGATCTTGCCCACGCCGGTCTCATAGATATCAAGGAGTTCATCCTTATTGGTCACAATACCGCCGGTAGGGAAATCCGGTCCCTTGAGATATCTCATCAGTTCTCTGGTAGAAATATTTTCATCCAACATGTAAGCCTTGGTGGCATCGATCACCTCGCCCAGATTGTGAGGGGGTGTGCTGGTGGCCATACCCACCGCAATCCCTTCGGAACCATTGACTAAAAAGTTGGAGATCCGCACGGGAAGAACCATAGGTTCCTTCTCGGTCTCATCAAAATTCGGCATAAAATCCACAACATCTTTATCCAGATCCGCCAGAAAAGCATCCTGTGTAACTTTCTGCAGTCTGGCCTCCGTATATCGCATGGCAGCGGCGCCATCGCCTTCAATATTTCCAAAGTTGCCGTGGCCGTCGATGACAGGCATTCCCTTCTTAAAGTCCTGGCTCATCACAACCAGGGCATCATAGATGGAACTGTCTCCGTGGGGATGATATTTACCCATGGTGTCTCCTACGATTCTGGCACACTTTCGATAAGGTCTGTCATAGCGGATACCCAATTCATACATGTCGTACAGTGTACGGCGCTGTACAGGCTTTAAGCCATCCCGAATATCCGGCAGCGCACGTGCAATGATAACGCTCATGGCATAGTTGATAAAGGATTTCTGCATCTCCTCAGAATATTCGGTTCTAATGATTCTGCTGTTGTCTTCCATAAATACTCTCCGTCCAATTCTTCTTTACACGATAGGTCAACTATGCATTATAGTCCAGCTCCGCATCTGTTGCATGGTCATAGATATAGGCCTTTCTGGGCGGAACCTCCGTCCCCATCAGAACACCGGTGATCTCAGAGGCCATTCTGGCATCCTCGATCTCCACCTTCTTTAAGAAACGGGTCTCGGGATTCAGGGTAGTCTCCCAGAGCTGCTCCGCATCCATCTCACCCAAACCTTTGTAGCGCTGCAGCGTAAAGGGACCTTTATGTCTCTTTCGATACAGCTCCAGAGCATGATCGTCATACAGGTACTCCTCCTGCCCTTTGGCAGGCATGGCCTTGTAAAGGGGAGGCATGGCGATATACACATGTCCCTCGAAGATCAGTTCCGGCATAAACCGGTAAAATAAAGTGAGCAGCAGATTGGAAATGTGGGCACCGTCCACATCCGCATCGGCCATAATGATGATCTTATCATAACGAAGCTTTGTGATATCAAAGTCATTGCCATAGCCCTCTGAAAAACCGCAGCCGAAGGCGTTGATCATGGTCTTGATCTCTGCATTGGCGAGAACTTTATCAATGCTGGCCTTCTCCACATTCAGGATCTTGCCTCGAATGGGAAGAATGGCTTGAAACATACGGTTTCTGGCGGTCTTGGCACTGCCGCCTGCGGAGTCTCCCTCCACGATGAAGATCTCACACTTGGAGGCATCCTTGGATTCGCAGTTGGCAAGCTTTCCGTTGGAATCAAAAGAGAACTTCTGCTTCGTCAGCATGTTCGTCTTGGCACGCTCCTCGGTCTTGCGGATCTTGGCAGCCTTCTCGGCACAGCCGATGATATTTTTCAGCACCTCCAGATTCCGGTCAAAGAATCTGACGATCTCCTCGCCGGTGATCTTGCTCACCACCTTCGCCGCATCCTGATTGTCCAGCTTGGTCTTGGTCTGTCCTTCAAATCTGGGATCCGGGTGCTTGATGGAGATCACTGCCGTCATACCGTTACGCACATCCGCGCCGGTGAAATTTACATCCTTTTCCTTCAGGATTCCCAGTTCTCTGGCGTAATTGTTGATGACATTGGTGAACATCGTCTTAAAACCGGTGAGATGGGTGCCTCCCTCGGAGTTATAAATATTGTTGCAGAAGCCCAATACATTCTCGTGAAACTCATTCACATACTGGAAAGCGACCTCCACAGAGATTCCCTCGCTCTCTCCGCGAAAGCAGATCACATCCGTCACAGTCTCCTGATTTTTGTTGATATCCTTGATAAACCCGATAATTCCGTCGGGCTCATGATAGGTGATCACCTCGCAGGGTTCCTTGCGCTTATCCGTATAGAGAATGGTCAGCTCCGGGTTCAGATAGGCAGTCTCGTGCAGTCTGCTCTTGATCTCGTCCTCCTTGAAGTGTGTCTTCTCAAAAATCGTAGGATCCGGCAGAAAGGAAATAGTAGTACCGGTCTCCTTTGTCTTTCCTTTCACGGGAAGAAGGCCGTTCTCCAGTTCGATCACGGGATTTCCCCTCTCATACTGATCCTCATAGATAAAGCCGCCGGTCTTGACCGTGACAGTCAGTCTGGTGGAGAGCGCATTCACAACAGAAGAACCTACGCCGTGGAGACCGCCGCTTGTCTTGTAGGCATTGTTGTCGAACTTACCGCCGGCATGCAATGTGGTAAACACAAGTCTCTCCGCGCTGATTCCTTTCTCATGCATTCCTACCGGAATACCGCGTCCGTTATCCGCAATCGTTGCGGAGCCGTCTGCCTCAAGGGTGACATCAATACGGGTACAATACCCTGCCAGATGCTCGTCCACGGAGTTGTCCACGATCTCATAGATCAAATGGTTCAATCCCTTGGTGGATACACTTCCGATATACATTCCGGGTCTTTTTCTGACAGCCTCGAGACCCTCCAGCACGGTAATACTGGATGCATCATAATTACTGATATTCGCCATTCCACACTGCTCCTTTTTCATCCTGTTTCACGGAATTATTGTTCACTGACGAAAAAACAAAAACAAATGTCCGCATCAACGGATCATAGCTTTCACCTCGCACCAGTATATTATACCACAGATTTAGTGGTTTGTAAAATTAAAACAACTAAATCTATGAAAAAAGGACAGAGCAAAACACTCTGTCCCAAATCATTCACTATAAATACAACCGAATTTTATCCCTTGATGTTCTTGACACATGCAAGAGCCAGAGAGCCGGGGCCGATATGACAGGACACGCTCAAAGACAGGCAATCCACATGGATCTCACCGGTATATTCCGGAAATGCCGCAAGCACCTCCTCTTTGAAGGCAAGGGCACCCTCCGGATTATCGGAATGAGCGATCATCAGGTAGATACTCTCCCCGTGCTGAAAACCGCCAAAACGGTTCTCAATATCATTTCGGATCGCATTGATCATGATGGACTTGCCCTGAGCGGTTGTTCTGGCTTTGGCGAAGGCATCCAGCTTCTCCCCCTGAATCTGCAGCACAGGCTTTAAGCGAAGCATGGTACCGATTGCAGCAGCAGCCGGTGTGATACGACCGCCTTTTTTCAGATAATACAAGGTGTCCAGCATAATATAGATACTGCTGTTAAACTTATCCTCTTCCAGAGCCTCCTTGATCTGTGCAGCATTGTTACCCTCAGCGATGAGAAGCAATGCATCCAGACAGGACTGACGCTGGGTCACGGAAATACGCTGATTATTGACAACACAGACCTTACCGTCAAAGTCCTCGGCAAGCATCATTGCCGTCTGGCAGGAACCGGAAAGGCCGCTGCTCATAGGAATATGTACGATCTCGTCATACTCCTCCAGCAATTTCTTCCAGAGATCGACAACCGACTCCGGTGAAGGCTGACTGGTGCAGATATTTGCTCCGTCCCCAAGCTTTCTGTAAAACTCCTCCTGGTTCAGATTCACATCTTCAAAGTAAGTTTCATCGTTGATCATAAACGGCATGGGAAGCACAAAAACACCTAAATTCTTAGCCTCCGTCTGGGTGATACCACTGTTACTGTCTGTGACGATCGCTACTTTTGCCATGATAAACTCCTTGATCCTGTTGTATTATTATCGCTTTGCCGTGTGCTCGATTTTCGCACACAATTACTGTTATTTTACAATTATATACTTCGAAAGTCAACATTGTTTGTCCGGATATACTGCAAATGTTCCTTCAACGGCTGCACTTCCTCTGCCTCCAGATCCGGGTCATGCACAAGAAGGTGATCTACTGCCTCGCACGCCTCCTTTAAGACATCAGCATCGCCATAGATGTCCCCCATGCGAAATGCGAATTCTCCACTTTGTCTGATGCCAAACAGATCTCCCGGGCCTCTCAGCCGCAGATCCTCCGCAGCGATGAAGAATCCGTCATTGGACTGATTCAAGATCTCCAATCGTTCCATGGTCTCCTTCTTCTCCTGAGAGCTGACGAAGATGCAATAGCTTTGATACTCTCCTCTTCCCACCCGGCCTCTCAGCTGATGAAGCTGGGCCAGTCCAAACCGATCTGCGTTCTCCACCATCATCACCGTGGCATTGGGCACATTGATTCCCACCTCGATCACAGTGGTAGATACCAGTACATCAATGCTTCCGGCCGCAAATTGTTCCATGATCCGGTTCTTATCTGCGGGGCGCATTTTTCCATGAAGATAAGACACCGTAACGGTCTCCGGAAGGGCTGCCCGAAGCTTTTCGGTGTAGTCCACCACATTCTCCAGGTTGTCCAATTCCCCTTCTTCTACCTGGGGGCAGATCACATAGACCTGTCGCCCCTGCGCTACCTGGCCGGCAAGGAACCTGTATGCGGTAGCTCTGTAATTTGTCCCTACCACACAGTTTTTGATGGGCAATCGATCGGCAGGCAGCTCGTCGATGACGGAGACCTGCAGATCGCCATACAGAATAATCGCCAGGGTTCTGGGGATCGGCGTGGCACTCATCACCAGAATATGCGGAGATACGCCTTTTTCTGACAGCTGTTCCCGCTGTTTTACGCCAAAACGGTGCTGCTCATCGGTGACGACCAGCGCAAGTGATCGATAGACGACCTTCTCCTGAATCAACGCGTGAGTGCCAATGATCAGGTTCGCCTCCCCCGAGGCAATCTGTTCATAGGCCTGTCGTTTCATGGCAGCAGTCATGGATCCCACCAGCAAAACCGGTCGGAACGGAACATGATACTTCTCCACATATCCCCGAATCGTCTCATAATGTTGGACAGCAAGCACTTCCGTGGGTGCCATCATTGCACCCTGGTACCCATTGGCTGCAGTCATCATCAGGGCCAATACCGCCACGATCGTCTTGCCGGAACCCACATCCCCCTGAATCAGACGATTCATACAATAGGGACTGCCCAGATCATTTCGAATATCCTGCCAAACCTTCTTCTGTGCCTTCGTCAGCGGGAAGGGAAGTTGTTCCAAAAATCGCACTGTATCTGCGGTTTCAAACATGCAGTATTCGTTCTTCAGCCCTTCGCAAATTTTCTTGTTCTGGCGGAGGAAATAGAGAAACCCGAAGAATTCATCAAAGACCAGTCTCCTTCTGGCTTCTGCCAGGCATTCTTTATCCTCCGGAAAATGGATGCGCCTGATGGCTTCTTTTTCAGGAAGCAGGTGATACGTGTCTAACATAGCCGGCGGATAGAATTCCTCCTCCCAGACACAGGTCATCGCCGCCTGCTCCACAAGCTTTCGAAATGTCTTGTTGGACAACCCTTTGGTCAAAGAATAGACCGGCAGCAGAGACTTCGTCAGTTCCATGTAGTCCTGGTAAGAATAATATGCCGGCTGTTCCATGCCTGCTTTCGTTCCACGAAAGGAAACTTTTCCCCGAAAGCAATAATATCCTCCTTTTTTCAATACCTTCTTCAAAAAGGGCATGTTAAAGAAGGTTAATGTCAATATCCCTGTACCGTCAGATACGGTCAATGTCAGAACGGACAGATTGCGCACCTTTTTCTCAGAAACTGTTCCGGTCACCGCCGCGTACACGCAGGCAATCTCTCCGCCGGAAAGATTGCCGATCTTCACAGGAGGCTCAAATCTGTCATAATCTCTCGGGTATGTGGTGAGCAGATCTCCAACGGTATAGATCCCAAGCTTGTCAAAATACCCCTTTGTCTTCTCGCCTACACCTTTCAATTGTATCAGCGGCGTGTTATCCCTCATAGTCCACCCCTTCCTGTGCAGGATGCAACAAAATTCCAACAATCAAAATGAATATCCCGTTACAAAAAGAGAAGGTTTATCACCTCCTCTTTTCAAAACAAACTATCATCCATACAGATTATTCGATCGACATAACATAATAGTAGATCGGCTGACCTCCGAACTGTAATTCCACATCGCAGGAAGGGAACTGTTCTTCCACCAGGCCACGGAAATGCTCCGCATCCTCCTCTGAGACATCGCTTCCGTAATAAATACTGATGAGTTCAGAGTCCTCATCCACCATATTGGCAATGGTCTCCCTGGCCACATCCTCCATGGATGCGCCAACTGCCAGCATGCCCTTGTCACCGATTCCCATGAAGTCGCCCTTCTTGATCTCTCTGTCATCAATGACAGTATCGCGAACCGCGTAGGTCACCTGACCGGTTTTCACATTGCCGATCTCCCGGAGCATGTTTTCCTCGTTCTCATCCGCCGACAAATCAGGGACAAAATTGATCACAGCAGTGATTCCCTGAGGAATCGTCTTCGTAGGAATCACCAGCAGATCTTTCTCAGTGGTAAGCTCAGCAGCCTGATTTGCCGCAAGAATAATATTTTTATTATTCGGGAGTACAAACACCGTCTTCGCATTCACCTTAGCCACCGCATCCAAAATATCAGCCGTGCTGGGATTCATCGTTTGTCCGCCCTCGATAATGTAATCCACGCCCAGGCTCTTGAAGATCTCATTGATTCCCTCGCCTACAGACACAGCGATAAAGCCAAAGTCCTTGGGAGGCTCCACAGAAGCACTCGGACTGCCAGCCTTATTGGCCTCCTTAAACAGCTTCTCCTGATGCTCCAGACGCATGTTGTCGATCTTCATATTGGACAACGGACCATACTTTAATGCCCTCTGAATAGCAAGTCCGGGATCATTCGTATGTACATGCACCTTGACCACATCATCGTCGGCAACACATACAATGGAATCACCGATAGACTCCAAAAATGCCTTGAAATCCATCTCCATCTTGGTCGTGAAGGTCTTATTCAGCATAATAATAAATTCGGTACAGTATCCAAACTTGATCTCTGCTTCCTCCACAGTACCACCGGCTGCGCCGGCAGATACATTCACGGCAGGTGCAGTGAAATTCAGATCCAGCTCTTTGCCAAGATATGCATCGAAAGCACCGTGCAATACCTCTACCAGTCCCTGTCCGCCGGAATCCACCACACCGGCCTGCTTTAACACAGGAAGCATCTCGGGAGTTTTGGACAACACAAGTTCTGCCTCAGCAATCACTGCAGAGAGGAACTTCTCCATGTCCTCCTCTCCGGCCTCGGCAAGCTCTAAAGCCTTTTCTGCGGCCCCGCGAGCCACGGTAAGAATTGTACCCTCCTTAGGCTTCATCACTGCCTTGTACGCAGTTTCTACAGCCTTCTCAAAGGAGCTGGCAAGAATTGCAACGGTAAGGGTCTCTTCTTCCTTGATACGCTTGGTAAAGCCGCGGAACAGCTGGGACAGGATGACACCGGAATTCCCTCTCGCCCCCCGCAGGGACCCACTGCTGATCGCCTTACAGATCGCCTCCATAGAAGGATTCTCGCCGAGCGCTGAAACCTCTCTTGCTGCAGACATAATAGTCATCGTCATATTCGTACCGGTATCACCGTCAGGAACCGGGAACACATTCAACTCATTGATCCATTCTTTCTTATTCTCAAGATTCTTCGCACCGGCTAAGAACATTTTAGAAAGCATCTTAGCATCGATTTGCTGTAAACTCACGATTAGGTCCTCCTATCATTAATCAATTACTCTGACACCATCTACATAGATGTTGATCTTAGCGATTTCGATTCCGGTAAACTCTTCTACCTTGTACTTTACATTCTCGATCAGGTTGTCCGCAACCGTGCGGATACTGATGCCATATGCAACGATTACATGAAAATCCAACACAAGCTTATTCTGGCTTAAGGTGACAGTGATGCCTCTGGTCAGACTTTCCTTCTTCAAAAGCTTCACCAGACCATCCTTCATGCTGACTCCGGCCATTCCTACAATACCAAAGCACTCTACCGCAACACTGCCCGCATACTGCGCAATCACTTCATTGTCAATATAAATATTACCCAAGTGAGTATTCAAAGTTGAGCCCTTCATATAGAAATCTTCCTTTCTGTTTTGTTTTGCCCCTTCTGCAACTTTACTGCTTCAGCGTGCAAAAGGCAATAAACCCGGTGATACGGCTTCTAAATCCGCACACATACATATTTTATTCTACCAGTTTTCGCTGAAAAAAGAAACAGAATTTACAAAATTAGTAAAAAAATTTTTTTCTACTTGATTTTATGGACATTATCTGTTAAGATATCAATGTTGCGAACTTATCTTTTTGTCGAGGAGGTGTCAATATGGCTAAGTGTGATGTTTGTGGCAAGGGCGTTCATTTTGGTAACAACGTAAGCCATTCTCATAGAAGAAGCAATGCAATTTGGAATTCAAATGTAAAGAGCGTAAAGTGCAAGGTTAACGGCGGCTCTAAGAGAATGCATGTCTGCACCGGATGTCTGAAGTCTGGTAAGGTTGAGCGTGCTTAATTTTTTTGATGATGCATCCAAAAATCCCTCCTCGATTCCGGGGAGGGATTTATTTTTATTCCTTTTCTTAACCTGTTGTCCCGACAAGACCTGTATGTCATGTTTCGAAAAGGGAATATTTACTTCTCTTCTAATTCTCATAGCAGCACAGACACCCAAGAAAAAGAAGGATCAATATGATGATATAAGTGATCAGCATCGAATCAATTGCTATTTTCAACAGCATCCCCAACGCAAGAAAAATTGCAAAAAGACCACATATTCTTCGCATAACACTCTACAGGCAAATCATTCCTCGCTCTATTGTATGCCAAAAATATATGGTCTATACTTCTTATTCTCTCTTACTCTTCCGGAAATGCGGCATCAATGGCAGCGGAATCGCTGACCGTCTGATCCGGACTCTTCTTGCCGTTCTTTGATAGCTTGCTCACCAGATCGGGAATCAGATCAATGACCTTTGTCACGGCATCCTGATTCTTGATGTTTACAAGCTTGGTCTCTCCGTCCTTAATCACAAGGACAGCGCTGGGCGTCATCTTTCCGCCCAAACCTCCTACTCCGGAAGCAGAAGACTTTTCGCCGTTGTTGCTGGCTCCGGCACCTACGCCGAAAGACACATCAACAAGAGGCAATATGATGGTATCCCCAATATGGGTAGCCTCACCTACCACTGTCTTTGTGGACAATACTGTGTCCATCCCTTTCAACAACGCCTCCACTACGCCCTGAAAATTCTCTTTTCCATTGTTATCAGCCATACCTTACCTCCTGGTTTTTGTTTGTATCAGTTTTATTTGCTTTAAAAAAATTCTCAGCTCTTTCCTACAGAGAACAGAAAGACCGTTCACAAGAAGTGTGATCAGGAAGATTCTGCCACGGATCCGGACCTCTCCTTCCAAAACAGTCTCCTGAAAATCAGGTTCCACCGTAAATCTCTTCCCAAGTTTGGGAGAAAGCAACCCGTATACCCCATACAGATATCCGGTGGTGTCAGGCGAACCGGTACCATACAGGATTCTTCCCTCACACCTGCCCGGGCAAATTGCCTTTAAAATTCGGAGCAGAGAATCCTTGCCCTTCTTCCATAGCTGCTTGGTATTCGGATCCTCCAGCAGCTCCTTATACTCAGTAATATTGTTCCAGATATCACTGATTTTATCACGTATTCCGCGAATTGTATCCGGAAGATCCCTGACTTTCTGAAAAAAGCTTTTCTTTTTTCCTTCCGCAGAGGACTGCGTAGTGGGATCAGCCCCGGAAGACGAATCAGAAGCGCTGTCCCTTTCGGTCCCGGCTCTGTCGGTTTGGTCCTCAGAAGAATTTTCTTCCTGTGAAGAACCATGTTCCGGCATAATTCCTTCCGATAGAACATCGGATGGATTCACAGTTTCGGGTGCTGAGTCTTTTTCTATCTCTCCTCCACCTAACTTTTGTTTCTTCAACAGATCAAACCAGAGCAAATACAGTCTCGTCTGCAGCTTCTCATCAAAAATCAATCGGAACCGAATGATTCCAAACAGCCAATTGACCTTTACCCGGCAAAAAAGCACCTCAGGGGACTTTTCGCCGCGGACGCGATACGTTATCGGATCAAACAGCACGATCAGCAGCAACAAAAGCAGCGCTGCCATAAGAATCAGAAAAATGATTCCGATGCCTCGCAATAGGCCAAGTATTATTCCTCCCATGCAAGATACTCCTTCAAAGCACAATCCCCTCTGTCTCTGAGGCACTCCACTACCATCTGTCTGACAAGTTCCAATGCCTCGTCTCTGTCTCCGGCAATGCCGACCACAGATAGCTCTGATTTCCTGTAATAGGGTTGGGCAAGCTCCTTCGCGTCAATTATATCCAGTTGATCATAATCATTGGCAGACAGTACGATCAGTACGACTCCTGCGAAGAATGGGTTCTCCTCCAATTTCTTCTTGATCCCAATTACCTTCATAGGATCAATACTGTCACCAATATACAACCAGGGCCGATATCTCATAGACTATTCGCACCTCTCAATTTACAAATCCACAAGATAATCCAAAAAGAGCCGGAAACACTAGTAATATTTCCGAGCCCCCCAAAGATTGTTCTTTTTCAGTTCTAAATACTCGGCATACGCCTTCTCAAGAATCTGTTTCTCATTGGCAAACTTCAGCAGATGATAAGCCTCATGATACTTGTAAAAACCGGAGTCCACAAAAAATTCCTCTCTCTGTGGCTTACTGTAATAGCTGTCAGCCATCATCAGGTACCAATGTACCTCCTTGGAAACAGTATCCTCCGGAACCGTAAAGGTATATTCACTCTTATCAATGTACTTAATAATGGTAGCCTTCGCTCCCGATTCCTCCAGCACCTCACGGAGTGCGGTCTGCTTATAATCCTCGCCGGCCTCCACAGTGCCCTTCGGCAATACCCATCCTTCATACTTGTTTCGATAATTCTTGTAAAGGAGAAGGATCTTCCCACGAAATATTACCACACCGCCACAGCTTGTTGCTTCAATCATTGCAATTCCTCCTGACTGGTGTGCATGTACACAACTACATTCAGTATAGTCTATTCAGGGCTACTGTGCAACCTTTTCTTTGGAAAAATAAGTTTCAAAAATGGCTTTCGCACAGGGAACCGCATAATCTCCGCCGCTTCCGGCCTCCTCGACAAGAATCGTCACCGCAATCTCCGGATCCTCAGCAGGAGCAAATCCGGTAAACCAGGCATGGCTCTCTCCCTTCACTGTACCGAACTCGGCAGAACCTGTTTTTCCTGCCACAGTCACCGGCAGATCGATCAGTCTGCGGGCCGTCCCCTCTTCCACTACCGCTTTCATCATCTCAGTGAGAACCGTCGACTCCTCCACGGTCATGAGACTCTCCACCGGGGCAGGCTGGTAGCTCTTTACTGCTTTCCCTTCCACAGACTCCACCCGATCCACCAGGTAAGGCTTCATCAGCACGCCTCCGTTGGCAATGGAACTTGTGATCATATGAAGATGCAGGGGCGTGATCTGGGTCATACCCTGACCGATGGCAACCTGCATCATCTCACTGTCAGAGGTCTGTCCGTTCACCGGCGCACTGCTCTTGGAATAAACCATGTCAAAAGGCAGTTCCCTGCCAAAAAGCAGTCCCGAGAGCGTCGACTGAAAGCACTCCTTGTCCAGAGCCATCCCGATGTTTGCATATGCGGAATTGCAGGACTTTGCGAAAGCCTTCCGAAAGTCAACTGTGCCATGCTTTGTCCCGTGATAACAGCTGATCTTACGATCGCCATGCTTGTATTCACCGTTGCAGACAAAAGAAAACTTCTCATATTCATCCGGGAATTCACGCATATATTCTAAAGATGTAACTATCTTAAAGGTAGAGCCCGGAGGATATAATCCCTGTGTGGCACGGTTTAAAAGGACTGCATCCGTTTGATCGTTCAAAAACGAGTCCCACTGGTCCTCAATGGTATTCGGATCAAAATTCGGGTGAGATACCAGGGCTAACACTCTTCCCGTCTTCACCTCTGAGACGATCACAGCCCCGCGATAAATGTTTAGTTCCCTGTCGGCAACTTCCTGGAGCTTGGTGTTCAAAGTCGAATAAACATTGTCACCGGGGTTCTTCAGCCCGGCCAGATCATTCTGAACCTTGCTGTTGATGGAAATGTTCGTGTTGATCAGATAATAGTTGGCCAAGGCCTCCACACCCATTCTGCCGTTGACGGAATATCCAACTGCATGGGCAAACAGCTTCCCATAGGGATATTCTCTGGTCTCATGTCCGATCTCATCGATGACTGCCTTGGCAAGCACCTCACCGTCCTCCGAAAAAATCGTACCCCGATAGTTTTGTGACAGCAGAATATCCTGTCTGGAGTTATAGCTGTGATTCACCATATCCTGTTCATTTTCCAGAACAAACTGGATCAGAAATACGATCATATACACAAACAGGGCACAAAAGAAGGTTCCAATCGCAACGATAGGAAAACGCTTTGTTTTATCGTTCTTCTTCGTTTCCTTCATGAACTGTTCTCCTCTCTGCAGCACATCGCATTTCGATTGCCTGCAGTACAAAAATCATAAACATCGTTACCGTGCTGGAGCTTCCCCCATAGCTGACAAAGGGAAGGGTCACTCCGGTAAGGGGAATCAGCGTAATTCCCCCTCCCACCGTCAAAAAGACCTGGAAAATATACATACAGCCGATGCCAAATGCCAACAGCTGAAAATACTTATCCTTCATGCGATAAGCCATTTTACAGGCGATCAGAAAGACCATAAGGGTCATCAGGATCAGACAGATACCTACACAGACACCCAATTCCTCGCAGATACAGGTAAAGATAAAGTCCTGTTCCACAAAGGGGATGGACTTGGGGTTGCCTTTTCCCAGCCCCATGCCAAACCAACTGCCGCTGCCGAACGCGAACATGGACTGGGTGATTGCCCAACCCTCCCGTTCAATATACTTCCAGGGATCTCTCCACGCAAAATAACGAATCTGCACATGCCGAAACAGGCGAAAGGCCACATAGGCCGCAGCCGTTCCTCCGGCTCCTCCTGCCAAAAGATACAATGGATTCCCTGTGGCAGCAAATACGAGGAACACATAACCCGCAAAGAAGATCAAAGCACTGCCCAGATCCTTGGAAAGAACCAGCACGATCACATGGAGTCCCGCAAACACTGCGCTGATAGCCACACTGCGGAACCCACAATTCCTTGAAAGAAAGGATGCCAGGAAAAACAGAAACAATAGTTTCACCAGTTCCGAGGGCTGAAAACTCACGCCCTCCACAATGGAGAGATTTAATTTTGAACCGTTGATCACCTTCCCGGCTAAGAGCACCCCTGTAAGCAACAGGATCCCGGCAGCACAGTACAGCCAGGTCAGTTTCCGAAACCCTCTCCATCTCAAAATGCAAAACGGGATCAGAAAAGAGATCATCAGGGAGCACAGGATGATCATATACTGCTTAAAGGATTTGCCGGTGGACAATCTGGAGATCACGCCGATGCCCAGAGAAATCATCATGCCGCAGAGATTCAGCAGCATCCGATTACAATCCTCATAGAGAAGAGGAGTCATACCAACCAGCACAAACAACAAAATCAACATAAAAGCCAGCAAAAACAGATATTCAATTGACTGATATACAATGGCCAGATCCAAAAACAGTATCACCTGCGTGGCAGCGATCAACAGACTGCAAAACAAATTCAGCCATGGATGATTGTCCTCATCAAACAGCACGCCGAGCAAGCAACTGACAGTGAATAGTGCTACACAAAACAAAATACCATATCCGGCCAATTCAACAATATACTCTTGCATGGAACTTTTTCCTTTTCGTTTCTCTCCGGCATCGTCAATACCGCCAACCTGTTATTCAACGCCTCGTTTCTCGTGACCTGTAGTATAGTCATCCAAGGTGAACTCCTCTCCGAGAAGGAATCCTCCAAGCACCGCTTCCACCTCTTGCTCCTTTTCCGTTGTGAAACGGACAGACCTGGTAAATCTCTGATCTTTGGCGGAACGTTCCTTGGGCAAATAGAGCGGCAGGGAATTATAAATTGTATTATAGCAATGTCGGCAGTTTGTCACAACAGGAAAATCCTTCCCCATTCTGTCCTTCAGGGAAATGATCCTGCCGTTCTCATGGCAACACTTGTCAGCGGTACGGACCACGCAGTTCGCTGTCACCATCATGGGGATTCTGCCATACACGATCTTCTCATACGTTTGCGGACAGTCTTCCATCAAGCCGCTCAGTTCTCCTGAGCGCAGTTCGTAGGGGAGACACACACAATCCGCCAAACATCTCAATACCCCGGCCGTTTCCGAATTGAAGCAATAGAGATTGGCATCGGTATGAATCAGGCACTCCGGAAGTTCTCTCGTCAAAAAGCCAAGCTCATCTACGGTGCGAACCAAAAAACCTGCAATCCGGGAATGGTTCTTTTTCAGGGAAAGCATCTCCTGCAAAAAGGCACCCTCGTTCTCCCGAAGTACCGGCGGCAGTGCCACAAAAATGTCAGCATTTGCCTCCTCCGGTATCCGCTTCTGAAAATTATTCTCCGAAAAGAGATCTCCGTTGACATACAAAGCTACCCTGTCACGGACCGGGTGATCCAGCAAAAACTGCACTGTGCTCTCTAACTGAGCAAGCGTTTCCAGACCAATGGAAAAGGCATATTTTCTCGAAAAAGTTCGAGGCGGAGTGAGGCTCTTTGGAGATGCGCCGCCGGAGCGTTCTGTCCTACCGTACCCCCTGGAAGAAAGCAATGCCTCCTCCAGAGATTGTATCCCTTGCCGACGAAGTTCATTCAGCCTGCCCACAGGTAAAAAGGCTGTGTCCGACAGTTGAAGCCTAAAGGAATCCAACGCAAAAAAAGTATCTCCCAATTTCGTCAGATGCTTTGTCACATTTTCTTCTGTCAAAGGTCTGTTCTGTGCAGTTTTCACCTCTTCGCCCACAGCAGTGACCGCAATCTCCCCGCAGGATAGATTCAGCACCGCAGGAGCCCCTTCATAGAGATAAGCATCCATCGTGACAGGAAGTCTCTTCTTGTCCTGAAGAAAGCGTCCGGCAATCTCTTTCAAAACAGTTTCATCCGTCTCCGAATAGGCGGGACTGTGGATGGTCACCATCTCCGCTCCGTTGTGCTTATCATAATATCCATTCTGTACCTGACTGCGAATATAGAGGGAGGACAGAAGCTTTTCATCCCTTGGATCCACCTGAAACCTGGACGTTGCTTCCGCGGGGCCAAACTTTTCCTCCAACTCCAGATACCTGTCGATTGCCTTGCGGTATACAGAAACCGTGCCGGCAGCATATTCCGGCCGTTTCATGCGACCCTCGATCTTAAAGGAATCGATTCCCGCCTGAATCAGGGCAGGGATATCCCAAATCGTACACATATCCTTCAGACTTAAGAAATGTCCCTTGGATCGTCCACTCTTCGTCTGCACAGAATAGGGCAGTCTGCAGGGCTGAGCACATCTGCCGCGGTTGCCGCTTCTGCCGCCCAGGATACTGCTGAACAGACACTGTCCGGAATAGCAGTAACACATCGCTCCGTGAATAAAACTCTCTATCTCTATGTCCACATGCTCCTTGATGGAGCGTATATCCTCCAACGAAATTTCTCTGGCAGGCACGATCCTGCAGGCCCCCAGTTCCTTCATGAGACCGGCACCGTATGAGGTGCACAGAGACATCTGGGTGCTGACGTGCAGCTCAATGCCCGGAAAATGATCCCGAATATACGCAAATACCCCCAGATCCTGTACGATCACACCATCCAGTCCTGCCTGATAAAAAGGTTCCAGATACGCATAGAGTTCCCGAAGTTCTGCTTCCTTCAAAAGTGTATTCACGGTCAGGTAAATTCGTTTCCCAAGCAGATGGCTGTATCTGATCCCGGCTACCAGCTCGTCTGTACTGAAATTCTCCGCATAAGCTCTTGCGCCGAATCTATTACCGGCAAGATAAACTGCATCCGCACCGGCGTGAAGCGCTCCATACAACCCATCCGGGCTGCCCGCCGGAGCTAATAACTCAACCTGATTCTTTCTACCCATTTCATTCCACCAAACAGTCGTTTTTTCCCTCCAGAAAAAGAAGACTGTCCTCTTCGGACAGCCTTTCATTATTTGTTGCCAAGTTCTGTTTCCAAACGTACGATTTCCTTCATATTCTCGGTCAGATCCTGCTGAAGAGAACGAACCTGCTCCTCAGCACCCTCCAAACGAATCTGAGAGGAAATCAGCTCATGCTTCAAATCATAGAGTTCTTTCTCCTTCGCCTGAAGCTCCTCCTCCAGAATTGTAATCTGTTTCTTTGCCTTAAAGAAATCGTCCGCTATATTCAGCTGCAGCAGAATGCTCTGGGTCTCCGCAGGCTGCTTCTTAAAGCTGTCAACCTTATTATATTCGATGTATTTGTTGTTCAGGTAGGTGGCGACTCTCTGCATATACTCTTCGCTCTCATACCCGGTCAATGTAAATACCTTACCGCCAATAATAACCTCGATATCTGTTTTGGTTGACATAATGTTCCCCCTTCATACCTGCCAATGCTTGATATACCCTTACCAAGTGTATTATATATCATTCTATCTCGACAAGCAAGTAAAAAAAGCGACGAAAAAGCCTCAAAATGATACCGAAAAATGCTTCATCAAAGGTTCAGACCCATATGATGATAAGCAGCTTCCGTCACGACCCTTCCTCTCGGAGTACGATTGATCAATCCATTCTTGATCAGGTAGGGCTCGTAAACATCTTCAATCGTGCCGGCATCCTCTCCGATGGCAGCCGCCAGAGTATCCAGTCCGACCGGACCTCCGCCGAATTTGTCGATCATGGTAGAAAGGATATTGCGGTCAATATGATCCAGTCCCAGCTTGTCCACATCCATCAGATCCAGAGCAGTACGGGCTACCTCCTCGGTAATCAGACCATCATACCTCACCTGCGCAAAATCTCTGACACGCTTTAAGATACGGTTGGCAAGTCTCGGCGTACCGCGGCTCCGTCTGGCCATCTCTCTGGCCCCGGCAGGATCGATCTCAACGTTCAGCACTCTGGCAGAATGCATGATGATCAGCTGAAGTTCCTCCACGGAGTAAAATTCCAGGCGATGAATCATGCCAAACCGGTCTCTCAAGGGGGCGGTAAGCATTCCTGCCCGGGTAGTGGCTCCCACAAGAGTAAATCTGGGCAGATCCAAACGAACAGACCGGGCAGCAGAGCCCTTTCCAATCATAATATCGATACAAAAATCCTCCATGGCAGGATACAATACCTCTTCCACCTGGCGATTCAGGCGATGGATCTCATCCACAAACAGCAGATCTCCCTCTTCCAGATTGTTCAGGATCGCAGCCATCTCACCCGGCTTCTCAATGGCAGGTCCGCTGGTGACCTTCAGATGAACCCCCATCTCGTTGGCAATGATCCCGGCGAGAGTGGTCTTACCAAGACCGGGAGGCCCATAGAAAAGAACATGGTCCAGGGAATCTCCACGCTGTTTCGCCGCCTCAATATATACCTTCAGATTTTCCTTGATCTTCGATTGACCGATATAGTCATCAAGAATCTGAGGACGAAGGGAACCTTCGATTTTCACATCTTCTTCTGTAAAGCTCGTCTCAATGATGCGTTTTGCCGCCACAACGAGAACCTCTCTTTCTACTCATCCTAAAACAGTTTCTTCAGTGCAGCCTTCAGAATCTGACCGGAATCAAGTTCTGAAATATTCTCGATGGAATTGACAGCCTTGGCACTCTCCGCCTGTCCATAGCCCAGTGCAACCAAAGCCTCTACCGCTTCCTTCTTCGCCGAGGAATCAAGTACCGGACTTCTTCCGGCCGAAACATCGGCTATCTCTCTGTCGATCAGTCCATCATCAATGGTAATCTTATCCTTCAGGTCCAGAATCACTCTCTGCGCAGTCTTGGGACCGATGCCGGGCGCCTTAGCGATCTGCTTGGCATCTCCTGACACAATTGCATAGCGAAGATCATCTGCGTCCATCACAGACAAAATGGATAATCCCCCCTTCGGACCGATCCCGTTCACTGTAATCAATCGTTGGAACAATTCCAATTCATTCCGTGTCAGAAAGCCATACAATTGAAAGGCATCCTCTCTGACGCAGGTATAAGTGTGAAGCTTGATCAGCTCTCCCTCTCCGGGAAGTCTGGATGCCGTATCCGCCGATATCTTCACATTGTATCCGATACCGTTCACATCGATCACGCAATTGTCCGCCGCAACAGACTCAATTATCCCCTTAACATATGCTATCATACTCGTCATATCCCCATCATGATCTTCCGGCAAAAACCAAATGCCGCCTTCGGCGTCGCTTGGTTTTTTGCTCGCGTACATTATACCATAAACTCGCAAACCCGCACCTAAAGGTGCTCTATTGCCTGCTTCCGCAGGCTGTTTGCTCGTTATCGCGGCAAAAACCAAATGCCGCCTTCGGCGTCGCTTGGTTTTTTGCTCGCGTACATTATACCATAATCGAACATACGTTTCAAGCGTTTTCCCCCATTGTTTTCAACAGTTTCCGGTAGATGATGCAGAAACAGATCAAATGTACCGCAAATGTCAAAGCCCAGCTGATGGGATAGGAATCATACAGGCAGGGAAGGGTGTGGACTCTCTGAAACACTGTGGAGATCCAAACGATCCGAAACAGGCACGCTCCTGATAAGGACACCAGCATGGGCAGGACGGAATAACCGATTCCACGCAATGCCCCCACCATCACGTCCATCATGCCGCACAAAAAATAGGGGACACAGATATATCTCATGCGCAGCAGACCATAAGAGATCACCTCCGGATCCGTACTATAGAGTTTGAGAAGGGTGCCTCCGAAGAAGTATGCCCCGTTTCCCAGAACAAGTCCCACGAGAATCACCAGCATCTCACACTGAAACAATGTTTTTCCCACTCTCCTGATCTTCATCGCGCCATATTGCTGACCACAGAAGCTGATAGCCGTCTGATAGAAGGAATTCATGGCAATATAAACGAATCCCTCCAGATTGCTTCCGGCCGTATTGCCGGCCATGACGATGGAGCCAAATCCGTTGATGGAAGCCTGGATCAGTACATTGGACAGGGAAAACAGGGTTCCCTGCAGACCTGCCGGCAAACCGATCTTCACGATCTTCAACAGTTTATCCCCGTACAGGCGAATTGCTTTCAGTTCCAGCCGATAAGGTCCCTGGGATCGCAGCAGGCAACGAAGGACCAGAACTGCGGAAATCATCTGGGATAGAACCGTCGCCAGCGCTACTCCGGCCACTCCCATGGAAAAGACGATCACAAACAAAAGATTCAAAATCACATTGATGACGCCTGCCAGAGACAGAAAATAAAGTGGTCTTCTGGTATCACCTACTGCACGCAAGATCGCGCTGCCGAAATTGTATGCCATCTGAAACGGCATCCCCGCAAAATAGATCCTCATATACAGTGTGGAATGAGCGATCACATCCTCAGGAGTCCCCATTAGGACAAGTGCCGGTCTCGCGGCAAAAAAGCCGATGAAGACAAGAACAACACCACCGATCAGAGCAGTCAGAACTGAAGTCTGAACCGTTTCTCTCAGATCCTTCTCCTGATTTGCCCCGTAATATCTGGCCACCAGCACATTGGCGCCCACAGACAACCCGAAGAACAGGTTCACAAGAAGGTTCGTCAGGGAGCTGGTAGAGCCAACAGCGGCCAAAGCCTGATTTCCCGCAAACCTTCCAACCACAGCAATATCTGCGGCATTGAACATCAATTGAAGAATACCGGAGATCATCAATGGAAAGTAGAACAACAATATTTTCGGAAGCAGCGGACCATTACACATATCGATCTCATACTTCTTGTCTTTATTCAAATGTTATCACCCCTGGATCTGTTCCAAAATCACAGGACCTGCGGTCAAAAGCCGCAGGTCCATTTTATTTATGACTTATTTATTGTTAATATAATTGATCAAGCCTTCAGAAGCAATGATCTTCTGCATAAATTCCGGGAAGGCCTGACCCTGGAAGGAGGTTCCCTTCGTCACATTGGTGATCACACCGGTGTCAAAGTTGATCTCCACCTCATCTCCTGCCTCGATTCCCCTGCTGGCCTCAGGACATTCAATGATGGGAAGCCCGATATTGATTGCGTTGCGATAGAAAATTCTTGCAAAGGTCTCCGCAATAACGCAGCTGACACCGGCTGCCTTGATGGCAATGGGTGCATGCTCTCTGGAAGAACCGCAGCCGAAGTTCTTGGTGGCAACGATAATGTCACCCTTCTTCACCTTCTTCACAAAGTCCTTATCGATATCTTCCATACAGTGTGTAGCAAGCTCTGCGGGATCGGAAGAATTCAGATATCTTGCAGGGATGATAACGTCCGTATCCACGTTGTCTCCATATTTAAATACAATACCCTTTGCGTTCATACTTACACCTCCTCGGGACCGGAAATGATACCGGTAATAGCACTTGCAGCCGCCACAGCAGGGCTTGCAAGATAGATCTCGGATGTAATGTGACCCATACGGCCGACGAAGTTACGGTTAGTGGTGGAAACACATCTCTCGCCCTCAGCCAGGATTCCCATGTATCCGCCGAGACAGGGACCACAGGTAGGGGTGCTGACGATGGCACCGGCCTGAAGGAAGATCTTCAACAGTCCCTCTTCCATCGCCTGCAGATAGATCGCCTGCGTCGCAGGAATCACGATACAACGCATTCCCTTTGCCACATGCTTGCCCTCCAGAATCCGGGCTGCGATCCGAAGATCGTCCAGACGACCGTTGGTACAGGAACCGATCACGACCTGATCGATCCTGATGTCATCCATAGCCTTGATCTCATCAATGGTATGGGTATTCTCAGGAAGATGAGGGAAAGCAACAGTGGGACGAAGACTGGAAAGATCGATGACATACTCTTCATCGTAAACTGCATCCTCATCTGCCTCGAACACCTTGTAGCTTCTGGTGGAATGCTCAGCCATATACGCTTTCGCCAGATCATCCACAGGGAAAATACCGTTCTTTCCGCCTGCCTCGATGGCCATATTTGCAATGGTAAATCTGTCGTCCATGGTCAGATCAGCAATACCGTCTCCCACAAACTCCATAGACTTATACAGAGCACCGTCCACACCGATCATACCGATAATATGTAAAATGATATCCTTACCGCTGATATGAGGAGCCTTTTTGCCGGTCAATACAAACCTGATCGCACCGGGCACCTTGAACCATGCCTTACCGGTAGCCATGCCGGCAGCCATATCGGTACTGCCCACGCCGGTAGAGAATGCACCCAGTGCGCCGTAGGTACAGGTATGGGAATCCGCACCGATGATCACGTCACCGGCAACCGTCAGGCCTTTCTCAGGAAGCAGAGCATGCTCGATACCCATCTCTCCCACTTCAAAGTAATTGGTAATCTCATTTCTGCGTGCAAACTCTCTCACACATTTGCAATGCTCAGCGGACTTGATGTCCTTGTTGGGTACAAAATGGTCAGGGACGAGTGCAATCTTATCCTTGTCAAACACTCCCTTCGCATTGAATTTCTCCATCTCCTTAATGGCAACGGGGCTTGTAATATCATTGCCCAGAACAAGATCCAGATTCGCTTCGATCAGCTGACCGGCTTCCACCTTTTCAAGCCCGGCTGCTGCAGCAAGAATCTTCTGCGTCATTGTCATTCCCATCATCATCACCTTGCCTTTCAAAAATATTCTAGACTCAATCTTAACACAATTGAGAACATTGTTCAAACACAAATTATTGATTTATTTTTGTAAGGCTCCGGATGGACGATCACACATGCCAGACAGTCGTTACTTTAAACAGGTCACCGTCTACCTCAAGGGATAGTTCTCCCCCCTGTAACTGAGTAAAGCTTTTGGCAATGGCCAGGCCAAGGCCGGAGCCTTCGGTATTTCTGGAGGCATCACCCCGGACAAAACGATCTGTCAGTTCTGCGGAATCTACCGTAATTTCCCGGGCGGAAATGTTTTTCATCGTAATGATTACCCTGTCGTCCATTCTGCAGCAGTCTACATAAACCCTGGTTCCCTTCATGGCATATTTGGCAATATTCCCGAAAAGGTTCTCATAAATACGATAGGTCTTCTGGCTATCCAGAGTGAGCAGCAATTTCTCGTCCGAAAGATTCATTCGTAAATCCAGATCCGCAGACCTCAGCTTATCGGCCATCTCAAAGGAGACCTGTTTCATCAGACTGATAATGTCTACTTCTGTCAGATTCAACGTGATATTCCCTGTATTTGCTTTGCTTATCTCAAATAAATCTTCAATCAACGCTTTCAGACGCAGAGATTTTCTGTCCAATACATCCAGATATTCCCTTCTCTTTTCTTCTGAGATCCCCTCCTCCTTCAACAGATTCACGTAGGTGATGATTGCGGTAAGCGGTGTCTTTAAATCATGAGACACATTCGTAATCAGTTCTGCCTTCATCTTCTGACTTTTTAGTTCCTGGTCCACCGCTTTTCTGAATCCGTTCTGAATACTGATCATTTGAGGCTTAAAAGGTTCAAACACACCTAATTCTTCGTCAATGGAAACATTCAGGTCTCCTTCCGCCATTCGGTTTGTTGCCCGAAGCAGTATACTGTATTTTTTCTGAAGGTCACTGATGTATTTTCTCAAGAAAAAATACAGAAGAGCCGAATAAACCACTGTAACTGCAAAACCGCCAAACCAAAGGCTGCTGATTACAAACAAAATAACTGCATTGATCAGGACTGCTTTCAGAATGAGCTTATGAGCATTTTGAGTCAGGTCAAATTGCTGCACCGCACTGTAGAATCCCAAAGCCTTGCTTTTGATAAAGGGGAAAAAGCGATAAATCAGGCTGCGTTCTTTGATATAATTTATCATCCCCTTATCCCTGACTGCTCTCCCACAGATTCCGATATACCACCAACAGAAAAAGTAGACCGTCATTATCGTCAGATTATATAGTGCAACAAGCCACCACGCTGCCGAATGCGCAAGACTGAGATAATTCATCCATGCCTCTTTTGCCGTGCCGCTTGCAACATCTACCACGTGTCTTTCTATCAATGAACCTGCGGCAAAAAAACAAGATCCGATCATCAGCAGTACTTCAAACGGGAGTACACACACTTTTGATTCATCCCATGGTTTTTCGCTTCCACGAATAGGAAGAAACAATCCAAGCAAAACAAACAACGCAATAAAAAGGATTATGATACCGCCAATACCCACACTGCGGTATACCTCCACTGAAACTCCGTTTTCCAAATAATCTGTTGAAAAATACACATTATAGTATCCGTTCTGTGAAAAATAGGTGTCGAAATATATTTCATCTGCGCTGTTCCAACTGTCCGCGGAGGCGGCAAATACCACTGTACAATTTCTGGGATTTTTTACATTCCCATATTTTTTGTAAGAATTCAGGGATGAGGTAATCATTTCTGATAATGATGTCTCCCTGACAACCTCATTAGCCGTCTTTCTTAAACGTTCCGTGTTCTCTCCCAGAACCTTTCCAAGAGTGACATTCCCGACACTGTCAAATCGAAAAGTCAGCAGAAAATATCGGTTATAGTTTTCATAATTCATAGCCCGCTCTGCTTCTTCCGAAGACATATTTGTCACATAATTTCCGGTATCATCATCCCATATCACATAGTCGTATATGTTGTTTAAGATACGGAAATTACCCTCCAGATTCAAGAAATAACCGTTCAGCTTCTCCAGTTCATTGCGAATCTCACAAGCTTCATCCCATAATATCCCGTCTTCGGATAGCGGAGAAGAACTTCCGTCCGCATTCTCTTCATATTCATAATATGGTTCTTCGCTCCGCTTCTCCAACTCCGCTTCATTCAGCAGCCATTCATAACCTTCTGTAGGTTTTAAATAAATTTCCTTGTATTCCAGCTGAGTTTCGCTATGAGAATTACATAGATCCTTATAGAGCAGAAAACTGCTCTGATAGAGCCAGGAAATAATACCTACCTGTTCCAGAATATTATTGTTCCTTTTCTTTGCGTTTTCACGGAAAACTCCGTAAAAAGAGCTAAATAAAACTGCACCGACAAGGCTTAATGCCAATCCTCTGATGATCCATCCGGACTTTCCGGATGGTCCCGTTACTTTTGATTCAGCTTTCCCGTCTGCATCCGTGATCCTGCCCTCAATCCCTTTATTTTCGATATCAGCTTTTTTTCCTAACCATTTCATTCTGATACTGCTCCTATCATTCGGCACTGTCACTGCTTGTCAATCTTATAGCCTACACCCCATACCACTTTTAAATACTTTGGATTCTTTGGGTCAATCTCAATCTTTTCTCTGATATTTCGCACATGAACCATGATGGTGTCTGTGTTCACCGCCTTTTCGTTCCAGACACGTTCATATATATCATCCGCAGAAAAAACCCTTCCCGGGTTCTTGATGAGCAGCTGTAAAATCTTAAACTCCATGGGGGTCAACCTGACCGGTTCTCCATCCACTGACACCTCTACGGTATCCTCATTCAATTCAAGCCCACCAATGGTATAGACATGCTCCTTTTCTCCATTTTCACCCAAGGCTGTAAGATATTTGGAATAGCGACGCAAATGGGAACGAACCCTTGCAAGAAGCTCCAGCGGAGTAAAAGGTTTCGTCACATAGTCGTCTGCGCCCATATTCAGTCCAATAATTTTGTCAACCTCTTCGGACTTTGCAGAAAGCATAATTACTGGAAACTCACATTCCATGGCACGAAGTTTCATCAGCATGGTAACACCGTCCATCACCGGCATCATAATATCTACGATAGCAAGATGCAGTTCCTCCTGTTCGATTATTTTCAGCCCTTCCTGACCGTTAGCGGCCTGATAAACCCGGAAGCCCTGATTTTTCAAATAGATGTCAATTCCTTCCCGGATTTCCTTGTCATCTTCAACCACCAAAATTTTGTAATCACCGGTCATATTCTCTCACACTTATCCCCTCTTGTTCGTATTTATCCATGCCCGGCCATTACAGGTACTGCACGGGCTGCGGTCACTACTTCATTATAGATGCGCAAGGCTTCTTTCGCAACCGCTTCTTCCCTGTAGGCAAGTCCGGACTGATAGGCATTTTCTGCCATATCTGCCCTCTTAAGATTATCCTCGCAAAAAGTCTGAAGCATCCCGGCATATTCTTCTTTCTTTTCACTGGTCAAAATACCATTCACCCCTGTAGTCACCAGGTCTTCCACGCCGGATGCACGAACCGCCAGCACAGGAGTTGCTCCTGCAAATGCTTCCAATACCACAATTCCCTGCGTCTCCGTCTTGGATGCGAAAAGGAACGCATCTGCAGCCGCAAAGTAATGGGAGAGTTCTTCATTCGGAATAGTTCCCGTAAAGATTACTTTATCCTGAAGCTGAAGATCTTCACATTTTTTCTCAAACTTCAGTTTGTACGGTCCGTCTCCAACCATCAACATACGAAAGGGTTTTCCAAACCGTTTCTGAAACTCGGACAAACTCTCCAACAGAAAATCAACATTTTTCTCCTGTGCCATCCTGGAGACTGTGAGAAACAAAGGACAATCCATTGCATCATACTCTTTTCGTATCTCTTCTTTTTCTGCTTCTGTGACATGATAATTTTTTTCTTCAATACCTGTGGGCAAGATACCTACCCTGTCCGGTGACACTTTACAGGTGTCCGTCAAATAATTTTGGATACCCGCTGTAGGGGCGAATACATAGCTGCAATGTCTTAGGAAGGTATGCAGATACATCGGCATCAGCTTATCCGCTTTGATCATTCCCCCGGAATAACTCTCCACATATTTTTCATAGCGGGTATGGTACGTAAACACAAGAGGAACCCCGTACTTACGTGAAAGATAAACGGCTGTCCTCCCCACCAGCATAGGGTGATGTACGTGAATAATGTCATATTTCTTTTCCCGAAATTCCTTTTCGATCCGCAGATCAAATGGATTGGGAAGAACGATTCCTCCGATAAACCGCCCAAACAGTGTTCCATATCGAAATACATTTTCTTCCTCTTCCTGTTCCTGATAAGTTGGAGCAAAAATTGTTACCTGATGTCCCATTGCTTCCAAGCCTCTTGCCAAACGCTCTATGGATATAGGTACCCCTCCTATAAAGGGTTTGTAATTATTTGTCATGAATGCAATTCTCATTGTCCTCTCCCATTTCTGCCATGTTTATCATCATTCGCTGTGTGCCTGCACTTTTCAACTGTAATTTTTTTCTATCCTCTACAGAAGGCCGAGCAAGGTAAACACCTGATCACCCAGCACATATCCTGCGCCGACAAACACAAAGTTCCAAATCAAAATCCCACAAGCAGAACTGATAAGATATTTTCCTAACTCCATCCGCACTACTCCCGCCGGTATGGAGACAATGGTTCTTATCATTGGAATCAGTTTTCCTAAGAACACGCCCAGGCAGCCCTTCTGCCGTACCCACTCCAGATTTTTCTCCACCACTTCCTTTTGACCCGGAAATCGATCTGTATAGGTCTTCAAAAAAATCTCGCCGCCTTTTCGTCCCAGACCGTAAAGTATCAGACTTCCCAGAAGCCCTGCAGCCACCGTGATAACCATAACCCATAAAAAATGGATATTTCCTCTGGCTGCCATGATGCCGGACAAGGGCATGATAATTCCCGCAGGAAAGCCCGGCAGATTCAAGTATTCCAAAAATACAATAATGAATATAGCGATAACTCCATATCTGGTAAAGAAGTATGTAAGTGTAGTAATATCCATAACGATTCCTCCCTCTTGATGAAATCACTATAGGTCCGAAAACGAAAGAACGGCGTCAGAAAAAACGAAAGAATTTCTAAAGATAATTCTGAAATAAAAAAAACAGTCAAAAGGTTTTACCCTTTTGACTGTTCTCCGAAAAATTAACGTTTAGTTGTTGATCAGCTTATCCTCTTCGTTGTTCCAGCTGTAAAGCTTACGAACTTCCTCACCAACCTTCTCAGCGGGATGCTCGGAAGCAAGCTTTCTCATAGCCTTGAAGTGAACCTGCTTGCCTGCGTCAGACATATCAAGCAGGAATTCCTTTGCGAAGGTACCATCCTGGATATCGGAAAGGATCTTCTTCATAGCCTTCTTGGTATCCTCGGTGATGATCTTGGGTCCGGTGATGTAATCGCCGTACTCAGCAGTGTTGGAGATGGAATATCTCATTCCTGCGAAACCGGACTGATAGATCAGGTCTACGATCAGCTTCATCTCGTGGATACACTCAAAGTATGCGTTTCTGGGATCGTAACCTGCCTCAACCAGAGTCTCGAAACCAGCCTGCATCAATGCGCAGACACCACCGCAGAGAACTGCCTGCTCACCGAAGAGGTCAGTCTCAGTCTCGGTGCGGAAGTTGGTCTCCAGAACGCCTGCTCTTGCGCCGCCGATACCAAGTGCATATGCCAGTGCAAGATCCTGTGCCTTACCGGTAGCATCCTGCTCTACAGCGATCAGACAGGGAACACCCTTACCGGCCTGATACTCGCTTCTTACAGTATGTCCGGGTCCCTTGGGAGCGATCATGGTAACGTCCACGTTCTTGGGAGGTACGATACATCCGAAGTGAATGTTGAAGCCATGTGCGAACATCAGCATGTTACCCTCTTCCATGTTGGGCTCGATGTCGTTCTTGTACAGTGCAGCCTGCTTCTCATCATTGATCAGAATCATGATGATGTCAGCCTTCTTTGCAGCCTCAGCTGCGGTGTATACCTCAAATCCCTGCTTCACAGCCTTGTCCCAGGACTTGGAACCCTCGTAAAGACCGATGATAACATGACATCCGGAATCCTTCAGATTCAGTGCATGTGCATGTCCCTGGCTGCCGTAGCCGATAATTGCAATTGTTTTGCCTTCCAGCAAGGAAAGATTACAATCCTCCTGATAAAAAATCTTAGCCATTTTTTTCTCCTCCATGACTGTAAATAATATATTTTTGCTTAACGCTTAAGCAATTTATAACTGACAGGATAAACCTGGAGCTAACAAAATAGATCAGATACCAACTTAATATGTATGGGGAATGGAACTGCTCTCCGTATAGGCGATATGCTCCGTACCTCTGCCAAGTCCGGCGATTCCTGTTCTGGATACCTCCAGGATCTCATAACCGTCCAGCATCTTCACAAACGCATCGATCTTCGTCTGGTTACCGGTCAGTTCAAAAATCAGGCTCTCAGCAGCCACGTCGATGATCTTGGCACGGAAGATATCCGCAATGGAGATCGCTGCAGGTCTCTCCTGGGCACCCACACGGACCTTCACCAGAATCAACTCACGGTACACACTCTCCTCCGGCTTCAACTCCTTGATCTCTACCACATCGACCAGCTTCGCAACCTGTTTCTCGATCTGCTCCAGCACCTCATCCTCGCCGCTTGCCACAATGGTCAGACGACTAAGTCTCGGGTTGGTCGTAGAGCCGGCAGTAATGCTCTCAATGTTATAACCACGTCTGGAGAAAAGACCGGAAATACGGCTCAACACTCCGGACGTATTGTCAGCCAGAAGCTGAAACACTTTCTTCTGCATAGAACTCACACCTCATCACTTTATCTGGAACCGTTGCAGCCGATGCAGCAGCCAAACACTGTGCTCGCCCGAACAGTTGCTTTACAAACTAATATAACAATTTCTCCGGTGAATGTCAACCTCAACTTTAACAGAGTAAAACATTAAATTGTCTATTTACCCTCATCGTTCTCGGCACATTTTGCCAGTGCCAGCGTTCCGGTTCTGGCAACCTCCACAATGCTGACAGACTGCAGCATGTTGATCAAAAGCTTCACTCGCTCGGGGGTGTCGCAGATCTGCAGCATCATATAATTCTTCGACATATCCACGATATCCACCTTCATGATCTCACACAGTTCCATGATCTCTCTGCGATTATTTTTGTTGTACCGGATCTTGATCAGCATCAGTTCTCTGGTGATACACTGCTGTTCCTCAAAGGTCTTTACCTTGATGACATCCAGCTTCTTGTTCAGCTGCTTCTCGATCTGTTCGATGGTTCTCTCATCTCCGCTGCTCACGATAGTCATGCAGGAGACGTTTGCATCAAACGTCTCTCCCACCGCCAGGCTGTCAATATTAAAACATCTTCTGGAAAACAGGCCGGCAACCTTACAGAGTACACCGGAACGGTTTTCCACCAGCACGGAATAGATTCTCTTCTTCATCTTCATGGTTTTTCCTTCCTTTCTGCTTACTTCACCAGATCCATGGGATCGATCAGGCATTCCATCAGCATCGTCTGATCATCGGCCAGGAACGCATCGATCATTTCATCGCACTGCCCCATATTTGTCATGCGAAGGAACGGAATGCCATAGGCTGCGGAAAGCTTCTCCAGATCGGGACTTCCGGACAGATCCACCACAGAGTAATGGTCCTTGTAGGTATAGTGCTGATACTCTCGCACCATGCCAAGGTAATTATTCTTTAACACAATGATCTTCACCGGGATCCGGTGCTGCACAATGGTGGCAAGCTCCATCATGGACATCTGGAAGGAACCGTCACCGCATACGGCAACCACCTGTCTTGTCGGTGCAGCGACCTTGGCTCCCATGGCAGCGGGAATGGAATATCCCATGGTTCCCATACCGCCGGAGGTCAAAAACTTTCCTTCCTTCACCTGAGCATAACCGCAGGACCAGATCTGATTCTGTCCCACGTCAGCCACATAGATGGCATCATCATCCATTTTGTCTGTCAGTTTCCGGATAAATTCAGCGGGATCCACATAAGCGGGGTTGGGATGTCTCTTCGGTGCCATGGAAACCTTATAGCCCTGCAGCGTCTCCACCCATTCGCTGCAATTGGTGGTGAATTCCTCTCTGGCGATATCATTGAAAATATGCTTGGCATCGCCCACAAGAGGAATGGTAGGACCTGCATTCTTACCGATCTCCGCAGGATCCACGTCAATATGTACCAGAACCTTATCTCTGGTGATCAGGTCTGGCTGACTCACCGCACGATCTGCCACGCGGGCACCTACCATGATCAACAGATCGGACTCATTCATGGCCCGGTTGGCGTAGGGCTTACCATTATTTCCAACCATGCCGAAATACAGAGGGTGCTCGGTAGGGATCACGCCCTTGCCCATCATGGTGGACACAACGGGAATACTGTATTTTTCAGCAAAGAGACGGAGTTCTTCCCTGGCATCGCTTAAGATCACACCGCCGCCTGCACAGATGATCGGGCGCTTTGCTTTCTCCAGCTCTTTGATCACCTTCTTGATCTGTACCGCATGTCCTTTCACGGTAGGCTTATAGGTGCGAAGATTGACCTCCTCCGGATACTTAAAACGGCTGATGGCTGCATTCTGAATATCGATGGGTACATCAATCAGCACAGGACCTTTTCGACCGGTATTGGCAATATAGAATGCCTCCTTGAAGATTCTTGGAATGTCGTTCACATCCTTTACCAGATAGCTGTACTTCACAAAGGATTCCACCGCGCCGGTAATATCAGCCTCCTGGAACACGTCACTTCCCAACAGCTCGCTGTTCACCTGTCCGGTAATGCAGATCAATGGAATACTGTCCGCAAACGCAGTGGCGATCCCGGTGATCACATTGGTGGCGCCGGGCCCGGAAGTGACTGCACACACACCGGGTCTCCCCGTCAGCCTGGACACACCGCTTGCAGCGTGGGCGGCATTCTGCTCTGTGCGCACAAGAATCGTACGAATCTCCGATTCCAAAATACTATTGTAGAAGGGACAAATCGCAACCCCGGGATAACCGAATACCTGGGTAACTCCTTCTGCCTCCAGACATTTTACAATGGCTTCTGCTCCTATCATCTCTCTGTCCTCCAAATTTTTTCTCTATTCTGCAATTAATCTCTTGGCAAGCTTCACGGCATCCGCAGCATCTGCAGAGTACCCGTCCGCTCCGATCTCATCCGCGTACTCCTGGGTGATCACTGCTCCGCCGATCATCACCTTTGCAGAGACCTTCTGCTCCCTGGCATAGGCGATCACTTCCTTCATGCGCTGCATGGTAGTGGTCATCAGGGCTGAAAGTGCAATTATCTTCGCATTTTTCTCCTTCGCCACTCGAATAATTTCCTCCTTGGGCACATCCTTTCCCAGATCGATCACCTGAAAACCGTAATTTTTCAGCATCAATGCTACAAGATTCTTACCGATATCATGAATGTCTCCCTCCACAGTAGCGATCACCACCACCGGCATATCCTCTCCGGCAGAATCCTTCAAAAGCAAAGGTTCCAATACTTCAATGGCCTTCTTCATCGCCTCAGCGCTTCCGATCAGCTGCGGCAGAAAATACTTTCCCTTATCAAACAGTTCTCCCACTTCATTGATGGCGGGAAGCAGACAGGAATTCAGAATCACCCCCGCTTCTTCCCCTGCATCCAGGGCAGTTTGGGTAATGGATTGGATACCGCCCCGATTCCCCTTCAGGACGGCGTGATACAGCTTCTGTAACGGCTCTGAAAGGGTGCTTCCCGCGTCGGATATCCCGGAAGCGACCAAAGCCTTACCGCTATCCCCGGTGACCGCAGGGTTTCCATCCCCTTTCTGAAGAAGTTTTTGTCTCTCCGCCTCCGCTTTGGCCTGTCGTCTGGCTGCCACTTCATTCACATTCTCAATATATCGAATATCTGCCTCTTCCTTTGCAAGCAGAAGATCCGTAGCCAAAGCACCGCATACCAACAATTCCTGGGAGGGATTGGCGATGGCCATCGTCAGTCCCTCACGGATAGCCAGAGTAAGGAAGGCGGTATTCACAAACATACGCTCCGGCATCCCAAAGGAAATATTTGACAGTCCGCAGATGGTAGCCAGTCCATTCTCCTTGCAGAAACGAATGGTTTCCAGAGTCTCCATGGCCGCCCGCCTGTTGGCTCCAACTGTGGTAACCAGCCCATCTACAATGATATCCTCAGAGGAAAGCCCGATCTCATAGGCGCCCTTCAACATAGTCTGAATAATATCGATCTTCTCCTGCAGGTTTTCCGGCAGACCCTTGTCCGACAGAGGAAGCAGAATGAACATCGCACCGTATTTTTTGGCAATGGGCAGCAGCTTTTCAAACTTCTCCTTCTCAAAGGAAATGGAATTGATCAATGCTCTGCCGGGGTAGCTTCGAAGAGCAGCCTCCAATACTTCCACATGGCTGGAATCCAGGGAGAGGGGCAAATTGGTGACACCGCTTACCTCCTCTATGGAGCGCAGCATCATCTCCTTCTCATCGATACCGCTCATTCCCATATTGATGTCAAGAATTGCGGCACCGGCAGCCTCCTGCTCCTCCGCAAACTGGAGCACCATATCCATTTTACCCTCGCGCAGCTTCTCCTGCAACTTCTTTTTACCGGTAGGATTGATTCTCTCTCCCACGATTAGAAATCTTCCGTCCAGTCCAAAGGATACCGTACTTCTCTCCGATGTCAGATAGTGAATGTGAGGATCCCGTCTTTGGAAGGAAGGTACCTGCTGTCTTCCAAAACGACTGTGCAGTCCCCGGATAAAATCAGGCGTGGTACCGCAGCAGCCTCCCAGTATGGTGGCGCCGGCATTTGTCAGCACCTGCATCTCGGTCACAAACCCTTCCGCATCCATGCTGTAACAGGTTTTCCCGTTTCCATCCAGAAAGGGAAGTCCGGCATTGGGTTTGGCGATCACCGGAATCGCTTTGGTCACAGAGATCATATCACGAATGATCTGCTCCATATGGGCAGGCCCGGTCGAACAGTTGACTCCCAGGGCACAGACCCCTAAGCTCTCCAACACCACCGCTGCAGTCACCGCATCGGTTCCGTACAGGGTCCTTCCATCGGGTTCAAAAGTCATGGTCACCATAATAGGGAGTTCGATCTTTTGTTCCTCCTCGATCTCCTTCACCGCGATGACTGCCGCTCTGGTCTCTCCCAGACTCATCATTGTCTCAGCCACCACCAGATCTACGCCGGCCTCCACCAGATACAACACCTGTTCCTTGTAGATTGCGATCAATTCCTCGATATCCATATCTCCCATAGGGCGAAGCTGCCTTCCGGTCATGGTGAGATCGCCAGCCACGTAAACCTTCCGCTCAGTACAGCTGTCTGCCGCCTCTTTTGAGATGGAAACCAGCTTCCGTATCATCTCCCCCTGGCAATCTTCCAAACCATACTCGGCTAATTTCACCCGATTTGCCGTAAAGGTAGGCGCATACAAAATATCGGTCCCTGCCTTCACATATTCCTTCTGAAGGGAAAGCATCACATCCGGATTCTCCAGGATCCACTGCTCCGGACATACACCCACCGGCATACCTGCTTTCACAAGGTTGGATCCGGTAGCTCCATCCAGATAGATATAATGTTCTGTCAATACTTTGAATTCATTACGTGTCATATTCTCATGCCTTTCATTTGTTAACAAACCTTCATGATTCGTAACATAAACTTAAACCTTATGATAACACATTCTTAAATTAGTCGTAAAGAGGGTTTTTTTGTAATATCAACTATTGCTTTCACCCCGGAAATATGATAAGTTGTATCTGATAAATTTTTTTGAGAGATTGCATCTGATATTTACTTTTGATCATTCCTCGAAAATTCCGATTCGGAGGTTCGTATTTTGAAAAAGAAAACAGCACTGCTTCTCACCACACTTTTGACCTGTTCCTTTCTGTTAACCGGTTGTGGTGAAGATAAAGAATTGACCCGGTTCAAAAAGGATATGGACAACTTCTGTACGAAGATTTCAGAGATCGACACTTCCATCAATGAGATTGATGCCGACTCTGACAATGCAGTAGAGGAATTGCTCTCTAATTTAGATGAATTGAAGGTTTCCTTCAACGAATTTGCAAAATTTGATTTTCCTGAAGAGTTTGATTATCTGGAATCCATTGCCCAGGAGGCAAGCGACTACATGGACACTGCCGTCTCCAGTTATCACGACGCATACAGCAACGATTCCTACAATGAATACACTGCCGAATATGCCCAGGGCAATTATTCCAGAGCATACAAGCGGGTTCAGATCATTATCTCATTTCTCCACGGTGAGACCCCGGAGGATGTGAACATTACCACTGCCGAAGATACGACAGCTGAAGAATAAGAGAAAGGGTGTGAAATGTTTCTTCATTTCACACCCCTTTTTTACTTCATCGGGATTCCAAATACAAGCAATAAAACATTCTTCACCACAAAATTAACTGCAATCAGCACCAGCCCTGCCCAGAGATAGCCGTTGCGGAATTTCATCGGCCTGACACCTTTTACTCCGACCAGAGAAAAACCGTTGGTCAACATAAAACATGTGTAAAGCACCGCTCCATAGAGGACCACGGGATGATATAGAAATGAGGTTAGAAATCTTCCTTCCAAAAGGGCCTTTGCAGCTCTGGTTCCCCCGCATCCCGGACAATACATCCCAAACACCAGCACAAACATGCAAGGGATCTGAGGCAGTCTGTCCAGCCATCCCAGCTTCAGCACCACAGCGATGCCGAGTAAAACCCAAAAAAGGACACAGCCTATGACAAAGAGCTGTTTTTCCAAGTGACTCTGTTCTCTCATTGCAGGCACTTACTACAGGTTCATCTGCTGCAGCGCATTGGAATATTCCTGCAGATAATCCACCAGCGGTCCAACTCCCTGATACAATGCAAGATAGATCAGTGCATAGTAAATGGTACCGGCCACGCCGAGGATCACTGCGATGATAGAGCAAACAAGACCCGCTACTCCCACACCGGAACGGGAACTCTTGTTGCCGATAATTGCAAACACAAGACCCATAATACCCAGCACAAGACCAACCACGCCATAGCAGCAGCATGTGAGCATACCGATAATGCCAAGCACTAGGCTGGCGATCTGCATACCGTTGGTGGCATTTCCACGCTGATTCTGTCCGTAGGGCTGGCCCTCTACACCAGAGTACTGTGCAGTATAATCCTGATAGTTGTTTTCGCCGTTCTGATCATAATTCTGATTTTCCATGTTTTTTTCTCCTTTTAATTTGTTTGTGTCATATGGCTCTGAAAAGCTTCTTCGATAATGCCGTCCCAATGATCCCTGTCGATTCCATCCTTCTCCAGTGCCGCGATTGGAAGAAATCCGCCTGCCATGGTGGCATGACCGCCGCCGCTTCCGCCGATGCTCTTCAATGCGTTGGTCGTGATCACTCCCGCATTCATCAGATTGGGAATACTGCTTCTGATAGAAAACTTCAATCCGTTCTCCCGCAGGGAATAGGTCACACAGAAGGTCACCTCACTCAGAGAAAGAATGAAGTCAGACACCATTGCGATCAAAGCATCCGGGCAATCGAAAGGAATGCATGCGTAACCGGTATTTTTGTAGATATGTATATTCTCGATTGCCGCACCATAAGCCTTTAGGTCCGTCAGTTCCATCGTTCCGGTACTGATCAGGGTGATAATGGACTGGTTGGCCTTCTTGTAGAGATAAGAGAACACATCAATATCCAGTTCCGTCACTCCTCTGGTCAGGTTGTCTGTATCCACCTGCAGTCCATAGAGGAGGGCTGTCGCCACATTGGTGGTCATGGGAACATCCATCTCCATATAATATTGGGTGATCAGCGTACTGCAGGAGCCTGCGATCCTCACATCCTTGTACCTGTATTCACAGGGAATCACAGTAGGATGGTGATCGATACAGGCCACTTCGTCACCGGGCAGATCCGTAAAGTTCGTATTGTATTTCTGTCCGTCTACGGTGACAATATAATCTGTCTCCAGCATATCGGAAACCTGCTGGGCTGCCGTAAATTCGATTCCCATCAGTTCGATCATCTTGAACAGTGCCGAGCGATCTATACTTCCGTCGTAGATCAGAGAACTCTCAATGCCGAAGTGCCTGAAAAAATACTGTAATCCGAAAGCGCTTGCGATGGCATCCGGATCCGGAAAGTTATGCGTCTGGATGTAGAGCTTATGCCCCCGCACAACATCCAAAAGTGTTTGTATCTGTTGTTTCATTTGTCCCCCCAAAAGAATATTTTTGAAGCAAGTTTCCTCGCATCCGAATATATTAAGTATATCATATCTTCAGCAGGTTGCAATGAGAAAAAATACACATTATCCCTATTTATTGTTCAGAAACAGAGTCATCCGGCGGCAAAAGACGAAAAAAATGTGCCTTACCCGGGCCTTTCTCCGCAAGATAGGCCGCAGCGATCCGGGCCTGATACCCCTCCTCACAATAGAAAAACACTTCCTCCCACCGGGCAAACAGCCGGTCATAGGTTCCCTCCAGAATACCGGCCAGGGGGCAATGGACCGCACCGGGCAGGTGATTCTTATCAAAAGAGGACAAGGGCCGCACATCCACCAATAGTCTCTTTCGCCTAAGCTTCTCTTCGCCGAAAAAGGCAGAAAGCACCTCTCTTTGTGTCAGGCCTTTCATCTGATCCAACGGTTCTCCTGGGGAGGCAACAGGATCTGTTTTGAGTCGCTCAGAGACATAGATCGCTCTCCTGCAGATTCTCTGTGCCTCGTTTTCTGTCATGGACCGCCTGCCTGAAAAAACCAGCCTGTCTCCTTCAGAGGTCTGTAAGGTATCAGGTTCCATGATTCCCTTCTCCACTACCTGAGCAATATGCTGCACACAGGTTCTGCAGTCATAGAGATCCGCAAGGTGCTTCGCCCTGTGCCATTCCTCCAGATCCGTTTCCCTCCGGATCTTTTTCAAATACAGATGCAGGATCCTGGCCGCACTTCCCCGCAGGATGGGTCGGTGGATCTCTATCAGGTCGATCTCCTCCAACACTCCCAGCTGATACAACTCTCGGGCTGAATATGTGGTCTCACCATGGGACTGCAACAGGGCCAGGAACGCTTCCAGGGTAATCTCTTCCATTTGCTCTATTCCTCAGGCGAAATCTTCCAGGTCACACTGTCGCAGCCCGCAAGGGAAGGTGCCGCAAACACCTTCTCCGATGTCTTCCATGTCTCTTTGGTCCATAGATCCTGAATCGTATAGGAAGCAGCACCGGCAAAGCTTTCCGGACGAACCATCTTCTGCCCCAACTTCTCCACGATCTCCTCCACAGTAACGGACAAAACATCACAGCGACAGGACTCGCTCACATTGATAAAGGAGATAGCCACACTGCCGTCTGCCAGGGGTTTCACACAGATGTCAGTTCTCTCATTATCCCTCAGATACTCCCGGTCCGGTGCCTTACAGAGGATCGAGGATGCCACTCTCTTGGCAGGAATCCCCAGGGGATCCTGATTCAGAGAGATAATCTCACGGTTGGCGATGACAGAATAGATAGCATCTCCCTTCTCCACCCGGCGCAGATCCATGCCAAGCATCAGAGGTGCATTCATCATACACCACATAGTCATATGGGTCTTATTCATCACATCGGTCATGCCATTCATACCGATCATCAGCATATCCGGATCGTTCCAGCCCTTGTCCGGACCGGCAAACTCGTCCATGATCACCGCCTTATTGTACTGGGAGGTAACACTGGTGGTGTAATCCTCCTTCCAGGAGCCATGCCCCGGATCTCCGTCCGAACCTACCCGGAAGGTAATGTCGTTTAAGATTCTCCAGGAATCTCCCACCTTTTTCCCCCAATTCTGGGGCTGGGTCTTGCCCCACTCACAGATGGAGAAGAGGATGTCATTATCAGGTGCTGCCTCCTGCAGCCCTTCCAGAAGTGCCGCATAGGAAGCAAGAGTATTCTCCTGTCTGCGGTGATTCATCAGGCGGAGTTCATTTTCTCCTGTATGAAGCGTCACGCAGATCGCCTTAGACTCCACGAAGGTCTCCTCATTCCCGGAGGAAGGAAGAAAATCATCGTAGAAGCATTCTGAACTTTCTTTTCTGCCGGTTGCCACCTGAAGCCAGCTGCCCACACCTTCTCTACAGCCGGTTGCATAAGTCACATACAGCTTGTATTCACCTGCCTCGGGCACACATACGCTGAATTGGACTTCACCGCTTCTGTCTCCCACGGGAGTTGCGGCAGGGCCTGTGCCGTCAAAGGTTCCGATGTTGGTGATATAATCATTCTCTCGATACGCACCCTCACCTATGATCTGAGCGTCCGCAGCAGTGAGCGAGACAGAATACTCTCCCCTTTCCAGACGGATCCCCTTGATATTGGGCGCAAACACATACTTTGCATTGGCCGCATCTGAGAAAGTGGCGTTGTCCCAGAGATAATAACAGTTGTCCACCTTCAGGAAGTCTACGCCCCACTCCACATAGGAAGCGGCATCGGTCTTCTCATGGCCGCAGGTACCCACCGCTGCACCGGCACAGAGATTGGTACCAATGTCATTGTACATTCCAAACTTCAATCCTTTTGCATGGATATAATCGGAAAGTGCACGGAAACCACCGGGAAATTTCTTTGTCTCATTGGAAAGCTTCCCCTCCACACGGACAGGCTTGTAACAACCGTCATCCAGCACCAGATACTGATAGCCCAGCCGATCTAAGCCCAGTTCGATCATTTTGTCGGCCATTGCCTTGGTGAGAGCCTCCGTGTTTCCGCTTCCGAAGGCATTCCAGCTGTTCCAACCCATGGCAGGAAGATGATTCTTTTTCTTTCCGTGGAGCACTGCCCCGTTGTCAAAGGCATCAAAGCGCTGTTCGGGACATAACACCTCCGGTCTTCTTTTGACAACAGACTTTGCGTACACATTGTCCAGGAAAGCATCTGCAAGCGGCACCCACAGCCGGAAATTCGGATATCTATTCTCGCCATAGATCTGGATTCCTGACTGTCCGTGGGGGACACCTGCGAAGGTATGTACCTCTACCTCAACATGATGCGCCATCAAATCAGGCAGCACTGCATTCAAATTGTCCATTGCAGAATCTTCTCTGCCGACAGCAAAGAAAGTAGGTGGGTAGACCACATTGGTATAATCATAGGAACTGTCCTTCCACCTGGGACCATATACGCAGAGAATGGCATCCGGTGCTCCGTAATAGTCGTCCAACTCGTCCGGAACATAAGCATCAAAATGCGTCCTGATCTGCTGGGTTCCCGAGAAATACTGCACACATGCCTCTGCGGTCAGCCCGCCATTGGAAAATCCCGCAAAGGCTACCTTATTTTCATCAATGCGATACTTCGCCGCGTTGGCACGAACCATACGGATGGCTCTGGACGCATCCGCTCCGGCCTCTACAGCCTTGTAAGGACAATGATTGGTGCGGTTCAACAGCAGAAAACACTGATACCCTAAGTCACGAAAATCCAGACAGGTCTGGTAGCCCTCATGCAGGGTGCAATCCCCGTGGTCACCGCCTGCGCAGACAACCAAGGCTCCCTTGGGCGTCACATCCGCGGGCACCAGAATCTCGATCAGATATGGCTTGAAATCCGGATCATGATTGTACCGAAGTTCCTCATTGGAGACATACTCTCCGCAGGAAGGCATATTTCCCTCCTGCCACAGCAAAAGCTTCTCGGGTGCATCTGCCTTTTCCCTGATCTGCACCAGACGGTTCTCGTACTCCTCCAGCATAGGGACAAGCTTCTTTGGATCATGCTCCTGCACCAGCGGCCAGTGCAGGCTCTGCAGTTTTAAGACATCCTCCAGCTCATAGCAGGGTGCCGCCTCAAAATAGGGTACCGCACGGTGCAGCAGACTTTTCTTTTTCTGTAATACTTCTTCTTTGTTAACCATTGTCCATTTCCTCTCTAAACAAATATCATCGCAATGAAAATGATTACAAATGCAATCACGGCAATAAAAACACGCCAGGTGTTTCGCTTCGCTTTTCTGGCCACAGCCCCGGTAAAGGGATCCAATGTACGGATCTGCTCATAGAAGACAAATCCATCCAAAAAAGCATATAATTCCTGATCCGGTATCCTCTCATCGTTCTCAATACACGCTTCCAGCTTCTTCTCCATCTCCTCGCGATATAGGTAATACTTATTCAGTACCATCCACACCTTGTGCCGCTCTGCCACGTAGGTCTCCTCAGGAACGACCTGCTCCGGTTTCGGATACTTCCCCCGCACCTTCGGCATCTCGTAGAAGTAGTCCCTCTTCTCCCGATTGTAATACAGGAAAAACAGACTTTTGACCAGATGAAAGAAAAAGAAGGGCTGCACGATGAAATTTAAGATCGACAGAACGCTGCCAAACATCTGCCAGACAATGTGCGGCACCCCATAAGTGTGCTCCGCCAGAAATGAAAACCCTTGGATCACAAGCATCGGGCCCAGGAAAAATCCGCCATAGATCAACACATCCTTCTTCAGACCGGAAAGCTTACTCTCCACAGTCTGAAGCTGCGTCTCCAATGTTTGAATCTCTCTGCTCAATTCCTGAAGTCTTCCGGACACTTCCATTTTGACTTGTTTCTGATTCATCTTCACTCTCCGCGCCAACCAAATGGCTGATGTCTTCTCAACCTTCTATTACATCCATTTCCGCAAAACTTTTCCAAGCGTATTCATATCCAGAGGCTTAGCGATATGCTCATTCATGCCTGCCGTTTTCGCAGCTTGCACATCCTCCGCAAAAGCATTTGCCGTCATGGCGATGATGGGAACCTTTCTGCAGTAGTCTCTGTCCATGGCACGGATCGCTCTTACCGCATCATACCCATTCATTCTTGGCATTTGAATATCCATAAAAATCATATCATAATACCCGTCTTCACAGTCAGCGACTTTTTCAACCGCCTCCACTCCATCCACTGCACATTCCACCGTAAGTCCGGTCATTTTCAGGATCTCCGTGGCGATTTCAGCATTTAACTCATTGTCTTCCGCCAGAAGAACGCGCCCTCCGGACAGATCAATGGTTTCCAACGCATCTATAGGAGCAGTCTGTTCTTCCGATATCTCTGTATCAACAAGTGCATTGAATGTCTTGACAAGTCTTGATCGAAACAGTGGTTTGCTGATAAATGCATTTGCTCCGGCCAGGCGTGCTTCCTGTTCAATATCCGACCAGTCGTAGGCAGAGATGATGATGATCGGTATCTCCTTACCGACCGCCTGCCTGATGGCCCGTGTCGTGGCAATTCCGTCCATATCCGGCATCTTCCAGTCAATGATGCAGGCAAAATAGTCTGAATTCATTCGGTGACGGGCCACAACCTTTTCCACAGTCTCCGCTCCGTTGGTCACTCCATCTGCCTTCATGCCAAGATCTCCCAGCATCGTACAGCAGGATTCCAGACTGATCTCATCGTCATCTGCCACCAGCACATTCAGATCCACAAATTTGTCATACGCAACCTCTTTTGTATCCTGCAGCTTCAGATACATGGTGACCGTAAAACGGGAGCCTACTCCCAGCTTGCTTTCTACCTTAATATCGCCCCCCATCATACGGACAATATTCCGGCTGATTGCCATTCCAAGCCCTGTTCCCTGAACACTTTTGACATGATGGTCTTCGTTTGATCTGGTAAACGGCTCAAAGATCTGACTTAAGAATTCTTCGCTCATACCGATACCGTTATCTTCGAAGACGACCTCAAAGCATCCGATCATTGGATGTAAGACAGGTCTTTCCGAAATGGAAAGCCGTATCTTCCCGCCATCCGGAGTGTACTTTACTGCATTGCTCATCAGGTTGGTAAAGACCTTCTGGATACGAAGGCTGTCACCAACTACCGCCTCATGGGTCACACCGGAAATATTCACGGACAGTTCATGATGATGTTCCGCAATCTGTGAGTTGGTCATAGTCAACAGGTTATCGATCAGATCCGAAAGATTAAATTCATCTTCCGTCAAATCAACCTTGCCGGATTCGATTTTGCTCATATCCAGAACTTCATTGATCAGGCTCAAGAGATGCTTGCTTGCCTGGGTAGTTTTCTTCAGGCAATCCTGAACTCTCTCTTTGTCATCGATATGGGCAGCAGCAATCGCAGTCATACCAATGATTCCGTTCATCGGCGTGCGGATATCATGTGACATATGGGACAGGAATTCCGTCTTAGCTCTGCTCGCAGCCTCCGCAGCGTCAAATGCAGCCTGCAACGCCATTTCCTGCTGGCGTTCTTTCTTGATCAGGTCATCCACATTTCGCGTTCCGATGACGACCACACGTCTGCCATCCGCTTCATGCACATAAGCCACCCGCAGCTGGATATAGTGGAACTCCCCATTCATCTGCACTTCAGCATTGACTGAGTAATCCTTATCCTGGGTGCAAATATACTCTAAAGACATCTTCTCCAGATACTCTGCACGGCTGTGCTCCGAAACCTGCTCCTCCGCGTAGCTTTGCATCACTCTCGACCAGGAATTCTGATGTTTGGAGAGAAGTTCCCTTGTGGAAGCAGCATGCTCGTTTGTCGTGCGGATGAAATCGACGGTATCCTGTTCCGGATCCACCAAAAGGACAGAATAAAATTCTGATCCAAGACCCTCAATGAGCTCACGCTGCATTTCCATCTCTTTCGTCTGCTTCAGCTGACGTCTTGCTTCCTCATCTACATCTCGTATGCCCAGAATAAATGTGACACCACCGTTGTCATCCACCAGCTTGATCGTGTTCATTTCAAAGTAGGCAATGACACCGTCTTTGATTCTCCTGTACCCAAGCTTATAGAGTCCCACCTCCGGAACCTTTTCCATCAGGACGGAGAGTCCGATCGATTCCCTGAGTCTGTCGCGATCTTCCGGTACAACAAAGACATCGATATATTTCGATAGGATGACCTCATAATCACCAAGGGCAAGCAGTTTTTGCAGAAGCACCGGGTCAAAAGCAGTCCCATCTGTTCGATAGAGCGTCATATTTCTTGTCTTCGCATCAATTTTGAACAGACTGCAGTACTCCTTGCTCAATGCACCGGAAACAGCAGATTCCTCCTGAAGAGCTGCATTTGCTTTCTCCACAGCCGCAAGTGCTTCCTCCACCTTTCTCTGTGCAGCCAGTTCAATCTTTTTCTCCTCATCAATGATCTTAAAGCCGATCACAAACTCATTCTTTTCAAAATTCGGTTTTACAAGCTGGCACTGGAAATACTGCACCAGCCCATCCCGATCAACACGATAATTAAAATAATAGGTCCTCTTATCTGCCAGCAGCCTGTTCACACCGTTCACGGTGCATACCTGATCAAACAACACCCGGTCTTCTTCCAGAACATCGTTCTCGATATATGTTTGAATATTTTCTTCGTAATTGCCGGCAGCAAACTTCTGTCCATAACGCTCATTTATGGTCTGACCCATGCGATAACAAATAGCTTCACAGGTGTCGGCATTTACCGCGTAAATATTTGCATACGGAATCGCAAGAGCCTGAATCATATTGCCCTGAAATTCCACTTCTCTTTCCACTCTGCGTCTTGAGGAGAACTCACGATAACAGACAGAAGCCATCACAGACAGAAGCCAAAGATCTTCGGTATAACACCGTGGATGATCTACACCCAGAAACCCTTTCAGTTTTCCGTTCACAATCATTGGAGCAGCCATCAGACGATCTGTCCCCCAAAGCTCCAACATACCGCCTGCATTCTCATCGTTCTGATTATCCCCGGAGAGCGAAACAAAAAACTCTCCCTTTTCCTCAAACCATTTCATCCACTGACGAAGCGTATCCAGGGAAATCTTCTGTCGGATTCCTTTTTTGGATGCGACATCCTCGCCGCACCACTCCCAAGTGTTGCCGGCATAAGTATGTTCTGCGTTTATCTCAAAAATATATGTTCTGTCCGCATCATAATATTTCCCCAGTTCTGCAAGAATGTGATAGGCTGCCTGGTCCTCTTTCTGTAAACCCATACAACTCTGCAAAATGTCCCTCATTGCCTTTTCCTGTCTGGACAAATGATTCTTCTGTTCGTTCATACTACACCTCAAAGATACTGTCTATTTGAATATTTCTCCTGTTTCCTTTCAACCCCCGGGAGAAACATTTTCACGATATGCCGATTGTTCCGTTGTGATTGACATAAATCTCTAATTATACTATACCATCTTCCAATCTAAAATCAAGTTTTGAACACCAATCATTCATAAAAAATGACTGGTTCAAGCAAGCTTGACCAGTCATTTCCTTCTTTGCATAAGTTTTTAGTTTAGAACTTGCCTTCCTTAGCAGCTTCCTCAACGGAAACTGCAACAGCAACGGTCATACCAACCATAGGGTTGTTACCTGCGCCGATGAGACCCATCATCTCTACGTGAGCAGGTACGGAAGAAGAACCTGCGAACTGTGCATCAGAGTGCATACGTCCCAGAGTATCGGTCATACCGTAGGATGCAGGACCTGCAGCCATGTTGTCGGGATGAAGGGTACGTCCGGTACCGCCGCCGCTTGCTACGGAGAAGTACTTCTTGCCCTGCTCAATGCACTCCTTCTTGTAGGTACCTGCAACAGGATGCTGGAATCTGGTAGGGTTGGTGGAGTTACCGGTAATGGAAACGTCAACACCTTCCTTGTGCATGATTGCAACACCTTCGCAAACATCGTTTGCACCGTAGCAGTTCACCTTTGCACGAAGACCGTCGGAGTAAGACTTGCGGAATACTTCCTTCACAGTATTGGTGTAAGGATCGTACTCGGTCTCTACGAAGGTAAAGCCGTTGATACGGGAAATGATCTGAGCAGCGTCCTTTCCAAGACCGTTCAGGATAACTCTCAGGGGCTTCTGACGAACCTTGTTAGCCTTCTCAGCGATACCGATAGCGCCCTCTGCAGCTGCAAAGGACTCGTGACCGGCCAGGAAGCAGAAGCACTCGGTCTCCTCCTCCAGCAGCATCTTACCAAGGTTACCATGTCCGAGACCTACCTTACGGGTATCTGCAACGGAACCGGGGATACAGAAAGCCTGAAGTCCCTCACCGATTGCTGCAGCAGCGTCAGCAGCTCTTCTGCAGCCCTTCTTGATTGCGATTGCAGCGCCTACGATGTAAGCCCAGCAAGCGTTCTCAAAACAGATAGGCTGAATGCCCTTGATCTGGTTGTAAACATCAAGACCGGCATCCTTGGTGATCTTCTCAGCTTCCTCGAGGGATGCGATGCCGTAGCTGTTCAATACGGAATTGATCTTGTCAATTCGTCTTTCATATGATTCAAATAAAGCCATTTTCGTTGTCCTCCTATCTTATTCCTGTCTGGGATCAATGATCTTAACAGCATCAGCAACACGACCGTACTGGCCCTTTGCCTTCTCGTATGCGGTGTTAGGATCGTCACCCTTCTTGATGAAGTCAGTCATCTTTCCAAGGCTTACGAACTGGTAACCGATGATCTGGTCATCTGCGTCCAGAGCGATACCGGTAACATAACCCTCAGCCATCTCCAGATAACGGGGTCCCTTCTTCAGAGTACCATACATGGTACCAACCTGGCTTCTCAGGCCCTTACCAAGATCCTCAAGACCTGCACCGATAGGAAGTCCGTCCTCAGAGAATGCACTCTGGGTACGACCGTAAACGATCTGCAGGAAAAGCTCTCTCATAGCGGTATTGATGGCATCGCATACAAGGTCGGTATTCAGAGCCTCCATAACGGTTCTGCCGGGAAGGATCTCAGCTGCCATAGCTGCAGAGTGAGTCATTCCGGAACAACCGATGGTCTCAACCAAAGCTTCCTGGATGATACCCTCCTTCACATTCAGGGTCAGCTTGCAGGCACCCTGCTGAGGAGCACACCAGCCCACACCATGAGTCAGACCGGAAATATCCTTTACATCTTTTGCTTTTACCCATTTTGCTTCTTCAGGGATGGGAGCACAGCCATGATTAACGCCCTGTGCTACCGGACACATTTCTTCAACTTCCTTTGAATAGATCATGTGAAATCTCCTTTCAATTATGTACATACCGAGCAAACCGGCTCTCATCCTGCAGTCTCCTCAATTTGCTCGTGTTCCTACACATTCTCTCACATTTAACGCAAAAAATCCAGAGATTTTTACAAAAAAACAGGAATTGTGAGAAATACCTTTTCACAATAGTAATTTTCCATTATTTTTGTTATAATTGTATCTGTTCAGAGACATGCAGGATCAAAAGGAATGCCATCAAGAGGCCATTATGCAAAATGGGCTCTGAACAGTTATGAAAGAAAGGATTTGCTATCTATGAGTTATCGGTTTTCCCTCCACGGAATATGGAATTTTAAGCTGGACTGTGAAAAACAGGGCCTTGAGGCGCATTATGAACTTCAGGAATTTGATGATACGATTCTGCTCCCCACCACTGTCTCCGAAGCCAAAAAGGGGACACCTGATTCAAAAGCAGAAACCGGCTATCTGACAGACCCTTACGAAATGGCCGGTTACAGCTGGTATCGAAAGACGATCACCCTTCCATTTTCCGATCTGTCGGATCTGGAGGGGAAACAGTTTGAACTGACATTGGAGCGCACAAGGACTTCATATGTATGGGTAGACGGGATATTTGCGGGCAGTTTTGACAGTTTCATTGCCAGACATACCTATGATCTGACAGCGTTTGTAAAAACCTTACATCCGGTCATTACCATCATGATATCCAACACGGATTATAAAGTACCCGGCGGGCATCTGACCTCTCCCGACACCCAGACAAACTGGAACGGAATCCTCGGCGAAATCAGCCTGACCATCAGAGAAGGATTCAGAATCGGTACGATTCAGACCATTTGCAAATATGAAGAAAAATCTATTTTACTGCGTCTTCCTATCCTGAATTCGTTGTCGGAATCCTGCAATGCCCGGATTCAGGTTACGCCTGTCCTCTGTCATCTTCGGGAAGACTATTCGCAGACTGACAAGGTGATACCTGACAACGCTTCCTGCGAAGAGCTTGTGGAAACAACTGCTTTGACAGAAGAACAGACAGTTTATGCTGTAGAAATCAAACCCGGTGAAAATCATTTTGATTTTCTGATCGACCTGTCTCGATCCGGAAAGCTCTGGGATGAGGAGGATCCTTACCTCTATCGGCTGGATCTCTCTGTTGTTTCAGAGGAAAATGATGCGATTGCCGATACTGCTTCCGTGCTTACCGGAATACGCTCTTTTACTTCGGATGGCACGTCATTTTGTATCAACGGCAGAAAGACCTTTCTCCGTGGAAAACATGACGGTATGATCTTCCCCCTGACAGGCTATGCTCCCATGACTGTTTCGGGCTGGCTTCATGTGATGAAAATTTCCAAAGATTTTGGCATCAATCATTATCGTTTTCACACCTGCTGTCCTCCCGAGGCCGCTTTTATTGCCGCAGATCTGCTGGGCATCTATCTGCAGCCCGAGATCCCTTTCTGGGGTACCTTCAATGGTCCGACGGATGAGGGCTACAGGAAAGAAGCTCAGGACTTTCTGGAGGCCGAGGGCTTCCGTATGCTGGAGAACTTCTCCAATCATCCCTCCTACTGCATGATGTCCATGGGAAACGAGCTATGGGGCAATGCATCCGCCCTGAATGAGCTGCTGGGAAAATACAAAGCCTTTCGTCCCCATATTCTGTTTACCCAGGGCTCCAATAATTTTCAGTGGGTGCCGAATATCCAGCCAAACGATGACTTCTTTTCAGGTGTTCGGTTTACCCTGGACAGACAGATCCGCGGGTCCTACGCCATGTGTGATAAGCCCCTCGGGCATATACAGACTGCCGCTCCGGATACCTGTTTCAACTACGATGAAGCAATCAGACCTTCCTATATGTCGGCAGCAGCCGAGATCTCTTCTGACGGTACCGTGGAGATACAATACGGAACCGGTGTAAAACGGGTAAAGCTGACGGAAGCTCAGGCAGAACTGATTCCGAATATTCCTGTTGTTTCCCATGAGATAGGACAATATGAGACTTTCCCTGATTTTTCGGAAATCGAAAAATATACAGGCGTGTTACAGGCAAGAAACTTCATGGAATTTAGAAGACGCCTGGAAGCAAAAGGAATGATGGATCAGGCTCGTGACTTTTTTATAAATTCCGGTGCCCTGGCTGTCGCCTGCTATAAGAATGAACTGGAAACCGCTCTTCGCTCCTCCTATCTTGCGGGCTTCCAGATTCTGGACATTCAGGATTTTTCGGGTCAGGGTACGGCTCTTGTGGGAGTCCTCAATGCTTTTATGGAAAATAAAGGATTGATCACTGCGCCCGAATGGCGTAGATTCTGTTCCGGGGCGGTACTTCAGGCTGAATTTAGCAGTTTTGTGATTACATCCGAGCAGACCTTTTCTTTTACTGCTTCCCTGAGCTATTTTTGCAGGGCAAGTCTCCAGGAATGTAAGCTGATATGCAGCCTTACAGACGAGGATAACGTTATCGTTGATACAAAATCCGCACAAATTCCATCAGTTACAGAAAACGGCAGACATATTTTGGGGTATTTCAGCATGCAGATTCCGCTGATAGAGACACCGAAAGCACTGCGCCTGACAATAGAACTGGAAGGTACAGGGATCGAAAACTCCTACACGCTGTGGGCTTTTCCTTCCCTTACGCCGCAGATTACTTCCTGTGTTTTGGATGCAGCAACAGAAGAACTTTTCTCTTCCCTCTGCAATGATTTGCCGAAAGAATGCCGGAACGTTTGGCACAGCGATGAATTACCCACTCTTGCCAAACATGCAAAGTCCTGCCTTCTCTTTCTGTCAAAGGAAGAGAACGAATCCTCCATTGAAGGCACCTATTGTACGGATTTCTGGTGCTACCCGATGTTCCGTAACATTTCTCTTAGCATGAACAGGGAAGTGCCTGTAGGTACCATGGGCTTATTGATTCAGAAGGAACATGAGGCATTCAAAGCTTTCCCCTGCGAAAGCTATACAACGCCCCAATGGTACTCCATTGTCAACGCATCGCGTTCCACGATACTGGATGATACAACGATTCTTCCTATCGTTCAGACCATTGATAACTTTGACCGAAATCATCGTCTGGGGCTGCTTTATGAGATTTATTTAAGTGATCTTGACCTCGGTGTACTTGTCTGCACAAGTGATTTGCCGAGCCTGATTCAAGATGGGCGTGCCGAGGCAGCAGCCCTTTACAGAAGCCTTGTCTCCTATCTGCCCTGCCTGTCAGAAACAAGAGCCAAGAAATATGCCTTGACATACAACGGTTTTCAGGCACTGCTGTCCGGGAAAAAGTAGCTTCTGCCTATCATTTCATGTTTTCTCAGCTCATAACAATCGAGTAGGAGGCTCATCAACTAATGATGAGCCTCCTACTCGATTCGCTTTATTCTTTTGAATGATCACTCCATCAAACATTCGACAGAATCAGCTCCATGCTTCCGAGCATCTCCACGAGCTTTACGCCGTTTGGAATCAGGAAATGATCACCTTTTTTTACAGGCTGACTGTTGACGATACCGTCACCGGACACTACCGTAGCCAGCATGAAGGGTGCATCCATTGCAAACTGAAACTTTCCGCTTACATTTACCTTTGCCACACGGTAATACTGACAGCAATATAACTCATTGATGCAGTTTACCGGCAAATCTGCCGCGCTCTTGACACTGTCCCGGGCCGACTTTGCAGGCACTGTAATCACATCAATGCTCTGCTCCACATGAAGCTGCCTCGGTTTACCGTTTGAAAGCCTGTCATAGTCGTAGACACGATAAGTAATGTCACTGTTCTGCTGGGTTTCCAGTATCAGAAGTCCACCCTTGATCGCATGTACGGTTCCGGGATCAATCTGAATAAAATCGCCCTTCTTTACCGGAATCTCACGGATGAATTCGTTCCATCGGCCCTGATGAATCATGTCAGCCAGCTCTTCTCTTGTCTTTGCGTTATGTCCGATCACCAAAGCTGCTCCTTCAGGGCAGTCCAGTACATACCAACATTCCGTCTTTCCTAGTGACCCGTTTTCATGAATCCCTGCATACTCGTCATCGGGGTGTACCTGAATGCTCAGGTCGTCCTTTGCATCAATGATTTTTACCAGCAGCGGGAAACGGTCATAATCAACATTGCCGAAAATCTCGGGATGTTCCTTCCAAAGTGTTGAAAGCTTTTCTCCACCATAAATACCGTCCCTTATCGTTCCTTCTCCGTTCGGATGCGCTGAAATTCCCCAGCATTCACCGATATCGGTTCCCTCTATCGGGTACCCGAACTCATCGTGAAGGCGGCTTCCGCCCCAGATATTATGCGTAAAGACAGGATTTAAAAATAAAATCTGGCTGCAGGGCTGATTGCGGGACAAATTGGCACCCTGACTCTCGATCACCTGCTGATACCAGAAGGCGGAGTCCTTCACGATTCTCTTCTGACTTTGATAGTCAACGTATACCAGACCAAAGCGCTGTTTATACCCATCGCTCCACTCAAAATTATCCAGGAAGGTCCAGAGGAAATAACCTCTCACATCGGCTCCCTCCTCCATAGCTTTTTGCATGGCACCGATATAGCTGTCCAGGAATGTGATCCTGTCATTATCATGTACTTTGCCGTCAGGAGCGATATTGTCATGACAGCCCATTCCATTCTCCGTGATATACAGTGGCAGGGGATAACGCTGTGTCAGGAACTTGATGCCGTAATAGAATGCCGTGGGCGTCACAGGCCAATCAGTTCCGGTCTTGGGAAATCCCGGCTCGCGATCTACAAATTCCGGTTCTCCGTCTGCACCGCAGCGCACATAATAACCGTTGTAGATATTCTGTCCCATAAAATCCAGCGGCTGATGGATCAACTCCATATCTTCCTCGGTGATCTCAGGCAGATACTCTGCAAACTTTTTCAGTCCCTCCTCAGGGTAATGCCCCAGGAATACCGGATCCGAGAACCAGGACACATTCCAGGTCCAGTTGTCCATAGGATTGTAGAAGCCGAAGTACACCTTTCTGGCTGCCTCAATGTCTTCAGGGGAATCGGTATAGGGATAAGCAACCCCACCGGTAGGAGCATATCCTACCTGAATCGGCTGTTTTGCATATTTTCTGAGTTGAATCACAGCCTGTCCGTGGGACTTCAACAGATTGTGAGCGATCTGAAAGGTATCCTTATAGGGAAGCTTTAAGCCCGGTGCGTGAAGGCCCCGCAAATGTCCCAGACCCACTGCGCATTGGGGCTCGTTGATGGTGATGAATTTTTCACACAGATCGGAAAAATTCTCCGCAACCACTTTCGCATAATAGCCAAACCACTCTACCACCTCAGGATTCAGCCAGCCCCCCTTCTCCTGCAGAGCCTGAGGAAACTCCCAGTGAAACAGAGTAATATAGGGAGTGATCCCATTTTCCTTCATGGAAAGGATCATATCCCGGTATAGCTTTACTGCCTTTTGATTCACTTCTCCGATTCCCTCGGGAATCAGTCTTGCCCAGTTGATGGAGAAACGATAGGCCTGAATGCCCAGATTACGCATCAGGGCGTAGTCCTCCCGATAATGATGCATGTGGTCGCAGGAGATCTCTGCATTCTGGTGTTCGAACACTCTTCCCTGCTCCACAAAAATATCCCAGACATTCTTGCCCCTGCCGTCACCGGGTTCAGAACCTTCTACCTGATAGGCGCTGCTGGCAACGCCCCACACAAAATCCTTCGAAAATGTCGTCATTGCTTTCTCACATTCCTTTCCTTCGCAACATCTATATTCGTTCCCTATTTCGGGTTCAGGCTTCCTATTTCAGCTTCCAATCACCGAGACAAGATAAAAGGGCAGCCTGTCGTCCGGATGGGTCTCCACCAGCCGAATCTCCACGGTATGCCTCATATTTTCGCCATGGTCCAGAATCGTATCCAGTACCAGCTTGTCACCCCAGGTCTCATCAAAATTGGCATCCAGGGTGATAGGGTCAGAATCGTCGCCATCCAGAATCACCTGAGCCACTGGTGCAGGAAGCTGCATCGTCTTTCGGTATTGTACTCCGATGGAGGTGCCCTCTACTTCGAAGCGGATGGAAGCGCCCTTCTCCCCGGCGATCCAGCCCTTCTTAAAGATATCCGTGATACCGTCTTGAGGTGTGGTATCAGCCTCGAATCCATTGCAAATCGGTTCACAGGAATCATTGCAATAGCGGACAGAGTGCTCGTATCCGTTGGCTGTCAAGGGAACAACCGGGAACTCCGTCTCCGTCTCTGAATGCTCCACATCCGCAAGGATCTCATCCAGCACATGGGTGATCACCGAAGCCACAAGTTCATGTCCCAGATCATTGGGGTGCAGGTCGTCGGGTGTAATCGTCCGATTCTCAAGTCTCCCTGCCAAAAGCTCAGGATAGATGGTGCTCTGCATACTGACAGCAGGCAAATCATAGTATCTTCCAACCTTGCTGTGAATCAGCTGGGCGTTTGCGCCATTGTCATAGCAAACGTTATGTACCAGCAATACCGCAGGCTTCCACTCACTTTCTATGATCTTCCGCACCAGTCCCTCGTAGGTCTCCATGTAGTGAGCATTTGCTGCGTCATTGACAGAGTACTCGATGATCACAAAGTCCGGCCGGTACTGCAGCAGATCACTTTCAGCTCTTGCACAGCCAAACTGAGAGTCTGTGGCTCCGATACCGGCATTCACGTAAGTGAATTCTGCTGTCGGAAAGCTCCTGCACCACCACTCATAGACGTGATAGGCATAGCACAGGTTGGGTGCCGTTGCCAGACTGCCCTGTGTGATAGAACCGCCCAGAAATCCAAGGGTCAGTTTTTCCCCGGCTAAAGCACGTTTGAAAACCTTCTTTAATCTGGCCTGATTGCCTCGATTGGACATGGCCCTCTCATAATCGATCCTGATATCCTCAATCTTCATTCCAAATATCTCCCAATGATTTGATGTGTTCGATCAGGTCCTCCGCCATCCGCTCATGCTCGGGAATACGCAGATGTCCGGGGGTGCCTGCCCCGTTGTCCCGATAAATAAGGTGTGTCACCCTGGAGCTGTTCACTTCTCTGCAGACCTGTTCGATGGCATGGTCCCAGTTTTCGTTGTGCATCAATGTCGTTGTGCCCAGAATAAAAAAAGCTTTGGGGTAAAGCTCCATCATGTGACACAGGAAGTTTTTATACGCTCTCTTCCAATTCACAGCCTTCTCCCCCGCAGGATCAGTTGCCATATAATCCTCCGGATTACTGTCATTCTGTCCAAAGGCAAAGACTACTACCTGGGGCTGCCACTTGGCAAAGTCCCATTGCTTCATGGGACCAAGCTGCGGATTGTACCGGATCTTGTCATAAATGGTCTCCAGCCCAACATAATCGGGGCTGCAGAACCATCCGGTATGATCCAGCAGGGCTGCGCCTCCCTGAGCGGTCAGATGGACCTGGGCATCAAGAGCCCTGGCGGTGATCCACCCATAGGCATACCAGCTGTTGCTGTAGATCCCCTCATGATTCTCCGGATCCTGCTGTCCCACCCGGTCTAAGGCCTCACAGACCTCACCACAGGAAACACTGTCGCCGAAGACCTCGATCCTTCTGGACGGCAGGGGCTCCCCCAGATGAATCTCCGCACTGTCAGGAATCAGAATTCCATGGAGGGTAAAATAGTGGCAGCCATCCTGTCTCTTATAGAGGCAAAGAGTATGCTCTCCCTCTCCGTCGCAATCCAGATAATATTCATGGCTTGCATTATCCTCCGGCAGAAGAAACTGCCCGGGCTGCCCGTCCAGAAAATACCCTACACTGTTGTCAAAATAGGCTCTCTGATTGGAGAGCACAACCCCCACCTGCTTTCCGGTGAAAGAAAACCGAACAAAGCTCCCGGCGTAGACAAACACCGGTGCTTTGGGGTCATCAAAATCAATTCGGCCGCTGTAGACAAGGGCAGGATGATCGGTATGTATGGTTCTCATAGGTCTACTCCTCAGACAAAAGCTCCAGATTCTTTCGAATCAGTTCACAGCGCTGTGCGACGCACTCCACACTTCTGCCCGGATCTGCCGGCGTGTTGAACACATAATCTATCAGCTTGTCAATGGTAGTGGTGGCAACGTGCATTCTGGTGTCAGAGGAAGCATAGTAAATGAATACCTCACCCTTCTCGTTGACGATCGCGCCATTGGTGAAGACAACATTTGACACATCACCTACGCGCTCCTCCCCTCTGGGTCCGATGAGCAGACCGGAGGGCTCAGCGATCACCCTGGAGGGATCCTGCAGATCGGTGGCAAAGGCATAGATCACGTAGCGAAGACCGGCTGCGGTATTGCGCACACCATGGGCAATATGGATCCAGCCTCTGTCCGTCTTGATGGGGGTTGCACCTGCACCATTCTTCGCTTCCGTGATGGTGTGGTACTTGCGCAGGCTGGTCATCTTCTCCTCGTCGATCACCGCATGAGTGATATCCTCGCAGAGACCGAAACCGATTCCTCCGCCGCTGCCGGTCTCGATGAAGTCATCCATGGGACGGGTATAGAATGCGTATTTGCCATCCACAAATTCAGGATGCAACACGACATTTCGCTGCTGAGGGGAGCGAAGGGTCGTCAGGTTCTCCAGTCTCTCCCAGTGCTTCAGATCCTTGGTGCGAACAATGCCGGCAGCAGCTACTGCGGCAGACAGGTCGTTGACAGACTTATCCTTGCTCTCGGAGCAGAATACCCCGTAAATATAGCCGTCCTCATGCTGCGTCAGCCGCATATCATAGACATTGGTCTCCTCAGGACAAACATCATCCAACAGAATAGGATAATCCCAGAAGCGGAAACCATCCACACCGTTGTCACTCTCCGCCACACCGAAGAAGCTCTTTCTGTCATTTCCCTCGATCCTTGCCACAAGATAATACTTTCCGTTCAGATAGATAGCACCGGAGTTCATCACCGCATTGATTCCCAATCTCTCCATAAAGAAAGGATTGGTATCCTTGTTCAGGTCATACTGCCAGGTCAGAGGAATATGTGCTCTGGTCAGCACCGGATACTCATATCTGTCATAAATTCCGTTGTAAAAGCCTGCATTCTTCACATTTTTTCTGGCAAGGAGCTTTTCCTGCTCTGCAGCCAGTTCAAAATACTTCTCATGGATCATCTTAGTTCTCCTCCTGTTATTTTATCAATTCTGCAACTACTTTTGGATAGGTCACGGTGTAATCATATCTGTTGATCAGACCAAACTTCTCACCCTTATCGGAAAAATTGCCATTGTCCCACCAGACACAGGGCACATGGATCTCACTCGCCTTGTCCAGGTAATATCTCACCCATTCGGCGCGATCGTCCTCATTATCCTTATTCATGGCACCAAACTCCCCGATGATTACAGGGATCCCCCGATCCACATACAGGGTCTTCAGATCACCCATCAGGGTATCTATCATTTTCGTATCGTGATTCCAGGTCGTTCTTCCATCGATCTTCAACGCAAAGTCATAGGGCTCATAGGCATGAACAGAGATGATGATTCTCTCATCCCGGGGTACTGTAATGTGTTTGATCCCGACCTGACAGTTTGCGGCATACCCGGGTATCATCAGATATCTTTCGGCATTGTTGCCGCCACAGCCACGAATCGTCTCCACAAATGCCAGATTGGTGGCATTTACAACATCCCAGCCTTCCTGATCTCCGCCGTTCCACTCCAGCTCTGTACCGATCTTTCTCGGTTCATTCTGTCCCTCAAAGATCAGGTGCTCATCATACTCTGCAAAGGTATCTGCCAGCTGCTTCCAGACCAGACGCATGATGCTGCAGGCAGCCTCTTTGTTGTCGTAGTACGGGAAATTCCAATCCTCATGGTGGAGGTTCAGAATGACAAAGGCACCTCGTTTGTAGGCATAGTCCACTACCTCTTTCACCCTGGACAGCCATTTCGGCTCGATTCGAAAGTCATCCTCCCTGTAAAGGTGTCCGGACCAGGTGACCGGAATACGAATCAGGTTGAAACCGGTCCCAAGAATCGTATCGATCAGTTTCTCTGTGATCACAGGCTTGCCCCAGGCTGTTTCGCTCTTTTCTGTGGGCGCGTCCACGGGCAGGGATGTGTGGAAGGCATCCAGCGTATCACCGATACTGATGCCCACTTTCATCTGTTTTACTAAATCAATTGCTGTTGACATGTCTCCTCCAATTTATGTACTCTTTTCATGACTTCCATGCACATGCGCCCGTTATGATAAGGACATTTCCAAGGTTCGACGATAGGTCTGCCTTCATATGGTTTCCCCTCTTCATCCACCTCCCAGAACCACTCGGAGCCCTCTCTTTGATCTATCAGATAATCACTGATAAACTCCCATTCCTTAAGGGAAGCGAGCAGATATTGCTTATGACTGTGATCCTTCTGCCAACCGTTCAGAAATCCGATGACTGCCTCTGCCTGCACCCACCAGATCCGGTGATCATTCACGACTCCATTCTCACATTCATTTGCAAGTGATCTTCCATTAAAGGCCGTATGGAAGATATTGTCCGTCAATTCATCTGTAATGGCAGTATAAATGTTCTCACATTCCGTTTTCCCAAGTACTTCCAATCCGCGATCTATGAGCCATGCCGCTTCAATATCGTGTCCGTAGGAATGCAGATCGATAATGGGATGGTAATATTTATCAAAGAAGACTTCCTGTCTGTGCTTATCTGCATTATACATCTTTTCCGCGAATATGTCCAATATCCGGTATAACGTTTTACTTACTCTTTGGTCCTGCGTAACCTTGTACAACTGCGTATAAGCTTCAAAAACATGCAATAACGTATTCATGGTTTTGGATGCCATCACACCGTTCTCCGACAGTTTTTCATTGGAGACAGGCTTGAAATCAATGGAAAAGGCTTCCATATACCCTATCTCATCCGTGCATTTTTCTTCGATCAGTTCATAAAGTGAAAACGCCAGATCCAATGCCTCCTGATCGTGAAAGTGTTCATAATAAGATGACAGTGCATAGATACAAAACGCCTGATTATAGGTATGCTTGGTGGTGTCTTCCGGTTTGCCATCCGCATACAGCGACCAGTAAATTCCCCCGTTTACAGAATCGAGACAATGCTCCTTCAGAAACCGATATCCATGCTTCGCCTCATTACAAATGTCCTCCGCAGAATAACCGTGCTTTCTGCAATCCTCTTCTGTGATCAGACCCTCCTGTATGCATATTGCTACATTCGAGAAAAACCAGGTGATCCTACTGTTTAAGATACATCCCTTCACCGCTTCTTTATCTACAGCCAGTCCATAGGACATGTATCCGTACCACCCTCCTTTTTCGTCGTCTCTAAGTGATCTCCAAAAAGGTACTAGTTTCCCCAAAAGATGCTCCTTCATTTCATCTGACATCTTTTGTATTTCTGATATCATTTTTCAGCCTCCTATCTGTATCATCTCTGTTAAGTATTATCTGTCCTTTCCTATGCAATCCCCTCGCAATAAAAAGGAAACTCTCGATTCCATTCCTCAATTCTTTTCACTCCGCAAAGCGTTCAGGAACAGTCCGAGGAATCTTTTGGTATAAAAAGGGCTGTTGCAAATAATACATTTATTACAACAGCCCCCTTGTTTTTGGTTGGAATAATTATCTTATTCCGATTTCTCTGTCATTATCGTTTGTAACGCTGTGCTCTTTAATATACGCCACAATCTCATCCAGTTTTGTAAATGCAAGACCTACATAACTGTCCGCACAGCCGTAATAAATGGCAATCTTTCCACTGACAGAATCGTGGATGGTTGCACAGGGGAAGGTAACATTCGGGACAAAGCCTCTCTCTTCATACCACTCCTCTGGTGTCAGCAGAAAGTTTTCACAACGGTACAACACCTTAGAGGGATTATCCAGGTCAAGGATCGCTCCCCCGATGGAATAGACATAACCATTGCAGGTTCCGCTTACACCGTGATAAAACAGCAGCCATCCTTCAGAGGTTTCGATGGGAGCAGCGCCTCCACCGATCTTCAATGACTCCCACCACTCATTACCGCGGCTCATCACATGTCTGTGCTTACCCCAGTATACAAGGTCAGGGCTTTCACTGATAAAAATATCACCGAAAGGAGTATGTCCGGAATCGGAAGGGCGGCTCAGCAACATATAATTACCATTGATCTTTCTGGGGAACAACACTGCATTTCTGTTGAAGGGCAGAAAAGGATTCTCCAGTCTGGTAAAGGTCTTGAAATCGGTAGTCTTCGCCATACCGATGGCTGCACCGTAAAAATCCTGACACCAGATCACATAGTAGGTATCCTCCACCTTTACAAGGCGGGGATCATATGCATAGTATGGCATAAAGTCATTACCGTTTTCATCCTTAAAGGGAATCGGTTTCGGATCGAATTCCCAGTGAATGGCATCCTCACTCCTTCCCAAATAAATATAAGGGATACCGTTTGTCTGCTCACCACGGAACACACCGATAAATTTTCCTTCGTAAGGAACGACTGCACTGTTAAAAATTCGTGCTACGCCCTCGATCGGGTTGCGCCCGATGATCGGGTTCTCAGTATATCTCCAGATAGGTGCACCCTTCAGTCCCTCCGGCTTCTCCTGCCAGGGAACATTCTTCACCTCAGGTGAAATCATCTTAATTTCGCACATATTAACCTCTCATTAGCATTTATTTATAGAAACTGTCAAGTGCGTCCTGAACCTGCTGCTTGTAGGTCTCCTGGAACTGAGCAGCGGTCATTCCGCCATTCAGAAGCTGAGCCCAATCCCACTCAAGGCCAAGTGCGTTCCAAAGGTCAAAGGCACCTCTCTGGCCCATGTATTCCATAACCTCGTAGTTCTCCTCAGTGATAGCGCAGTCTTCCCACCATGTCAGGTTGCCGTCACGAAGATCTACATCATCATGGTACCAGTTCTGCCAGTCATAGAACACATTGTATACCAGTTCAGGATCCTTTACACCAACGGGGATCATCCATGCATTTCCGGAAGATACATTCTTAAACTTATTGGTGTTCACATCACCGCTGGGTCCGATGGGCCAAGGACACCAGATAATGTCAAATGCCAATCCTGCATCATTGTTAGCGGAGGAGATCCATGCCGCATCGATCCAGGATGCCACTGTTCCGTCCATGTATGCATTGGTGTTGTAGTTGAAGTCCTCAGAATTCCAAGGATTTGCCACTTTGTCAACGTTGTACATGTTGTAGATAAAATCAAGAACCTCCGTTACTTCAGGGCTTGTAAGATTCTCTTTGTCACTGCTTGCAATGGTGGTTCCGTTGCTCATGGTCAGGTTATATACGAGGAAATCCCAACGGGAACCAAAACCATATACATCAATCACACCGTCACCATCTGTGTCTCTGGTGAGAGTCAGCATATACTCTCTCCACTTTTCCCAGGTCCACTCGCCTCTCTTATAGAGTTCGTTTGGATTCTCCAGACCTACTTCGTCCAGCATCTGCTTGTTGAATGCAAGAGGGTAGGTATTCGCCAGAACCATCTCTGCATGATTGCTCTGGAACAGATAAACTCCGTCGTTGGTTCCGATATCAACCTGATTGAATACTACCTGATCATGGAACAGATCATCATCCTCAGGAAGAACCGTCTTTAAGTTGGTTGCAAATCCATTCAGTGCTGCGGGAATACCGAAGCTCAGATCCACCTCATAAATATCACAGTCGGGGGTACCGGCAAGAATAGAGGTATTGATTGACTCCTGTGTTCCATCATAAGTCAGGTTCACAAACTCGATCTTTACATTGTATTTCTCTTCTACTTCCTTTACGATGTCAAAATGCATCTGTGCCAATTCCTCATCAGAAACGGAACTGTCTGCATAGATGTCAGCGTCAGTACTGTCATAGTAGTGGTCATACCAGGTACCGATTTTGATCGTTCTGGTTTCAGCAAGTCTGTGAGAGCCGTCATCGGTACTAACAGAACTTTCCTTTACAGGAGTGCTGTCAGAAGACTGACTTGCGTCGGTGGTCTGAGAACCACATCCTGCCATCCCGACTGCCATTACTGTGCTAAGACCGGCAGCCAGTAATCTCTTGGTTATTTTTTTCATTTCCTATATCCTCCTTTTTCTTACGCGGCGGAAGTTTCAGATATCCGCCGCTTGTTTTTGATTCCTTATTTGGCAGTTCCCACGCCTACACTGTATACTTCCCAGCTACCGGAAGACTCACACTGCATCGTGCTTCCCCACTTGGAAACATCATCACCGCATACTGCTGCGATCTGCTCATAAGTTACCTGGCAAACACTTCCGTCGAATACTGCAGAATCACTGTTGCTTCCGTCTGCATTACCCTGACCGACACGAGACCAGCCGATCTCTGCTTCATTCATAACGATCCACATGTCACCGGATTCACTGGTATAAGAAATCACAACCACAGATCCGGGTACCAGTGCATCAATGATCTCCTGAGGCATTGCAACACCATTCTGACCCCAGCCGCCTGCACTTACAGCAAAATCAGTGAAATTCACGATATTCTTAACGGGCTTGAACTCAGCAGCTGTTCCGACTCTGATTCCATATACTTCCCACGCGCCGGAGGATTCGCACTGCATGGTGCTTCCCCATTTGGATACATCGTCGCCGCATACTGCTGCGATCTGTTCGTAGGTAATATAGCACTTGCTTCCGTCGAAGATACCGGTGTCGCTGCCAGAACCGTCTGCGTTACCCTGGCAGACACGAGACCAGCCGACTTCTGCCTCGTTCATAACCAGCCAGATATCACCGCTTTCGCTGGAGTAGGTGATTTCAACCACAGATCCGGGTACCAGCGCATCGATGATCTCCTGAGTCATTGCAATGCCGTTCTGTCCCCAGCCGCCTGCGCTGACATTGTAGCCTTCAAAGGTAACTGCATTCTGCAATGCATAAGAAGGTGCCTTCTGACCAACCTTGATGCTGAATACCTCCCATGCGCCGGAAGCCTCACACTGCATGGTGCTTCCCCATGTGGATACATCTTCACCGCAAATCGCAGCGATCTGCTCGTAGGTGATCTGCGCAACATTTCTGGAATTGTTGTAGTATGCAGAATCGCTGTTGGAACCGTCTGCATTGCCCTGACCGACACGAGACCAACCGATTGCAGCTTCATTCATGACAAGCCACATATCTCCGCTCTCACTTGCGTAAGAGATCTCTACGACAGAACCGGGTACCAAAGCATCAATGATCTCCTGGGTCATTGCAATACCGTTCTGTCCCCAGCCGCCTGCGCTCAGGCTATAGCCTTCGAAGTTAACAGCATTTTTCAGAGCGAACAGGTTACTTCTGTCTGCCTTCTCTTCAGCAGCTGCTACGTACTGTGCAGAAGTATCTGCAGTCAGAACATTTCCGGAAGCATCCTTAAATGTGATGTTGTCAACGAAAAGATTGGCAGCAGTTGCACCTGCATCTTTACCGGTATCTGTTTCCAGAGAAACTACCATATAGTTTCCGGCGGTAAAAGACTGTCCGTCGGGTACGGTATAAGTTACAGTCTTGGGATTTGCTGTCTCAAGATATACAGACCAGGGAGACTCCTTCCTGACTTTATCCTCTCCCAGGAAGGAATACACCTTTCCTGATGCAGCACAGAATTTTCCGTCAGGGTTCTCGATACCGATAGACATCTCAACGGTCTTCACCGAAGATGCTGCTTCTCCAAGCAGAGCATCTACCTGGATTCCCACATAGGGAACTTTTCCCTGAGGGGTCACTTTCAGTGCGGTAGAGCCATTGAAGCTTGTAAGCTCATAGACAAACTCATCTGCCTTTGCGCTTGCAACGGTCTTGTCAATTCCGATAAATCCGAACTGACCGTCCTCAAAATCAATACTTGCGGGGCCTGCTTCCACAGCTGTGGACGCTTCCGGCACAGATTCCTGTGTGGATTCGGTTACAGATGATTCCGAACTACTCTCACTAACAGGCTGTTCTCCTCCGCAGGCAGCCATGCTCAGTGCAATAGCCGCCATCAACGATACTGTTAAAAATTTTTTCGCCTTCAACTTTTCATCCTCCTTTTTTAGTTGAATTGACTTTTTTGAAAAGAGCGTTTACCTAACCTACGATACCGCTTCTTTCAACTCCTTCAATAAACTGTTTCTGAAGAGCGACATAGATCAGCACGATCGGTATCATGATAAGAACGATTCCGGCATCCAGGAACAATTCCAGGATGGTGGGATCCAATATTTTTTCCACATTGGAAATGGACGCCTCAATCGTAGATATCTTTTTACTGATTACGATATTATCGCTAATCAGGAACAATTTCGCATAAAATGTGTCATTGTACTGCCATACCATGGAAAAGATTGCAACCGTGATCACCGAAGGCATTGCATTGACCAACATGATTCGGAAGTAAGTATACCAGGTGCCTGCTCCGTCCACAAAGGCGGCCTCTTCAATCTCCTTAGGCAGTCCTCTGAAAAACTGGTTAAACATGTAAATATACAGTCCGGAGCGGAGTCCGCAGCCCAAGAACGTCATGAGGAACATAGGAGCCGGAGTACCCAACAGATTCACCGGCGAACCGAATATCGCTTCAATAATTCCAAAGACATCAAACTTGGAAAATGTCATGTACAGAGGCAGCATAATCGTGTTAGTCGGAATAACAATCATCACAACCACACAGGCAAACAACAGCTTCTTAAACGGAAAATTAAACCGTGCAAATCCATAGCCGACCATGGAGCAAACCAAAACCTGGATGATCATCAGCGTCAGGGAGTACAACAGGGATCCTCCCATTGTTTTCCAGTAATCCAGATACTTCATAGCCATTTTGTATCGCTCCAAAGTAGGGTCCTGCGGAATCAGATAAACCATAGGATTATATCTGTCTGCGTCGGAGAAAAATGAACTGCTGATGATTCCGATCACCGGTCCTAAAATCACATAACATATTCCGATGATAATAGCCAGACGGAACAGCGATAATATGAAATTCTTCACGTTGCTGATCCATCTCAATCGATCATTGGTAAACTGCGTATCCTCTTTCATGGATCGGAGAGTTTCACTGATGTTACGTACCGAAAATACATTTTTTCTTTTTTCCATCACTTTCTCCTTTCCTAGTTATAATAGAACGTGCGCTTCTGAATCAGCCCACATACAACCACGAGAATCAAACAGGTTATCAAGGTAGATACAAAACTGAAAACCGAACTCAGACCATAGTTGTAATACTTAAATGCAGTGTCATACGCCAACTCAACTACATCTGATCTGACAAAGCTGTCAACAACCGTATAGACCATGTTGGTGATCACATGGGGCATCACCATCGGAATTGTTACCTTCCAGAAGGTTTCATATGCGGTGGCACCTTCAATTTTTGCAACCTCATACATCGATCCCGGTATCGACTGTAATGCGGCAATAAAGATGATGATCTGCACACCGGACGCACTGATAATGTCACTGATTCTGCCTACGGCACCCGATATGTACTGAATAATCTTTTCAGGAAGACCCAATGCTGTAAACATCTGAATATAGTAATCGATACTTACACCGCTTCCTGAAGCAGCCTCTGCAAGTTCTGCACTGGCGCTGGAGATGCCACCGCTCATCATGTTTCGCGCCAGGTTCATTGCAGCCAAAATAGCCTCGGAATTAAGGATAACCGGCAAAAAGAAAATTGCTCTCACCAGCGTTCTACCCTTAAATTTTCTGTTCAGCAAAAGTGCCATGAACAGACTGAAGAAAATAATTAACGGTACATCTATCAACATATTGCCAATAGATGTTGTCAAGATCTGCTTATAGGTTGCATGTGCCCTAAAAGCATAAATAAAATTATTAAGCCCGACAAACTTAAGGCTGTAGCCTCCTCCGGGGTTCACTGTCATCTCCGAGAAAGAAAACTGTATCGTCATGAACATACTTCTCGCATAAAACCAGACAAAACCGATGAACCATGGAAGAATAAAGAGGAAACCCTTTAATGCACGTCTTTGGGAAAGGGATCGTTTTTTCTTTATCGTAACATTCTTTGTTTTCATTACTTCACACCCCCTACCAAGTAGCTTCTGGCCGGAATCGTGAATCCGTCTGCATTTTGATCTGATAAATTCGGGTTGATATAGATGACAACACCGTTATCATAAGTGACAGCCTTTACTCCATTGTCCAGAATGGTATGCTTTACCATCGCGGCATCTGTTACGGATTTCAACGCATCATTCACCTGATTGTAGATCTCTATCGCCTCCTGCTTCCAGTTGGTATAAGAAGTGGAATAAAACCTGTTTAACGCAGTATTCTTTATCTCGTTAGAGTTTTCCCAGGAGAATACAAAATGAGGAGCAGCACCATTCTCGATCAGATTCAGCACAATATCTGCCTCTTCGAAGGAATCGCTGAGGTTGATCGGACTGCCTGCATAATCAATGTATCCGTGAATCAGCATCTCATAAAAGGGGATCGTCTCATCCACAATGTAGTAATCGTTTGACGAGAGCGGGACATTTATGATATCGTCCGCATAAGCAAAGGAGTAGTCATTACCACTGTTTATCATAATTGCTTTTTCTGTATCACTCAGATCCGCCAAAGCTGCCTTGACAACATCCAGCGCTGCCTCTCTGTCGATGATGTTGGTTCTCTTCTTATCGGAATGGAGTTCATCACCCAAATCTCTGAGAGAGATACCACTGATATCATAATTGCGGATCTTTTTTGCAAACGCATCCGTATATCTTACCAGGAATTTGGGGGAAATGAGGTAGTAATGATTCTCATCATATCCAAGCCCGGATGTCTGTCTCAAGGTTCCGGGATGCACCAGACCTAATTCAGCTACATATCCGGCTCCATAATATCTGGAGGTCTCATTACCGCTGGAGTAACGCTTGCTGATATATGTTACCTTCTGGAAAGCCACATCCGCATAAAAGGTGTTTCCATCCTTTTTAAGCTTCTGACTTAAGTCCTCCAGATCGGATTTCCCGCCCAGGGAATATGGAACCCTGATCTTATCCGCCACATCGTGATAATAGCCGCCGTTCATCCATCCCTGGTAGTTCATCACCTGATTGGTGACTCCGCTCTGATACAGGTCACTGTATATCTCACCCGCCTCCCGGAAGGTGGTCATGTCATACATACCGTCATATTGGGTTCCAAGGAAAAACTTCGTCATTCCCACACCACCGAGGATATCGTAATAAAACTTCAGGTTATCCCCGTCATTGTTTTCCTTTGCAGTCAGCACTCCTTCCCTTACAAGCCGCTCACGATAATAATTTGCTGCCTGAGAATAGGAACTGTTCTCTTCTGTCAGCATCGTGTACTTCACAGTGATATTCGCATCGTAGAAGTTCGTCTCCACAATCGGGATATCTGCTTCATTTCCTGTGGTTCCAAACATGGACAGCTTGTCATTTCCGCGGACAACAAAAGTGGGGTAAACAAAATTGTACTCATTGATCCTGCCGGAGACATATGCCGTCAGATAGGCAAATGCTGCTCCGTCCTCTATCGTTGCAAATACGGCGCTGTCATTCCGGAACAACCCGTACAGAGCCAGCTTGGCGTTCACTGTATTTTCCCTTACAACATAATCTGCAGCCAGAGGATCAATCCCATAAATATACTCCGAATAAGGAGCTGCGGTATTCTTGCCATTGTTAAAGTAGATCAGAGATCCGGAACCGTTGGGGACCATCATGTAGCCCTCTTCCTGCTGATCAGCGGCCCCGAAATATCTCAACAACTGAATTCTGAACAGTCTGCCGCCGCCGTTTTCTCTGACTTGAGACATCGGAATGGATACATCCAGTCCATCCTCATTCAAGCGGTACTCAAGAGGTATTTCGAAGGAGATAGGGATGACTCCCTCTACACCGGATCCTTCCATTTCGGCAACATACTCTTCCTCTGTAAATCCTGCCTCCTCAAAATACTTGTTCAGCTTTCTCAGCTGGGAAGCTCCCTTTACTGCAGATGGAAGCAGTTCCATGTAGTCCTCTGCCACATTACTGGATGTGTATTTCTTCTCAGAAAACTTTCTGCCCTCCTCCGACATATTCGCAAGCACACGCTGCAGGGTATCGTTGCTGATATATTGAGGAACGATACCTGTACTGCTGGACAGATCACCCAGGGTATACAGGAATCTGACACCATTATCAATTCCCTCAACCTGAAGCTGTTTTTTGTCGATACAGTAGCTATAAGAATCCAAAGTTCCCATCGTTCTTGCAGTATTGAAATAATCAACTACCAACTGAGACTTTAAATAATTTTTATTCGTAGTATTTGCTATTTTATCCTGATCCGCATTGGAGGGATTTGAACAAACCACTTTACCGTTTCTTTTATCGAACACCGCAATCTCAGCGGTTGCGGTATTCACATATAACTTAAGAATATCATTCTCAGCAGCAAGGACCATGCCCTCCACATCCTTATGACTGTCCTGCAGAGCTGTAAATTCCCTGCCTGTCTCATATTCGTAGGAAGTCAGATCCTCCCGATAAACGTTATAAAACCGATACCGGATCAGCCACCGTGCCAGAAAGATGATTGCGATCACTGCAATAATGCTAAGAAATGCAATCAATATTTTTTTGCTTGTACGCATCTTGTTCATTCCGCCCTCCTACACTCTGAAAATCAGTTCCTGATAGATACTGTAGAAGAAATTGTATACCTGGTTCAACAGATCAAACAGCAGCAGTGCAACAAAAATGATGATAAACATTGCAACAAAGGTCAGGAACAAAGTGATCAGAGTTTTGCCCAGCGTATAGTTGTGTACCTGCATAATGCCCATCAGCATCATCAGCAGAGAATAGGCAATCCCAAGGGCAACGATGATCCCGTAGAAAGCACCCTCATCTTCTGTTACAAACTGGCTGAAAACTGTTCCAAGATTGAAGCAAACGATCATTGGCGTCATTGCATAGCCTACCGCGATGACAATATCCTTCAATCGCCCCTCGCCTCCCATCAGGCAGGTAATGGACCAGTTGCCAACACAAAACAACAGATACAGCAACATAACTGCAATCAATTCTGTGGTTGCATTGACATCCAGGGGATCTATATCGTTGACGATGAAATTGGCCGCCATACGATTGATGGAAAAGCTGAGTGAGAAAAGAATCACCAGCAGGATGGCGATGGGAACGCATCCCCGTTCTCTGTGTCTGATCTCGTAATAAGCATCCATCGGATGACTAACCGTATAGAATGCATATTTCCATTTATCCTTCGAAAAGAATCCTTTCATCAGGTCAGCCCTCCCTTCTTTGATGGATTGAACGTTTTTTTACCTAACTTTTCTCTGACTTTGTCTCTGAAAAATTTTCTGTAAGCGGTGACAACCACTATCACCACAATCAATAGCGTCATGATGGTGCTCATATTCTGGGATAAGATCTCATTCCGATATCTGCGATAAGCGATGGAATAATATTTTCTGTTCATTCCCAACTTCAGATAATGCATTGCGGTTTTGTTATCACCAGCTGTCAAATACGCCTTACCAATACCGGTGTTTGCTAATTCATTATTCTCATCCAGCCGCAGAACTTCCTGCCATTTTTCAATGGCCTGCTCCTCATCTCCGTCATACCTGAGTCCAACGGCATCATTGATGAGCGAACCGTACTGGGTCGCATTGAACTTCAGGATCGCTCCCTGATTTGCATCAAGGACTATGATCTGATCTCCTATCGTCTCAATTGCAACCGGTGTTGTAAATGTTCCCTTCTGGCTTCCTAAACCGCCAAAGATGTAGAGTAGATTTCCCTCCTTGTCATAGGTAAAGATTCTGCCTCTCTTTCTGTCAAGAAGAGAATATATTCCTTTTCCGCGATAAACCACATCCACAAACTCACTTGCCCCGCCATAGGTGCCGTAGATACCAAACTGCAGATCACCGCCGAGATTTTTGTTTTCACCCTTCTGAATAACATCTTCTCCCCTGGGATTCAGTCTTCTCACACCCTGCAGTCCATCGGAGTCAATATTGGATGCATACACGAAACCATCGCTGTCAATATCTATTCCGGTAAATTCCGTAGGAATATACAGCTGCTGTTTGGACCGCTCTTCCTTGCTTGCCAAACGCTTCCAGAACTTCTCCCAAAGGGAGATCTTAACTTCAATCGTTCCATAATAACCTGTGAAGGAACCATTTTCTTCAAACACTAATATACCCTCAAAGGCATTTTTCGCGATGCAGTATACTCGGTCCGCATAATCAACAGTTACCTTCAGGGGAACAAACTCAAATCCATCCTCCAATATTTCCGACTGAGGATTATCGATCTGCTTGACAAACTCACCCTCCGGTGTCAGCACAACAATGCGCTTGTTATCCGTGTCTGCCACATAAAGCTGATTGTTTTCCGAAATACACACACCCTGGGGCATCTTAAACCCGTCTTCTTCCCCATTCCGGTAAAAGCTGTCGATCACTCTGACCGTCTCTGTCATATCACGGTTCAGCACTACAATTCTGTTATTCTTCGTATCTGCAACATAGATTTTTCCGTCGGCTGCCTTACAAAAGTCCTGTGGCTCATTAAAGCCTGTCGTACCTACATCCTGACCGGTGACACTTCCTGCCGGAACATATGCTGCCGGGGTGATCACAACATTCTCGCGATAATTGTAGTTGTAGGTGTCGTAGGGCAATTCCTCCGCCCGAAGAACTTCACAGGGAACAAGCGAGGAGAACAGGACAGCAATCACAAAACCGACTGCAAATATTATTTTTTTTGTTCTTTTCATGTTCTGCCTCCCGTCAATCCTTCATACCTGAGGTCGTCATGGTCTCAATTACATTGCTCTGGCAAATCAGGAAAAAGGCGATCGGAACCGCAGCCACAATAAAGGTTACTGCTGCAGCCGCCCCGGCTCTGGCCGTTCCACCTGCCGTAATCTGCTGTAATGCATACTGAAGAGGTTTTAATTCCTCATTTCTCAGAAACAGGCTGCCTGTATTGCCCCACATCTGCTGGAACTGGAAGATTGCGAGCGTCAGCCATGCCGGCTTTACATTCGGCATCACAATGGACCAGAAAATCTTCCACTCTGACGCACCATCCAGTCTTGCCGACTCCATCAGAGAATCCGGCAGCTGCTCCATAAACTGCTTCATCAGATAAAGACCCATACCAAAAGAGAATGCAGGCAAAATCAAAGCAGCATAGGTATTATTGATATGTAACCAGCTGATGATCAGATACTGAGGTATCTGAGTTACTGTCCAGGAAAACATCATGGAGAGCACTACCATGTTAAACAGAATATTTTTTCCCGGAAACTTATGCTTGGCAAGAGGATATGCCGCAAGAGAAGCACAGATAACATGCCCAACCATTCCTCCGCCGGTAATAATCAGTGTATTGAGTATATATCTGGAAAAAGGCACCCATGAATTATTCATCAGTACAAACAAATCAGAGAAATTCTCCAGAGTAGGGTTCCGCACAAAAATCTTGGGAGGAAACTGAAAGATCTCATCCAAAGGCTTCAATGCATTGTTTACGATCATGACCAGGGGCAGCGCCATAAAAATGCCGCAGATAAACATCAGTCCGAACAAAAGTCCGTTTCCCGCTACGGAACGATTCAGCTTTTTTGCCTTCGGCCTTCTGTGAAAAAGCTTTTTTTCTTTGCTCATTATTCGCCAACCCTCCTTAGCATTTTCTGCACTAACTTGTTGGTACCGATCATCAGTAAAAACAATACCGTTGCGATTGCTGATGCATAACCCATCTCAAAACGGGTGGAGCCATAATCCAGAAGGTGTGTCACCACGGTAGCTCCTGCATAGTTCACTGACGGATTGCCTGCAAGCTGGATCGAAATATCAGCTACTGCAAAGGACTGTGTGATCTGCATCACTGCACCGAACATCAACTGTGGTTTCATGGCAGGCAATGTCACATACCACAGCTCCTGCCATCGGTTTTTGACACCATCCAGAGCAGCTGCCTCGTACAGACTTTTGTCCACTGTCTGGAGACCTGCGATAAAGGACAGGAAACCGGTACCAAGTGAAAGCCACAGCTGCACCACGATCAGAACCGGCAACACATATTTCTCGGTCTTCATCCAGAGGATCGCCTCGTCCAGAATCCCCAGTTTGATCAGGATACCGTTCAGGTATCCGTATCTGTCGCCTGTCAGAATCAGGTTCCAAACCATATATGCATTGCCACAGATACTGGGTGCATAGAAGATCAGCGTCAAAAATGCTCTCAGTTTACCGGAAAATTCATTGATGATCCAAGCAAACAAAAGGCACAGGATATAACTCAGAGGACCTGTAATTACTGCAAACAACAATGTATTTTTCAGAGCGATCCTGAAGATATCATCCTCCAAAAACAATTTGATATAGTTTTTCCAGCCAACAAACGTGGGCAGCTCCAGCATATTGAAATAAGAGAAGCTTAATATAATGGATATCACAACCGGAAGTACCGTAAACAGGAAAAACAGAATGAAATACGGTGCCAGCATCGCATAGGAAACACGGCTTCGTTTGATCTGATACCCAAGCTTCTTCTGCTTGGCTGCAATCTCCATGGCTTCTGCGGAAATCTGTTGTTCTTCTGCCATCTTCATTTCCTCCTCAATTAGTTTCCGGCAAGGGGAAGTCCAAGTTCCTCCCGCTTGTAATCTATTTCTGCGTTGATATAGATTACCTTGTCCATCAGTTCTTCTCTGGGTGAAGCAGTGTCTGTTTCCGTAGTCACGGTATAGAATGCATTGTTGACATTACGCCAGGAGTAATATCCTCCGGGCACCTGAGGAATACCCTTCACCCACTCAAAGGCTTTCTCCAGCGCTTCAAAGTCATCAATGGGCCAGGGCATATTGGAAAATGCCTCCAGGTTAGCGGTGGGGACACGGGCTGCCGATCCCATCAGACTTTCCATCTCTCTTCCGTACTGTGTCTGAACCTCGGCAGATGTCCACCATTTCAGAAACTCCCAGCAGGCATCGGGATGCTCCGTATCCGCCATAATAATGCTGGCAAGTCCGGTACACCCTGTGCTGTGGTCAACAGAACCATCCGACTGAACTGTTCCGGGAACAGGTGCAAAATCCCAGAGACCTGCAATATCCGGTGCAGACACTACAAGGTTGTTATATGTTGTGTAATCCGCAATGATAATAGGACATTCACCGGTTCGAAATCTCTCTTCCACACTGGTTTCCTTGTCCAGCTTGTAATCCGTATAAAACTCGCAGTACTCCTTGAAGGTGTTGACTGCAACATCGGAATCCAAAGCAGACCTGTCTCCGCCTTCTGAATAATATGCTCCGCCGTTCTGATATAAAAGCATTGCAAAGATCTGCTCGCTGGGAAGCATACCAAACTCCATCTGATTCTGTGACAACACAGCCATGGCAACCTTTACGTCGTCCCAGGTTTCGGGCACAGACAGTCCGATTTCAGCCAGAATATCTTTTCGGTAAAACATCACCGGGAAGGTAGTCGTCTCCGGAAGCGCATAGGTAGCACCATCAAATTCAAAAGGAACCATCGCCGCGGGAGCAAATCTTTTCTTCACCTCATCCAGATCTGCAAATTGCTTCAGATCTAAAACTGCATTTCTGATACCGTAGTTCACCGGAGTATCGTTGCCTGTATTCAGTACCGCTCCTGCAATACCGTTTGTATTCGCCACCTGAATCGCTACATCGGGGCCTTCCCCGGCAAGCTCTGCACGGAGCAAGGTATTCATATCTACAAGCTGTACATTCACGTTTACTCCAAATCGATTGGTAAAGCCTTCATCGATCATCTTTTTGATGATATTCGCCTGATCACGTCCGGATCCGATCCAAAGGGTAATCGTGGTATCCTCAGCTCTGTCATTGTCGATTACATTTCCGATCTGATTGTAATCAATGATGAAGGAATAGAATAATCTCTTGCACTCGTAGCCGATCTTACTGAGCAGAGAAGTATTCTGAATTTTCATCTCAGCATCAGGTGATGTAATCATGATCCGATCAATGGCGAGCGGCTGTTCTGTTACCTGGCTCACCCAGTTACCGCATGCCCTGACATTGATCTTATAGGATCCAATGACTCGCACAAAGTATTCGCCGTCCTCGATCAGTTCATCCAGCTGATCCCGCATGGTCAGAAGGACGGTCAGTTTATCCGAATTTCTGCCTGCCAGAACTTCCATCTCGTTGATGGCGCCTGATAAGCGATCTCTGACTGCAACAAGTTCCTCATGCAGATTGGGAAGCGAAGACTCCAGCTGATAGTCACGATAGGTATCGGGGGATACTCCCGTGATCTTGATCACTTCACGGTAGATGCTGTTTAGCTGCTGAACACACAGCTGCACTTCGCTGATGATCTTGGAAAAATCACCGAGAACAGCTTCCATGCGGATTCTATGGTGTCCCGCCTCCAGATAGAACTCATAGGGGACTCCCTTTTCGTCTGATAACGTATCCTCTCTCCAGCTCTGCGCATAAGAGAATCCGTAATCCTCCAGCTCCCGGAAGGGCACCTCGCCGTCAATGGTAATTCTTCTCGAGACGTAGATACCTCTCACGAAATTCTGGCAGTCGTAAAGAGAGATATTATAGTATCCGGATTCAGCGATATCAAAATCCCACTCGATCCATTGTCCGACATATCGCCAGGAATTCCCACCGATCGTATTGTTCAGCAGCTCTTTGGCACTGGACGGAGATACGGAGGGAGAAGACTGATCCTGGATCGGATAAAGCATCTGTGAGGAAGTTCTTGTGGCATTCTCACCTTCGATTACAATGCAGTGACCGCTTGTAGCTGTGGCCCCTGATGCATCCCAGTCTTTCTTTCTGTCCTCATAGCTCTCCGCCACCTTCGCATTTCCCAATACAATCTCATGAATCATCATGGGCTCTCTCAGAGAAAGCACGGTAATGGTATGCGTTCCCTTCGTCAGATAGACGGCCAGAGGTGCCGTAACATATCCTTCACTGTCATATACATATCCTGTGATCCACTCTGGAACTTCCATCATCGTGGGACGAATATCATTCCCCTGATTATCCTTTTCCCAGTTGTAGGCAGCAGAGCCGCTCTGGTCAATGCCGCTGTACATGACATCAAATTTCCAGATGCGATAGAAATCGATCGCCGCCATCTCTCTGTAGGGAAGCTTTCCGTCAATAAAGATACTTCTCTCGATGTCCGAATTCTTTCCCGCAACAGGATAGTAAACAAAAGACATATCGTAAAAGCCTTCTTCTTCTATCTGAAACTCGAACTCGATCAGAGAATTTTCTGTGGTATAAACGCTCTTCCCGGGCATTCCCTCATAATCCGAATAAAATGCCGGATCCGTCGCCTTATCATTCTCATCATATCTCACAACCTGATCCACGCCGATATGAAGCGTCGTCTCAGGATAGGATTCCTGAAACTGCTTCAGGTAATCATTGTAACCAAGAATAGACTGATCTATGGAATAGGTGCTGACAACCTCATCATAATCATCCATACTGTAATCCGTTTTTGCCCATGCGCGAAATTCCGCCCAAGGCAGAAGGACTACCGCCATCAGCAATACAACGATCGATGAAATCACTTTTTTGAACCACTTTTTATGCTTCATATTCCTCCCCATTTCCGCGCTTATTCTCTTCGCGCATAACCTGTTTTTCATCATACCACTCCTCTTCCCCCGGAGCAGCCTTTGGCATATAGGAGTGCAATGCCTTTTCCATAGGAAAACTTAACGCCAGGCACCAGACACCCGGAACAAAGAAAAGACAAGGGAAAGGCAAAACAAAGATCAGAAGCCACCCCACAGCCACAGTCCCAAAAAGAACAGCAAGCGTAATCGGGAGAAAACGGATGCTCATCACAAACGCAAGCTTAACAATCCCAATAAGCCTCATCTCAAATCTTGAAAACACTGGAAACAGATACAGCATCACACATACACTAAGCAACAGCAAAAAACCATACAGCACTGCCTGTGGTGTCCATTCCCCGGTTGTTGTCCCCCGCCGTATACTCCCCCATACAAGGGCGGACACCCAAAGTATCAGGAAGAGTGTCATGACGATTCCCTTCGCGAAAGTTCTTTTCATAGAGCGGAAAAACTCTCTGACCGGATATCCTCTCTCCCGCCTGATGCTCTTAACGGTTGCATAATAAAGAGAGGTCATCGCCGACCCTATGGTAAAGACAGGCAGACAGCTCAATAAAAATACTATGTTCAGAAGAATAATTTCTCCCATCTTGTTGGCAAACCCAACGATTCTGCCGTCATAGGCCAAAAAACCATCCGACTTCTTCATTGATTCTCTACATCCTCTTATTTCAGCAGCTCTTCTCGAATGGGATACTGGGTCAGATCAGGAATCTCATCCAGTGTGATCACTGCCTCATTCTCATAAAACTGTATCAAAGCAGACTCCTCCGTATATTGATCACTATATGCGTAGATAGCCGAAGGCTTTGCGACAAATTCTCCGCCCCAGGTGCACCAGAACCCCCACATTGCGCCATCACGTACAGCAAGGGCAGGATCAAATAGGCATCCGTTTTCAGACAGCACCACCATCTTTTTCTTGTCGGTATAAGCGCTTGCCTCCAGGAATTTATTCACCTGCGATGTGTAGACCTGCTCACCGGGATAGATATCTTCGCCGATGATATCCACATACTCATCGCCGGGGTACCACTCTTTATCCTGACCGTTCCATAACCAGATCAGATTGTTCAATCCGTATTCATTGGTCAGTTTGTCGTAGAGCAGTCTATAGAGCTGAATATACGCTTCAGCACCGCTGTCTCCCCACCAAAACCATCCGCCGCTTGCCTCATGGAGAGGTCTCCACAGTACGGGAACTCCGGCTTCCTGCAGGATGAGAAGCTGCCCGGCAATGGCATCAATATCACGCATCAGCAGCTCATAACCTTCTTCATCCTTCCCATTCATGATTTTCGCCAGATCAATATTGGTGGAATCCGAATAGAATCCGCTGTACCACTTACCGGTGAGATATTTCTCAGGTGCATTCCAATGCCAGCAAAAAGTAACGATTCCGCCGTTTTCCCAAAACTGGATCGCCAGATCGGTGGCTCTGGAGCTGCTTCCGTTTGCCACCCTTGAAGGCGAATACTCGATAAAATCCAATCCCAGAACTGCCGGTGTTTTTCCGGTCGCCTTCCTGATCAGATAGAATTCCTTACCGTTCATGCCGGTATCGCAATACTGTCCGGATAAGATATTCGTACCATACTGGTCAGCCAGATAACTCATCAGACGCTTTGTGTTGTCGGTAGCATTTTGATTTACAAGTTCAGCGGAAACCTCGTAAAATGATTGTTCAATCGGTTCAGATGTTGTAATCTTCAAATAATCCAAATCGATCCACCCCCAATACTTCGAAACGGATACCGTATGACTGCCCTGTTCCAGATAGACTCTCTTTATTGCAGACTCAGTAAATTTTTTTTCTGATGTAACAACGGTTCCCAGACTGTTGCCATCAATACGGACATAATTTTCTTTTTTGTCAGAAGCACGGGTTGAGAAATACAGATCGTAAAACCCGTTCTCCGTAATTTCAACATGAAGCAGACAGGAATCCTCATCATTTTTAAATCCGGACACAAAGCTGCCGCCGCTTGCACCTGTCTCATCGTTAGATACTGAAACATTTCCGGTGAGATCTCCGCTCTCTGCCTCATACAGCCCAACCACGCTTGGAATGAATTCGACTTTCTCCTCCGAAGCAGTGCTTTCCGCCAAGGGTTCTTCCTGCCCCGAGCATCCTGCTAAACCTAATGAAAGTAATGTAACTGCTATGAACATTCTTATCGATGTATTTCCTGTCATAAGGCGCTCCTTTTTACTTAAATTTAGCCTCTTCTTGATTAAATTATAAATCTACTTTTTTTGTAAATCAATAAAAAGTTTTAGAAAAACCATCAAATTTCCCAAATAAACAATTTATACAGATTTTTTTGTCTAAAATGCACAAAACCGCAGTTCTCGATTTCCGAGACCTGCGGTTTTTGATTAGCTAATTTTAAGTTAATTTACTTTATCTATCATTTATTCGGAAGTCAGCAGTCCAAGCAGATGAAAGACTTCTCCCTGAGAATCGTCAGCGCGACGAATCAGGACCGTATGTTCCGCCGGTTCATTCTCGCGAAACACCTCAACAGCCTTGATGGCATTTCCCCATCCGCCTGAGAAATCGGCATCAATTTTCCTCAGGGAGACACCGTCTACAAACACTTCATACTGACCGCTCTTTCCATCGGCAGTTGCATAGTACAGCAGTCCCAGTCTGCTGAATGTTGCGGTAAACTCGATGCCGTTCTCTCCATCGCAGACCCAGCCATTGTTGAATTGAGGACAAGCGTGTTCCTCTCGAAAATCTCCCAATTCCAGAGGCTCTATATCGGTGCTGTCTAAGACTCTCGCATTGCCGTATACCGCTTTGGTCAATGCTTCCGGCTCGGACTCATTCCAAGGAATCTTCTCCCGTTCAGCATACACTTGGTTCAAATACGTCCACAGAATCTCACCGGTGATGGCATGTCCCAGAGCAGACGGATGTACACCGTCCCCTGCAAGCTCTTTCTCCGAATATCTTCCCTCTTCCAGAAAACTCTTCAGAACATTTGCGTAACTGACCATGGGAAGCTGATAATGAAACCCTACCATTGCGTGGTTGGCCTGAGCAGATGTACCATTGGTCTGGGCCATAAACAGCAGCATCACTGCCGGTCTCTTCGGTGCAGACAGGAGCTGATAAATCAGATTATCATAACTCTTCTTGTAAAAACTATCATTGCCGTCATTGACTGAAAATTCAACAAGTACCAGATCCGGCTCATAGCTCAGCACATCCCGCTCCAACCGGTGAACACCCAGATAGGAATCTGTCCCTCCTATTCCTGCATTGATGAATTTGACCTCTGTATTCGGAAATCTCTCCTTCCACCAGTCTCGGAAGATGTCAGCATAGGGAGCCCTGCTTTCCAACGTACTGTCCAAGGGTCCCTGGGATATCACGCCCTGAGTGATGGAGCCTCCGATACAAACCACAGTGATCTGCTCTTCCGTCTCTGCCCTGCGCATCAGATCTGCCAGCGCTCCGTCGTCACAGCTGGGCCACATATCCGCCAAAGCCATATCCTCCTCGGAAAGGAATGTCGTTCTCACCAATCCCTCCTGCTGTTCCTCCTTCTGTTGTTCCTCCGGAGATTCCGATGTTTGAAGTTCCGTGCTGATCCGGGTATCCTCAGATTCCTTCACTGTCGCTTTACCGCATCCGCACAGCATGACACCGGTCAGGAACAGAGTACCGGCCAAAACAATTATTTGTTTCCTACTGATTTTTTTCATTTGTTAACCTTCTGACACTTTCTCTAATAACGATATTCCCCTCAACAACATGGGTACCGTATCTGCAGGGTACTTTACCCATTCTCTTGATCAATCTTTTCACCGCCTGTTGCGCCATCTCATACTGATCGACCTCGTAGGTGGTGATTCCCACATCACACATGCCGGGATAGATATAATTGTCAAAACCGACAACAGAAATATCCTCGGGGACGCGATAGCCGTTGGCCCGAAGCTTCTGGATCAGCTTCCCTGCCGTCAAATCACAGTTACAGAAAAATGCTGTAGGCATTTCTGTCGGAAGAATCATTAAATCCTCCTCAATATATCCGCTTTCGATATTTCTGTCATCCAACAGCCATTCCTTTTTCGGATGAATTCCTCTTTCTGTCAAAGCCTTCAGATACCCGAAATACCGGTCTGTAATAGAGCTGGTCGCAAGCAGAGTTCCAACATACGCAATCGCAGTATGCCCCTGATCCATCAGATAATTTGTGAGATAATATGCTCCGTAATAGCTGTCAGAGACAACCGCATCCGTACTCTGTTTTTCATCCGTAAAGTCCAGGCACACCACCGGGATACTCACATCAGATCGAAGCAGGGACAAATACTCGGAAGAGATCTTTCCGATCACGATCACACCGTGCACCTTTTGTTCCTTCATGAGCTTCGGTAATTCAAGCTGACCATTTGGTCTGAACTGAATCACTTCCAACATCGTAAAACACTCATAGGAAAGGGCACAGGCGGAAACCTGTTGATACATCTGCCAATAAAAGGAGTCATATTTATCGAGATAGGTTTCCGGAATCAAAACCCCGATATGATAGCTCTGTCTTTTGATCCGTTGTTCTCTGATCGCCGAGGGCTGTTTATATCCCAGTTCATCGGCAAGCTTCTGTATGCGCTGTCTCATCTCCTCACTGACGCCCTTTTGCCCTGAAAGAGCCTTGGAAACAGTCACCGCACTCACGCCTACCTGCTGCGCTATATCTGCCAGTTTAACTGCCTTTGCCATAGTATTATGTCCTCTCCCCTTTTTCGTTTATTCCTGACTTATTCTGCCGACAGATGAATCAGTTTGGAGCAGAAATCCCCCCACATTGCAGAAACCGTAATTCCTGCATGCATCAGTGTATCTCCGCACAGTACATCCCCCGTTTCCTCGTTCCGATAGTTCAGCTTCGGATCCAGGCCATGGAGTTTGATCCTTCTGCTGTGATGATTCGGGCGGTTCAGCACCTGTACAAATACGATCAACACATCCTTCTGATCCTTTGAAACGATCTCATAGCAATCAAAGAAATGATTTTCCCGATAGGAGGCGATTCTGTAGTAATCCCCTCTTCGAACCAGATCATTGTATTTGTGGTACATGGCAACCTGACTGGGGATCGCCTGTCTGTCAGCCTCCGGTATCTTTGTGATATCCAACTCATAGCCGAAGGTTCCCGCCAAAGCCACATGTCCTCTCGTCTCAAAGGACGTGCTGCGTCCCACAACATGATTGGGACAATCCGACACATGTGCTCCCATCGAGCTCAGAGGATATAGTAATGCAGTTCCCTCCTGAATACTTAATCGCTCGATGGCATCGGTATCGTCTGAACACCAGATCTGAGGACTGTAATAAAGCATGCCGGGATCAAATCTTCCGCCGCCTCCGGAGCAGTTCTCCAGCAGAAGATTCGGGAATTCTGAAATCAGTTTCTCCTGAAGGGCATAGACAGCCAGCACATACCGATGGCTCAGTTCGCCCTGGTTTGCGCTGCCCAGCCCCCTGGAAGACAAATCACACAGCGGTCTGTTCATGTCCCACTTTACATATTCGATATTTGCACTGCGAAGAATAGTGGCCACACAATCATAGACGTAGTCAAACACTTCTTTTCTGGTGATATCCAGTACATACTGATTTCGCATACGGCAGGGGGTTCTGCCATCAATAGAGATCGCCCAGTCCGGATGTGCTCTGTAGAGATCGGAATCAGGGGAGATCATCTCCGGTTCAAACCAGATACCAAACTTCAGTCCAATGCGGTTGACTTCATCCACCAGATATTTTAATCCGCCTGGCAGCTTCTCCTCATTTACGGTCCAGTCACCCAGACTGGAATTGTCATCATTTCTCCTGCCGAACCAACCGTCATCCATGACAAGCATCTCAATGCCGCATTTCTTTGCCTCTCTCGCAATATCCAATAACTTCTCTGTGGTGAAATCAAAGTAAGTTGCTTCCCAGTTATTGATCAAAATCGGTCTCTTCCTGTCCCGGTAAGGACTTCTGATCAGGTGTTCGCGATACAGATCATGCAAGTTTCTGGTCATACCGCCCAGACCCCTGTCCGAATAAACCATGATCACCTCCGGTGCAGTAAAATCGTCTCCCGGCTTCAGTTCAAAGCGGAAAAATTTCGGATGAATCCCCATCTGCACACGCAGGCTGTCAAACTGATTCTTCTCGACCTGCGCCAGGAAATTACCGGAGTAAACAAAATGAAATCCGTAGACCTCCCCCTGCTCCTGACCGGCCTGTTTGGAGACAAGTCCCAGAAAAGGATGCTCCTGATGAGAAGTCTCTCCTCTGACAGACCCAACGGAGCTTTTTCCATGTCCGATCTCACGATACTCCATATGACGCTCCCGTGCCCAGGAGCCGTGAAGAGTCAGCAGTCTGTAATCCTCACCGTCCATATCCAGGCTGGCAGACATGATTCGGGTAAGGAACAGGGATTGAGCGGAATGATTTGTGACAGTCACACTCCTTGCGATCACATCAATTCCCTGAAAAATACTGTAGGAAAGGGTAGCCGTCACCCCGAGAACCTTATCCTCCACATCAATCTCCAGCGTCATAGAATCCGTCTCATTCCCAAATGTAGCGGGAAGCCCGTTCAATGGTTTCTTGCCGGAAAAAATCCGATGGGAACGATACGTTAAGAAATTGGCATTGCAGCCGTTGCCATCTTCCAGTTCAATGGCGCTCTCCCTGTAATCTCCACCATTGCATCCGGGGAATTCGAAGGGGAAGGAATCCAAAACACACCCTCTGTCTCTGCTGTTGACAGAAGGAAGAAAAGGATTCTCTGAAGTTCTCAGAAGATAACGCACATCCGTGTCAGTGATTTTCTTACCATAATATGCATGTCCCAACAGTTTCTCTGTGTCCATAATGGCCATGACATAACTGGTATTCTCCGTGTCGATCTTAAAGACACCGCTTTTTTCATCAAAAAAAATATCCATAGCTGCACCTCTGTTCATAAAACTTTCTTTATGATAGAAAAAACTATGGATATTATAAATAATTAAATTTAATTTGTAAATAAGCAGAATAGCCTAATTAATTTAATCAATTTTAGCTAAAAGTAACGATAGAATCATTCTTATCGCAGATCTCGGTTCGATTCTTATAGATAGAATTCGCGGGAATCACTCCTCTGACGCTGGATGTAGGGTATACATTGGAATTCCTGCCGATGACGGTACCGGGATTTAAGACACTGTTGCAGCCAACCTCCACATTGTCGGCCAGCATAGCGCCAAACTTTTTCAGTCCGGTGGGAAGCTTCTCCTCGCCATTCTTCACTACCACCAAAGTCTTATCGCTCTTCACATTGGAAGTGATGGAGCCGGCACCCATGTGGGATCTGAATCCAAGAACACTGTCTCCCACATAATTGTAGTGGGGAACCTGTACTTTATTAAATAATACCACATTCTTCAGTTCTGTAGAGTTACCAACCACAGCGCCCTTTCCTACGATGGCGTTTCCCCTGACGAATGCACAGTGGCGAATCTCGGCCCCTTCATCGATGATCAGAGGACCGTTCAGGCATGCAGTAGGTGCAACCGTCGCACTCTTAGCCACCCAAACATCCTCGCCCAACCGGTAAAACTTCTCTTCGGGAAGAGTTTTCCCCAGTTCAAGGATGAAATCATGGATCTTAGGAAGGACCTCCCAGGGATAGGTAACGCCTTCAAACAACCCGTCCGCGATGGTCTCGTTCAAATCGTACATATTTGCAACAGTAATATTTTGGCTCATATTCTCACCTGTTCCTTTTGATCTATTTCTTATAATACCTGGCAGCCTCATCGTACAGAACCGTCATCTGGGACTGATTGTTTGTCTTTTTCACAAAGTCTGTTCGACGGGATACGAACCCGGTCAGTTTCTGCATATACTCCTCAGAACTGATCTCCCCGTTTGCCACCATCGTCAGCCCCTTCTCCCAGCTGGCGGTAAGGGCAGGATCTAACAGTGATTTGATGGAGTGATCCACAACATCATACACCATCTCACCCATCAGCGTAGGGGTCAGCACCTGCGTCTTCTTATTCAGGGACAAATACTCGATGGTAACCAGTTTCTTCAGAATCTCGGCTCTGGTGGCGCTGGTGCCGATACCGCTTCCCTTGATCTGGGCACGAAGTTCTTCGTCCTCGATAAACTGACCGGCGTTCTCCATGGTCAGAATGATGCTTCCGGAATTGTAACGTTTGGGAGGGGAAGTCTCCCCCTCTTTGATCTCATAGGCGGAAGAATCAAACCTGTGACCCTTCTTCAGCGTTCCGAGAAAAGTCATAAAATCAGCATCCACCTGGGTCTCCTCTTCGGAGTTTTCGTCCTTACCCGGATCTATCCCGGAATCCTTCCTGTCATCGGCAGAAGGATTTGTTTCCTTCGAATCTTTCGATTCCTTACCCTTTATACCGGCTGCCTTCAGGAAGCCTTCCTCCTCCAGCACCTTGAAATTAGCAAAGAATTTCTCCTCTTTCACCCGGATGCACAGAGCATACTTTCGATAGACCGCAGGCGGATAGAAAATACTTAAGAAACGTCTGACGATCAGTTCATAGACCTTGGCATTCAAGGGTGACAGGCTGCGCAGCTGTGCCAGACCCTGACCGGTGGGAATGATCGCATAGTGATCTGTGATCTGCTTGTCATTCACATATCTGGTCTTCTCAAGACCCTGATAGCTTTTCTTCTGAAGAATTTCATCAGCAAAAGCGGCACAAGTGGCATACCCCTTCAGCCCTGCTATGTTTTTATGTATCTCCTTGGCAACCGCAGTGGAGAGCACTCTGGCATCTGTTCTGGGATAGGTCACCAGCTTCTTCTCATACAGTTCCTGAATGATGCTCAAGGTCTGATCCGGGCTGATCTTAAACAGCTTGGAGCAATCGTTCTGGAGTTCTGCCAGATTGTACAGAAGGGGGGCGTTCTTGACCTCCTTCTTCTTTTCAATACTCTCCAGTACCGGCTCTGTCACAGGCTCCGCCTGAAGCTCTTCGATCAGCTTCTCCGCATAGACCCGCTCCTTGAATCCATTCTCCTTGTACAGGAAGGGATGCTGATAATACTTAGACCCCTCCACTGCCCTCCATTCTCCGCTGATCGATTTTCCCTGCAGACCGAAGGTTCCGATCACACGATAGAAGGGAGTTTTCACAAAGGCTCGGATCTCACGCTCTCTCTTCACCACGATACCGAGTACGCAAGTCATCACACGACCCACTGAGATCACTGCACGGTCCCGCTTCAAGTATTCCTTCACACCATTTCCGTACCGCAGCGTCAAAACTCTGGAGAAATTGATTCCCATCAGATAATCTTCCTTGGCCCGAAGATAGGCAGCCTCACTTAAGTTATCATATTCGGAGAGATCCTTGGCTTCTCTGATCCCCCGCTTGATCTCCTCCTCAGTCTGGGAATCGATCCAGACACGTTTTCTGGTCTTGCCGGTGACGCCTGCCATCTGCTCCACCAGACGATAGATATATTCTCCCTCTCGTCCGGAGTCAGTGCAGACGTAGATCGTATCCACATCCGAACGGTTCAGCAGTCCTGCGACGGTAGTGTACTGTTTTTTCGAACTCGCGATCACCTCATACAGGTACTTCTCCGGCAGAAAGGGCAGAGTCTGAAAGCTCCACTTCTTCAGTGTATTGTCATATACCTCCGGATAACTCATGGTCACCAGATGTCCCACACACCAGGTTATGATCGTGTTATTTCCCTCCAGATACCCATCCTTGGAGGCCGCATTCAATTTCAACGCATTGGCAAATTCTTTCGCGACACTGGGTTTTTCCGCAATAAATAAACTCTTACCCAATCTATTCCCCTTACAACGATTCTCTCACCTGATGTTCCATATTTCGTCAAACAAAAAAGGTGGCTTCTACAACAGAAATCTTGGAATGCAGGCACTCCAAGATTTCTACTCAGTAACTTATCCTATTGTATCACGAATGAGACCGATGGTCAACAATTGCTATTTCGATTACTCATCCTTTGCGGTGATATAGCCCTGTGCCTTCAGAAGCTCTGCACAGAGAACAGCGCCGCCCGCAGCACCTCTCACGGTATTGTGGGAGAGACCTACAAACTTATAATCATAGACCGTATCCTCACGAAGACGACCAACACTGATACCCATACCGTTCTCAAAGTTTACATCCAGGGCAATCTGAGGTCTGTTGTCCTCCTCCAGATACTGGATGAACTGCTTGGGAGCGCTGGGAAGACCCAGTCTCTGAGGCTCACCGGAAAACTCACGCAGCTTTTCGATCAGCTGCTCCTTGGTGGGCTTCTTCGCAAACTTTACAAATACAGCAGCGGTGTGACCGTTCAGCACGGGTACTCTGATACACTGGCAGGTGATCACGGGGCTAGTAGCGGGAACGATCACGCCATCCTTGATCTCACCCCAGATTCTCAAGGGCTCCTTCTCACTCTTTTCCTCTTCGCCGCCGATGTAAGGGATGATGTTTCCTACCATCTCAGGCCAATCCTTGAAGGTCTTGCCTGCACCGGAGATTGCCTGGTAGGTGGTAGCCACAACCTCTACCGGCTCAAACTCCTTCCACGCGGTCAGTACAGGAGCATAGCTCTGGATCGAGCAATTGGGTTTTACAGCAACGAAACCTCTCGTGGTTCCCAGACGCTTCTTCTGGAAGTCGATGACCTGCATATGCTGAGGGTTGATCTCAGGCACTACCATGGGCACATCGGGAGTCCAGCGATGGGCACTGTTGTTGGATACCACAGGAGTCTCGGTCTTCGCGTAGTCCTCCTCGATCTTCTTGATCTCTTCCTTAGTCATATCAACTGCACTGAACACGAAATCTACCTGGGAAGCAACCTTCTCTACTTCATTGACGTTCATTACAACAATATTTTTCACAGCCTCAGGCATGGGAGTGTCCATCTTCCATCTGTCACCTACTGCCTCTGCATAGGTCTTCCCTGCAGAACGGGGGCTTGCTGCAATGGTCGTCACCTCGAACCAGGGGTGATTCTCCAGCAGTGCGATGAATCTCTGACCAACCATACCGGTACCGCCAAGGATACCTACTTTCAACTTCTTAGACATAATTTCTCCTCCTCACTTATCTATTCAAAAGCCCGCTATTGTAAACGGGCCTTATGAAACGCAATTACTTCCTTCATGGCATCCGGACCGGGAGCACCGATGGTCAGACGCTTCTCCACGCAGGTCTTCAGCGACACTGCATCGTAAATATCTTCTTCGAACACAGGACTGATATCCTTCAGTTCTTCCAGAGACAACGCATCAATAGAGGTGTTCTTCTCAATGCAATACAAGACAAGACGACCGATGATACCATGAGCATCCCGAAAAGGAACGCCCTTTCCAACCAGATAATCTGCCGCATCGGTGGCATTGGTAAAGCCGTTCATAGCACTTCTCTCCATGCGGTCCTTCTTGAATTTCATGGTACGAAGCATTCCGGTAAAAAGTGCCAGGCAATCCTTCACCGTGTCAATTGCATCAAAGGCAACCTCCTTGTCCTCCTGCATGTCCTTGTTGTACGCAAGCGGCAGGCCCTTCATGGTCGTCAGGAGACTTACCAGTGCACCGTAGACACGTCCGGTCTTACCTCTCACCAATTCAGCGATATCAGGGTTCTTCTTCTGGGGCATAATGCTGCTTCCGGTGGAATAGGCATCATCGATCTCCACAAACTGGTACTCGTTGGAATTCCAGATAATGATCTCCTCGCTGAATCTGCTCAGGTGCATCATAATGGTAGAAAGTGCGGACAAAAACTCGATCAGATAATCTCTGTCGGCAACGGAATCCATACTGTTCAGGGTAGGTCCACTAAAATCCATCAGCTGCGCACTGTATTCACGATCCAGCGGGTAAGTCGTTCCGGCGAGTGCACCGGCTCCCAGAGGACAGTAATTCATCCTGTCATAAATATCTGAAAGTCTGGATCTGTCCCGGGTAAACATTTCCAGATAGGCACCAAAGTGGTGCGCCAGCGTAATGGGCTGTGCCTTCTGCAGATGGGTAAATCCGGGCATATAGGTCTCCAGATTTTCTTCCATCGTCTGTAAGATCACCAAAAGCAGTTCCTTTATGAGGCGATCGACCTCTTTCACCTGTTTTCTGGTGTAGAGTTTCATATCCAAAGCCACCTGATCATTGCGGCTTCGGCCGGTGTGGAGCTTTTTGCCTGCATCACCGATTCTGTCGATAAGATGCGCCTCCACAAAGCTGTGAACATCCTCATAGGTATCTTCATCAATGGTCAGCTCCCCGGACAGGGTATCATCCAGAATACCGTGAAGACCGGAAATGATCTGATCTCTCTCCGTCTCTGTGAGAATCTGCTGTTTTGCAAGCATTGTCACATGGGCGATACTGCCCTCGATATCCTCATTTAATAGACGCTTATCAAAGCCGATGGAGGCATTGAAATGATACACCTGCCAGTCCGTCTCCTTGGTAAAACGCCCGCCCCAAAGTTGTGCCATCGCTTTTTTCTCCTTTTTTTGCATTAAATTCCATTTATCATAGCATAAACGAAACTGTTTTGCAACAGTTTCCATGCACACATTTTTCATGAGAAACGTAACTTAATAGAAAACAGTTCTCAACTGTCCGGAGGGATGAGAATGAGCAAACTACTGGAGCTTTCCAATCTTTCCTACTCCTACCACAGTCTGCAGGGGGAAACTCTCGCGCTGAAAGATATCAGTTTCACTGTGGAGGAAGGCGAATTCGTGGCAATCGTAGGACCCAGCGGATGCGGTAAGACAACGCTGTTGTCTATTATCGCAGGGCTTCTGACCCCGGAACAAGGTTTTGTCAAGCTGGCGAACTCCGAAAACAAACAGGGGATTCCCCCCATCGGCTATATGCTGCAAAAAGATCATCTCTTTGAGTGGCTTTCCATCTATAAAAACGTAACTCTGGGGCTGGAAATGCATCATCTGATGACACCTGAGAAAAAAGTCTACATTGATCGCCTTCTCCAGGAATACGGTTTAGCTGCCTTCCGAAACAACCGCCCCAGCGAACTGTCAGGCGGAATGAAACAGAGAGCTGCACTCATTCGGACCCTGGCTCTGGAACCCAGCCTGCTGTTACTGGATGAGCCCTTCTCCGCCCTGGATTTTCAGACAAGGCTCATGGTAGCCGACGACATCAGCAAACTGATCCGCTCTGCCGGAAAAACAATGATTATTATTACCCACGACTTAGGGGAGGCAATCTCTCTGGCAGATAAAATCATCGTACTGTCAAAACGTCCGGCTACCATAGCGCGAATCATTCCGGTCAGATTATCTCTGGAAGATGATTCTCCTCTTGCACCCAGGAATGCACCGGAATATCAGCCGTTATTTAATGAATTATGGGAGGTACTGTCCAATGAAGAAACACACTGATACCCTGACCGGTCAGGAAGCATATGTGAGAGACCACTACCGCCACCACAGATTGGTGGCAATCTTTCGCCTGCTCCTCTTCGGCGCGCTGCTGCTCCTCTGGGAAGTCAGTGCGGATCTGGGGCTGATCGACTCCTTCTTTTTTTCCAGCCCCGTACGAGTGGGTAAATGTCTTTATACCCAATTGTTATACAATGACTTATGTTTGCATATCGGTATCACTCTCCTGGAAACCATTCTCAGCTTTTTGCTGGTAATGCTTTTGGGTCTGTTGCCTGCCATCGCTCTGCTCTTCTCCAAGACACTTTCCGAGATTGCAGAACCGTACCTGGTGATCTTAAACAGTCTGCCAAAGTCCGCCCTTGCCCCTCTCTTTATCGTCTGGCTGGGCACCGGGATGAAAACGATTATCGTAGCCGGCATCTCCGTAGCCATATTCGGAACCATCATCAGCTTCTACACCGCATTTCGCCAGGTGGACAGTGACAAACTGATGCTCATCGCCACGCTCGGGGGTACCAAAAGGGATGCCTTCCTACGGGTGATCTTTCCCGCCTCCCTTCCGATTCTGATCAGCACTGCTAAGGTAAACATCGGTCTGTCCCTGGTCGGCGTTATCATCGGGGAATTTCTGGCGGCCAGAAGGGGGCTGGGTTATCTGATCATCTATGGGACCCAGGTCTTTCAGCTGGATATGGTAATTACCAGTATTATCATACTATGTGTGATCGCTTTTTGCTTCTACCAGCTGATCCAGCGCTTAGAGCATAACTGCAAGAAAAAATACACGCTCTAATTCTTGTGTCAAGCATTTTTGAAAATGTCCCAAAATAATTCAAACATTAGCCCCGGCA
>JBJENO010000027.1:0-4951 GCA_051880235.1 Acetatifactor sp. | reverse complement strand
TGCAGTGTTACATGATTATGGGAGGAATACCATATTATTGGAGCCTGCTGAAAAAGGGTCAAAGCCTTCCTCAGAATATTGATAATCTATTCTTTAAAGAAGGTGCCCCTCTTTCAAATGAATATGAAAATCTCTATAGCGCATTGTTCAATAAACCAGGCCAATATATGAAAATTGTTGAGGCATTAAGTACTGTAAATAGAGGGATAACCAGAGATGAGATAAGTGAGATTACCGGAATTGCTAGTTCAGGTGATCTGACTCGCAAATTAACGGAATTGGAGAACTGCGGATTTATTAGAAAATATGTTCCCTTCGGTTATAAGCAGAAGAATTCCTTATATCAACTGATTGATAACTATACGCTTTTTTATTATAAGTTTTTAAGGGACAATGTTCATAATGATGACTATTGGAAGGAATTAAGTAACACTCCTGCAGTTCGTGCATGGAGCGGACTTGCTTTTGAAAGAGTATGTCTTGAACACATTGCTCAGATTAAGGCAGCACTTGGCATATCCGGAGTTTTCACAGAGGTTAATGCATGGCAGTGTGGCAAGGATGAAGACAAGGGAATAACGGGTTCACAGATAGACTTGCTTATTGTAAGAAAAGATCAGGTAATCAATATATGTGAAATGAAATATTCTGAGACAGAGTATACGGTTGATGCAAAATTTGATAGAGATCAGAAAAGGAGAATATCAGATTTTCTTAAAAAAACAGAGACAAAATATGCGATTCATTCGACCTTGATAACGACTTACGGAGTAGAAGAGAATTCTTATTCCGGTGACATTCAGTCAATTATTACATCAGATGATTTGTTCGCATAGTTTCGGATTGATAGGTTAACTGGAGTAAAAGGTTATTCCAAAACTGCAGAAAGTTATCACTCAAAAAGGGAACGGTACTTTTCGATTATGGAGAGTACCGTTTTTTTGGTGGATGCAATAAATCTTTGTCACTTCGAGAACGCATTTTGCAAAGAGAGATATCATAAAGGGGGAAGAGAATGCACTACACAGAGGAACAGTTTCTGGCTGCAAATGAGATTCCGATTGTAGACATCTTGCGTGGAAATGGGGAGCAGATCAAGAAAGTAGGGAATGTACAGATATGGACGACGCATGATAGTGTGCGTTTCAACGGTTCCAAATGGTTTCGCTTTTCCACAGGAGAAGGCGGCCGATCCGTTGGCTTTTGCATGAGCTTCTACGATATGCCCTGCGCTGCAGCGGTATCCTATCTTCTGCAAACCTTTCGGCCGGAGCTTGCAGATCTGGAAAGTGAGATCATCAGACAGAGCATCAATGGAACATCATCCAATGACAAGGCTGTGTGTGCTGCAGAAAAGAAGATCAGTCCTGAGAATATCCCATCGAAAAATCCAACCAATGATTTGTTACGAAACTATCTCTGTCAGGTGCGCTGCATCGATCCGAGGATAGTTTCTTTTTTTATCCAAGAGGGAGTTTTGTACGAGACCAGAGGAAATCACCACATCGCATTTGTCGGAAGAGACCGGGACGCAAGAGTCAGAAATATACAACTCCGCGGAATCGACGATCCGAATGGAAAGTATAGAAAGAATGTAAAAGGTTCTGACTTATCCTTTGGGTTTTGTCACCAGGGAGTCACAAACCGAGTATATGTATTTGAAGCGCCCATCGACCTGATGTCTTTTCTGACTTTGTATCCTAAGGACTGGGAGCAGCATAGTTATGTGGCACTTGGAGGTGTCAGCAAGAATGCACTTTTACGGATGCTGGCAGATAACGAGAATATCGACACCGTTGTGTTGTGTCTGGATAACGATGATGCGGGGCGAAAAGCCTGCAAGAAGATTGCAGACGAAATGGAGACCATAGAAGGAATCAGGCTTCGAAGACTGCTCCCGATTCATAAGGATTGGAATGAGGACTTGGTCGCACGATCAGAAGAAATGGAGGGGGAGCAGATATGTCACCACTTGCTCAGCTAATGGTATTGGGTGTGATCCTTGTGGTTGTGTTTGGTGGGTTGTCGTTGGTGACTAATTATTACAACCTGGATGGTATCAAGAACAGACCGGTGGGAGACGGACAGCACGGAACGGCCAGATTTGCAACACCTGCCGAGATCAGGCAGACGTATGTGACAGTACCCTATGAGGTGGAGAAGTGGAGAAAGGGAATCGACCGGCCAACCCAGCAGGGGCTGATCCTAGGGAGTGAGGAGCGACTGGGCAGGCTATATGCCCTGGTTGACACCGGGGATGTACACTGCCTGATGATAGGAGCGGCCGGCGTGGGCAAGACTGCGAACTTCCTGTACCCCAATATTGAGTATGCCTGCGCCTGCGGGATGAGTTTTCTGACTACAGACACGAAGGGAGATCTGTACCGAAACTATGCAGGCATCGCAAAGAACTACTACGGTTACGAGGTCGCAGTGATTGATCTTCGAAATCCAACCAGATCCGATGGCGACAATATGCTGCATCTGGTCAACAAGTACATGGATCTCTATTTGCAGAACAAATCAGATCTTGCCAGCAAAGCCAAGGCGGAAAAGTACGCAAAGATTACAGCAAAGACCATCATCTCATCAGGCGGTGACACCTCCTCCTATGGACAGAATGCTTTCTTCTATGACGCTGCGGAAGGGCTACTGACTGCGGCGATCCTTCTGATTGCTGAATTTGCTCAACCCCAGGAGCGGCATATCATCAGCGTGTTCAAACTGATTCAGGATTTGCTGGCACCCTCCGGCATCAAAGGAAAAAACCAATTCCAGATGCTGATGAACCATTTGCCCGGCGAACACAAGGCAAGGTGGTTTGCCGGCGCGGCACTGAATACAGCAGAGCAGGCCATGCAGTCTGTGCTGTCAACTGCCATGTCCAGACTGAATGCGTTTTTGGATTCTGAGCTGGAACAGATACTGTGCTTTGATACGGCCATCGATGCCGAGAGTTTTTGTAAGAATAAGACTGCAATTTTCTTGGTTATGCCGGAGGAGGACAACACCAAGTATTTCATCGTGTCCCTCATTCTCCAGCAGCTGTATCGAGAGATCCTGACCGTTGCGGACGAGAACGGCGGAAAGCTGGACAACCGTGTGATCTTCTACTGGGATGAAGTTGGTACCATTCCAAAGATTGAAAGTGCAGAAATGATGTTCTCCGCGGCGCGAAGCAGAAGAGTGTCCATTGTGCCCATGATTCAGTCCTTTGCGCAGCTGAACAAAAACTATGGCAAGGAGGGGGCAGAGATCATTATCGATAACTGTCAGGATACCATCTTTGGTGGTTTTGCACCGAATTCAGAGTCAGCAGAAGTTCTGTCGAAAAGCCTGGGAAACCAAACTGTTCTCTCCGGATCTGTGACCAGAGGAAAGAATGATCCCAGTAAGAGTCTGCAGATGATTCAGAGACCACTGATGACGCCGGATGAGCTAAAGAGCCTGCCCAAAGGAACCTTCGTGGTGTCCAAGACAGGAGCACATCCGATGAAGACGAAACTGAAACTGTTTTTGGAATGGGGGATTCGGTTTGAAGAACCCTACACCATCGAGGAGAAGGCGGCCAGAGTCGTACAGTACGCGGATAAGGACAAGATCGAAACAGCGATTGTGCAAAGGTACGAATGCTGCGTTGGTGAGGATGAGATGCCCCTTGGCAGTGATGGGGCAACCATCAAGCTCACCTTTGAGGAAGAAACCGCACCGGAACCGGAAAGACTTCTGGAAACTTATCAGAGAATCACCAGGTTAGGCGTGGGAACCATGAAACAATAATAGGTATGTTACAGCGGGAGCCGGCAGAGAATGTCGTGCTCCCGCTTTTTTGTTTGGAGCTTGAAAGGAAACCAAGCGGCTGTGAAACAGACATTTGGTTTCGCTTAGGCGAACAGGAAGCAGACGAAGACGCTGCAAAGAAGAGAACGTTTGTGAAGGGAGAAAAAGGATGAAGATTACAAAGACAGATACCATAGAGGAAGTATTGAAGAAACTGGAGGAAGGTGTGCGAGCAGTGTATGACAGTGAGACTTACAAGGCCTATCTGGATTTTCTGAGTAAGTTTCACAACTATTCGTACAGCAACGCTTTGCTCATCTTTCTGCAGAAGCCGGATGCTACCCTGTGCGCCGGCTACAAGACCTGGGAGAAGCTAGGGCGCCATGTAAACAAAGGCGAGACAGGCATTCGGATTATCGCACCGGTTCAGTACAAACGCGAGGTGGAGAGCCAAGTGGTGGATGCTCAGACCGGAGAGGCGAAGACTGATGCAGAGGGCAATCCGGTCAAGGAGAAGAAGGTGGTAAAGAACCAGAGTTTTCGGATGGTATCCGTATTTGATGTGTCTCAGACAAGTGGAGCGGAACTGCCCTCCCTTGGAGTGGACGAGCTTACCGGAGATATGGAGGATTATGAGACGATCTTTGACGCAATATGTCGAATTGCGCCGGTTCCGGTCACCTTTGAGGACATCGAGGGTGGAGCAAAAGGATACTATAGTCTGTCTGAAAAAAGGATTGTGGTCCAAAAGGGAATGAGCGAGGAGCAGACAATCAAAACTCTGGTACATGAGTGGGCTCACAGCCTCTTGCATGACAAGGATGGAGGATCAATTGAGGGCGTTGAGCAGGACAGGAAGCTAAGCAGAAATGCCAGAGAAGTGGAGGCTGAATCCATCAGCTATTGTGTGTGCAGGAAACTTTTTGGTTTTGATACAGGGGAGTATTCGTTTTCCTATGTGACCAGCTGGAGTCAAGGGAAAGAACTAAAGGAACTTGGGGAGAGCTTGGAGGTGATTGCCAAGACCAGTGCGTGGATGATGGAGAGAGTGGGGGAGGAGCTAATATTAAACTGTACCCCTTGTTAAGGACATTTTGGCCAGGATGAGATTTGTTAGCTAGCGTAAAATTTTATTCGGATTAAATGAAAAGAGAACACCACTTTGTGATAT
>JBJENO010000026.1:10268-71884 GCA_051880235.1 Acetatifactor sp. | reverse complement strand
AAAGGATGGCAGGATAGATATGTGTAAGGGATTGGCAGATTGGATCGCAGAGGAGAGAGAGGCTGGTATGGAGGCCGGTATGGAGGCCGGAAAAGAAATTGGATTTAGAGAATGTGATGAAGTAAAGACCAGAAGGGTCGTCATCAATATGCTTAGCCGCGGCATGTCGGATGAAGACATCCTGGCCGTGGCGGAGTGCGAACAGACCTTGATCGATGAGATTCGGAAGGATATGAAGTAGGCAGTGTAAAAGTACATCTGAGAAGACTCAAAGGAGGAACCAATATGCTGCTCACATTACGTGATTTCGGAATAGAAGATAAAAAGATCATCAATCTGCCCGTCCCAGACAAAAAAAGAAAGAACCGATACGTTCATTATATTCGAACCGACTCCGCAGATGATAATGCATCATATCTCATAGATATATGTATGGGCGCCTGGCTGAACGTTAAAAAAACGCTCAACGGATACCTTGCAATCGTCATATACAATCTGGATGGTTCGTTTTATCTGGGACATAATGCAGAAATGGGGGTTCCTGACTACATAATCCTGGAGCATTTAAAACCAGATTATTATCGGACCGCTTCGACCACCAGAGATCCGGACTACAGAGACAATCTTGATTTTCTGTCCCACTGTCTGCCGAATTTAGAGCACATCGAAGCGTATGGGGTGTTCCAGCAGATCCTTTCGGAAGCGGGAACGCAGCGGTTCCGCACTGTTCATCTGAAGCCATCGGACAGAATATGGGAAGGTACTCATAGGGTGTGATCTGCAGGAGATGACAGGTATGAAGGACAAATTCAGAAAGAAAGGCAAGATAGATATGTGTAAGGGATTGGCAGATTGGATTGCAGAGGAGAGAGCCGCCGGTATGGAGGCCGGTATGGAGGCCGGTATGGAGGCTGGAAAAGAAATTGGCCTTAGAGAAGGTGATGAGGTAAAGACCAGAAGGGTCGTCATCAATATGCTGAGCCGCGGCATGTCGGATGAAGACATCCTGGCCGTGGCGGAGTGTGATCAGGCCTTGATCGATAAGATTCGGAAGGATATGAAGTAGGCAGGAGGACCACAAGAACAGGTTCCTTGGCCCTGTTGTCCTAAAAAAGAGTCTTTGCCCCTTGGCTGAAAATGCCAAGGGGTTTTGATTGTCAATGTTCTCGGAATCCACAAGAAATAAATTTACATTTTCTACAAAAAATGATAGAATGAAAGGTAGGTAAACCACTGTTTGAGATCATCTCAAACTGCTGTTCCATCGACGCACATTCTTTCAGGAAGGGAGGAGAAGCATGCCTGCCGATACTACCAACAACAAATCAATCGCAGCAAACCGGGCCACGTTCTACAGTGCCAACTCGGACACCTCCCGCCCCCGGATTTTTGTGGGTACCGATCAGGAACTGGTGCAGTATCGCCAGGAATCCTGCGTGCGCATTTGGTTTAATGATCTTCCTGCAGACTACTCCCCCCATTGGCATAATGCGTTGGAAGTGATCATGCCCGTAGAGAATTGGTACGAGGCAAAGATCGGCGAGGAGACTTTCACCATCAGACCCGGAGAGATTCTGTTGATTCCCCCCGGAGAACTGCACTCCCTGCATGCGCCACAGTCCGGCAACCGCTTTATCTTCCTTTTCGATCTCACCGCGCTCTCCAGAATACACGGATTTGCAGGCGTACAATCTATTCTGGCAAATCCGCTTCATCTCACCAGAAGCACCCATCCCAACATTTGCGATGACGTGTATCAGATCCTGGTCCAGATGCGCAACGAGTATTTCAGCAAGAATGAATTCGCGGAGTTGACGATTTTCTCCCTGCTGCTCAATATGTTCGTTAAGATCGGCACCAACCATCTGCACGACATCAATCTGTTCCCCAACATGCGGGTCTATAAGCAGAAGGAATATGTGGACAAATTCAACACCGTGATGGATTACATAGATTCCCACTATATGGATGACCTGAATCTGGATGATATTGCCAGTTCCATCGGATTCAGCAAATATCATTTTTCCAGATTATTCAAGCAATATACCAACTATACCTTCTGTGCCTATATCACCAGAAGGCGTATTCAGATCGCCCAGGAGCTTCTGGCACAGCCGGACCTGTCTATCACAGAGGTTGCGCTCCAGTCCGGTTTTCCCAGCATCTCTACCTTCAACCGCGTGTTCAAGCAGGCGAAGAACTGTACCCCCAGCGAGTATCGTGAGAAGAATCATCTGTACTCTCACCACGACTCCTAATATACCGTTACGGAGGATTCACCCTCATGCTCTTCAATTCCTATGCCTTTTTTGTCTTTCTGCCCATTGTTTGGATGATCTATTTTCTCATGAACCGACTGGGTTCTCACAGGCTTGCCCTGTTGAGTCTTCTGGTTGGTTCCTTTGTATTCTACGGATATGGCGACCCGAAGCTTTGCCTCCTGTTAGGTGCAAGTATCGTTGGCAATTACTGTATTCACCTTGTCCTGACGATGGAAACCCTTTCCCCGACGGCAAGAAAATGCATGCTTTTGTTAGGGCTTGCCTTTGACTTCTCTCTGCTCTTCTATTTTAAGTACCTCAACTTTACCCTGACCAATATCAACCGACTGTTTTCCACCTCTCTCACCTGGAAGAAGATCGCTCTTCCTCTGGGAATCAGTTTTTATACCTTCCAGCAGGTATCCTTTGTGATCGACAGTTATGAACGGAAGATGCCCCGCTATCCTTTTCTGGAATACAGCGTATTTGTGTCATTTTTTCCTCAGCTGGTGGCAGGCCCCATCGTGCTCCATCAGGAACTGATTCCTCAGCTGCGGGATCGGACAAAACATCACGTAAATCCCTCCAACGTCTTTCGCGGTCTGGAATATTTTATCCTCGGTCTGGCGAAAAAGGTTCTGGTTGCAGACTCCTTTGCCAAAGTCTGCGATATCGGTTTCTCTGACACATTAGTGTTGAATACGCCCGGTGCCTTCCTCACCATGCTGACCTATACACTGGAGATCTATTTTGACTTCAGCGGCTACTGTGATATGGCCATCGGGTTAGGACTGTTCTTCAACATTGATCTGCCGAAAAACTTCAACTCCCCATACAAGTCTCTGAATATCAGTGAATTCTGGAAGCGATGGCATATGACGCTGACCCGATTTCTCACCACCTATGTATACATTCCTCTGGGCGGCAATCGAAAGGGGCAGCTCCGTACTCTGGTCAACATTATGATCGTGTTCACTGTCAGCGGGATCTGGCATGGCGCCGCCTGGACCTTTTTTCTCTGGGGGATCCTGCATGGATTGGCGCAGGTTTTCCACCGTCTGTTCCACACGATCATAGAAAAACTCCCCAAATGGATCCGGTGGCTTCTCACCTTCAGTTTCGTAAACGTTGCCTGGATCTTCTTCCGGGCAGAGTACTTCCGCCAGCCTTTCCGCCTGATCGGCAGCATACTGAAGGGGGGCATGGGATGGCTGCCGTCGAAAATGACTCATGCGCTCTGGGATAGTTCCCTGTCAGTTCTTCTGATGGAACGGTTTCTTCCCACTTCTGGCATAGAGATGGTCCTTCAGTTCATGACATGGGGGTGGACACTTTTATGGACCGTTATCTGTGTAAAAGCTCCCTCCACCGCCGAGATCACCGAAAGACATTATCGTTCCAACAAATGGCTTGCCTGGCTAAGCCTGTTGCTGATCCTTTCTCTGTTTTCATTCTCAAGGATCTCCAAGTTTATTTACTTCAATTTCTAAAGAAGGAGGTTGTCCTCTGTGAAACGATCCGATAAAACAGCGCTGGAATATTTTGTTCTGATCTTCCTGGCCATTCTTGTGCCGATGATTGCCGTGATCCTCTGGATGGATCCTTTTTTCCAGTATCATAAACCACTCCCCGGCCAGGCCCTGATTTTGCGGGATCCGGTCTATCAGACGCCCGGCGCTGCCAGAAACCTTGAATACACTGATGTGATCGTAGGGTCCTCGATGACCGAAAATTTCCACACCTCATGGTTCGACGATGAAATGGGATGGCATACCCTGAAGCTTTCCTACTCCGGTGCCAGAACTGACGATCTGAAGGCGATTCTGGAGCAGGTATTCTCCGGCGACAGGAAAGTGGATCATGTTCTCATGGATCTCAATAGTTATCAGTTTCTGGTGCCTGCCTGGACCGCTTATACCGAGAGACCGGGATACCTGTATGACGATTCCATCCTGAATGACGCTCCCTATCTGCTGAATCAGGATGCCTTTCACTACAGTATCAGCAATCTGGTGAGTTACCTTCAGGGAGAGACCGACAATATTGATTCCGCTTACTGCTGGGATGAAAGCATTGTCTTCGGCGAGGAGATCGCGAAAAAAGACTGGGCACCCCGTCGTCAAAAATATCTCTCCGAATCCGTCACCAGGGAGCCACAGAATTCGATCCCTGCCACAGTCACCGAGAATCTGGACAATCTGACCCCGATCATCGGTGCACACCCTGAGACCGAATTTCTTCTCTATCTGCCTCCCTACAGCATGTTGTATTGGGAAGAGGCCACCTACTCGGAGATGGGGTTGGAAAACTATATTGCAATCTATTCCAAAATGATAGGGGAACTGCTTGAATACCCAAATGTGACCCTCTACTACTATCAATATGAACCGGAGATCATCACAGATCTTGACAACTATCTGGATTCCTGCCACCATACTCCCCGGATCAATCGATATCTCTTCGAGCAGATCAAAGCCGGAGAAAAGAGACTGACAAAGGACAATTATCAGGAGGCATTGCAGGAGATGTATCTCTTTGCAAGAGACTATGACTACTCCCGCTACTGGAAGTAAAGCGGGCGGCACATTGTAAAGAAAAGGGCGGTTGCAAGGCATAACGAATTGCCACAGAAACCGCTCCTTTTTCTTTGCTATGACTCATTGAAATTGTATACAAAATCCTGAAACAATGCCGAACCACCGATCTTTTTGGTGGCATACAGGGAAAGTCCCACTCTGCATCCCGCAAAATGGTCCAGCCCAAAATAGATGCGATGAGGCTCACCGATCCTTCTCCACTTTCCTCCCTGCATGGGTTCTCTGTAGTAAAAACTGACTGTCTCGGCGTTTTCCTTAAAATCCACATCCATCCTCAGTCTGACCACGGGCTCCATCAGATTGACTCTCTCAGTCACAATGCCCGGCATATAATCCGGGAGCCTCGTATTGCGATTTTTTTCATTATCCTCCCTTTCCATCATGGTCAGATAAAAGCGGCGGAGCTCTCTGCTCACTGCCAGCATCCCGTAGCACCCCTGCAGAGCACAGATTCCTGCATAGTCTCCCTCGTTTAAGTCGCCGGCGTCCACTGTCACCTCAACGCTGCATTTGGGATACATTAACCTCTGCGTCAGGGTATTGATGGTCTGCGTCACATTCGTACAGATCTTTCCGCTGGTCAGCTTCAATCCGCCCTCGGGTAGCACTTCCCAAAGCTCCGGATTGGGCTCATGGTTCCACTGCCACTGCTTCTTCAGTTTCCCATGTCCGAACGCATCCACCTCATAGCGGAAATCATCGGAGCACCAGAGGGGTTCGTACTCGTAATGAGGACGATTGTCCGTCACCTCGATCTGCTCCGGTACTCTTCCCTTGACGCCAAAAACCGGCATCTGTCCTGAGAAATCCACAGGTACCAGCACCGGAAAACGTCCTGCTGCCCCACGGTCCTGCATCAGCATACTGTACCACCGGCCGTCATTGGTCTGAACCAGACCGCCCTGTGCCACACCGTTGTTGCCAAGTCCAAGCGCATCATCCAACACGACACTGCCTGTGAATTCCCCTTCCAACGCTTCCGAGCGATAGCACATCTGCACTCTTCTCCCGGTACCGCCCTTGGGCCATCGGATAGTAAAGAGGTAATAGGCACCGTCTATCTTGTAAAAATGTACCCCCTCATCTGGAAGCCACACTTCTTCCTGTGGTACCTCAAGAAGCTTTCTTGCAAAGCCGCCCGGCTTCATTCCGCTCAGATCCGGTTCCATCTCCCGCATCCAGATATCCCTGTGTCCAAAGACAAAATAGACTCTGTCATCATCATCGAAAAACAGTGCCCCCTGGTGAAAGTAGAAATCAATATAGTGCTGCTCCCAGGGTCCCTCTATATTGGCGGACTTGAAAAAGTAAGTACGACCGGTCTCCTTTGCCGCAAAAGTCACATAGAAGCAGCCTTTATGGTATTTTAACGATCCGGCCCACATCCCGCAGCCGTAATTGCTGCGTTCATTGGTCATCCGCGCCTCTTCCGTACCTTCAAAGGTATCGAAAACATAGGAAGCGATCTCCCAGTGAAGCAGATCGTAGGAGCGCAGGATCACAGCTCCGGGAAGGAAATGCATCGTCGTGCTGATCATATAATACACATCACCCACGCGAATGATATCCGGATCAGGGAAGTCAGCCTTTATGACGGGGTTTGTCCCCTTGTTCTTAAAATACATCTTCCGTTTCATAGATTCCTCTGCTTCTACTCTTCCGGTTTGCTGATGACGATCTTGCCATCATGCAGACCGATACTGACTTTGTTGTTCTTCAGTTCCAAACTGCTCAAAAGCTCCGCAGGAATCTGCAGTCTTCCCGCCCGGTCCAGAATCACGTACTCATCCTGAGTATCCTCCATACGCCAGTCGATATTGCTCTCCTGTAATCTGTCGGCGTAAGCTTCCTTCAAAACACGCTCACTGCTGATCTTGCCGTCTCGGATCGCCACCACACGCTTTACCTTCTTGGAAAGTGCCACGTCATGGGTTACGATCAGAATCGTCTGTCCGTTCTTGTTCAATTCAGAAAAAACGTCAAAGATATAGTTTGCCGTCTTCATATCCACGCTTCCGGTAGGCTCATCAGCCAGAAGAAGCTTGGGGGAATTTGCCAGCGCTATGGCGATCGCCACTCTCTGCTGTTCACCGCCGGAGAGCATATTCATACGGCTCTTCTTTTTGTGACTCATCCCTACCATCTCGAGAAGCCCCAGTGCCTTCTCCCGCTTCTGCTTTGTACTGGACAGACTCATCGGAAGCATGACATTCTCCAACACTGTCAGGTAAGGAAGCAGATTTCTGCCGTTGTTCTGCCATACGAAGCCGACTGTATCTCTTTTGTACAGCACCAGCTCCTTTTCCGTCATAGTGAACAGGTTGCTGCCGGCCACAAACAGTGACCCGGCGCTGGGTCGGTCCAGTCCGCCGATCATATTGAGGAACGTAGACTTACCACTGCCGCTGTTGCCGATGATGGCGGTCAGCTCTCCTTCTTCTACCGTCAGATCCAACCCTTGAAGGGCAAGTACTTCTGTCTGTTTTGTCTTATAAATTTTTACCAGGCCATCCGCCTGAATCATGGCTTGTGACATAAGTCTTCTCCCTTCTAACTGATCCTCTGTCCGTTCTCCAGTTCAATGATCATATCGCCTGCATCCATCAGACCCACATCATGAGTCGTCATCAGGATGGTGATCCCCTCCTTGCGGGTCATCTCCTTAAAAAGTCTTGTAACCTGCGCAGCCATTGCACTGTCCAGCTCCGCGGTAGGCTCATCGGCCATGATCACCTTGGGATGATGGGCGATGGCCCGGGCGATGGCAACTCTCTGCTGCTCACCACCGGACATCTCCGCAGGCATATGATGCATACGGTTTCCCAGGCCTACCAGCTTTAAGCACTCCTCCACGCGTTTGTCCCGCTCCTTGCCGGGCTTGATTCCGGCAAGTCTCATGGAAAACTCCACATTCTGGAACGCATTCATGGTAGGGATCAGAGACACTGCCTGAAAGACAAACCCCATCTCCTTTCGGCGCAGGTTCTCCTTTGCCCTGTCAGACATACTGCCCAGGGTTCTTCCTTCAATACATACATAGCCGCTGGTAGGATCATCCAGGGCACCCACAATATTCATCAGCGTCGTCTTACCGGATCCGGAACGTCCCCGCAGCACAGTCAAAGTGCCCCTTTGAATCTCTGCGTTGATATCCTTCAGTGCCTGAAATTCTCCTCCGGGCACCGGAAAGATACGATTTACACCACTTATTTCAATCAATACGTTATTATTCATTATTCTTCACCCAACTTCAGCGCCTTTGCCACATTCATCTTGAACAGTAACAGGATCAGTACGGCAAAGCAGACAACCATCACAGCAGCGATCACACTGTACAGCCGCACCATATCGTCAGAGTTTACCACCAGCTGCATGGGAAGTACCTGATTGGTTGCAGCGTATGCCTGCTGCAGCATCGGCACAAACATGGAGGAGGTCAGCTTACCGATTCCGATTCCTGCCAGAATTGAAAATACACCGGAAAAAATCTGCTCATTCATCAGCATCTTGAAGAGTTCGCCCTTGTGCATACCACAAGCTCGGAGCACTCCAAAGATCATTTCTCTGGAACGGATGGACATGATCCAGTAGATCAGATAACCCACTGCACAGAGTACAATGGTCACGATAAAGCCCATGGTGAGCACACCGTTGGTTCCCTGCAGCAGAGGATCGGTGATCGTATTTTTGATATCGTCCTCCCGACTCACATACTTCTTCAGGCTTACGTCGTTTTCTTCTGCCCAGGCAAGCACTTCGTCAGAGCTGTGACCTTCTGCCAGCTGGATCCAGACTTCGTAGGGAGTCACGCCCCAGCGCTGTCTGAAGTGCGCATAATGACCTACAATGCAATATTGGTCCGTCGTACTTACGGTACCGTCCGGATTCAACGCCGACTGGGTGGGAGCATATCCGGGAAAATAATCGAAAAAGTCCACGATCGTGGCGGAATCATTCTTTCCGTCTGCGTTCTGGTAGGAAATGGAATCTCCCACCTTCATGCCCAGCTTGCTTCTGAAGTTTTCAGAGACGATCACACCGCCTGAGTTCTCTGCAAGCTTATTCAAAATCTCATAGTAATGCCTGTTGTTCAGATCCTGATCCACCCAGGTGATCTCACCAAATTCTCTGGTGTGAATACCCATCACGGTGACTGTCTGTCTGGACTTGTCGGCACCCTTGATGGTAGCTGCCTTGTCCACCAGCACTCGGGTGTATCCCTGCGCAAATTCCAACGTGGAATATTTTCCGTAATCCGGTTCCACATAGTCTCCGGTCTTATGTCCTTCGCTATCCACCACAGCAGTCCAGGTCTCCTGCAGGATCACATCCGTACCATCCAGATATTCTGCGTTGTCACAGGCATTCTGCAGGATAGTTCTTGCAACGGTGGCATGGTACATGCCGAGTGAGATGGTCATGATCAGGAACAGCATGATAAACTGCTGCTTCCGACCGTTTTTGATATTTTCCATAAAGGAGGCATAGCTTGCAGGCCCCCAGAATCTCTTTCCGCACAGATAGATCAACTGCACGATTTTGGGCTGAAGTCTGAGGAACAGCATTCCCATACCAATGATAAACAGGGAAGAACTGATGTAAAGCAAGGGATCCAACGCTTCACCCTTCAAAACATTCTCCGCAAGAGCTGTGGAATTCTTTCGGAAGGAATAGAATCCATAGAGGGAGATTCCAAGCAAGATCACATCCAAAAACAGCTTCTCCCACCAGCTCTTCTGCTTCAGTGCCTTCTGCTGCTTCAGTTTTACAATGGTGACACGACTGTGCTTGATGGCAGGCAGCGTCATGATCAACAGCGTCACCAGCATGGCAACCCCGGCATAGACGGCAGCCTCTCTTGTGAACACGATGTTCAATACTCTGCTGTTGTTAAACTCCAGAAAGCTCTCAGCAGAACCAAGGATCCGGCTGAACATTCCACCCAGAGGAATACCGAAGCATCCTCCCACAAGGGTGAGAAACAGACTCTGATAGAGGTACAGTCTGAAAATCTGTGCTCCGGAACTTCCCCGGCTCTTGATGACAGAGATCTCGTTGCGCTCCATATCGTACATCTGACCGGAGATCATGAACAGGAAAGCTCCCAGCATAATCAGCACGGGAATCTGCAGGATCATCAGGGTTGCCTGAATTCGCTCCAGCTTGCGGTTATAGCTATCCAGAATTGACCGATAGGGCGGCTCACTCATGGTACTGCGGAAGGAGCTTTCCTGCGTCAGATAGTCGGTGGTCTCCATCAGCTTTTCCACCTGACCCGCTTTCAGGTCCTCATACTCGAACATCGTATAATAGTTACAGCTGATGGTGAACTTCTTCGCGTTCTCACCGGTAAACATACTGTGGAACAGATCCATATTCATCAGACAGGCATTGGAAAGCTTACTCTCATCTACCTGCCAGTAGTAGCTGTCATCGGTGATCGGCTCAAACACACCCTTCACATACAGGCGGATCTCCTTGCCGTTTATATCCCGCATATCCTTGAAAATCAGTGTCTCGCCGATCAACAGGTTGCACTCCACCATGGCATCCTGGGTAATGACTACCTCGATAGCTCCGTCCTCGGTCAGACCGGTGTCAGAATACATTTCACCGGCCAAAAGCTTCACATGATCAGGCAGATTGGTCATGGCACTCAGACGCACGCCTAAACCATCTGTCTCCCACCGATCCATGGCAGATTTGATCTCTGACTTTGTGAGACTGTAGAAATAGTTGACGGATTTCTCCGTCACACCCAGTTCCTGATGGATCCCGGCAACAAATCCCTCCATTCTGGAAATGGTCTGTCCCTGGGGATCCTTCTTGGAAAGGACCGTCATACTGTTCATGGTGGGCCATGTTCCTTCTGTCGCCAGATAGGTCTTAAATTCATCCTGCAGCATTCTGTCATAAGCCGCGGACTGATATAAGGGGAAGCTGACCACCGTAGCAATCAGCAAAATACTTCCCAAAAGCAGACACAGATTCATCCATTTCTTGTGCCATAATTTTTGCAGCATTATTCTATACATACTTCCATTCCTTCCGTCAGACCCTCTGCGACCCAATAATTACTGGTATCGGAACCGCCGGCTACAAAACTCTGGTAAATCACTTCTCCATTCTCTTTCTTCAGCTTCACATAGGTAGTACTTCCGGAGACTGTGACTGCACTCTTTGGCACCAGCACCACATTGTCCATCTTTCTGGTCACGATGGTTACCCTGAAGCGGGAAGGATTCCAGAAGACTTCCCGAAGCGACGCACTGCCCGCCATTTCACCGATATCCTCTGCAGATATCTGAATCAGCGCTACATTCTCATCGTTTAAGTCCCTGTCAAAGGTAGTCTGATTCACGGTCACGACCTTTCCTACGGCTTCCATTTCATTTCCCTCCTCATCGGAGTACTGGATTGTCGCCTCCATGCCATAGGTCAGCTGCCCGTTCTTATCCTCCAGTGCAATAAAGTTGGAGCTCTGCTCTGCAATATAGGCATAGGTCTGATTAGCGGAAAGCATTTTTCCTTCTTCCATCCCCCAGAAATTGCTGACAACGATTCCGCTGATAGGCGCCTTGATCTCGGTGGTGGCAAAATCCTTCTTCATATCCCGAATGACCTCTTCCAACTCGGCGATCCGCTCATTCTCACTGTCCAGATATTTCAGATATTCCTTGGAGGTGTCATCCTTATGAGCCGCCTTGGTATCCTCCAGACGTTCCTTTGCCCTCTGCAGTTCCTTCTGTTTTCTCTCCAACCCAATCTGATCGGGTACAACGCGGATGGTCATCAGCACATCCCCCTTCTGTACCTCCTGAAAGGTCTTTACCTTGACTTCCTCCAGATAAGCGGTGCCATACCGGACGGGATTTTCTACACTTTGATCAACGGGATATTCCAGGCTGCCCATCTCACTGAAGATGCTCTGTACACTGCCCTTCTGCAGGGTAATGGTCTTCTTGCCGGGAACCATCGCCTTATCCGTGATGATCTTATCACCGGGTTCAATGCCGGACAGGATCTCCGCATACATCCCGTCCTTCATGCCTACCTGTACCTGCACATTCTCACTGTTTCCATCCCGAAGTACATAGACACTGGCTGTGTTATCCGCCCAGGTGATCGCAGACTGGGGAACGGTAAGTACCTGTTCCTTTGCCTGTTTCCTGACAACTACTACGCCAAAGCTGCCAAATTCCACCCGGTTCTCTTCATCGATGAGTCGGAAGGTGCTGTAGATTCTTCTCTGGGCATCCTTCAGCTTCGTGTATTCCTCGGGATCCATGGGCTGATATTCCACTTCATACCGCTGGCCGCCCACAATTGCGTAGATATCCTCTGCCTTTCCGATTTCAGCCTTGTTGATAAAATCCGTCTTCAAATATTTCTGATTCATGTCAGACACTGCCATGAGAACTGTTCCGCCGCCGAAAGAGTCATTCTCTGAAAGGCCGCGCATGCCTGTGACTACACCGGTCATGTCGCTGAGAACGGACTCCTTCTTCCGATCCTCCTGGAGACGGTTCAGCAATGTCTTCTGATAGGCCAGATCCAGATTGAACAACTCTGTCCGTTGTCTCATAGCCTCTTCCAGCTGCTGAACCTGTGCCGTGGCCCTCATCAGATTTTTCTTACAGTCATGATAGGATGCATTATTATACCAGGCGGTATACTCCGGATTCTCTACCTGTACAGGATTGCCGGATTCATCTGTCTGTGTGAGATACTGCTGGGGCTGTCTGGCCTCATATTTCGTTACAATGTCCGAATTGTAGGTCATCGCCGCCTTCTGTTTTGCAAGCTCCTCAGACTTTTCCACCCAGTACTCGTTATATTCTTCCTGCATCTGAGCAATGGCTTCCTTTTGATTCTTGATTCTCTCTTCAATCCCCTCTGTATTGGTCAGAATCAGGGCATCACCCTTTTTCACCTCTGTTCCGGCCAATGCGCCATAGCCCCGAAACTGCATCCAGTGGTCGGCCTCGCATAACTCTGTGTAGGGATAGACCATTCCGCTGACGATCTTCGCATCATACAGACTGCGATAGGAAGCCTCCTCATAATTTAAGGCAATTCCCTCCGGTTCAATCAGTGTCACATCTCCATGATCAACCGTGACAGGAGTCTGTCCACATCCGGATAGGGATAGTGTCAGAATCAGCAGAGCGAGTCCGGCAGATTTTTTACCAGTATTCTTCCATTTCATCATCTCTGAATCACCTTATCTCCTTCCTCTAATCCTCCGACGATTTCCACAAGACTATCCCCGAAGACACCAACTTCGATCCATTTCGCCTGACGCATGCCGTTCTCATCCGCAACATAGACATAATATTTGTCATCTGCCTTGTTTACCGCTGTTTTCGGCAGGAAGAGAACCTGCTCTTTCTTTTCCGTAGTAAATGTCATCATACCCGAGGTGCCGACCTCCAGGCCGGAGGTATAGGGTCCGTCATACACCTTAAACTGCATCTTGTCCGTCCACTGATCAGGCTGATAGGGAGTCAGAATATAGGTTCCTGCAGCATTTCCGATATTGACGATCATCTCCAGGAAATCGCCCTCATGAAAATGGACTGCATCCTCCTCCACATAGGCTGTTTCAAACAGACACTGTGAGTTGTCTACGATCGTGATCACGGTTTCCCCTTCCTTGGAAGTGGATCCCTGCAAATTCCTTTTGATCTCATAAACCAAACCATCCATTTCGGCAGTCAGGCTGCAGTACTTCTTCTCCTGCTTCAACGCAGCCAGCTTCTTCCTGTCCAGTTCCAACCCGTCCTGACAGTCCTCCCGCTGATAGCGATACCTCTGCTGAATACTCAGAACCTGTTCTTCCACCGCTTTCTTCCCCTCTTCGGATTGCCAGGACGAACTTAAGTAATTGACCCAGGCATTCTGGATATCCAGAATCTCATTATTTTCTATAAAGGAGAGCTGCAGTTCGTTTCGATTGATTTTGTACTCCAGATCTTCAATGTCGCGATTCAGGGTATTCAAAGTAAGCGTGGCAAGCAGATCGCCTTTCTTTACATAATCGCCCTCCTGGACATATACCTTATCCACGATCTTACCGGTCAATTGAAAGCTTTGCTCTGCTTCACTCTGCTGGCGATAGGTACAACGAATTCGCTTTGTGGCGATTACATCCCCTCGTTCCACTGTCGCAAAACTAAACGCAACCGTCTTCTCGCTGTTATCCACCACCACAGTCTTATCCTCAACAGGCCCTTCACCGCAGCCGCTGAGCAATAATGTCCACAATGTGCAAATGCAAAGAGCTTTCACACTCCGAAGGCTTCTATATTTCCCCATATTTGCTGATACCTCCATCTATTATCACTCTAGTATATTGTAGTAAATTTCTCTCGAAACTTCCTATTAACCCTTGTGAATCTTTCCCCAAATATTGCTATGTCATCGTTTTTCTTGTCTATATTGCACAATTCCACAAATATGATTTTGTGCAAAGAAGTAGGAGTTGCCGCACTTTACTTTACGTGCAACAACTCCTCATAAACACTTTATTTTCGCATAGCTGCCCGGGCCTGTCCAAGCAGCCCTTCCATCTTCTCCCGGATGAAGGTTCTCTCCTCATCCTTCACCAGAAAGTAGAGGTAAGATTCCTTGACAAACTCCTGGGGCATTCCACGTCCGACGATCTTGAAATTCGCAAAGCCTCTGTCGATGTAGCTGCCAATCTCCTCATTGGAGATAAATGCCGGTCTGTCCATACATTCCGCGAAGGTTCGCTGTCTGGTATTGTTAGGACAGGGGAACCCGGTGGTCACATCATACTCCAGCTGCAGCCTGGATTGCTGCAGATAATGCTCTGTTCGCTTGGGACATCCCGGGAAGCAGACCTCGTTGACCAGCAGCTCCAGGCGATTGGCATAGGGCTCCAGTCGGGAAAGTGCGGCTTCATTGTGGTTGAGATCATAATCCAACACTACCAGATAATAATCCTTCTTCAGTTCTTCCAAAACTCCGTCCACACCGGTGATGCGCTTGGTGGTGGAAGAGATCAATGGGAAACCGGGATACTCCTTACGGATATATTGTTCCAGGACCTCAGTGTTGACCAGTACCTGATTCAGTCCATTGTCCGCCAGTCGCATGATCAGATTACAGTAGGTATCGTAAACATGCTTCTCCTCCAGCAGAGAATTGGTCCAGGTGAACCTGACCGGAATGTTCTGCTTATTATAGATATCCAACACACGCTGCATGTCCTGTTTTCCCGTGAAGCCAAAGACGACCCGGCCGCCGTTCCAGATGGCTCCCGGAAAGGTTCCATATACGGAACCAATTTTATATCCCTCCCTGAATTTGTCAGGGAAGGCATGCATCAAGTTGATCAGGATCTGGTTCAGGACTCTGAAATAGCAAAATCCGGGCAAATGCCAGTATACTTCCTTTGCCGCCATTTTTCCCTCCTAGTCTTCCGGAACCCATACACCGGGCTTGGGATGATTCACTACGATAATACGGTTGGCCTTCAGGTTGTTCAACAGCTGGATCCTGGTCTCACCCTGGTATTCCGGCTTGATCAGATAGTGAACATAGGTCTCCACCAAAGAGAAAATGTTGGCTGTTCTTCCTTCGATCTTGAAATTATTGAAGCCCATGGGGACATACTTCTCCCAGATAGCATCGGGGCCGATATAGGTGCTGTAGTTCTGAATGGTATGTACGCAATTGTACTCACCATGCTCACAGTACCAGGGCTCCAGGGGGATCTGCTTGTCCGCGGGAAGCTTACGATTCTTCAGCATGATGCGCTGGCACTTGGCGATATGTTCGTAGTGCTTGCCTCGTCTGGGACAGTTGGGTGTACACAGAGTATTGACCAGAATCTCACAGCGACCCTTGTCCTCGATCTTAGCCAATGCCTCAAAATCATTGTTAAAGTTGTAATCTAATACCACAAGATAATAATCCTTCTTTAGTTCTTCATTCACCTGATCAATATCACGAATCTCCTTGCAGGTAGAACTGTTCAGCTTATAGCCGGGATAATTCTCTCGGATATACTGCTCCAGAAGAGGAGAAAAGATCATCACCTCATTCATCCCATTGTCAGCCACCTTCATACAGAAATTACAGTAAGGGTCATGCAGGTCCTCCTCAGTAAGCAGCATGTTCGTATAGGTATAACGAACCGGAATTCCCTTGGCGTTGATGGCCTTTACAACATTGCGGATGAATCTGGCATCACACTGATCATAGTTGGAGGGTCTTCCCCCGTTCCACAGAGAGGTGGGAAACTCGCCAAAAAAGGACGCAATCTTTACCCCTTCCCGAAACCTCTCCGGTTCCTGCTCTAAAAGGCTGACTACCAGCATGTTCAGCGGGAAATTCTGACGAAGTCCCGGCAGATGAAACTTTACTTCCATATAAAATCTCCTTCTATGTGTATTTCTTCTTCAGCGTTTGCCCAATCGCTCATGGTGATAAACGATTGGGCAAAAACTGACTTCCCCCAATAACCAGAAAGGGTGGTGCCCGGAAAACACCACCCCATTACTGACATTATAATGGCAAATATTACTTCTTAGCGTTAGCCTCGTCAATATAAGCCTTCCATGTATCTCTGATTGCTTCAACCTTCTCAGATACTACTGCACCAGCGTAGATGTTCCACATAAGATCAGGTCCCAAGTTAACGTTGTTAACAACGCCGCCCCAGGTAACCATACCCTTCTCGGTCTGCATTACACAGGTCTCCTCAGCAATTCTAAGATCGGGAGCAGCCTTCATGTAGTTCTCGATCTGAGAATCATATCCTTCGTAACCGGGTACGTCATCAGTGAACAGATTCCAAGCAAATGCGATCTTCCATGCTCTGTCTGCATCATAGCAAGCAGGAATAACTGCAGGGTTGTTGGACCAACGGTTGGTGTAGTCACTAGCCTGAGGTCCCTTCGGGATCATAACGTAGCCATACTTAAACTCGTAATCCTTGCACATACCGGTAATATTGTAAGCATCTTCAGGCATGAATGCTGCAAGACCGTTCTTGAATGCTTCCTTGTAGTAATCCCAAGCTGCGCCTTCGGGATAAGGATAAGTATACTCGTTCAGAATCTTAACTGCAAAGTCAAGACCTTCCAGAGTGTTAGCGTCCTCAAGCTTGTAAACGAACTTGTCGTTCTCCTTACCGATGAACTCACCGTTGTTGGAGTAAACGAGAGCCTCTACCATAGCACCGTTGTTCTGGGTAGTACCATAAACATCGATAACACCATCCTGGTCAATATCACGCTGAACCTGATCCATGATGTTGGTCCAAGCATCCCATGTCCAGGTGCCGTCTGCCTGCATCTGATAGATGTCATCAGGGTTGATACCAGCTTCCTTCAACAGCTTCTCGTTGAAGAATACACCGGTTCTGGGCTCAGATACGCCGGCATACATAGCCCAAATATGACCGTTCCAACCGAACATCTCGTGGAGACGGTTCTTGGTGAACTTCTCCTCGGTGAAGTCCAGGCAATCCAAAGTAGAAAGATCGTAAACAAGACCGGCATCGATCGCACCGGTAATCTTGGAATCCTCACGTACGGTAAATACGTAGTTCTTATCATCACCGCCGGTGGTAGCATAGTCTACGAAATCCTGAGGAGCGGAACCCCAGTCACTGATCTGCTGTCTCTTGATGGTAAAGTTGTAGGTCTCCTGAATCCAGTTCCAGTACTCAGCACGAGCTACCTCGTAAGGAGTCTCAGGTGCGTTTGCCATCTGATCCCAAGCTTCATCACTGGTCCACCAGTCGCGAACGATGATCTCCATACCGCCAAGGTCGATGGGGTTGCCATCAGCGCCCTTGATGATAGGAAGCAGACCAACCTCTTCCTCGCTGGAGCTGGGAGTAACTTCGCTGGAGCTCTCAGCAGGCTTGCTCTCGCTGCTGGAGGGCTGCTCGCTGGAAGTCTGAGTCTCGCCGCCACAAGCTGTCATTCCAACAGTCATTGCTGTTGCAAGAGAAACAGCCATAAGTTTCTTAAACATCTCTCTTTTCATTTTTTTCCTCCTTATTTCTATATAGATCTCACGTAGTCAGGAGACAAATTTTCCGGGTCTTCTCCTGTCTGCTACGTGGATTATATAACATAATTGTGCAAAATCACAACTACAAATAGTATTATACTACATTTGTTGTAACTTGTAAACTACATTTTTATACCCGAGCTTGACAAACTCTCTACGAAGCCCTTCTGTGCGAACAGGTAGAGGATAATCAAGGGCAGGATGATCATCAGTGTACCGGTGGAAAGAATACAGTTGGAGTACGCAATGGATACAGTCTGGTTCATCATACCGGTACCCTTTGCAATGTAAACACCCAGACTGTCTACGATGGTAGACAGGGAGGTGCTGACCAATCTGGTGGTTCCCAGGAACATTCTGGAGTAAAATCCGTCTGTCCACTGCCATACGAATGCGAACAGGAAGCAGGATGTCAGAATAGGCTTTGCATCAGGGAGCATAATTCTGACGAAGGTCTTCAGGGTACCGCAGCCGTCCACGTACGCTGCCTCTTCCAGTTCCTTCGGAATATTGCGGAAGAACTGTCTGATCATATAGATATACAAACCATTCTTTAATCCCATACAACCGGCACTCATCATATAGTAGGGCAAAACAGAACCGGTCAGGTTCAGGGGTTCACCCTTGATCAGCTTGAATAAGCCGAAGACATCGAAAAATCTGAAGTGCAGATGCAGGGAACTGGAGATGGTCTGAGGCGGAACAAGGATTACCAGGATAACCAATGCAAACCACAGCTTCTTCAGGGGGAACTCAAATCTTGCAAATCCATAACCTACCAAAGTACACATTGTGATCTGAAGGACCGCAATCGTCAGGGAAATGATCAGGGAATTTCTCAGGCCCTTGCTGTACTGCATAATATCTGCAGCCAGTTTATAGTTCTCTGTTGTAAAGTGCTCCGGAATACTGATGACTATGGGGTTATACAGATCCTGCTCTGTCATAAAGCTGACGGAGATCTTGTTCAGGATAGGCTGCAGAATCATAAAGCACATACCAAACAACAGGATAAATCTACAGATGCTGACACCGTATTCCATCAGCGTTTTCTTTAACAGATAACCGTGAGACTTTCTATTTCTCTCCCAGAAGTTCTGATACTTCTTAACTTTTACTTTAGTCATAGTAGTAAACCCCCTTTGAGATAAATAGTGAAGTAATTCCCACGAATGCTATGACGATGGCAAAATAGATCCACGCCATGGCCGACGCCAGGCCGTAATTCATTTCACCGATCATGACAGTGGTAAACTTCTTCATAACCTCGTTATCGGAACGCATACAGAAATCAATGATCGTGTAGATCCAGTTAACAAGGAACAGGGAGCTGATCATGGGGAAAGTAATCTTCCAAAGGCTCTCCCACTTGGTACATCCCTCGATGGCAGCCGCCTCGTACATGCTGTCGGAGATCGTCTGCAGACCGGACAGATAGATGATGATCTGAATACCGGATGCAATGGCGATATCGTAAATGTTGTCGATTACTTCGAATACCTGTTCAAATGCCTTGGTACCGACGCCGGCGGTTCGAAGGATATTCTCCAGTGCAACGGTAATACTTACACCGGTGGTGGTATCCTCAATGCTGGCTGCCAGATTCGCCATCAGCTGGTTATTGGTCTCCAGTCCTAAGATAACGCCGGAGGAGAGAATAACGGGCAGGAAGAAGATGGATCTCACCAGCGCACGTCCTTTGAATTTCTGATTTAAGATCAAAGCAACAAAGAAGCTGAATACCATGATTGCCAGAGAGTAAATACACATCTTGGTGATCTGCTCTACCAGAAGACGGTTGAACTCAGGGTCAATTCTAAGTGCATGTTTAAAGTTTCCGATACCTTTGAATACCGGATTGATAATACCTGCGCCGAGCTGCACATCACAAAAGCTCATCCAGAGAGACTGAAAGAATGGCTTAGCCATAAATACCAGAAATCCCAGGATAAACGGTGCTATAAAGAGATAGCCTGATATTGCTTTGCGCTTTTGAAGTCCGGCTAATTTGTTCTTCTGTTTCTTCATACCATAATACCCTTTCTAAACTATAAAGTCAGTTCCGAACTATCTTACTACCTTGTAATCTCTTGCAGGAACCGTTACACCGTCTACGGTTGCAGCATTAAATCCATAATTGACATATACCTTGGTACCGTCCTTATAGATCGTACATGCAACGTCGTCGGAATAGGAAACGTGTCCGGTCATCTCCTGGTTAAAGGTGTGACCCAGTTCTGCATTGTATCTGTTATACACTTCCATCATCTTATCATGCGCAGCATCATAATCAGAACCATAGTACTCGGTGTAAAGAGTTTTCTGAAGGGTAAAGGTGGATTCCTTCATCAGGCTAAACTGTAATCCGGCACCGTATTCTACAGAATTCAGGAGTTCTTCCTCGTAGTTGCCTGCCAGGTTCAAAGGCTCGCCGGTGTAGTTTACATAGCCGTGCAATGCCAGTTCATAGAACGGAACAAATCTGTCAAGCAAAGTGTATCTGGTTCCCTGAAGATCCATGTTGGTAATCATATCACTGTATACTGCAGCGTATACGTTACCCATGTTGATCATGATATTCTGTCCGTTGTCGGAGATCTCCTTCAGGCTTGCAGTCTGTCTGTCCATCGCCTGCTGTCTGCTGACAGGATTCTTCTTATAGAAGTCAGAGGAAAGATCCATACCGGTATCGCGGAAAGCAACGCCTGCGTTGTACTTGGAGGCTGCCTCCACAAAAGTCTTAGTGGTCTCATCGATCACATCCGCATGAAGCAGATAATAATCGTCTACTCCTTCTCTCTTGGAGTAGGTTACCTGGCTGTACACAGGAATGACTGCTCTCTGCTTTGCCAGCGTCTTCGCAGCATCAGTGTAGGAGAAGAAACCATTCAGAATGCCGCTGTCGTAAGCATAGTGGGTCACGCCTTCCAGATAGAAATCAATTCCCATGCCTGCAGCCGTATCGGACAGTGCAGACAGATCCTTCTTGCTTCCCAGATCGGATACGTTCTTCGCTTTCTTCATGATCTTCTGGTTCACTCCGCCGTTGCTCCAGCCCACCATCTTCACAGACATGTTCGTCATGCCTTCGTTATATAGGGTGGTGATCATCTCCTGAGCTTCCTTGTAGGTGGTCAGCTCCAGAGGTCTGGAAACGGGAACACCCAAGATCTGCTTCACTTTATCCACTGCTCCGACGATCTCGATCGCCACAGGTGCAGAAGAGTCGGTGTTAGCCGTCAGAGCACCGGGATACTGCTTCAGCAGGTACTGCTGGTACTCTTTCGCCATGTCTACATAATCAGTTTCCTTCAGGAAGCAATATCTCTGTACGATGGTCTCGTCGGGAATATCCTCCAGATATACGAATACCTGGCTGTTTGCGATATCACCTACGTCGTACTCCTCACGAAGGCAGATATTGTAGATTGCATTTGCGGTGTTGTAGCTGTTCAGCTTCATACCCTTGGTGATTCCTGCGATATCCGCCTGGATAGATGCATAGGGGGCACCACTCTCCAAAATGCAGAGGAAGGAACCGTCGTCATGGGAAATACCGAATGCATTAAAGTATGCTCTGGTGTTATGTACGATCGCCTTTCTGGTCAATGCCATATCCCAGCCGTACATATTTGCGTAGTACGCTGACTGATTCTCTTTACCATTGTTGAAGTTGATCAGTGCGCCGCCGCCTTCGGGAACAAGAAGGAAACCTTCATCCTCCTTGCCGCCTGCACCGAAGTAAGGCAGAATGGACAAAGTGTAGATCGGGTACTTCTTGGGGAACTCCAGCTTGCTCAGAGGAACGGAAACCAACAGATCGTCTCCATCCAGCTGATAAGTCATCTCGATGTTAAACACAGGATTATTGTTCTCAACTTCTCCGGTTCTGCGGGCCTTATCTCTCTCATATTCTTCAGCGGTATAGCCGGCTCTCTCGAATACGCCTTCCAGTTTCTCCTTCACTGCGATGCTGGCACCGTCGGAAAGAACATAGATCGGCTGCTCTGCAAGGATAGGATACTTCTCCAGAAGTTCCTCCTTGTTGTCCTTCTTACCCAGCTTATTGATATCATACTTCATATAGAACTGGCGGAAGGTATTTCCATCCTTTTTCTCCATCTTGTCCAACCAGTCGTTGAACTCATCAACTGTGCAGACAGGAGGGATCAAAAACTCTCTGTCGATCTTACCAAGGGAATACTTTACGCGAACCTTGTCTGCAGTGGCTTCGATCTCATACAGCCCCTTCTCAACTGAGTACTCCCAGCTGCTGAAATCGGTCTTCAGACCGGTAGACTGGCTGTAGGTCATCAACAGCGTTGACTTTAAGTTGTTCTGCTCATTTGTAAGAGCAAGCATATCCTCCTCAGAATCCACAGGATTGGAATACCAGATCTTGTCGGTACCCTTTACCTGAACGGAAAACTGGGTGGTCTTGGGATCCATAGTGAAGATGAGTTTGTCATTCTCAAGGATGACGTCATCCGTTGATCCGTCGTATCCGTTGACACGAATGACAGGTTCCTCTTCCTCAACATTCTTGTAGTTCAGGACTACCAATATGCCGGCCAGAATAATCGCAAACAGAATCACAGGCCCAATCAGGGATTTAGCCTTTGCCAAAATAGCTTTCTTCAGTTCGGCACTTCTAACTGATTTTTCTTTCTTCATGTCTACTCCATCCTTTTTGTTTTACAGTAGCTTTTCGTCTGATCCCACTATAGTCGGAATAGGAACTCTCTTCCCAGTGAGATAAAGTATGCAACGCCTTGGGAAATCATACTGAAGAACAGCATCAGGATGAATACGATGACCAGCATTGCGAACAGGGATGCGACCATAAACAAAATGTTTTTTGCCATTGAATACTCGTGAATCTGTCCCATTGCCGCAATGATCAAAAGTGCACACCATACAAGTGACAGGCCGCTGATGACTGTGTAGAACTCCGCCTCGTCAACGGTAACAAAGTTACTGAAGATCATCAGCGGGAACTGAATCAAAGGATAGGGAACCAGACAATAGCAGGTTGCCATGTATACCTGACCCAGTCTGCCTTTACCGTCAAACAGTGTGGTCAGTGCCCAGTTGCCGACTACGAACAAAGCCAACGGGAATAAAATACTGGAAAGATACAGGAAGATATTGATCTCCTCCCAATATACTCTCAGGAAAATAAAACTGGTGTATCTCAACTGTGCGATTCTGGCAACCAGTGTCAGAATCAAAATGGTATTGGCTGCTGCGTATGTACCTCTCTTCTCATGGGTCAGATCCCAAAATCCGTCCAAAGGATGGGTGATGCAGTACATGGAAAACTTCAGGGATTTCCAATAACGCTGCCAAGAGCTTTTGTTCATGAATAATTCTTTCATATTGTCCTCCCTACTGAAGCTTAAAGATATCTGCGATCTCGATCTCATGCTTAATGGACTTCACCTTGCCGATAGCACCGGGAATGGCGAAGAGCAGAACAAGCACGACTACGATTGTTCCGATGTGGTCTTCAACCCACTCTTTTCTGTATTGCTTAAATGCCTTGGAGTAGTTCTCCTCATCATACTTGAGTTCGAAATAGTCCATTGCCTCACGGTACTTCTCCTGACGAAGCAGGGAACGTCCGATACCGATATATGCCAGATCGTAGTTTCCGTTGATCTGCATCGCCTTTGTCCAGGCCTCTCCGGACTTGTCGTACTCGCCATCGTCGAACAGGCGCATCGCCTCATATACGGTCTCACCGAACTCGGTAGTTCTAAACACGGTGATGGAGCAATCGTACTGATCCAGAACCAACAGTTCATTTCCGATATGCTCGATCGCAATGGCTGCATTCTGTCTGAAGTAACCGGCAATACTTCCATTGCCTCCGAATGCAAACATCATCTTACCCTGATCGTCATAACCGAAGATACGTCCGCGGTTCTTATCCAGACAGATGGCAACCTTATTGTCAAGTGCAGTGACATCGGCGAAGTAGGATGCACCTTTGATACCACCGCCTTCACCCATATACAGATCACCGTAGATAGGGAAGTCACCGTTTCTGACCAAAATATCGTTACCCATCAGGTTCAGTCTGCGGAGAGCATCGGAGGTTTCACTTTTCAGATCCTCCTCTTCGATTGATCCGGCGCAGGCATATACGAAGCCCTCGGAATCCATATAGATATTGTCATACTCGGTAGGCACGAAGGAAACCATCTTCTCACGCTGTTCCTGAGTAGCGATCTTCTTCCAGATGTAATCTGTCCAGTTGAAGGCTACTCGGGTAGCTCCCACGAATCCGGAGAAGGTTCCGTCATTCTCGTACTTGATCAGACCCTTGTTGATACCGGTGGAGATACAGTACACACGTCCTGCGGTATCGATCGCCAGCTTGTTGGGCTGGAAGACGATCTCGGGATCCAGTGTGGAATCCTCGGGCTTAACAAATTCCAGCATGAAGTTTAAATCCTTATCCAGCTTTACAACTCTGGAATTTCCCTTATCCGCGATGAAGTATTCACCCTCTTCACTGACTGCCACATCGGTCGGTCCCGAGAAAGTATTATTCTCAATGCCCTGAAACTCACTGATGATATCCACGACCTCGATTTTGTCCGCACCATCCTTCTTCATCTTGATGATACGGTTATTACCGGTATCACAGACATAGATGAAGTTATCACGCACATACATTCCCTGAGGGGATTTCAGTCTCACCTCCAGACCTAAGTCTGTAGAGGTGAACACCTCTCCTACGGTGTAGAAGTCGGGAGAGTCCTGAACGTCCTCCCAGAAATCATAATTGTAGGTATAACTTCTTTCCTTGGCGCAGGTCACCATGGTGGAGCCTGCGAATACAACGGTGCAAAGTGCAAGTGCACCAATTCTCTTCATTAATCTCTTCATAAGCCACCTCGCACCTATTAATCTTTCAAACCGGAACTAGCCATTGTTTCCAGAATCTGGCTCTCGGAGAAGATGAAGATTGCGATGGGAACGATCATGACTACAACCAGAACGGCTGCACCCTGACCGGTTCTCGCGATACCACCGCCCTGGATCTGCTGCAAAGCATATACCAGAGTCTTCTTCTCTTCGGAGTAAATAAATGTTGATGCTCTGTTGTTCCACAGACCCTGTACGGAGAAGATGATCAATGTCATCCAAGCCGGCTTTACGTTAGGCATTACGATTCCGGTAAATACTCTCCATTCATTTGCTCCATCGATCTTCGCAGCCTCGATCAGTGCGGTAGGAAGACCTTCCATGAACTGCTTCATCAGGAACAGTCCCATGGGAGAAGCAAAAGCGGGAATGATGATTGCCCAGTAGGTATCGACCCAACCCAATGCATTGATGATCAGGTAGTTGGGGATTGCTGTGACATAACCGGTAAACATCATTGCGATGGTTACAAGCTTGAAGAACAACGGTCCGCCGGGGAACTCATACTTCGCAAGCACGAATGCCGCCATGGAGGCAACCAGCAGATGTCCTGCGGTACCTACTGCAGTGATAAACACTGTGTTGAACAGGTATCTTGAAAATGTTACCCACGACTTTCCCATTGTTACAAACAAATCGGAAAAGTTATCAAATGTGGGGTTTTGAGGCAAAATAGTCGGGGGGAACTTAAACAGCTCGTCCAACGGCTTCATCGCACTGCCGACGGCGTAAATAATAGGGAACGCCATTACCAAAGCAACAAATGCAAGGAATAAGTAGAGGAAGATATCGCCCCAGACAGAACGGTTGGGTTTTCTTCTCTTTATCAGCGGCTTGCGATATTCTTTTTCCATTTCTCTTGTTTTTTTCTTTTTGCTCATATCAGGTTCCTACTCTTCTCAATAGACTTTGAATTGCTTTATTGCACAGATACATCATCAAGAACAAAATTGTTGCGATTGCACACGCATAACCCATTTCAAATCTGGTTGAACCGTAGTCAAACAGGTGCGTTACAATTGTTCTTGCCGCGTAGTCGGTACTGGGGTAACCACAGAGCTGCATGGTAACGTCACATACATTGAAGGCCTGTGTGATCGCCATGATCGCACCGAACATCAGCATCGGCTTCATACTGGGAAGTGTGATAAACCAAAGTTCCTGCCAACGGTTCTTGATACCGTCCATGTATCCTGCCTCATACATCGATCTGTCAACACCCTGAAGACCTGCAACGAAGGAAAGGAAGCCCTGACCCAGGCTCATCCACAGGATAACGATCATACAGATGGGAAGCATGTAGGTAGGATTGATGAACCAAAGGATAGGAGCATCGATGATACCAAGCTCCATCAGTATCGAGTTCACATATCCGTACGCATCGCCTCTGAAGAATACAGAGAAGATAACGTAACAGTTACCTGCGATGGAAGGTGCGTAGAATACGATAACCGCCACGCTTCGAACCCATCTGGGAAGTTCATTGATCAGCCATGCAAACAGGAATGACATGATATATCCCAGAGGTCCTGTGATGATTGCGATCATCAGCGTATTCTTAATACCGATCAGGAAGATATCATCCTGAAGGATCAGGTTGATGTAGTTGTCCAACCCGATAAATCTGGGTGCTTCCAACACATTGTAATAAGTAAAACTAAAGAAAACCGAAATAACAACCGGGGCAATAAAGAAGAGAGTAAACAGGATCGCATAGGGTGCCAGGAATGCATAGCACATTTTGCTTCTCTTCGCTTTCTTTATTGCAACTCTCGCATTATGCTTGCGCAGAGTGATATACTTGCTAAAAAATTCTTTCATGCTTCACTCCCCTATTCTGATACCGGCAAGCCAAATTCTTTACGCTTCTTGGTAATCTCATCATCAATCTTGATTGAGTAGTCAATAATTGTCTCTCTGGTGTCATCCTTGTCGTTCATAACCTTACGGATCGCATTGGCAATGTGACGACCTGTGTAATAACCGCCCGGGATCTCGCGAATTCCCTTTGTGTAATTCCACTGTTCATCGAGAACTGCGATATCATCAGCACTCCAGGACAGCTGTACAAATGCGTCCTTGTTTGCTGTGTTATATCTCGCGGAAGCACCTAAGAGTGCCTCGATCTCACGTCCGAACTGAACCTGAGTATCTGCACTTGCCCACCACTTCATGAACTCCCAGGATTTCTGCTTCAGGCTCTCGTTCTCTTCTGCGATCATCATGGTAGCACTACCCGTGATGAAATCGGAACGATCGATGTAGGTGGTGCCGTCGGCTGCGGTACGCTCGGTACCGGGAATCAGGGTGAAGTCCCAGAGACCTCTGATCTCAGGAGCGGATACCATCAGAGTATTGTATACGGAGTATGCCTGAATACCGATGGGCATCTCGCCGGAACGGAAACGGCTTACAAAGTCGTATACAGTAGGAATACCATAGTCATTGAAGTATCTCACATAATCGTCGAATGCCTTGATGCCTGCCTCGGTGTCTACCGTGGTCTCTGTACCTTCTTCATTGTACAAATCTCCGCCGTTCTGGAACAGAAGGCTGAAGTACAGGGAAAGGTCAGGTGCATTGGAAGCAACCGCTGTGGAAGCCACTGCAGCGCCGCTGCTGCCCGCTGCGGTAGGAATACCGACGGAGAGGTTGTTGCCCTGGATCGTAGGCATCATCTCGATCAGATCCTGCCAGGTCTGAGGAATCTCAAGTCCAAGCTCCTCCAGTACGTCCTTACGGTAGAACATTACGTTGAAGGTCTGTGCCTCGGGCACTGCGTAGATCGCATCCTCCAGTCTGTACTGCTCATAAGAGCTGGGTGTGTAGTGTGAAAGAACCTCCTGCCATCCGTCGAACTGAGTAATGTCCTCTGCTGCATTTCGAAGTGCATAGTTGACAGGCTGGTCAGCACCCACGGACAATACCACGTTCGGTCCTCTTCCTGCCAGGACCGCATTCAGCAGAGCGTCTGCAGCAACGATCTCAACGTTGACCTTAATGCCCGTCTTAGGGATGAAGGAGTCATCCACCATTGCCTTCAGGATGGTACCCTGATCGCGTCCGGTCAGTACCCAAACCTTCACTACTTCATCATCATCGTCGTCATATACGTCGCCCACCGCATTGTAGTCTACAATAAAGGAAGCGACGAAGGACTTCGCCTCATGCCAGATATTCTTCAGAATATTGGTCTTAACCTTCTTCACCTTTGCATCTACGCCGCTGACATATACTCTGTCCACATCCAGCTTTGTCTCTGTCATGTTCAGGGTAGCGGTACCGATTGCAGTGATGTTATCCTTGAAGGTGGTAAACTCAACGGTGATCTTGTTGGGCTTCTCACAGAATCTCTCCAGCTGCTGTGCCACTGTCTGCGCGGTAGCGATCTGGTCAGCCTTCTGTCCGGAGTATGCTACCATGTCATCGACGATCTTGTAGAGACGCTTGGACTCCAGGTCCATAGCCTCCATGATCTCAGGATAGTTCTTGTCGATCTTGTAATCTCTGTATGCGTCAGGGTTTGCACCGGTATAAACCAGAATCTTTCTATAGATCTGATTCAGTCTGTATGTAGAATCCTCCAAGTCAGACAAGATCTGGCCCAATCCGCCCAGAGCCGCCTCCATACGAATGGTATGCGTACCCTTGGTCAGGTAGAACTCGAAGGGATTGCCTTCCTCGTCAGCCAGATCCCTGTAGATCCAGTCATTGCCATATTCGAAGGATACCTCCTGCAGTTCCTTAAAGGGAACCTCGCCGTCGATGTAAACGGTTCTGTTTGAGACGCTTCCTCGATTATAGTTCTGGCGGCCCTTGATGGTGATATGATAGAAGCCGTCCTCCGGAACCTCCATCTCCCACTCGATCCACTGACCGGCGCTTCTCCAGGCCTCACCGCCCACGTAGTTCAAAACAGTCTTGGTTACGCTGTTCGGGTAAGTGGTGGGTGATGATCTGTCATATTTTGCATAGAGGGAAGATTCAGAACGCAGAGTAGAATGCTCACCCTCGATAATCTGCACGAAATTACTCTTGGTGTCTTCAGTGGTACTTACACCGGGCTGCTTTGCTCTGTAGGTTGCATAGCTGTCCAATTCCTGTACAGCGCTGACAACCAGCTTCTTCAAAGCCATGGGCTCATTCTCAGCCTCAAGAGCGATCACGTTCTCACCCTTCTCTAAATAGAAGAGATAGGGATCGGCCTCATAGCCTCTGTCGTCTCTGAAGTAGGTGTGCTGCCAGTCGAATACCTCAACCTGAGTGGGACGGATCTCGTTGCCCTGATTGTCCACTCTCACATCGCCGCCATCCTTCCAGATTCTGGTGAAGGAGATATTTTTTGCCGCCTCGAAGGGGATCTCTCCGTTCACATAGACAGCGCGCTCTGCAGCAACGCCTCTGGACTTGGGAATCAGATATTCAATATACAGGTTGTAATAACCTGTCTCAGGCACATCAACAGTCCACTCAGCGCGGGAACCGCTGCCGGTCAGCAGCACATTGCTCTCTCCCTGGTAGGTGTCCATGGTCTGAACCTCTCCCTCAAATGTACCGCTGAACAGATCAACTTCTACACTTGAAGTAGCATTTTTTGCGCCGGAATGAGCCTTCAGGTACCCTGCGTAAGTGCCCTCTCGCTCCATGCCGGCCACATCAGTGGTAAGATCCACACCGGCATACTTGTCGTGAAAATCCTCCACTCCCCGTAATGACAGTAAGAGTACCACAAGGGCAATCACTGCTATCACAGCGGCTACAATTACTTTCTTACTAGAGTTCTTCATGTTTTCCTCCATTAACTAGTAATAAAATAGTGCACAATGCTAGATTATGCTTTATTTCAATAATAGCATATTACACAATTTTTGTCTATCTTGTCTTCTCAATGATTGCTATTTTCTTCGCAATTTTATCAACAGTTTTGCCTGTTTTTACCTTTGTCGGGCTGTCAATAGGGTAATAATCACCAAATCTTATCTGGAGTGATATGCAAAATCACCAAAAGCCGCCCAACCGCCTGTCTGCTTTGTGGAATAGACCGTAAGTCCCAGCCGGCAGCCGGTGAAATGATCCAGTCGAAAGGCCACCCTTCTGGTCACGGGAAGCTTTTTCCAGGACCATCCCTCCTTCAGATAGAAGGAAACCGTATCCTTCATATTGGTAAAATCCGCTTCCAGGCGAATCCGAATGGTATTTTCCTTCCACTCTGCGGCATAATCTTCTCCGTCGGGACCTGTCACCACCAAAAACAGCTTTCCCTCTCTTCTGGTCAGACCGAAGAAAGAGTACATCCCCTGAAGGGCACAGATTCCTGCATAGTCCCCCTCTGCCAGTCCGGTTCCGTCCACGGTCACCTCGCCTGCCGCTCCGGGGTAAGCCATCCGCTGGGTGATGGTATTTTTGGCCTGGGTCAGATGGGCGCAGACCTTATCCGTACGCACCGTCCAGGTACCCGCCTCCCGGTTCTGAGAAATCAATGACCAATCCGCCTCATGGTTGAATTGCCAGCAGTTTTTCAACTCTCCCTTGAAGTCATCGCTGTCCACCAGAGGTTTGTACCGGTAACCGGGTCTGGTGCTCTCGATGGGGAAGGCATCCGGAAGAACACCGTCAACGCCGAATACCGGCTGATCCCCCTCCCAGTGCATGGGCACCAGTACGGGAATTCTTCCCACTGCGCCGCTGTCCTGGAACAGAACCCCATACCACTTTCCGTCCGTGGTGTCCACAATACCGCCCTGGGCAATTCCCTGTCCGCAGTAGCCCCTGTCATCGTTAAAGATATCGCCTCCGGTAAATTCCCCGTCAATGGAATCCGCCATGAAACAGGCCTCCACTCTGCGCCATCTGTCCGGCAGGGAATGGATGAAGAACAGATAGTATTTTCCGCCTATCTTATAGAAATGAGACCCCTCATAGCCCAGTCCGGTCTCTCTGGAGTCGCTGACTGCCAGTCTGTGTAAGCCCCCCTCCTTGGGAGCGGTCAGATCCTCGTTTAATTCGGTGATGTAGATATCCCGGTTGCCGTAGGCGATGTACACCTTATCATCATCGTCAAAGAGCAATGAGCAATCGTGATAGAAGCCCTCGATATTGTGCTTTTCCCAGGGGCCTTCTATCTGATCAGCGGTATAGAGATAAGTCTTGTGGGTGTCATTCGCCACAAAGCACACATAGAATTTTCCCTTGTGACAGCGAAGGGATGCCGCCCACATGCCCTTTCCGTAGATATTCTCCTCTCCCTCCAGCCGCTGGCCCGGGGTGGAATCCAGCACATCATACACATAGGTGCAGTGCTCCCAATTCCGAAGATCATAAGAACGCAGGATCTCACAGCCGGGCATAAAATGCATGGTAGTACTCACCATATAATAGGTATCCTCCACCCGGATCACGTCCGGATCGGGATAATCCAGTCTGGTGATGGGATTGATATCCGGATACTGCATCGTCCGGGCATAAGAGTAACCTCTGTCGGATTTCACCTTTCCCGTCTTCCACTCGAAGTAGACCACACCGTTTTCCTCTACGGAGATGACCGTCTGCAGTTTTCCGTTCTTCGGAATCACACGAGTCGTCTTTACGAAAGGGTATGCCGCCGACTTGATCAGCTCTGTCTCCTCCTTGCTCGGATTGGCCGGTTCTCCCAGATCATGCCATACCTTCAGGGGATTGCAGGTGCTCTCATCCACCGTCTTGGTCATCAGGCACCCTTCCTCCATACCGGGCAATTCCAGCGTCACCTCGTGATGATACCCTGCGCGGGTATTGGTCATGTTCCAGAGCACACCCCGATAGGAACCATCCTTCCTCTTACAGATGACTGCGTAATCATCCTTGTAGATGCAGGTACTCTCCTCCTCCTTCAATTTCGTAAAGAAAGCAAAAGTCCAGAAGGTGGGCTTTGGAATACAACCGTTTGCCACCAGTCCGAAGCCGCCGTGGAAGGGGGTAAAAGGGACCCCTCTCTCCTCAAACACATCGCCGAAGGTCCAGTAGGAATAGGATTCGTTGCCCTCCCCCAGTCTGGACAGCTGCTGCGCCAGAAAGGCTGCGTTCTGATTGGTGTCATGAATGGGTGCATTGGGTATGTAGGAGGTGTTGAACTCCGTGATATGGATCTCCAGCCCCTTGTACTCCGGGAAGCTGTCGATGATCTCTCTGGTAGTCTTCAGATTGGCAAAACCGTCCTCCGCCTGCATCAGTTCCGGGTAGCCGTAATGACCTACATCCTCCGGCAGCTCTGTGGTGTAGTGATGTCTGGTCACAAAGTCCACCGGAATCCTGTTGTCATGACAGTATTGCATGAAATTTCGGATCCAGAGTTCGTCCGATCCGCCGCAGACCGCCGGTCCGCCCACGCGGAAGGCGGGATCCACCTCCTTGATGGCGTCAAATGTCTTATGGAACAATCTGAAATATTCCTGCATATCCGCACGATACCAGAAGCCGGAAAGATTGGGCTCGTTCCAAACTTCGATGGGCCAGGTCAGCACTTCCTCCCTGCCGTATCTGTCGCACAGATGGCGAAGCAGGGCTTGTACCATGTGACACCAGGCCTCATAGGAGGCAGGAGGTGTGGTGTTCCCCTTCCAGTAAAATACTGTCTGGGTACCGCTGGCCAGCTTCTCCGGCATAAAGCCCAATTCCAGGAAAGGCTTTATGCCCACACTTCGGTACCCATCCATCACTCTGTCCAGATAGGTGAAATTGTACTCTGCTTCCCCCTCCGGTGTCTGCTGATAGATCGCCATATCATCGGTGAACAGACCATGCCCTCTGATATGCCTGAAGCCGATATGCTCCTGTACCAGCTTCAGCTGGTCCATATACTCTTTCGTAAGCGCCAGCCCCATCCGTCCGGTGCCCACACAGAAATCCACCTGATTGCGGAACGATACGTCCGCATCCGGATTCATTACAATACGTTTCTTCGTCATACACTCCCCCTCAATTTACTCGTAACGACTGCTGTAGTTCAGAACTTTTCCTGCTTACTTATTCGCAGTCATCAGATTCCTCCTCTGTCTGTTCTCCGGGTATGGTACTGCCGTTATAACAGCCGAACCATTGATTTTTTCTGGGGGAGATCAGTATCCCCACGATCACACCCAGCAGTGCGCCGATGAGTACTGTTCCTGCGATATCCTTCTTTGTGCAGGTCACCTCATTTGGCAGGCTGTCCAGAAAATCTCTCCATTTCTTCATAACATAATCCCTCCTTTTTTCTTTCTGATCTTTTCTATTTTCACTATATACCAAAGGACAAAAGTCAGCCACTTATGTATTGCTATTCTTCTGCTTATTTTTCACCCCATTCTGAGCAATGATTGCATAGTTCCGGCTGCTTGGGCGGCTTCACTGCGGGATACTGTCTGCCACGCATAACTTCCCCCATCCGGTACGGGAATTGGGATAGCTGCTTTCTCCCCGAAGGGGTCTCGCTCCCTTTCGAAGATATGCTTTCACTTTCTCCCCATAGAGGAACAGATCATTCCCCTGTATGATCCCCCATTCCATCAAAAGTGCCGCGCTTCCACTGACAATGGGAGCAGCAAAGGAGGTTCCCGTCACCGGTGTATAGCCACCGAAAAGATTCGGAGCAAGGACATCCACTCCCGGTGCCACCAGATCCGGTTTCGTGATCCCCCCTGCCACCACACCGATGGTTCGCTCCCACAGGTTCAGTCCTCTCCCGGAAAACTCCGCATAGGAATCGTAAGTGCTGTCATACGCCCCCACCGTCAACACCTTCCCGGCTGTAGAGGGAATCGTCAGCGTCATCTCCGGCGTGGGGCGATAGAAGCCGGTCTCCCCATTTGTCCCTGCCCCGCCGGGGAGATAGAAATAGTACCGTCCCGTCACCACCCGGATTCCCTCTATCTGAAAGGTCCATACGCCGCTGTCCAGATAAAGCCTCTCCGATGGCAAAAACTCCAGATAGATCTCCTGCGCCGAGGCATAGGGCAGCGGCTCCCCCATATAGAGCAGCACCTCCGTCCGCTCCAGACGGAAGGTGAACTTTCCATGCTCCTCCGTAGAAGGCAGCAGCACCTCTTCCCCTCCGGGAGACCGCAGTCTGATCCGATAGAGATCGCTGTAATTCTTCCAAAGCTGAACACTCAGGGATCGCTGAAAGCTGCCGATGGCAAGCTCCGCGAAACCGGCAGGCAGTCCCCCAGAGCGGATTCCTCCGGCGCTGCCTTCTGTCAAGGCTCCGGCCAGATGCCCGGCGTTTGCCCCATCATTGCCGCTGCCCACGCAGATCACCGTCCGCCCGATCTCCGATGCATTGTCCAAAAATCGTTCCAGCAGGGAAGTGCCGTCGTGTGCGCCATAGCTGTTGCCGAAGCTTAGGTTGATCACCAACGGCTGATTTCGCTCAAGTGCAACCCGGATCGCCCAGGTCACTCCGCGCATGATCTGGGTTGTCCGGGGAAAGGAACGGGGATCCGGGAGTCCCAGCTTCACGATCAGAAGCTCTGCCTCCGGAGCCACTTCTGCTGCAATTCCGGCCACCGCCGTCCCATGTCCGCTTGTGTCTGTCACCGGCACCAGCGTCAGAGCCTGACTGTCCCCCTCCTCCAATGCCGCATTGATCTGCTCACGGGAATAGACTCTTCCCCGGCCCCCTCCTTCTCCGGTTCCCGTCTGATCCCAGAGGGCTGCGATCCTTGTGCCGTTCTCCGTTCGAAAAGCAGGCAGTCTGTAATCGATTCCACTGTCAAGCACTGCGATCAGCACCCCTTGTCCCGTCAAAGACAACTCCCGCCCTAAGACCTGCGAAATACAGGAGCCCCGGGCGGGGAGTGTGGCTTCAAAATAGAAACTCTTCGGTTTCTCTACATATTCTATTTGGGGAAACTCTGCCACCTGCTCCACCAGATTCTCCGGCACCGTCAAAATCGCATAGCCTGCAATCAGTTCCTCCGTCACGATTCCGAGTTCTTCCAGACCGGCCAGGCTGCCGTGGTATTTCACGATCAGCTCCCAGGTTTCGGTGACATTGTCAAAGCCTACGTTCAGATCCTCTGTCCTCTCTCGGATATCCTCATTGGTCTGTAACGCCAGCTGCAGCTGATTCTCCAGCTTTTGATTCATATTTCGGGCCCTCACAGGCAGTACTCTCCCTCTACCCTATGCCGGCACCATGGAAAAGATACTTTACTCCCCGAAGAATTCCTTCAACATTGCAATGGCATATGCGGTATCCTTCACACCTGCCGTCTCCACAGCAGAATGCATTGCCAGCTGGGGCAGACCGATATCCGCACCGGCCAGTGACACATGACTCATGGAGAGATTCCCCAGCGTGGAACCACCCGGAATATCGGAACGGTTCGCATAAGTCTGGAAGGGAACCTTGGCGGCCATACACCAGTTCTTTAACATAGCGGCAGACACACCGTCGGTGGCGTACTTCTGACTGCCGTGGAACTTGATCACGATACCGCCGTTGAGCAGAGGTCTGTTGGTGGGGTCTGCTTTCTCCGGGTGATTGGGATGCACCGCATGGGCATTGTCCGCGGAGATCAAAAAGCTCCCCGCCACCAGCTTGAGATACCCGGTGCCGCCTGTGGTCACACATTCTGCAGTTCTGCGCAGGGTATCCTCCAGAAAAGTGGAATCCGCCCCCTGTCTGGTGCAGCTGCCCACCTCTTCGTTGTCAAAGATGGCGCATACATTGATATACTCAACCGGTTTTGCCTGCAGAAAAGCCTTGACGGAGGCAAACGCACACTGCAGATCATCCAGTCGGGGAGACAATACAAACTCCCCCTCTGCGCCGATCAAACCGCCTTTTTCTCTGGCGTAGAGAAACAGGTCATGGCCCAGGATATCCTCCGTTTTCACCCCTGCCTCCTTTGCGATCTGCTTCAACAGGGATGCTTTTTTCCCTTCCCGGCAGGTACCGTATAAGGGCAGCATATCGGTCTGAGCATTGTATTCCACTCCACTATTCATGTCCCGATTCATGTGGATAGCCACATTGGGAATCACGCACAGGTCCTTGTCGATGTTCACCAGCCTGGTCTCGATACCATTCTTACCTTTTACCGCGATCCGTCCCGCCACAGACAGAGCCCGGTCCAACCAGGTAGAGAGAATCATTCCGCCGTATTTCTCGGTGTTCAGCTTCACATACGCCTGCTCGGTGACACATTCCGGTGCTTCCTTCACCTTAAAGCAGGGGGAATCACTGTGGGATGCCACGATATGGAAGCCTTTCACTTTTCCTGCCTCCCCCGGTATTGCAAAAGCGATCACCGAGGAATCGTTGCGCACCACATAATACCTCCCGCCGGGCCTCAGATTCCAATCCTCGGACTCCTGCACCTTCACAAAGCCGGCCTCAGATAGCATTCTGCCCACGTTCTCCACTGCATGAAAGCAGGTAGGGCTCTTCCGAATAAACTCCAACAGTTCCTTAGAACATTTCTGATACTCTTTCATCTGTCCTTCCTCTCTCCTGCCCGTCAGCGATAGACAGTTTTCACCGCCAATTCGTCCGCTGCGGTCTGCCCGGCAAGCAAAGCGACGATAGCCAGTCCAAAGTCAAAGGCGGTTCCCATTCCTCTGGAGGTGATCACGTTGCCGTCGATCTCCACCGGATTTTGGGATACACTTGCTCCCTCAAGATGGCTCTCAAAGGAGGGGTACGAACAGGCGCGTCTGCCCTGCAGGATCCCCCGATGTCCGAAGACGCTGGGGGCTGCACAGATGGCAGCCACATATTTTCCCTCCCGATAGAAACGATCCACCTGCTCCATCAAAGGTGCGCATCCCTCCAGCCTGGTGGTTCCCGGCAGTCCGCCGGGAAGAACGATCATATCTGCTCTCTCAAGGTCCACCTCTTCAAGCGTCTGATCCATCTGCACGGTAATGCCGTGAGAGCCTGTCACGGTCTTCTCCCCGCCTACCGACACCATGTCTGCCTCTATACCTGCTCTTCTGCACAGGTCTACTACGGTCAGCGCCTCGATCTCCTCATATCCGGTTGCAAAAAATACTGCAATTCTACTCATGGTTGTTTCCTTTCCCGGTCCACACCGGTGGTACCGTATGTTCTTATTATCTAACATTCCGGATGTTTGTGCAAGAAAATCTTCTTCGAGGCCAAAAAGTTTTTGTGCATTTTTTAAATTTTAGAAGGATTTAATAGAATTCTTTTGTAAAATGTGATACACTCAGTTATGTGGCGCGGAGGAACCGGGCGCCGCAAATACGAAACAGAAATGAGAATACAGATTATGGAAATAGAACGGAAATTTACCATCAAGACGATCCCTGAGAACTTAGACAGCTACCCTCACCACCGCATACAGCAGGGCTATCTGAATGTATCCCCTGTGGTCCGGGTGCGAATGGAGGGTGAAAACTACATCCTCACCTACAAAGGAAGCGGCATGATGGCCAGAGAAGAACACAATCTGGCGCTGAATGAGGAGGCTTATCATCATCTTCTGCCCAAGGTAGACGGCAACATTATCTCCAAGACCAGATATTTAATTCCCTTGGAACACCCTTCCTTCCGGGAAGGCTTCCCCACTCCCCCTGAGGATTACTCCCTCACCATCGAGTTGGACGTGTTCGATGCCCCATTTGCTCCCCTTGTTCTGGCAGAGGTGGAGTTCGGCAGCAAGGAGGCAGCCGAGGCCTTCGTAGCCCCCGACTGGTTCGACGAGGACGTGACCTACTGCAAGGAATACCACAATTCCTACATGGCGATGCAGCCCCTTCCGCAATAAGTGCTTATGAAAAGAACCTGCCCGCGATCCTGCAGACAGGTTCTTTTTTACTCTTTTTCGGAATTGTCGCCTTAAGACCCGTATGTCTGCTTGCAGACACGCTCCCGCTTGGGCTTCACTGCAGCGGTGCACAAAGCTGCAGAAATTGTTCCTCGGTCAGGTCGCAGTGGTAGAACAGATCAAAATATTCCTTCACTTCCTCGTACAGATCGTAGTCGGCCTCCTCAGGGTACAGCACCTTACCCATCCAAAACATACCTAAGTATCTCTGGACAGAGGGAGGGAAGCCCATCCAGTTGTAGGGGCCGAAGGGAGCCTGAAAATAATTGCCGGAAGCAATGGCCTGAAGAGACTGCCAGGCGGGATCCTCTGCCACGGTTTCATAGATGCTGTCCGGTCCAAAGATAATCACCTCCGGGTTCCAGAGCATCAGCTGCTCCATGTCCACCTCATTGCCGGTGCCCTTGGAGGAAGGAGAATCTACCACAGCCAGATTGTTGGCCATCAGATCGATGATCTCTCCGTGGTAGCTGCCCTTGGCTATAACGTTCAGCCCTTTTTCACCCACGCAGTATACCAGGTTTGCCTTCTCCACCTTCCCGGCCAGTTCCTCCATCATCTGAAGCTTTTCCTCACAGTAGGTGGCCAGGCTTTCCGCCTCTCTCTCACAGCCAAGCAATTCTCCCAGCTTTCGGTAAGCCTCTCCCATAGATTCGGTATTTGCGGTAATATGTACGAAGGGGATACCGGTCTGGTCCTGCAGTCCGTCCAAGTCCTCTGCCACCGTTTTCTTGGGCTCTCCCACATCGATTACCACCTGTGCTTCGCTCTGCAGAAGGGTCTCTAAGTTGATCTCCCCTTTTCCGCCGTACAGCTGCCCTAAAAGAGGCAGATCATAATACTGAGTCTGAATGTAATCCTCTGCCTGGGAACTCCATTTGTCCGCAATTCCCACCAGCTTTTCCGGACACAGGGCAAAGACGACGATCTGAGCCATGGGGCCGGTAACCGCAATTTGGTCCACCTGGGCAGGAATGGTCACGGTACGTCCCACAGAATCCGTAAACTGTCTTTCTGTCGCAGTCTCCTCCCTGCTCTCCTCTTGTACGGTACTCTCCGTTCCCTCCCCGGCACTTTCCGCCACGGTCTCAGGGATGCTGTTTTCCGCAATTTTCTCAGGCACGTTTGCCGGGGTCCCGCAGGCGGTAACCGCTAAGATACACGCTGCCGCAATGCCTGCAATCAATTTTCTTTTCATAGATATTCTAACCTTCTTTCCTCCTTTGCAAAAGATACCGGCTCTGCTTTAGATCAGATATACAAAGTATGCTGCATAAGCCACCAGCATGAGAATTCCCACGCATCTTCCCAGCTGGTTCTTTCGAAAGCAGCCGATCCAAAGCAGCACTGCTGCCCCGATCGCCACCAGAGAATCGATAAGGAAGTTGGAGGCAAACGCCACAGGAGTGATCAGAGCGGTGGTACCTACCACAAACAGAATATTGAAGATATTGCTGCCTACAATATTTCCGATGGCAATGTCCGCATTACCCTTTTTTGCTGCCGTCACAGAGGTCACCAGCTCCGGCAGAGAGGTTCCCAGCGCTACAATGGTCAGTCCGATGAATCTCTCGCTGAGTCCAAAAGCAGTGGCTATGGCAGAAGCACCGTCTACCGCAAAATTACTTCCCAGTACGATCATTGCGGCACCCACTACGATCAGAACGGCAAGCAGCCACAAGGGCTTTTTCTTTCCGTCATTCCCGGTTTCTTCCTCGGATTTCTCCTTGCCCTTCTTCGCCATCACAAACAAATAAACCAGATATGCAATGAATGCGATCCACAGCACAACGCCCTCGACGAAGGTAATGACATTTCCGGTCATTCCCAAAGCCAGCAGCAATACAGAAATTCCAATCATAAACGGAATTTCAATTCTCACAGTAGATTTCGCCACCTTGATCGTCACGATGGAGGCGGTCAGGCCCAGAATCACCAGCACATTCATAATATTGCTGCCCACCACATTACCGATGGTAATATCCGCGCTCCCCTTCATCGCCGAAGAGATACTGACTGCGGCCTCCGGTGCACTTGTTCCCATTGCCACAATGGTCAGACCAATGATCAGCTGTGGAATTCCCAGCTTGGAAGCGATCCCTGCTGCTCCGTCCACAAACCAGTCGGCTCCCTTGATCAGCATCACAAAGCCCAACACCAACAAACCAAACTGCAAAATAATCTCCATTTTTCCACCTTTCCGCCCTATAGGCCTACCGCATAGGAATGTCTCTCTATGCAACTTCCTTTTTGTTCGGTGCCACAAAAAAAGCGAGTTCTTTGTTGCACCAAAAGAAATGCAACAAAAGTCTCGCCACTTGGTCACATACCGGATTATCTCTAATCGTACTGACGATATGCAAGCATGCAAAATCGCATGCCGACTACTCCCCTTTGTATGAACCTATCATAGCAAAGGAACCGGTTTTTTGTCAATCAGGTTTTTGAATTTCTTTCTCCGACTCTTTCCTATAAGAGAGGGGCTCACGGTTTCGGAAGCACAGCGGTTCCGAAGGGTGTGTCTGTCACCGAGACATCCACTTGATAGAGCCCTCGCAAAAGCTGCGACGTCAACACCTGTCCGGGGCTTCCCACATCCAGCACCGATCCTTTTTTCAGGGCAAGCACCCGATCCGCATACGAAAAGACCTGCTGAGGATTGTGCAGGGAGATCAGAACGGTGAATCCCTCCTCCGCCAGTCTCTTCAGCAAGGCAAACAGCCGCACCTGATTGCCAAAATCCAGGCTGGCCGCCGGCTCATCCATCACAAGCACCTTCGTCTGCTGGGCCAGAGCTCTGGCGATCAGCACCAGCTGCTGTTCTCCGCCGGACAGCGTCTGAAAGGAACGCTTTGCCAGGGCTTCGATCCCCAGTTTTTCCAATGCTTCCTGCGCCCGGACCCGCTCCTTCTCCCCCGGCATCCTCCAGGGTTCTCCCGTCACGCTGCTTCCCATCAGCACCATTTCCTCCGCGGTATACCCAAAGGCAGGAGAACTTTTCTGAGGAATATAGGCTGCCAGACGGGCAAGCTGTCCGGCACTTAAGCTTCGAAGATCCGTTCCCCGGATCAGAATCTCACCCTGATAGCCGGCAAGCAGTCCCAAAATACAGCGAAACAGGGTACTCTTCCCTGCCCCGTTGGGTCCCATCACCGCAAAGATCTCCCCGGGCTTTGCCTGAAAGGATACCTCCTTCAGAATGGGTACCTTTCCATATGAAAACGATACCTTGGAAACTTCAACACTCATCTGCTCTCTCCCGTTCCTTATGCAGGACAGTGGCGCTTTTCTTTTCCGCCTCTGGCCAGTGCCCTCACCTGAATGCACTCCGCAGCCACACTGATGGCGATCTCCGCCGGCGTCACCGCCAGAATATCCAGTCCAATGGGCGTATGCACGGAAGAAATCGCCTCCTCCGAAACTCCCGCCTCCCGAAGTTTCTCATTGACTGCGGCGATTTTTCTGTGAGACCCCATCACACCGATATAGGCAAACCTTTTGCGCAGCAGCCGCTCCTCCAGGATCATATCGTGGAGGTGTCCGTTTGTCATGATCACGATGTAGTCTGTCTTAAACAGTGTCAGCGTGTCCTCCACCCTTCGGTAATCCCCAAGCAGCACCCGGTCGGCTGTGGGAAACAGGGACTTGTCCGCAAATTCCGGACGATTTTCGAATACCGTACAGGAGAAGCCTACCCCTGCAAGTACCGGCACCAGTGCCTGTGCCACATGCCCGCCGCCGAATATCACAACTCTCTCTTCCAAAGGAATGGGAAGAGTAAAGAGTTTGCCCTCCAGTCTGCCGGGGCCTGGGAAATCGCCGGTCTGCTCCTTTGTCCGGACCCGGATGGTTCCCTGCTCCAGATCCAGCACAACACATCCCGGCAGCCTGTTTTCAAACCGAAACAGGACCTGCTCTGCCGCCTCTCTCCATTCAAGATCGTCCCGGTCAATATAGGCAAAGTAAGCCTTTACACTGCCGCCGCAGACCATCCCCAGGTCTGTCCCGCTGCTTAGGTTCAGGGAAAAATCCTGCACCAGTGATTCCTTCTTTTCCAACAGTTCCCTGCCCATGCGGATGGCCCTGCCCTCGATGGCCCCGCCGCCGATCGTCCCCGCAATTCTTCCAGTGGTGTCCACCAGCATCTGGGAGCCGGTGCCTCTGGGCGCAGAACCCTCCTGTGCAATCAGTGTCACCAGAACCAGACTGTTTCCCCTGTCTACAGACTCTATGATTTTTTTGCAGATCGTTCTCATACTTTGTCTCCCATCACTGTTCTTTCCTGCAGATCAGATACAGGAAGAAGGGGGCTCCCACAAAGGCAGTCAAAATACCGATAGGGATCTCCACCTCCAAAAGATTTCTCGCCACATCATCCACCAACAACAGGAATGTGCCTCCTGTCAGAAGGGATGCCGGAAACAGATACCGGTAATCGCTTCCCACCAGCTTTCTCGCCATGTGGGGGATCACCAGTCCCACCCAGCCGATCATTCCGGATACGGAGATGGCGGAGGCGGTCAACAGCGTAGCAAACAGAATCACCGCTGCTCTCAGTCTCCCGGTCTGTACTCCCAGTGCCTTGGCCTCCTCTTCCCCCAGAGAGAGAAGATTCAGTCTCCACCGAAACAGAAACAATCCTGCCATTCCCGTCCCCATGGGCAATATGGCTGATTTTACCACTGTCGATTTTGCCCCGGACAGACTGCCCATCAGCCAATAGGTGATGGCCGGCAGTTGATTATTCGGATCCGCCACCAGCTTTATGAAACCGGTGCCTGCAGAAAACAAGGTGCTCACCATCATTCCCGCCAAAATCAGAGATACCACCGGTATTCCCTTGGCTCGTGATGCCACCAGAAACACCAGAGCAACGGTGAACAGGCTGCAGGCAAATGCCCCCGCAGTAATTCCCGCCTGGGAGGCGCCCAGGAGGATCGCCAGTGCGGCGCCGAAGCCTGCCCCGGAGGAGGCTCCCAGAATATCCGGACTGGCCATCGGATTTTGAAACACCCCCTGAAAGGCGGCACCTGCCATAGAAAGTGCCATACCCACCAGAACAGCCAGCAGGACACGGGGCAGTCTGATCTGCAGGATCGCCGTGGCCATAGGCTTGGTCCAGGTCTGGTTCAGGTGCAGTCTTCCGCCACTGCCCTTGGAAAGAATCTCATCGATCAGGATGCGAACCACCTGTGAGAGACCGACCTGATATCTTCCGATACAGAGCGAGAACAGGATCGCCGCCGACAACAGCACCGCAAGACAGACAAGCAGTACCTTCTTATTATTCTGTTTTTCACCGCTTGCCTTGTTCATCCTCGCACACTCCTGCCCTTAGGACCCGCCTATTTTTTCAAAGTCATCTGAAACTCACCGTCTGCCTCTTCCACTGTGACATCGTATCCACAGCTTGCCGCAAAACGGCTCACATTTTCCACACAGACCTTTGCATCCACCATGACGACAAGCTCAGAAGGTGCGTTCTTTGCAACCTCCTTCTGTACCATTACCACAGGCAAAGGACAACTCAAACCTCTTGCATCTATCATTTTCTCATAGCCTCCTACTTATTTGCTTTCTTCTCACGGGGAAGATTCATCACAGAAAGAGCCAACAGCACCACAAAGATAACCACCACTGCCATCTTCCCGTTCGCACCGATACCGCCCACGGAGTATACCCCATCCTCAGACAGGCTTGCGGCTGTGCCGGCCAGCTTGAAGTTGTGGGCGAAGGCGGCGCCGGCGATCATCCCGAATACTGTCACCGCACTGTCTCCGTTCCCCTCGCCTGCCAGAATCAGCTGGCGCAAAGGGCAGCCGCCAAGCAGGACGCTGCCCCAGCCTACGATCACCATGCCAAGCAGGTTCCAAAGCTGGCTGGCATGGGCGATGGGCTGCAGATAGGTGGAGAAACCATGGAAGCTGCCGAGAATGAGATTGCCCAAAAGAACGGTCACAAAGATCACTCCAAAACCGGAGAGCAGATTGAAATCTCGGAACATCACCGCATCTCTCATACCGCCTACCATACACAGACGGGACTTCTGCGCCAGGGCACCTACAACCAATGCGATTATCAGAGCTGCATAGAAGGGGGCATGCTTGGAGCCGGGGCCTTTCTCGGAAAAAGCAAAGATCCCGGGCACTGCCGCCACCAGAACAAGTAATGCCACCATCACACCGGGCAGCACCAACCCTTCCGTTTTTCCAACAGGATAGCAGCGCTTCAGGGAAAAGCCCTTCTTCAGGAAAAAAACTCCGATCAGAATTCCCAGGAAAAAACCTGCCAGACCGACAAAGGCGTTCAGATCTCCGCCGCCCATGCGGATCACCATGCGAAGGGGACAGCCAAGGAAAACCAAGGCTCCGATCATGACACAGGCGCCCAACAGAAATCTCACTGCCGGCGAAGACCCGGCCCTTGCCTTAAACTCTCCGGTCACCACAGAGAGGATGGTGGAACCAAGCACCAATCCGATGATCTCAGGTCTCACATACTGTACCACAGCCGCAGTATGCAGCTTTGTGGCACCTGCAATATCCCGCAGAAAACAGGCAATACAAAAGCCCATATTTGCAGGATTTCCCAGTGCCGTCAGCCAAACTGCTGCCACACCCACTGCCAATCCGGATACCAATACCCATATATTCACCTTTTTACTCATTTGTCTCCTCCAAAAAAATTCTTTTTCCGCCTCTGTATTCCCTGACACAGCCGATTCTCTGGGCAGAGAGAACTGCATCCTTCAAATCCGTATACATGGCGTCTGCATCCTCCGGATGCACCGCCACCAGTAAGCCTCCCGAAGTCTGCGGGTCATAGAGCATGTCCTGCTTCGCCAGGGAAACCCTTCCCGCATCCACGAAGCTTTCCGCGAAGTCCCGGTTCCGATACATTCCCTCCGGCAGGATACCTATGGCAGCCAGCTCCAATGCCTCCGGGATCAAATCGATCTGATCCATGTACAGGTGCAGCTCCACATCGCTTCCCTGGGCCATCTCGCAGGCATGTCCCAGCAGACCAAAACCGGTCACATCGGTACAGGCATGTACCCGATAGTTCACGATCACGTCTCGGGCACTCTTGTTTAACGTCATCATCTGCTGCAGCGCTTTCGCATAAGTCTCCTTGCTGACCATGTCCACCTTGGCGGCCGTGGTCAGGATGCCGATGCCGATAGGTTTGGTCAGAAACAACTCATCCCCCGGCTTCGCCCCGCTGTTGGAAAGCAGCTTCCCGGGATCTACAAATCCGGTCACGGCCAGTCCGTACTTGGGTTCTTCATCCAGAATACTGTGCCCGCCGGTGATCAGGGCGCCCGCCTCATAGACCTTGTCATAGCCTCCCCGAAGAAGTTCATGCACCGCCTCCTTTGGCATCTTCTTCGGAATTGCCATAATGTTCAGCGCCAGCTTTGGTTCACCACCCATAGCGTATACGTCAGAAAGCGCATTGGCCGCTGCGATGGCGCCGAAGGTATAGGGATCATCCGCGATGGGCGGAAAGAAGTCCACCGTCTGCACCAGTGCAAGCTCCTCAGAAATTTTGTACACACTGGCATCGTCACTTTTGTCAAATCCCACCAAAAGGTTCGGATCCGAGTGCACCTGTATCCCCTCCAAAAGCTGTGCCAGCACTCCGGCCCCTACCTTTGCACCACAGCCTGCACAGCTTGCAAGCTTGGTCAGTTTGATCTCGTTCTCCATGACCGCCTCATCCTCCTAAGTCTCTCCTCAGCCACAATCTTCTCACGTCTTTCTGCTTCTCTCTTGCTGGCAAGACAAAATGCCGGAAACCTGCTGTCGCTTCCCTGCATCGGCAAAGTGCAGGATCGCCTCCAGCACACCGCCGCCGATGGCAAGTGCCTTGTCCGAAACAAGCCTGCAGTAGGTCACATCCCCTCTGGGATCCACATCGCCGCATTTTAAGCCCTCACGCACCATAGTGCCGTCTGCGATCAGTCCCCGAAGAACGCCGTCGATGGTACACTTCATGGGCTGACCATTCACGAAGCCTGCCACATCGCCGGTTTTCACCACAGCACCGATGGAAAGCACCGCCTCGAAGGTTCCGGTCCCGGGAGCTCGCAGCACTCTCTCACCCGCAAATCCACCGATGAGCCCGGGAATGTTCGTATTGGGCAGGGCACTGCCCTCATAGATCGTCCTCCCCAGCGTGTGTCCCCGCATGGTTTCCACCACCGCATGGCAATCCACGCCGGCGGTAAAACCGGGTCCCACGCCAACCACAATGGGGGCATCCGTTATCTTTGTCCCTAAGTTTTTTTTCGCCAGAATGGCATCCACCACCACATCCGGCCGAAGTTCCCTGATACAGTTTCCCTCCGGATCCGCCAGCACAGGGAGTATTCCTTCTGCCAGCAACCGCCTTGCCTCTGCGCCATTCTCAGCCCGGACTGCGGTGATATCCTCCACAGTCACTTCTCCCAACCGGATAGCCTCGCAGAACGCCACAGTCCTGCGAATGGCCAGGGGCAATTCCAGATCCGTCATAACCACCTGTATTCCGCTGTGAATCAATCGCAAAGCGATGCCGCTGGCCAGATCTCCGGCCCCTCGTATCACTGCAAGCATCTGTATTCTCCTCTCCATAGACTGCCCGCAATCACCGGTTTGTGCACCAGCCTTGCAAGTTTATTTGCATATTCCCACCGTTCGTCCGTCTCGCACTTGTTGACAAAGATCAAATCTCCAAAGCCTTCCTTCTCGATCACACAAGCCTCCAATTCCGGGGTGACTCTCTCCCCGGTCAGTCGGGTAACAACAGCCTCCCTGGTGCTAAGATCCCCTGCATCCGCCCGAGCAATTTCTACAATACCGTTTGTAAGTCCTGCCGCCTCCACATAAAGCTGCGGTCTGTGGCACACATCACAAATCGTTCTTCCAAATCCGTCTGCTCCCACCACCAGGATCGTCAGTTTCGTATTCTCCGGAATCACCGGCTCATGGGAGGCATGTGCTTTCATGGGTAATCGTCTGGCTCCATCTGCCTCTACGATCACATAATCCGCCAGCTTCTCCAGTTCCGCAAACGAAAGTCTTGGGGCACACAGCTTTCCACCGGGTGCTTCGCCCGCCACGCAGATGGCACCCTCCTTCGCCAGTCTCTCCCGTATCTTAGAAGCCTCAGGATCCGTATAAGTGGAAAACTCCTCCGATGCACAGATATGCGTTGAGGTGGTAAGGATTACCGTCCCCTGCTCAGATAACTCCCTCGCCAGAGTATGCATGCAGCCGGTCTTTCCCCCTCCGCCAATCAAGGCAGTGATTCCTTTTTCTATTTTCAAAATCTCGGTCAGTCTCATCACTTTTCCTGCTTCCCGTAAAATCGTGTCTCTTCTCCAAAAGTCCGGAACACAATCCCCAAAAGACTTTCCCTATATCCAACGTATAAAAAATCCCTGAACTTCCAGTCCCGTCTCCGCTACCGCCTGCCGGATCACCTCTTCCGCCGCCTTTGGCGCACTCCAGGCGATTCCGCAATCCGCACTGATATCCCGGGGTGCGGAGATACATTTTCCGGGCAAATCACGTGCTCTGCACAGCTTTTCCATGGCCATGGCCTCTGCCGTCGTATAAAAGGTTACGATAAACCTCTCTTCCTTCGCTCTCATACACACAGTCTCCGAAGCACTGCAAGGGCTACCTCTACCTCTTCCTCCGTATTCTCATATCCAAAGCTGAATCGCACCGCCCCTTGCTCCACCGTTCCCAGAGCCCGATGCATTCTGGGTGCACAGTGAGCGCCTGCTCTGGTGGCGATACAAGCCTCCTCCCACAGGGCATCGGCAAGTTCTGTGGAAGGTACATCCCTCCAGTTCAGTGCTACAATGGGAGCCCGTTCTCCGGAAAAATCGCCATACACCTTTATTCCCTCCATGCGCAGCACTCCCTCATAGAAACGCCGCATCAATCTTTGTTCCTGCTCTCGTCTCGCGTCCATACCGATCTGCAGGATATAATCGATTCCGGCCGCCAGACCGGCAATACCATGTCCATTCAAGGTGCCGGCCTCCAGTCTTGTGGGATACTCCTTCGGCTGCTCTGCAAGGTAAGTCTGTACGCCGGTTCCCCCCATCTTCAGGGGTCTGATCTCGATCCGCTCTCCGATACACATTCCACCGATTCCCTGTGGCCCCAACAACGCCTTATGCCCGGTAAAGCATAGCACATCGATCCCCAGCTTTCCCATATCGAGAGGAAACAATCCTGCCGTCTGGGATGCATCCACCACGAATATCAGTCCACGTTCTTTGGCAAAGCTCCCAACTGCAGCGATATCGATCAGATTGCCGGTCAGGTTGGAGGCGTGGGTGCAGACGATCACCTTGGTATTCGGTCGGACCAGTTCCTGCAGCTGCTCCGGGCAGACGTTCCCCTTGGAATCGGCGGTCAGAAAACTCACTTCCACCCCCTGCCGTTCCAGATGATACAGTGGCCGCAGCACGGAATTGTGCTCCAGATCCGTAGCGATCACGTGATCGCCCGGCCCCAGCAACCCAAACAGCGCAATGTTCAGGCTCTCGGTAGCATTAGAGGTGAACACAACATTTCGTGCTTTTGGACAACCGAAAAAGGCTGCTGCCTTCTCTCTCGCCTCGAAGATCACTCTGGAAGCATCCAGCGCGGATCCATGTACCGCCCTACCGCTGTTTCCCATATGACACATTGCCTCTGTCACCGCACGAACCACAGGGTCCGGTTTCACTCTTGTTGTTGCCGCCTGATCAAAATATATCATTTCCGCCTCACAAAACAAATCGCTGACAAACTGAAATTCCCATCTCTCAGAGCGAGACCACAATGCCACTGGAGGCCGGGAAATAACAGCGAAAATCAAACTAATTATAGCCTTTTTTCCTCAAAAAGGCAAGACGGGGAATCCAGGTAAGGAATTCCCCGTCTTGTTGTATTTCCGGTCATCTGCCGAGAGCGTTTCCCACGCCATAAGACCTGTATGTCTGATTGCAGACACGCTTTCGCTTGGGCTCGCACGCAGCGGTACGTAAGGGCACAAAGGACGTGCCCTAAGTACCGACGGCTCGCCGACAGTCTGCAACAGGCACACAGGTCTTGTCGGGGACACGATTCCGACAGGAAAATATTCTTACTGCTCTCCATAGGTACTATAATACTCTGTCTTAGCCTGACTTGCGAAGTTTTCGCCCTTGCGGCACTGAGGTGTCAGGAGACTGCAGCGTCTGCCGCAGCCCTTGCAGGTCAGGCTCTTCAGATATTCCTCCAGGGTAGGGACTTCTCCCTCGCCCTCGGATTCTTCAAGCACTGATTCCTCTCTTCCGGATTCTTCCGGCTTGGCCTCCTGCCACTCAGGTCTGTCTGTCCCGGGCTTTTCCCACTGAGAATCCTCTCCCTCCGGTCTCTCGAAGTCTGGCTGCTCTCCATCCTCCGGTCCGGGCCTTCCGCCCTTTCCGGGCTTCTCCGGGAACTCACCGTCCCAATCTTCGTTCGGAATCATCTCCCCATATTCCCCCGGTCTGGACTTCCCGGGTCTCATTTCCTGGGCAAACTGAGGATCGTCCCCAAAAGGCTTGCCAGCCTTTCCTCCAAAAACGCCAAACACATTGTGCAGACTGAGCCTGAGCACAGCAATGGCAAGAACAAATGCCAGAACCCTGCTGCCCACCTTGGACACCTTCTGCCAGGTGACCGATTTCAACCTGTTGTTAAGGAGTGTCAACAGCATGGTCAAGTGCAGCAGACAGTGTGCAAACACACAGACCAGCAGGGTGACTGCACACAGAACATGGATGTTTCTCCAGAGCATTCCCGAGTCCACCATGATCCCCAGAAACGCGAACAGTTCTCTGGAAATCACCACAGAGCTCACTGCCATAACAACAGTAGCAGCCAATAACACTACATTTACAATATAGGATATCCTGTTCTTCGCCTTCGTGCCACTCTGAAAGAATTGCTTTGCCATGGCAAAATAGTACTTTCGGTTCACTAACACATGCAGCAGGAAAGCCAAGATCAACAGGACGCCCAGTATCTCATGCACAAAATTCCCGGTCAGCCTGTATTCCATCACCACCCAAATTTCCACAAACATCAGGGCATCCAGAGTTAGTTTCTGTTTCAGTTTCCATTTCATCTACAGTTCTCCTCTCAACCTTTTGAGCACAATGTATCTCATATCTGTGTACATTGTAAGAAATACTTGTGAAAAAAGTGTGAAAAGGGACCACGGAAAATAAGGACCACGGATCCTCCCGTGGTCCTCGAAAAATATCCTCCTGACAGACCGTCTACTTTTCCAGGGATAGAACGGTTTCCCTGATGATTTCAAAGGCTTTATCGCACTCCTCCTCCGAAACAATCAAAGGAGGAACCATACGAATGGTATGCGCCCCGATGGCCGTAATCAATAGTTTTCTGTCCAGACAACCATGCTTTACATCCACACCGCCAATGGCATCATCAAATTCCACACCGACAAGAAGACCTTGGTGTCTTACTTCCCTGATATGGGGCAGGGTCATAAGCTTTGCACAGAAATAGTCGCCCATCTTCTTTGCATTTCCGGCCAGATCCCGATCCAGCAGTTCTCCCACTTCTGCTAAGGCTGCGGCACAGGAAATCGGATGTCCGCCGAAGGTAGTTCCGTGAGAGCCCGCGGAAAAGGCCTTTGCAACTTCTTTGGTTGCACAGATTGCTCCGATTGGCATTCCGCCGCCTAAGCCCTTTGCCATGGAGACAATATCCGGTTTCACTCCATAATTCATATAAGACATAACCGCTCCGGTTCTGCACCAGCCGGTCTGCACTTCATCGAGAAGAAGCAACATTCCCTTTTCATCACAAAATTCACGAAGTCCCTTCATAAATTCCTGCGTTGCGGGATGAACGCCACCTTCCCCCTGTACCGGCTCAATCATAATTGCAATGGTATTCTCTGTACATGCATCCTTAAAAGCCTCCAGATTGTTATAGGGGGCATAAGAGAAGCCATAGGTCATGGGGCCGAAGCCTACCTGACAGCCGTTTCCGGGCTGACCGGTTGCAGACATGGCTCCGAAGGTCCTTCCGTGAAAGCCCATCTTCGCAGTGACAATATGATATTTATTGGGACCATACTTCTCAATACCATACTTTCTTGCCATTTTGATCATGGCCTCATTTGCCTCCGTACCGGAGTTCTGATAAAAGATTTTATCCATCCCCAGAGTAGTACATACCTTTTCTGCCAGCAACGCCTGAGGTATGGTATAAGGGTAGTTGAAGGTATGCATGATATCATCTACCTGATCATGTACAGCTGCCACCACTTTAGGGTTGCGGTTCCCCGCATTGTTTACTGCGATACCTGCATAGAAATCCAGATAGGGGGTACCCTCCTCGTCATAGAGGTACATTCCCTCAGCGGTCTCTGCAAGAAAATCAAAACGCTCGTAGGTTTCGATCATGTACTTGTCTACCTTATCCTTAATATCCTGCTTTGTCAGTCCTGTGTCCTTTAATTTCATAACGATTACCCTGCCTTTCTACAGCCTGTCCTATGGCGCGGTCGTCCCTTTCATTTTTTCTTTTCTTCTATTTTTTGAAGGGTCTCCTTAGGGAGCAGACCCTTGATTACCAAATACTGTTCAATCACCTTCACACACTCTTCGATTCCTACTTTTTCGCTATTCAGCGTCATGTCATAGTTCACCGGGTTTGTCCAGTAATTGCCGTGGGTGTAGTACTTGTAGTATTCTGCACGAAATTTATCTGTCTGTTCAATTGTTTTATGAGCCACTTCCTCCGTGACACCCATATGCTCCATTGTTCTCCGCACACAGAAGCTTCTGGGCGCCTCAATGTAAACGCTCACCACGTTGGGTCTGCCCCTCAGTACATAATCTGCACATTTTCCCACAATCACACAGGATTCCGTGTCTGCAAGATTATTGATTATCTGACTCTGGAATTCAAAGAGCTTATCGTCCGACTTAAATTTTTCATTCCGTGCAATATAGCTCTTTGCCCTTGGAAGACCTTTCAGAAAACTGGCGAAGCCACTGATACGAATCTTCTCATTGACCTCCTGAAAAATTTTCTCATCCAGACCGCTTAATTGACTGGCCAATGTCAGAATTCGGTTTTCATAGCAATGAATACCCAGATCCGCGGCCAGCTTTGATGCAATTTCCTTACCGCCGGTGCCAAACCCTCTGGCAAATGTCACAACAAAATTTTCCATGTTCTTTTCCTCATCTTTCCTGCCTGATGATTAACCCGCCAGGTATCGTTTTAAAAATTCTCTGGTCCTGGGATTCTTAGGATTCGAAAACAACTCTGCGGGGGGCGCATCCTCTGCCACATATCCCTGATCCATAAAAATAGTTCTGGTGGAAACATCACGGGCAAATGCCATCTCGTGGGTCACGATGATCATGGTCAGTCCTGTTGTGGCCAGTTCCTTCATAACTTTTAATACCTCTCCCACCATCTCAGGATCCAGAGCGGAAGTAGGTTCATCAAAAAGAAGGACCTCCGGATTCATACACAGGCTTCTGGCAATCGCCACGCGCTGCTTCTGACCACCTGAAAGCATGGAAGGTTTGGCATGGATATATGGTGCCATCCCTACCTCCTTCAGATGAGTAATAGCCCGGTCATAAGCCTCCGATTTCGATAGATGGAGAACTTTCCTGGTACAAAGCATACAATTGTCCAAAACCGTCAGATTCTGAAAGAGGTTAAAGGACTGAAACACCATACCAACCCTGGATCTGTATTCATTAATCTCCCTCTGCACATCCCGGATCTCTTTTCCATGAAATTCAATACTGCCACTGGTCTGTCGCTCTAGCTTATTAATACACCGAAGCAGCGTTGACTTGCCTGAGCCTGAGGAACCCACAATACAGATGACCTCCCCGGGATGCACCTCAATATCTATTTTACGCAGAACCTGATGGTCTCCAAAGGATTTGCTCAAATCTTTAATGGTAATGATTGCCTCACTCATATGCTGCCTCCTATTGCTTATCTTCCATAAATTCTACAGCCAGTGCATAATCATTCTTACCCTTCATCTTCTTTTCCAGGAAAAGGAAGACTCTGTTAAATGCAAAGCAAAGAACAAAGTATATTGCTGCAATAACAAGATAAGACTCGTAATACTTATAGTAATTGCCGCCAACAGTCTTTGCTGCCATAAACAACTCCTGCACAGCAATCACATTCAGAACTGAGGTCATCTTCAGGTTAGTCAGAAAGGTGTTGGCCATCTCGGGAATAATGTTCCGAAAAGCCTGAGGAAGCACAACGTAAAGCATTGTTTTGAAGGGAGACATTCCCATGGCCCACGCTCCTTCCCTCTGCCCGAGGTCAATGGAGCCGATGCCGGCTCTTACGGTTTCTGCCATATATGCCCCGGTATTCAGAACAGTACAAAGAATACCCGCTATGCTGGGTGAGAGAGCAATCCCCGATGTCTTCAATCCATAGTAGATAATCATTGCCTGAACTATCATGGGTGTATCCCGAAAGACCTCCACATAAACCGACGCAAGAGCTTTTACGGTTCGAAGTATCATCTTCTTCAACAGATTGTCGCCGGCATTGATTTTTGCATCCTGAATCAGACCTACAACATACCCGAGAACAAAGCCAATCAGGGTGCCGACAATTGCAATATATAATGTAATAATGGTTCCTTGCAGGAACATCTTATAATATTTTTTTGCCAGAAAAATGGTCCAGCCCAAGGAGCCGGTTGGGGTTTCCCCCGCTGTCAGTAAAATTCCCATATTGTTCTCCCCGCCGCTTTTCTATTAGTTTGCTGCAGGCTGCTGTGTAAGAACGGTTGTCATCAGTTCGTCCATCTTTGTCTTGTCATTCCAGCCGATCTTATCCATAGCGTCCTGGATAGCATCCCTTAATTCCGTATCGTTTTTTCTGGTAGCAATACATACATTTACCATTTCATCGTCTCCGGTAAAGCTATCCTCGGAATCAAGCTCGATAATCACAAGTCCCTCGTTGGTCAATGCTGCAGACTTTGCTGTAGGAACATCTACAATGCAGACATCCGCCACATCATTCATTATCGCCATGAAACACTCTGAGGTAGTCTCATAGTTTGTACCGGTAACAGCACCCTCCACCTGATCTAACAGGGGAATCCAGCCGGTACCAAGCTGTGTGGTCAGCCTGCATCCGGTTCCGTTTAACTGGGAAAGACCGGTAACATTTTCATATGCACTTCCCTTTTTTACTACGATGCAGTTGTCACGGTAATAATAGGGATCTGTAAAGGAATAGGACTTTTCTCTCTCAGCAGTACGTCCCATACCGGCAATAATGCAATCATAATCTCCTGCATCCATAGAGATTCCGATGGAGGACCACTCAACCTTATGTACCTCCAGATCGTAACCCAGCTGATCGGCAATCTTCTTTGCTACAGCCACATCATACCCATAAGCATAAAAATCGGAACCATAAATCTTAACAGCCTCTGTTCCATCCGGTGTTGTGGAAGAATCCTGAGTCCAGTTAAAGGGTGCATAAGCACACTCCATACCAACCCGAAGCACCTTTTTGTCACCATCCCCGGATGATGCCGGTGTGCTGCCGCATCCACCAAGCAACATTGCTGCCATCATCAAAGATGTTGCTGCCAAAACCAAACCTCTTCTCAATGATAATCTCTTCATAACATTTTCCTCCTCTTCCGGATTCACAATCCAGTTTTCTAAAAAGCGAAGGCGCTACGGAAAATTTCGTTTCCATAGCGCCTTTGCTTTGATGAGGTCATTCTAATCTTTCTCATTTTCTTTATCAATGTATGTTTTGCACAATCTTATTTTACACTTTGCACAATTGTCAGGTAAACATCAGTCTTTTCACCAGAATACAGTTAACCAAATCCAGATATTCCATATAATCATCCAACTCGATACCCAGCAGATCCTCTATCTTGGATAAACGATACTGAAGGGAATTCCGATGAATAAAAAGCGCCTCGGCAGCTTTACTGATATTGAAGCCGCTCATATAATAGGTCACCAACGTCTCCTGAAGGTAGGTCCCGTTTGCGTGGTCATACTCCTCCAGCTTACGCAGCCTATCCTCACAGTAATTCATGATCTCCGCCTGATTTCCGCTGCTAAACATATATTTATAAATTCCCATGGCACTGGCACTTAATACCTTTTTCTGCTTGGGATTGGGCAGGATATCTTTTTTGGGTATAAGGCTTTTGGCTTCCTGATAGCTCTTGCCGTAGCTGCCGGGATCCGTATAACATCCCCCAAGAATACAGGTACTCTGAATACTTCCTTTAAATGGAGGCCGGTTGTCAAGTTCCTTCAGGATCCGTTCCAAGGCATACTCCGTCCTTTTATCAGAGGTTGCCTCAAATAACAATACAAACTTATTCAGGAAACGCATAAAGAGGGGCTTTTCTTCCATAGCAAGCACCTCCCTGTTTAAGGTATTTGCATAGTATTCATAAATATGCTCGTCCTGTTCCAGATTGATACCGTATTTTCGATCCACCACTATAATTCCAACCCTATGGGGTGTGGAAAAATCCAAACCGAACTGGCCGGAAATCTTCTCAATATATTTGGCATTGATATCGTAGCCAAACAGGAGATTGTACAGATAGTCTCCGGTTCTCTTCCCCTGCATCTCACTTTCCAGAAGAAGACTTCCTATGCTTTGATCAATATCTACAAAAGAGGCACCCTCCCAGCGCACATAAAATAATGGCAGCTTCCGGTTATTTGCCGTGTCCAGAAACTTCTGAGGGATGGACTCCCTGTCATCCACCACAGAAATTGCATACGCCGAGATACCTAAATCACATAGTTCCAGCATAGCCCGATAGGCTTCTTCCAGATCAAATCTGACGTAATCTACCACCACCAGGGCAAAATTCCCCTGATTCATATGATCTCGGTATGGCTTTGTCTGGCACAGATAAGTCCAGGAGACCATCCTGTCCAGTCCCTCCTCACCGGCTAACAACTCCATACCATCCAATTTCAGATTCATCACATCTCTACAAGTGATCATAGCTACTCCTTTTTCCGACAATCCTCTTAATAACAAATAGGACCACGGGGACAGGTTCCTTGGACCGCGGTCCTACACCTTCCGCTCTCTTCCCATCCGCAGAAGATCCAACAGCCCCTTCTCCTTGATGATCGCAATGCCCTGACCTTCATCTCCCAGAACCAGAAGATTATCTCCCGGATTGATATCGAACACCTTCCTGGCCTTTGCGGGAATCACGATCTGCCCTTTGTCCCCCACCTTGACCAGACCGAACACATGCTTTCCCTTCGGCGGAACATTCAGTCCCAGGTTCTCGCTGTCCCCGGTATCGTAATTTATCAGGTCATCTACTGTCGTACCGAAAATATCTGCCAAAAGCTTACATTTTTCAATATCCGGCAGAGACTCCCCTGTCTCATATTTGGACATGGTCTGTCTGGTAATACCGATTCGGTCTGCCAGCTCATCCTGTGAGAAACCGTGAAGTTTGCGCAGCGCTGCCAAATTATCCTTGAACATTCTTTTTCTCCTTCCTGATTCCCAACACGCACCATCTGATCACCGGGATCCTGCTGATGATCTCATTTAACAGGAATGCACCTGCAAATGCGCTGACACCCACACAGAGATATACGAATACAGGAGGCATACCGGGTACATACAGATTCAAATAGTAAGAGACGACTGCCAGCGGCAGATAGTGAAACACATACAGACCCCAGGACTTCTTCGACATCCACTGAGTAAATCCATTTGATTTGTTTCCGTACTTTTTCATCGTTGAAAAAATCGCCAGAATAGCAAACCAACAGTACAGACAGGCCAACACATTGTTGATCACCGGGGCAATCGCGTAATTTTCCCCAAAATAGATCACTGTGTAAGCAATGCCAAGTCCTACAGCCAGGACGTCAAACACTACCCAATACTTTTCCAATTTCTCCATGACCTGGTCGTGAGAGAAAATAAAATAACCCGCAAAAAAACAAAAACCATAGATTCCAAATCGATACACCGTGATCATAGGAGTGTTCAGGATCTGCGCTGCTCCGTATACCGCCACAGCAAGCAAAGCAATCAGCCAGACAGGGGTCTTCTCCCCCAGCTTGAAAAGTCGATCTTTTTCCAGCTTTCTCACAAACAACAATACCACAGACAGTACCCAAAGCACCTGAATATACCACAGCGGTCCGGTTCCGGATACTGCCATGATCCCGAAAAGCACCGGTTTCGGCACAGCGGACAGATCTCCCAGACCTCCGCTGATCTGCATATTGAAGTATCCCAATATCCACTGGAACACAAACAGACCGATGGTAGACGGCACCAGAAGCTTTCTCGTCTTGTCCTTCCAATACTCTTTGGTGCTGTGACTCTCCAGATAATACCTTGCGCTCATACCGGACACCACAAAAAGCAATGCCATAAACCAAGGATACACCAGGTACATAAAAGCATCCTGATACTGACACTCATGGAACGGGCCAATGACGCCAAACAGCTGCACCCCGTTAAACATATAGATCACATGATAGATCACCACGATACACACAGTCATCCAGCGAATATTGTCCAGGTATAACTTTCTGCTACTTTTCATATCATTCCCACCTTTGCAATTTATTTTAACATATTATAGCGCGCCGCAAACCACTTTGCGACCAACTAATGTTAACAAACAAAGGCATTTTCTGTTAAAATTCATTGCGCCCAAGTAAACACTGCTGCCAACACCACCAACACCGGCATCGGCAGGGCCATGGGGACTATTTCGGCAGTTTTCGCTTTCCGGTCACCGACTCCACCTGTAATACATACACCGCTGTTCTCTCTACGGTTGCCGGATTGAAATATACATCCTTTCGGTGATGGTACTGCTCCATAATTGCCTGCAGGCTTCCGAATTTATCCTCACCCTCCAGGAAGGTGATACGCCCTCTCCCGATCACCGATTCATAGGCCATGGTGCAGATCCCCTTCTCCTCAAAATACTGCAGCTGATGCTGACAGTCCATCTCAAAGGAGACTCGATTATCCAGCTTAAGAAGATCCAGCTTTGTTCCCTCCAACGCACTGTGGAACACCAGCATAATCTTCTCTTCCTCCACAAGCAGGCCAAAATTCAAAGGCACAATATAGGGATATTCCTCATCATGGATTGCAAGGCGACACACATCACACCTGCGCATGATCTCAATAATCTCATTTCTGTCGGTTACTTCTCTGTCCTTCCGTCTCATCACTCATCCTCGCAAATTCTTTCTAAAATCACATCTCTGTTTTCCTGTCGGTCAACAGTACTTTTATCTCCCTGATGATCTACTCTATCACCTGAAACCGCATCACGCAAGGCTCTGCCCCTTGACTGTCCAGCGGTGAAGAAACGATCTCCAACGTGCGAAGCTTCACTCCCAGCATGATCTGATAGTGATGCAGGAAATGTCCCGCGCAGCAGTAACAATAGTCCTTTTGCACAGGTTCCTGTAAGCCGGACTTGTTAAAGTTGGAGCAGGCACAGGCAAACCTTTCCCCCACCACATAGGAAACTGCCTGCACACAGATCACACTATCGCCTTCCAACACAGCAGTTCCCATATAAGGCACTTCCGCCACATGCTGCAGTCTTTCCACATAATCCAGATCCTGATACTTTTTTGCAAATTCCTTCGAAGCCTTCCCTCTGGAACCGCCCTTGCAGCAGGCGTTATCCTCAAATAATCTATGTACGGTATCCGTATCTGCATGCTCCATCAGAATATCAGTTGCTCTCTGAAAGAATGCCGCCTTTTTCTTCTTCGGGCTGCTGCTTACCAAGTTCTCAAACCCCTCGTTGATCTTGGTTACAATTTCCTCTGCTATCTCGAATCGTTCCAACGACTCTCGAAATTTTTCCGGGCACGGCATATGTTTTTCCTCCCTCTTATCGGTTCCCTTCTCCCCTTCCTGACATACACTATACTAAACCATCTGTCAGGAGGTTCCATGAAACACTGTGCAAATCTCTTCTACCTCTCCACAATTGCCTGCAGACTGGCGGAATGTCTGTCGGAACAGGAACTCGCAGAATTAGCAGCGGATCTGGTTACCCTGAGTGATATGCTGGCAAATATCATTACCCGCCGAACGTTTGACGATCCCCCGGACACCTGATTGCCCCTCACTCTATCCTCAGGATCACTTACATCAACTGTGCAAAAAGCGGTGCCAGTATCACCGTAAGAATTCCGGATACTGCAATGGCCAGCCCGCTCATGGCACCCTCTACTTCACCCAACTCCATGGCCTTGGCTGTGCCGATGGCATGGGCGCTTGCACCGTAAGCAATCCCCTTTGAGATCGGCTCCGTAATACGAAACAGCTTGCAGATCAGCTCTCCCATCATATTCCCCAGCACGCCGGTCAGGATGATGACCGCTACCGTGATGGTCACGTATCCGCCCAGTTCCTCGGATACTCCCATTCCGATGGCTGTCGTAATCGATTTCGGCAAAAGCGTCACATACTCCTCATGGGACAAGCCGCACAGCTTCGATAGCACAAACACTGTCGCCATGCTGGTGACTGCGCCGGCGAGCAACCCGCACAACACCGCCTTGTAATTCTTTTTCAACAGACTCCACTGCTCATAGAGCGGAATCGCCAGACAGACCGTTGCCGGTGTCAACAGGTAACTTAAGTACTTTGCGCTCTCGTTGTAGACTTCATAATCGATCTTTCCCACCAGCAGAACCAGGATGGTTATCACAATGGACACAAGCAAGGGATTCAGAAGACCCAATTTGAATTTCTTCTTTAGCGCGGCTCCCACCATGTAAGCCAACAGGCTCAGTGTGACACCGGCAAACAACGAATTCTGAAAAAAATCATTCATCCTTCTTCTCACCTGACTTTCGAATCATGATCTGAGAAACCCAACCGGTAGCTGCCATCACGGTAATAATTGTCACGACAGTGATCAGGCTGATGGGAACAAGGATCCTGCTTAAAGTATCCCAGCTGGTCAACAAGCCTGCCCCCGCCGGAATAAACATTACCGGCATGATCTCGATCAGAAACTTCCCCGTCTCCTTCACCGATTCCAGCTTGATGATCCCCGTCATCAGTCCCACAAACAAAAGTACCATACCATAGATACTGGCCGGTATGGGAAACGGAAGTAAGTACTTCAATAGTTCTCCCACAAGAGAGATCCCAACTATCATCAAAAACTGCTTGATATATTTCATTTTCACAACGCCCTTTGATACTGATTTGTCCTTTTTTCCTATGCCTGTCCCTTAATCACAAGCTTTGAAGCAAAATTTCTCCTGTGGAGATGTACCGTGAAGAAGTTCTCCCCGATCTCTTCTGTTCTGCAATCGCTGATGATCTCAAGACACCCGCATCCGTTGTACTCGATCTTTGCCCCCGGCGGGAGGATCAATGTCACTTTGCCAAATGCAGAGAGTAGATCAAGATCGATCACACTGTTCACCGGCTGTTCCTTCAGAATAATCGTCATTGCTCCATTCAGGCAGGTAAAGTATCCATACTGCGTATCCTGACCATAATAGACCGTCAGCTTTCCAAACAGGGTGGAATGCATCTGTTTTTTCTCCTCAGGACGACACTTCATCTTCTCCATCACCTTGTGGTAACGCAGCCACATTGCCCCTCCGTTCAGCGCAACATAGCCTGCTGCTGCAAGGAGTCCCTTCACAGCCAAAGCACCCAGACCTTTTTTCTTTGATGACATACCTCTTCTCCTCTCTGATCAGATGTTTTATAGAAAAACACAAAACAATTCCTCAGAATTCTGTTTCGGAATTATTTTTCCATCCCATTTTACATCTATTCACACATCTTCGTCAACAAAAAGGACCGTGGGAACAGGTTCCCTGGTCCCACGGTCCGAAATGACTATCTATTTCATTTCAAAAAATCTTGTCTCCAGTTCAGGATAGATCCGCTTCAAAGAAATCGGCATGCCGGATTTGTTTACAAAGCAATGCTTTGTTTTCGCCACAGCACGATCCTCCCCGGTGGCTTTATCATAAATTCTATATGCAACCTCCATCTGAAAGCCGTCATAGGAAAGAATTTTTGTGTCAATTACTACCGTATCATCAAACCTCACATTGCTTCGGTATTCAATGGATAATGAGATGATCGGTGACAGAATCTCCATGGCTTCCATCTGTTTATAACCAAATCCTACCTGCGACATCAGATTCATCCTTGCATCCTCCAACCAATTCTCATAGTTGGAATACCGGATAATGCCCTGGTGATTTGTTTCGTGATACTTTGTGTGGTGCTCGTAAGGGACAAATTTCACTCTCTTTTGGTCCCCTTTCAATTGGATTTCATTGGTCATACTTTTGCCTCCTATGCGGTTCTTTTTGATTCAATTTCTTTTAGTTGATTTAATAGGTCCTTTTCCCTTTGGGAAACGTTCTTCGGTATCTGAATCTGCAATGTGACGTATTCATCTCCATAGGAATTTTTGTTTTTCATAGATACAATACCCTTATTTTTCAGCCGAAGCTTACTGCCTGCCTGACTGCCCGCAGGGATACGACATTTCACGGGTCCATACAGCGTGTCGAAGTCTGCCTCTCCCCCAAGGATAGCCGCTGTGTAAGGAATGGCCTCCGTAATATAAACATCCTGACCATTTCTGGTAAACCTATTATCCCCAAGGATATGAACCTTGATTAATAAATCCCCTGTTTTACCGGAAGCGTCCTTTCTGCCTTTTCCTCTTAAGCGCACAGACTGTCCTTCATTAATTCCGGCAGGTATTTTTACGGCTAACGTTTCCATCCGGCCTCCGTCAAAGCGTACCAGCTTCTCACAACCCAGTGCTGCCTCCCGAAAAGAAATCGTAATCTCACCGGTAAGGTCATTCCCACCTTCCTCTTCAAATCCGTATCCCTC
>JBJENO010000026.1:1756-10168 GCA_051880235.1 Acetatifactor sp. | reverse complement strand
ATCTCCGGAATTTGTGTCGGGATGGTACTTCTTTGCAAGCTTTCTGTATGCGCTTTTCAACTCCTGACTGGTCGCTTTTTTAGAAACCCCAAGAATGTCATAGTAATCTCTCTTTGCCATAAGTTCTCACCTCCCGCTAATGAAAAACAGCCTACTACCCCCTGTGAAGTAATAAGCTACTGATCATCGTTTGTTGTATATCTGCCGGGGAGAAAACCCCGGCAGATAACTTGTATTACCCTTCAATTTCAATATATTTCTTTTTTTCAACCTGTTTGGCTTCCTTCTTCGGAATGGTCAGCGTTAAGATACCCTGCCTGAAGCTTGCCTTGATATCCTCCTGGGTAAGCTCTTCACCTACATAAAAGCTTCTCTGACATGCACCACTGTATCTCTCCCGGCGAATGTAGTTTCCCTTCTTTGCCTCCTCCTCAGATTCTGCCTTGTTCTTATCAAATCCTTTTGCCGCACTGATGGTCAAATAACCCTCATTTAGTTCAACCGAAACTTCATCCTTACAAAAGCCCGGAAGATCGATCTTCATTTCGTAACCATTCTCGGTTTTCTTAATGTCAGTACTCATAACATTTGGGGCTTTTTGACCATACAATTTCTTCTCCAAATCCTTCCACTCATGGTCATTAAACCCAAACCACGGATCCTGATAAAAGCGATCAAACAAATCAAAGTTTTCATGAAATAAACTAGGCATCAACATAAGTCATCCTTCCTTTCTTTCTGTTCTACCTGTGTTATAACACGCAAATTAGCACTCGTCAATAGCGAGTGCTAATAAAAATTCTAAAATAATTGTAAACTGAACCCTTGAATCTTTTTCTATCAATCTGCTTTTACAATTCAAAAAAACGGTGTCAAAATCCTTTTACATTGCCGCAAAATAAGGGCATCTTTCCCTGATGCACTGCGCATTCCGATCAGAATATTCGCACTTCGCACGCTCATACTCCAACGTCACACCATAATGGGTATTCACATATTCAATTCCGTTCCGAAATGCTACCATTGCATCTCTTTTACAGCATCTGGGACCGTTGATCTTTCCCAACTCACCGATGGCATTTGCAGTAAATTGCATATGGTTGCCCCAGGTACCATCTGTTGACAGTGGCCCTGTTCCGTCAATAATGGATAGTGCCGCTCCAATCGAAGTGATTGCTCCGCAGATCCCCCACAAACCGCACATGGCTCCGGGCATTCTAAGTCCTTCCGCCATCAGCTTTTCCAATGCTGCGTCTAAATCAATGTTGCCTCCGGCGTTTTTGTATGCTGCCAGCAAACATGCACCGTCTAAGATATGATGCTCCGGTCCATGCATGCTCACGTATTCCTTCTTTGCAATCCTCTGAAACATGCGAATGGGATTGGTTCCCTTTTCCTGTTTGATATCTCTTACAATGAATTCTGCTTTTTCCTGGGTCGTCATGCGTTTCCCTCCTCTTTTTCGTCAGCTATAGGGCCGTACAGCTCCGGCCTGCGATGGTTGCGTCCCCATACTTCCCGTTTTCGATAGGCCCGAAGCATATCGACATCCAGCTTTGCCAAGTAGATTCCCTCTTCGCTTCCCGCCTCAAAGATACACATATCCCTTGAACCCGGCACGTCCGGTAAATAGATAACACCGTCAAACAAAGTAGAGTGTCCGTTGCAGTCAGGGTGAGGGGAAGGATAGTTACAGGTAGCAATGGCGAGCATGTTCTCATATGCTCTGCCCCGCAATTGAGACAGACGGTTTATTTCCATCGGGCAGGCATTGGGAACAAGAATCAGTTCCGCACCCTGAAGCATCAGGATTCTTGCACTCTCAGGGAACTCCCGATCATAGCAGATCATCGAACCCACCTTGATGCTTCCTTTTTGGGTGTCCAGGTCCTTTGTAATAAAGTTATCGCCCGCATCTAAAACGCCTTCATCATCATCCTCTCCGAAATCACAGATATGCACCTTTGAATAGCGATAGACAAGTTTTCCATGTCTGTCAAAAAGACAAACTGTATTTCTTGGCTTTGGTTCGTGTTCTTCCAGGAAAGTGATTGCAATTGCCATATCCAGTTCTGCAGCAGTTTCCGAAAATCTTTTCATAAACGTGCTTTCTTCTGAAATGGCCAGTTCGCGCAATGCTTCCATATCATGCGGAAAACGATATCCTGTACTCCACATTTCAGGAAACAGTGCGATATCAGCGCCTCTCTCTTTCGCTTTTCGACAGGCCTTGATACCCTTGTTCATATTATCCGTCACACTTCCTTCAGGCAGCAGCTGAAGAAACGCAATCGATAGCTCCATAATCCCCTCCCAAAACAAAATATACTACGGATATCCTTCTGCCTCCGGTATTCAATGAAATGATGACGCGAAAAAAGCCGGTTTATCGAAGGAAATTCCATTATCAAGCATAAAATCGATGAACTGCTTATAGTACTTAGGCTCAATCGCCTCTGTTTCATCATGCGCATGTAAAAGGATAATGTGATGCTTATCATCACCAAGGAGTGCAGTCGCTTGTGCGGGACTTGGATTCTTCATCTTTTTCCATACATCCTCTACTGTAAAATCTGATTCCAGAGAGAGTCTGTACTCCTCCACATCATAGGTCCAAAAAGTATCGATAAACTTATTATGACCGTCTTTCTTCCACCACTCATAAGGAACCTTCGTATCATCCAGCTTGTTGTAGCCTTTTTCTGCCAAATATTTTTGGAGATCCTGTGCAATCTCTCCACCCTTATCACCGTATGGAAAACGAAAAGGTCTGTAAACACGCTCAACCCCTGCGTCCTGATAAAGCTTATTCAGCACTTTTTCATTCTTTTCAATATCCGCAATAGCCTCCTCAAAAGTCAGTTTTGAAAACGCCGGGTGAGAATAACTGTGGTTGCCGACTATCATTCCATTACAAAGTGCATAAATTGCTTCCTCATAAAACTTCTCAACATTTACACCAACTGCAAACATAACTGCAGTGATTCCCTTAGAATTTAAGTAATCTACAATCGCAGGTGTATTACCGGATGCGATATCATCAATAGTTAATATAGCTGTACTCATACGCCCTCCTTCTTTTCATTTTACCCCAAACCCACATCTTCGTCAACGAAGCAAACGGATACGACAGCAAGTACAAGTTACCCTGCTTCACGAATCACTCCCTTCCAAAAGTATACCGTATATGACACAACAACAGTAAATATATCAGCGATCAGCTGGGTCCATACCAAGCCATACGCCCCATAGTGAGCATTCAGCAGCAGCATGATTGGTATGTTGAAAACAATCTGCCTGACGACGGCTAATCCAAAAGAAACCGTTCCCTTTCCAATCGCATTGAAGTAATGAACCATATTGAAGCATAAGAACATAAACGGAGTCGCAAAGCATCTGGCTTGAAGGAAAGTCGTTCCTAACTGAATGGTTTCTGCGTCTCTGATAAAGAAAGTAATAATCTCCTTACTGCAGATAAAGTAAAAACATACACTGAAGCCGGCAATTGTAACTCCCACTATTCTTGCACAATTGAAAATCTGTTTCATTCTTACGACATTCTTTGCAGAATAATTATACGCAATCAGAGGAATCATTCCAAGGCAAATTCCTATACCCACATTTAATGGCAGTCTTTCCACCTTTGTGACAATTCCATATGCCGCCAAAGCCGTATCCCCATGAATCGACATTTTCTTGTTTGCAACCATATTGGCAAGATCAAACAAGAGTACAGACACTCCCGCCGGCACACCGACTCCAAATACCGCACTCATTGACTTTCTCTCAGGAAGACCCTGTCTCAAATCGATACTGATCACTGCCTTCGTCCGTATGTTGATACAGACAAAGACAAAATAGAGAAAAGTCACTATGTTGCTAAGCATTGTTGCAAAAGCTGCTCCGGTCATCTGCATGCCATCAGGGAATACCCAAAACATAAACACCGGGTCTAAGACAATATTCAGAATCCCTCCCATACTGATCCCGATTCCTGCTTCCTTGGAATAACCGCTGCTCCGAATCAAGTTTGACAGAACCATTGACAACACATTGAAGACTCCGCCAATGCCCACAACATAAATCAGATACTGTCTCGCATATTCTCTTGTCTGATCACTTGCTCCCAAAAGGCTCAATAGCGGGTCAGAAAACAGGACTGTTCCACACGTAAAAATAGTTGCAGAAAGAAGCGACATCCATACACTGAATGAAAATACTTTTTTTGCTTCCAATTGGTTCTTGTCTCCCAGCAATCTCGAGATAAGGCTTCCACCACCGGTTCCAAACAGATTAGAGATTGCGACTGAAAGCATATAAATTGGCAAGACCAAGGAGCATGCCGCAACCATATTGGGATCATCAGTCAACCCAATAAACCATGTATCTGCAATATTGTAAATCAACGTGATCAGCTGACTTACGATAGCAGGAACTGCCATAATGGTTAATGCTTTTAATGCAGGATATTCTTCAAAAACCTTCTTCTTGTCATTCATAATTCTCTACCTCTGCTAATTTGTAATACGCTATTATGCAAGTGTTCACTTGCATTTTACTTATTTTTTTGTGCCTGCGCAAAACAGGCACATCACAACTTTTCTGAAATTCCTCCGGCAAAAATTTCAACACTATTTCTTATGTACTCTTCCTTGCTGACACCTATCAGCTGCTCTCCAAAAGAAGCATCTAAAAAAACAAATCCAAAGTTCATCGATAAAAATTGGAGCGCAGTTGATTCAATATCGACGTTGCGAATCAAGCCTTTCTCCTGCATCATAGAAAAGTATTCGATTAATACCCCCTTAAAGAGTGCAGGTACCTGCATGATTCCCGACAAAGCCACATCTTCCAACTCTGCTGCCCGAATGCCAATGGAAATCTTCACCATTCTCGGGGTAACCTTAGCGGTATATATCCTCGCAAAGGACAAAAGATCATCCAGCAATTCACCCTGATATACAAAATCCTCTTTTTTTAGTCCCGGATTCCATTGCGGCAATTCAAGAGCCGCTAGCACAATTTCCTTTTTTCCTCGAAATCGCCTGAAAATAGTACATTCGTTAACTCCCGCAAGAAGTGCTATATTCTTTGTTGTAGCTCCGGAATAGCCTTTCTCGATGATTAAGTTCATCGTTGCATCGATAATTTTTCGCTGCGTTTCGTCGTACATAATTCCTCCAATGCAAGTTTATACTTGCATAGTAACATATTTATCTTATATCGTCTACTACAATCGAATGCGGTAATCCCTGTTACCATTGACTTTGGCAATCTTTCGAATAGAGGTAAACCCACGAACCTACAATGTGAAGGTCATTACATATTGACTAACATATCCTACTGCGACATTTTTTCAGATAATTCATCGCATTAATCTGGCCTTCCATCTCTCGTTCACCGATAAACTCTGGATCGTGAAAAACTTCCGGCGCACAGAATACACTCTTCAACCTCTTTACGCTGCTCTTCGTACTGAAGAGGATTGACATAAATACCAATGCTTGAAAAATCTATTTTAGTGTCTCCGGCAATTTCTTTTGCCCTCAGGGATAATTCTTTGAGATTAATCCCTTTTAGTCCGGCATCAAAATACACTTCTATCGTCTCAAAACCGGCATTGATTACAGTTGGCAGTGCCGCAAGCAATTCTTCACCCTTTACGCAGGTTCCGATTTTTATCATAATGCTCAGTTCCTTTCTTCATTGTCAATTGATTATCTTGTGGCGTAATTGTTGGCCCAATCCCTAATTTCTCTTTCATCTATGCAGACCGGTGGTTGTAGAGTTCTTTTATCAGATAAAAGATCAGTTTATTTTTCAGGTTCCTTTATAAATAGTAAAGCAAACGATAGGATAAACATAACCACTAATACAATTTCAAATATCGAATTCACACTAATAAACAACGATGAATGATTCCATTCAATGTAACCACCTGCTAAATTTGCAAATATATCATAAATAAAGTGTAACAACATAGGAATGATAATATTTCCGGAATTCAAATAAATGACAGCAAAAGCAAATCCGATTATTCCTGTTTGTAAAAAAGCATAAGTGTCCCAACCAGTAACAACATGTAATAATCCAAAAATCAAAAAACTAAGAAATGCATAACCTATCTTTCTTCCTCTCGTTCTTTTTCCGTATGAATATCCTTCGAGAATTAGTAATCGATAATTTAATTCTTCATAAAAACCGGTTGTAATTTGCTGCAATATAATCTTGGTTATCAGTATTCCAATCGGTAGATTAACAATCGCTTCATATCCAACAGCAAAAACAAACACATAGTACAAAAAATATGCAATAAAACCTATACCAGATATGAATGCAACCTTATTGTTGTGAAATCCCAAAACCTGCTTAACTGTCTTCCCATATACCTTATTTACTATAAATAGTATTCCAACTCCAAATAGCAGTCTTAGTATGCTGCTAAACAAATACCAAGAAGTTCCACTTAAAAAGTTCAAAACAATCAGTGAAATTCCTACAAACGACACTCCAAAAATAAGTGCAAGAAATATACCCATATATCTTTTATCTAAAAATATTTTTTTCATGTTTTACATATTTTCCTTAATCACAAATTAAATTTCAAAATCAGGGATAACTCTATTTTCAACACACCTAAGGATATTTAATACTTCTCCTCTTGCTCTTTCAATACCTTCTGATGTATTCATCCAATTATCTCGCCCTGTATTTTCATCATCTGCGGGACATGGAATTATCTCAATATGTTCCGGGAATAGATATCTTGCGAGAGCCAAACTTCGTCTCATATGATATGTTGTCGTTACTAACAATACCTTACTCACTCGGTTTAACCAAAATGTTCTCTGTAACGCCACCATTGCACACAGAATATTTTCAACTGTATTTTGTGAGATATTTTCCAAAATTATATCTGTTTCAGGAATACCTAATTGCAAAGCCTTGTTTTTCATATGTTCCGCTTCCATCATTTTCCCTTCAGCAAATTCCCTTAAAACGCCTCCACATAACATTACTTTATTGGCTCTACCTGTATTATAAGCATTTGCCGCAACTGGAACCCTGTACTTGGCAGCTTTTATACTCCCTAAAACAATAATACAATCAACATCTTCGCCAGTATCATTCAAATTCTCAAATAATATTCTATCAATTATATCATCAGTCAAATCTGCTTCTGTAATTTCTGATACTCTCATATTTGCCACCTTTTCCTCTGTATATCAGCTCACTCTGCTCTTGACATGAGCAGAGTGTTAAATTCTCTATATAAATTCTTTCTTCTTAATTCCTTTCAAGAAATCTTTCTTTAAATCTCTCTTGGAATGAAATATTCTCTTTTCTGAATTAGTTAAATCCTGATGCTCTGTTTTCACTCGTAACAATTCCAAGGTACAAATCAAATCTGCAGCTTGAAATAAACGATATTCGTTCGGAATAACTTTTCGAACATCATAATCAACCAACTGTGTCGCAAATACTGTATTAAGAATACGATTCAATTCATGTTGCCCGTTGTCATAATATAAAATGACCTTGCTGAAGCTCTGAAAATATGTAATGTTGTCCCTAATAAACTGCGATAAATCTCTTGCCGTTCTTGCTTCCAGCTTAAATATATTTTCATACTCCGATTTTCTATAGACAAAGGACTTATACTTAATATCACATCCGAGCGTGAAGTAAAATAACTTTGAAAATATCGCACGTCTTTCATTTGGTTGAAAAAATCTATATGGGTCTTCTCTTCTTATTAACGGTTCTGTATGAATCGCTTGTTCGTTACCATATCCCATATTCTTTAGTGCTTCATTTAACTTACTGATTTCTGTTGATATATCAACACTCTGATCATGCAGAATCATAGTAATAATATAATATGGTGCATGCTTTTTATATTCACCGAAGTCCCCGGATTCATCTACAAATACACTTAATTCCTTCATAATACCTCTAAAATAAAAAACGGCGGGGAGTCTCCCCGCCAAATAGGTTGGACCTGGGTCTTTCGACCAGCCCACTGTAAACTTGTTTACACTATTATTATATACAGAAAAACGAATTTATGCAATAATTATTTTATCGAACTTATGTTCTCTATTAATTATAGTACATATTCTCGAATTAATCAACCACATTTTCTACAAGGTTCACAGAAAATACTATGCTAAGAAGAAATTTCACAACAAACGATAATCATCCACAGTAACATCACATATGCCCCAAATCCGCCAGAACTGCCCCAGAACAACCAGAAAATGCCACGTACTCTACAAAAACGCCTCCAAATTGCTCCTGCTGTTCTTCCCAACCCCATCAATTCCAAGCACTTCACGGCCCTTCCGGCAAAGAAAAAGAGCCTCGATGACTCCTCATCAAGACTCTGAAACCTGCGGATAACAGGGCGCA
>JBJENO010000026.1:0-1656 GCA_051880235.1 Acetatifactor sp. | reverse complement strand
TGCGGATAACAGGGCGCATGACGTCCGGGGGACGTCAGCCTTGCGCCGACCGGAGCGGAGCGGAGACCTTGAACCGCAGGTTCCAGGACGCTATGCGTCCTAAAAAACAAATGGAGGAATTCTCCTTTAAGAGAAATTCCTCCATTTGTTTTTTCCCTGCGGATAACAGGACTTGAACCTGCACGTCGAAGACACCAGAACCTAAATCTGGCGCGTCTGCCAATTCCGCCATATCCGCATGACTTGCTTATTATACGACCGATTCTAAGCAATTGTCAATAACTATTGCCCAATCTTACTGATGACTTGACGGTTGATCTTCACAAGGAAAAAAGTACTCATCGTCACACTGGCGATCTCTGCGATCGGGAAGGACCACCAGATCATATTTACATTCCCCGTCAGTGACAATAAATATGCCACAGGCAGCAATACACACAGCTGGCGTGCAATGGAGATGATCATACTGTACACCCCATTTCCAAGCGCCTGAAACACACTTCCCACCACAATACAAAACCCAGCAAAACAGAAGCTTAAACAGATAATCCGAAGGGCAGGCACTCCAAGCTGAGTCAACTCATCGGTGGCATTGAACAGACCAATGAGCTGCGCAGGAATGACTTCCATCACTACAAGTCCAACCAGCATGATTCCTACCGCATACAGGATACTGGACTTCATGGTTTGGATCACTCGCTCCCTTTTCTTTGCGCCGTAGTTGTATGCTATAATAGGCACCATACCATTGTTTAAACCAAACACCGGCATGAAGATGAAACTCTGCAGCTTGAAGTAGATACCGAACACAGTCTGGGCAGCGCCGAAAGCACCCAGGATCAGATTCATTCCATAGGTCATGACAGAGCCGATGGCCTGCATGACAATCGAGGGAATTCCCACCTTATAGATCTGCAAGATCAAATGACCGTTAGGACGAAACCCCTTGAAAGAAAGATGAAGTTCTGTGTTCACCTTGTGATTGAAGTAAATCGCAAGTCCACCTGCCACAACCTGGCCAAGAACAGTGGCCAATGCAGCACCCGCCACGCCCATCGCCGGCAGCCCCAACAATCCAAAAATAAAAATCGGATCCAAAATCAGATTGGTCACAGCACCCACGCCCTGGGTGATCATCGTATAGAAAGTCTTTCCGGTGGACTGCAGCAGTCTCTCAAAAGCCATTTGGGTGAAAATACCAAAACTTGCACAACAGCAGATGGTGAGATAGGTGGTGCCATACTCTGCCACCTCCGGGATATCCGTCTGACTGAGAAAGAACGGCTTGCTTACCAATAACCCTATTACCGCAAACACCAGGAAGCTGGCAAACTCGATAAACACACCGTTTTCAGCAATTACATTTGCCTTCTCATAATCCTTTTCTCCCAAGGTTTTGGACAGGAATGCATTCAGTCCTACCGCCGTTCCGACTGCAACCGCAATCATCAGACTTTGAATCGGGAATGCCAGTGACACAGCACGCAGCGCATACTCATTGATCTTTGAGACAAAGATACTGTCCACAATATTGTAGAGAGCCTGCACCAGCATAGAAATCATCATAGGAAGCGACATGGTGATCAAAAGCTTATTGATTGACATCACTCCCATTTTATTCTCTGTTTGCTGATTTGCCTGTTCAGACATAGATTA
>JBJENO010000025.1:0-5111 GCA_051880235.1 Acetatifactor sp. | reverse complement strand
GGTTTTACTGATGATCTAACCTTCATGTTAAACCCTCCTTTCAAAAAAGACCGTTATACATCGTATCATAAGCAAAAGTAAATTGCAAGTTTTTTCTTCGCTGTTTTTCATCTTTTTTTCGTTTTTCTCGCAAAACAAGAGGAATGTCGCTCTTTCAGCCTCAAAAGAGCAGAACATTCCCCGTTTCTTCCTGCTAATATATTACCATCTATCGGTGATAACTTACTTGTCTCTCCAGATAATGCGTCCCTTGCTCAGATCGTAGGGAGACAGTTCCATTGTCACCTTGTCACCGGGAAGAATACGAATCAGATTCTGGCGAAGTTTTCCGCTTACATGAGCCAGCACTCTGTGTCCGTTCTCCAGCTCAACGCGAAACATCGTATTGGGAAGTTTCTCAACAACAGTTCCTTCGATTTCGATTACATCACTCTTTGACATACATTTCCTCCAATGATTCCTTGATTAATAGTTTGATTTTACGGTTTCGCCATCCGAGAATTGTCTGATGGCTCTTCTGATTTCTTCGGGATAAAGAGCTATCCCCTCCTGCAGTTTCCGAAGGATCTCCGGTTCTGCAGAGGCACTGATGGGCTGCAGATGCTTTCTGCTCTTTTTTTTGGGAGAGGCAGACGTCTTGGATCTGCCATCTGCCAGAAATACTCTATCCCCTTCCTCAGCCACGATCAGGTAGATCGTTCCTTTATCGTGTCCGGCTTTGGAAATTACATACTGTCCTACCACTCTTTTTCCCTCCTGTCAATATAAGGTCAGAATCTCGGGTTCACCATCCTCGGTGATCAGTATCGTATTTTCATAATGCGCCGATAAAGAACCGTCCTCTGTCACAACTGTCCAGTCATCGTCCAGCCATTCCACATCCGCCCGTCCCATATTGACCATGGGCTCAACCGCCAGCGTCATTCCCGGGCGAAGTCTGGGCCCGCGCTTGATCTGGGCGAAATTGGGGATCTGGGGATCCTCGTGAAGCTTCGTTCCCACTCCATGACCGACCAGATCTCTGACAATACCGTATCCGTAGGGCTTAATATAGTCGGCGATCGCATTGGAAATATCATACAGATGATTGCCTGCAATGGCTGCTTTCATACCGGCAAAAAAACTTTCCCTTGTCACTTCGATCAGTTTCTTTGCTTCCTCGCTGATCTGACCCACCCCGTGGGTTCTTGCTGCATCGGAGTGATAGCCCTTATAAATCATACCCGCATCCAGGCTGACTATGTCACCCTCTTGAAGAATATGATGCTTATTGGGGATACCATGCACAACCTCGTCATTCACGGAGACACAGATGCTTGCGGGATATCCATTATAATGAAGAAAGTTCGGAATACCTCCCATCTTTCGTATCAGCTGATCTCCCTTGATGTCAATCTCCTTGGTAGAAATACCGGGCTTGATAAATTGCTCCAACTCCTGGTGAACGACCGCAAGTCTCTTGCAGGATTCCCTGATCAATTCGATTTGCTGTTGATTCTTAATAATAATCATGATAAAACCTACCTACCAACATCACTGCTGTAATGAAAAGCTTAACCGAGAATACCGGTGATCGCTGCGAATACGTCCTTCATATCCACAGTGCCGTCCACAGACTTAAGCACTCCCTTGGCAGTGTAGAAATCAATCAGCGGCTGTGTCTGATCATGATAAACCTTCAGACGATTCAAAACTGTCTCAGGCTTGTCATCCTCACGAAGTACAAGCTCACTGCCGCATGTATCGCAGATACCCTCTGTCTTGGGAGGAATGTGCTCGATATGATACGTAGCGCCACACTTCAGGCAGGCACGTCTGCCGGACATTCTTCTGACGATGTTCTCATCGGGAACGTCAACATTGATGGCGTAGTCGATCTTCTCACCGAGCTTGGTCAGAGCCTCATCCAAAACTTCAGCCTGGGGAATGGTTCTGGGGAATCCATCCAACACATAGCCATTCGCACAATCAGGCTGTGCAACTCTGTCCAGAAGGATCTTAACCGTCAACTCATCGGGAACCAGAAGTCCCTGATCCATGTACTTCTTTGCTTCCATGCCAAGCTCTGTACCATTCTTGATATTTGCACGGAAAATGTCGCCTGTGGATACATGAGGCACCTGATACTTCTCAGCAATCATCTTCGCCTGTGTTCCTTTGCCCGCACCGGGAGCACCCAACATAATAATCTTCATTCTTTCACTCCATTCCGCCCAAGAGGGCATATTTTCTATCTGTTCACAGTAACTATATTGTAAACATTTATGGCAGATTTTGCAACTGAAAATCGCACAGGTTTCCCTGTGCGATTCATTTTTTGTTCAAAAATAATTACTTCTCCAAAAATCCCTTGTAGTTACGCACCACCATCTGGGATTCAACCTGCTTCATTGTCTCAAGTACGACACTTACGATAATGATAAGGCTTGTTCCGCCGAAGGAAATGCTTGCCTGGAAGAGTCCGCTGAATATATAAGGAAGAATTGCTACGATCGTGAGGCCAATTGCTCCGATGAAAACGATTCTGTCCAACAAAGTATTCAGATAATCGCTGGTAGCCTTACCGGGTCTGATACCGGGAATGAAACCACCCTGCTTCTTCATATTGTCGGCAATCATCAAAGGATTAAAGGTAATGGAGGTATAGAAATATGCAAAGAAGATAATCAGTGCAATATATACCAACATACCGATAGAGTACTTCAGTTGTGCGATGACGCACCAGTTATTGGAGTTCATGTACTTTAAGATTTCGCCCCATACACCGCCGCCCTGATATCCCAGAAAACTGGAGATGATGATCGGGAACTGCAGCAGAGAGGAAGCAAAAATCACCGGCATAACTCCTGCCGTATTAATTCTCAGAGGAAGGTTCGAGGTGTGACCGCCAACCATTTTTCTTCCCTGTACTTTATTTGCATACTGTACAGGAATCTTTCTCACGCCATCATTCAGCAAAATTACCAGTACCACCATTGCGATGATCACTGCGATAATGATGCATGCGCTCAAAGCAGCTGTTCCGAAGGGAACAGTTTCGTTAAACACAAAGCGATTGAACAAGGTTGCCAGATCCTCAGGCATCCTGGAGATGATATTAATTACAAGCACGATCGAGATACCGTTACCGATACCATTTTCGGTGATTCTCTCACCGATCCACATCAGAAATGCACTTCCGGCAGTCAGAGTGGTAATTGCGCAGATCACATTCAATGCGTTGTACTCTGTCAGATAACCGCCTCTTCCGAAGCCTACTGCCATAGCAGTTGACTGAATCAAAGCCAGAATAATCGTCACATATCTTGTGATGGATGCGATCTTCTTTCTGCCGTCCTCACCTTCACGCTGCATATCCTCAAGCTTGGGGATCGCAATGGTGAGCAGCTGCATAATGATGGATGATGTAATATAGGGCGTAATGTTCAATGCCAGGATGGACATGTTCAGGAAAGAACCACCGGTAATGGCATCGAAGAAATTGAACGCACCGTCTGTGGTGGCTGAAAACCAACTCTGGAAAAAGTCACCGTTTACCCCCGGCACAGGAAGCTGTGATCCGATTCGGATCACAACTAACATGGCGAAGGTAAATAAAATCTTTTGTCTGAGTGCCCTGATTTTGAAAGCGTCTCTCAGTGTTTTTAGCATTAGATCACCTCTGCTGTTCCACCAAGTGCCTCAATCTTTTCCTTTGCAGATGCGCTGAATGCATCTACCTTAACATTGAGTTTCTTGGTAAGTTCTCCGTTTCCGAGTACCTTCACACCATCTCTGGGGTTCTTAACAATACCAGCTTCCATCAATGCTTCTACATCTACAGTAGCGCCATCCTCGAAACGCTCAAGAGCGCTTAAGTTGATTGCTACGATTTCCTTTGTATTTCTGTTGGTAAAGCCTCTCTTAGGGAGACGTCTGTACAGGGGCATCTGTCCACCTTCGAAACCGGGTCTGGGTGCTCCAGAACGAGCCTTCTGTCCCTTGTGTCCTTTACCTGCAGTCTTGCCGTTTCCTGAACCATGTCCGCGGCCTCTTCTAAAATTATCGCTGTGCTTGGAACCTTCTGCGGGTCTTAAATTGGATAATTCCATTTCAAACACCTCCTTCTATTATACTTCTTCTACTTTCAATAAGTGGCTAACCAGACGAATCTGTCCCTTTGTTGCATCATTATCAGGAAGTACAACAGAACTACCGATCTTGCGAAGTCCCATAGATTCAACGATTGCCTTGTTCTTAGGTACAGCCCCGATTGTGGACTTTACCAAAGTGATCTTTAACTTCTTATCTGCCATTGCCTTACTCCTTCCTGCTTATGCCAACACTTCTTCAACAGACTTGCCACGGCTCTTTGCAACCTGCTCAGGGCTCTTCAGCTGGCTCAATGCAGTGATCGTTGCAAGGACAACGTTCTGCTTGTTGTTGGAACCCAAAGACTTGGTACGAATGTTCTTGATACCAGCAAGTTCACAAACGATACGAGCAGGACCACCTGCGATGATACCGGTACCTTCGGGAGCCTTCTTAAGCAATACGTTTGCAGAACCGTACTTACCGATGAAATCATGTGTAATAGAATTGTTCTCATCCAATGCAACGGAAACGATGTGCTTCATTGCATCTTCCTTACCCTTACGGATAGCCTCAGGGATTTCAACAGCCTTTCCAAGACCTGCGCCAACATGGCCTGCACCGTCACCAACAACTACGAGAGCTGTGAAACGCATGGTACGACCACCCTTTACAGTCTTTGTTACACGCTTAAGAGTAACGACCTTGTCGGTCAACTCCAGCTGGCTTGCATCTATGATTGTGTGTTTCATGGTGTATTCCTCTTCCTTTCCTAGAATTCCAGGCCAGCTTCTCTTGCTGCCTCAGCCAATGCTGCGATCTTACCCTGATAGATAAAGCCGCCTCTGTCAAATACAACTTCGGTGATGCCCTTCTCGATTGCACGCTTTGCAATGACAGTTCCAAGGTATGCTGCAGCATCAACGTTATTGGTCTTCTCGATCTCGGACTTCACAGCAGCCTCGAGGGTGGAAGCGGATACTAATGTATTCCCAACTGTATCGTCGATAATTTGAGCATACATATGATTATTGCTTCTG
>JBJENO010000024.1:0-22469 GCA_051880235.1 Acetatifactor sp. | reverse complement strand
ATATCACAAAGTGGTGTTCTCTTTTCATTTAATCCGAATAAAATTTTACGCTAGCGTTACAGGGTTTTCGAAACTTTGCCGTAAAACCTGAGTGTCATTTACAATCTGATCACATCCAGCACATAATTTTTCTGAAAATCAAAGTTGCTGGGGCAATAGAACTCTCTGAATTCGCTGCCGTTCTGATATTCGATCTTGGTCACATTGAAGTCCTCGTCAAAGAAGATCCTCTCCAAAATGGCAAGCACAAGCCTCTGACCCTCAAACTCGTAGACGTAGCTGAAGTTCACTTCAATTTGCCCGTCCTCAAAGTAATGACAGGATTTCAGCTTCTTCTGTCCGGCATAGGTGCTGTCGGTGACGAGGATCTGGTTGGGCTGCCCAAGACGTGTCAGGATTTCGTCCAGAAGGTTTTCGTACTGGTCATCGTTCACAGGGGTGTTGTCCTGCATCACGCCATAGAAAAATCCGGAGAGATAATACCAGCCGTTCTCGATACACTCTTTATAGGTCATGGTAGATTCGCCGTTGTTATAGATGACAACATTCACAGCATAATACTTCTGATATTGAAACAGCAGCTGTTCGGAAGGCTTGCTGGTAGAATGCTTCGGTTCCAGTGTATCAGACAGCCTCTCCACACTGTCAGGAGTTAATTGCCAGTCCTCATTCCCCCGGAGCACATCCAGCACCAGACCATCCTTTAAAAAGTCGGCAGGCAATGTCTTGATATCATCTGAGGTAGCCTGATTGTAGGCAACGGAATGTTCCTTGATGTAGGGAACCCAGAAATCATCTGTCTTGAGATATTTCTTCCACTCTTCGTCTGACATTCCGAAGTGATTTTTGATAGAGGGCTCATCCCCAGCCCCATTTGACACTTCTGCGATCTCTTCGACCATCTTCGATTCTCCGGCAGCAGACTGCTCTGCCTCCCCACCGCCTGACCGATCTGCTTCATAGGATACCTGCTGCTCCGTTCTGCTCCCATCGTTCCCGTCACCGGATCCACCGCAGGCAGCCAGTGCAAGACCGGTTACCAGACATAACACGCCAACTATCTTTTTTTTCTTCATAATATCGTCCTCCGTGAAGTTTATTTGATGTTATATACTATACTACCAATGTCCTTCAAAAAAAAGACGATTATCTTGCAACATATCGCGCTCTATCGTATCAGGATAAATACATTATCTATGGTTTACATCGCTTACAGGGCACATACCCCATATCGATTACTTCTTCTCTGGTCAGATCCACATCCAAACGATTTTTCTGTTTAATGTCAGTCACAGAGCTGCACTTGGGTTTGTGGAATTTCTTCGTATTCTTGTTCAGGACATAGGTGATCTGATCCGCGGTCTCCTCCTTTGACTCTTCCGGTTCCCTTGCGGATGTGATCTCCTCTTTTGACTCCTCCGGTTTCATCGAAGCTGCGGTCTCAGACTCATTGACTGTCGATGTTCCTGCCAACCAGGTTTCCGATGGCTCACAGCTCCAGGATAAGCACTCTCCATCGGAGGTGACGACGATGGTCCCCTGCTCATCCGTCCGGTAAACATCCGCTCCAAGTTGCCTGAAAGCAGCCAATGTTTCAGCATGTGGATGGCCGTAAGGATTATCCGCGCCGCAGCTGATGACGATCGCCTCCGGGGAGATGGCTTTCAGCCAGTCGTCACAGGAAGAGGTTTTGCTCCCATGATGTCCTGCATGATAGACCGTTGCACTTAGATCTGCTCCGGTATCCATGATCTGTCTCTCTTCTTCCGCCTCCGCATCACCGGAAAGCAGGAAGGATGTGTTGCCATATTCCACTTTACAGACAATGGAGGAGTTTCTGTCCTCCCCATCAGGGTCAATGGGGCCGATCACGGTACAGACGGCACTGCCCAGCGTGTAAGAATCACCCCATTTTGGCACCGTGCTCTGATAGTTTCTGTGGGCTAAAGCATCCAGGACCTCCTGATATGCCTTGTTGTCACTGACTTTGTCGGTCAAAAGCACTGTCTCACAGTCAAACTTAGTCAGGATCACATCCAGTCCACCGATGTGATCCGCATCAGGATGGGTTCCCAATACGATCTTCAGTTTCGTGACCCCCTGCTTTTTCAGATACAGCTGGACAGCAGTGCCTGAGACAAATCCCCCTGCATCGATCAGCATGGACTCACCGTCACACTGGATCAAGGTTGCATCCCCCTGCCCCACATCGATAAAATGGATGGAGAAACTGCTGATTGACTTCTCCGTTTCCCCATCCGAAGGATCCGTCACCCGCTCCACACTGCTGGAGACAACCGACTCCTGCTCCGCATCGGAAGATACAACCGGCTCCTGCGAAACAATGGGGTTGGAGCAGACGATAGTTTGTTCCGCCGGCTTCTCATCGGACACAGGCTCCTTCGCAAACATCCCTACGAATAACAACACAGCGATCGCCGCCCCGGTCCAGCCGAGGATTCTTTTCATCGCACGCAGCACACACTCACCTCCTCTCCAACAAAAAATGTCTTCAAGATCATTGTATCATCTTGAAGACATCGAAACAATATTCACATAGGAAAACTTCTCAATCTGTGGCTACTCTTTTACGATCATCTTGGTGATCGTCATCACTACTGCAAAAAGCACACCGGCGATGGGCCAGAGGATCCAGCTCGTATTCCAGCTGCCTGTGGGAAGGGAGATTCCCAGGTAAAGTGCTGTAGTAAGGAGCCAGTAGATCGCTGCTACTCTCTGGGTTACCGGATTCTTTCTTTTCTTGGAAACGGTGTAATCGCCCTCCTGAAGCAGACATTGAAAGCTGCCCATAACGATTCCGACCCGAACGAAAAGATTCACCGCTACACCGATAATCACCAGCAGGACACCTACCGTAGCACAAATGATGTAATCCCCTGCTTCCAGAAATGCGGCAATCAGCAAAGGCACGCAGCACAGCACACACATCACCACGCCGATGCCGATACAGCGGTTGAAGGTTGCTTCGTACGCATTCTTCTTTTCTTTTACCATTCCGTCCACACCGTAAGCGGTATCGATCTCTTCCTGCTCCAGGAATTCGTATTTTGAAACTTTGCTTCCATAATTGATAAATACGTAAACCGCGATCGCTATCATGACAAGCAAGGTAACCACGCCCACACCGGCTGCAAGGTTCTCACTGATTCCGAAAAGATTGCTTTCGGAAAGCCCGGCAAGCACGATCAGAAGCACCGGTGACAGGATGCAGAGCGTCACGCCCAACGCAACAACAGGTGCATAATGCTTTTGAATCCGAAGATATTCCGAAGCTTCCTCCATGGAAACCTTGTGAATTCTTCCCTTTCCTTCTTCTGCCTCCATCACCGGAATGACTTCATTACCTCTGGAAGCATCGTCCTTTAATAAGTAGTCGGTGGATACGCCGAACAGATCCGCCATCTGGATAATTCGATTGATATCGGGAATGGACTGGGCGCCCTCCCACTTTGATACGGACTGTCTGGACACCTGCAGCTTATCTGCCAGTTCCTCCTGACTCCAACCGTTCCGCTTTCTCTCGTCAATAATCTTGTCTGCAATAATCATTTTCTCTTCTCCTTGATCTCTCACTATTTCGTTCGAACACGCTTATCATAGCGAAAAAAACAGTTGCAGACCAGCAATCGGACTTGTCAATCTGTAAACCGGCGGTTTGCAATTTCCAAAACAGTCCAATGGCTCACCTCTTCCCGATCCTGCGGTAGTGCTCTTCCTTATCTTCGTACATTCTCTTGTCGGAAAGGTCCTTGATCTGATCAAAGGTAAGTCCTTCCTGTTCTCCGGCAGCCACGATACCTTTGGCGATCAGAAGTTCTATCGGAAAGCTTCCCTTCCAGTGCTTCGTCATATGGTTCAGCGTTCTCAGGGCATCCTCCAGCTGGTTTTGGTCGCATTGAAGCAGCGCCACAAACTCATCCCCTCCGATTCGATATACCTTTCCATATTTTTTCATGGCATTCGAAATACAATTTGCCGCTCCGATGATCAGTTCATCTCCTGCCATGTGACCGTAGGTATCATTCACCGCCTTCAATCCGTTCAGATCCATCATGACGATGGTGGTATTTGAGACCATTCCCGAGGACTCGATCCCGGTGCAATCCTCTTCATACGCCCTTCTGTTCAAAAGACCTGTCAATTCGTCCGTCAAGGATTTGTCCCGCCGAAGCTTCAGCTCCAGAGCGATCTTCTTCTCCCGGATGGAGATCACGAAGAATACGATTCCCATCATCATCAGACCGGCCAGAAAAATAATGATACTGGGGGCAATAACCTCTGTCACATTGATTTTATCAGGGTTTAGATCCTCTACCACCAGATACCAGTTCAAGCTTTCCAGATATCGTATCATCAGACTGCTGGAAGCATCGTTCTCATAAGAAAATTCCTTTGCGCCAACCTGCTGTAATGATACCTCCAGACTATCTCTCTCGATCCGTTCCAACACAGAATCTACCTGAATCAGCCCGGTCTCATCTATCAGATCGATCTTGACATCATATTTCTCTTCAAAATCACGAAAAATCTCCTGCAGATAGGGCATCTCCACACCAACGCCGCAGACACCCAGCACAGTACCGTCATCATCTTTGATCACCCTGTTGATGAAAACAGACAGATTCCAATGATTCGCCTCGTCTGTGTCCACGTCCAAATCGTAGGTATAGCCATCCTCCCAGAATGCAGAATACCATCGGTCATGTTCATCATTCACCGGATCTACATATTTACTGATCCCGTTGTAGGAATAATAAGCCTTGGACAGATCGCTGACCGCAAATACCATCTGATAACCAAAGCCATCCCGGATGGATTTCAGATAAGTGGCCAGTTCCTGCTCCACAGATTTCGGTGAACTGTGGCCGGCTTTCCTTAAATATTCCTTCAGACTGTAATCATTGGCCATAGTCTCCGAGACCACGATTGGTTTTATAAATTCGCTTTCGACCCTGTCGCTGATCATATGGGCGAGGACCATACTGTTGTTCTTGGAATTCATAGAGGAGATCTTGTCAATAGACAGAATGCAGGACACAATGGACGCGCTCATACTGATCGTCATAATGAGGAAAAAAACGATCAATTCTACAGCCACCCTGTTTTTTTCCCGGTAATCACCGGACAAACTCCACTCCCTCAGATAAGTAAACAGCATCAGGACCGCAGCCAGAAACAAGCCGATATTGGCAACAGAAAATCCATAGAGAAATGCCTGCAGAACGATAGCCAGAACCGGCACATAGGTAAAGAGCAAAAGTGCTGCAAACATCGGTTTTCTCACAGATTTGCGGTACCTGATGCACATTCCGCCGGCTGTGAGAATACTGATCAGGTTCAAAAAGGTATAGACATACCAGCCGATTCCCCGATGGTAATAATTGGCGTCATCAAAACAGTACATCCAGCCGGTCAGCAGATTGCTCAGGAGAATGGCAAGCTGCAGAACCGCACAGAACCGCACGACCTTCTGATAGACAGGGCCCGGTGCCACCCCTTTTTCAGACAGCAGACAGTACAGATAGCGGAGAAAGAGAACCAGAAGAAGGACATTCATCAGAAAAACAAGGAAATTACACACTCTGGTTCCTATCAGACAGAAAATGTCTGTATTTCCTCTGAAAAGATAGGCCCCGGATTCCGCAAAAAAGTTCACCGCCATGGAGACAAACATCCACTTCAGCACGCTCCAGCTGTTTCGCTCTTTTCCGTTCAGCTTGATGATCAATGCCAGCATCAGACAGATAAATCCGCCATAGATCTCAGTGGTAGCCTGGGTCATTTCCAAATCCGTAATCAACATATGTTTTCACCTTCCTCATATGTTCCTGCGTCGCAATCAAAAACGCTTCGTCTGTTTCAGCCTCAGATTATAACGCGAATGCACGCAATATGTCAATGGGGACAGGATATCCTACCTCTGTCCCCATTGACTCAGATGCACTACTTTTTGATCAGTTTTGAATAATTTTTGTAGCTTGTGGACCGGAAAGAAGATTGCCCGGAAGACAATTCCCGAATCTGTTTCATCACTTCCAGTGCCTTTATGCTCTCTCCTGCTTTCTCATAGCTTTTCGCCAGAGCATCCATAGAAGATAACGTATCCCGATGGGTCTCGCCCAGTGTCTTTCGCCTGTAGGCAACCACCTGATCCCAAAGCGGAACTGCTTTCAGATACTCTCCCAGCGTATCATAAGTAATCGCAAGGTTGCGTGCAAGGCTGATCGTATCTTTATGCTCAGATCCCAGAATACGAGTCCTGATCTCCAGAGCCTGCTCCTCCAAAAGCATTGCTTCCTGATAACGATGTAATTTGGAATAGTAATATGCCAGAGAAGCCATGGAGCTTATCGTGTCGGGATGTTCTTCTCCCAGTACCTTCCGACGCAGTTTCAGCACCTGTTCGGTCAATTCCATTGCTTTCTGATGGTTATTGATCCCGGCATAGGAATAGGCCAGCCCATTCATGGAATTGATCGTATCGGGATGTTCCTCACCCAAAAGCTCCATTCTACCCTCCAGTACCTGCCTCTTCAGTTCCAGAGCTTTTTCCGGTTCCCCGATATCATCATACAGGATCGCCATATTGTTCATCGTATTGAAGGTTTGGGGGTGTTTTTCGCCCAGAAGCCTGCGTTTCAACTCAAGTGACTGTCTGTACAAATCTAACGCCTTCTCGTATTCCCCAACATCTTCTAAAGAATCAGCCAGGCTGCTCATCGCAGACAAAGTAGAGGGATGTGCCTCGCCGAAAACACGCTGGGTCACATCATAGACATGTCTGCGCAGGTTCAGTGCCTCCTGTTCTCTTCCGGCATTTGTATAGGAAATCGCCAGGATTCCCATAGACTTTATGGTGTCGGGATGTTCCTCCCCTAAAAGTCTCTTTCGATAAGTCAATACATGCTCCCGAAGCTCCAGTGCTTTCCCCTTGTCGCCCATATGTGAGTAGCTGCTGGCCAGATTGCTCTGTGCGGTGAGGGTATCGGGGTGCTCCGGTCCCAGGATTCTCTCTCTGTCCTCACATACGCTTTTGTCCAGTTCAAAGCTTTGCTGATGCATACCATTATAAAAGAACACGGTCGACACATACTCCTTGACTGTGATCCAATCCAATTCCTCCAGCTTGCGCGGTACTTGATCCAACGGAATGGATTTCACAATCCGGTAAGCCTCCTTGTAATCCCCCTTGATGCGAAGTGCCTGTGCATACTCGCTTCGGACAAGATAATCCACCCCTGTCCCCGGAAATCTTCTCGATGCCGTGCGGTAGAGCTTTTCTGTGACTGACAACAGAAAATCATTATCTCCTGCCTGCGTCAGCGTCTTCAGTTTTTCCCGAATCGTTTTCATACTCTGATAAAACTCATCATAAGAACAACGCCCCTGAGTCAGGGAATCAACAAATTCTGCAAAGATCACATTCGAATCCAGTGAATGATCGGTCTCTACATGTTCTTTAAGCATTGACTGCTTGAGTCGGCTGATCTCATCAAAGATCTCCGGATCGGAGTTTTTGACTGCCGCATTCCGAACCGTTTCGTGCATGTAATAGGAACCGTCCAGATTGCGGATGATAAAGGAATGGTTGATAAACTCTTCGTAACGGGTCCGGGAAAACCAGCGCAGCACCGTAGATTTCTGTGCAAGTTCTAAGACTGTTTCATCGTTCCAGCTTCCCAGGCAGGCAAGGAAATACGCCATTTCCCGGTTTGATTCATTCATATTGGACAGATATCTGCTGACAAGTCCGGTCAGATCCTCTCCAAACATTCCGATATCAGGCACTTCGCCCCGCCTGGAGATCTCATGATAGGTATCTACGCAGATATCCAGAAAAAGAGGTGTTCCGCTGGTAAGTCGATACAGCAGGTCACACAGTGCATCATCAGAAATTCCCGCCTTCTTCAGGAAACCGATTGCATCCTTTTTGCTCAGATCCCCCAGAAGATGCTGCTCCAGATGCTGCATAGCGATCTCTTCCTTCTCTTCCTCGCTCAACTGATCCAAAGGACGCTCACTGATTACCTCCCCCCAGTCGTCATCCTCCTCCCAATAGAGTTTCTCCCGACCGGTGATCACCCAGAGAAGTCCGGGAATGGATCGAATCACAGAGCGACTGCCTTTTCTCAGCCAAAAATCATCTGTAATCGTCTTCACCTCACGATTCAGTGTGTCGATATATTTCTCATAGGTGTCCAGAAAAACAATGACAGGCTTTTTTGCGATCTGCTGCATATTGTAACGCATGTCCAGGATAAAGTACTCGTGAAGCTTCCCCAGAAGCTCGGAAGGCTCCAGACAGTTGATTTCATTGAGATGTTGGCGATATCGGGTCTCATCCATTTGCCTTCCCACAGATTCCCTGACAATGGCAGAGGACTTGTCGATGGCCTGAATCACATTGGATACCCAGCCCACCACCGGAAGGGCACCCACAGTGGAGACCAGCGTATCCAACCAGGGGTTTCCTTCCAGTATCGTCTTGGTCATCTCGTCCTTTTCCAGATCATTTCCTGTTTTCTTGCCATACAGCAGGACTGCAGAATCAAAGCGAAAGAACTTGAAATCTTTCTCCTGCTCCTGCAGTTGTTTTCGAAAACTCAACAGAATAGACAATTTGTCTGTACCGGATTTTACAGAATCAAAATCATAGCGAATATAATTGCAGTCTATTTTATCCAACAGACGCAAATCATTTCCTTCCACTCCCCGAATCACACGGCACAATTTGTTCACAAAGCTGGTCTTTCCCACGCCGCCAATGCCGTAATATGCCAGGACATAGTAGGTTCTTTTCCAATTGTTCCGAAACACACGGAATTTCCGCTCAAAGGCTTCCTGAGGGTTCTCCCTGTCGGTGAACTCCTTCACTGCCTCCAGCGGTTCTCCCCACGCATCATCGGAAATATCAAACATATCGTTTCCCATCTAAAGTTCCTCCCTACGTAAACTCTTTCGGATCATGCTTACTGTCCCCACAGCCTCGTGAATCGGCTCCATTCCCGATTGTGGTCAGCCCGTATAATTCAGGCGGTCAAACAGTTCCATAATCGAAACTCCTCCGATCGTCCCGCCTTCCTCTTCATCCAATTGAATGAAGTACAGTACATCCGTCTGAAGCTTCGTATTGTCGTCCGTCCTGTACAGATAGTCCTCCTCAGGCACAACATAATCGATAGACCTCGCAGCATATACACTGTCTCTTGTGGCGGAAACGATCTGAAAGAAGGTTCCCGCGGGAATCACGCTGTTTTCTTCTACGATGGTTCCATCCGGCTTCACCAGTTTGCATGGAACATCGGTTTTTGTCTTCAGCAAGAAATAAGTCTCCGCTGCGAGTCTGGGCTCATCCGCCACCGGGATACCGTCTTTCCCGACGTGATAAGCTCTGGTGCCCTGATAGGTACTCAACACATTCAAATTCGAGCTCAACAGGAAATGTTCCGGATGGAGGAACTCAGGGGAGGTAGTTTCCAGATAAACACTGCCGTCCTCCAGGTCTTTCCAGGTACCGGTCCCCGGCAGGCAAAGATTCAGACCGTCCGCAGTTCCCTGGCGGAACTGACCCGTCACAAAGTCAAAGATCTCCAAAGTCACGTAGTCGTTTTCATGACGTGGGAACAGATAGAGATACCCTGCATCACGACACTTCACAAAATAGCACTCGGCATCAAAGGCCCAGATATCCTGCCGATACTCCTTGCCGTTTACGACGACTATCAAGGACTGAATATCGCCGTCCGCGTAATCATACCTGATCTCATACGCTTCCGTCTCTCCGTCACCGTCCACATCCGTCCGATAAGTGACATAGTCCTCGATCTTCTGCACATAGGTCTCCGGGGTATTAAAATAGGCTGCATCCAACAGATCAGGGTACTCCGCATAGGAAAACGCGGCAAACTGCACTCCTTCCGCATAGGGAGCCAATTCATACTGATTGAAGATCAAGGTCACTCCGCTGTTGTCCAGTTCCCAAGTGAAATCCTGTAAAGCATATCGGTCGATGGCCGCATACACATCCTCAAAGAAAATGTCCCCATAGGTTTCGTCCAGCTGCTTTGCAGTCAACGCCTTCAGCTTCTCTCCGTCCGCAACAATATCAGAAAGACTCAGCTGTCTTCCGGTCTGCACATCATATGCCCTGCCGCCTACGCCATAGCCTCCGTGGGCACCGCCATAGTAGGAGTAATTCTGCTCCCGAAAGCTGAATACCGTATCATCTGCGCGAAGAACAGTGGCATAGGTTTTATCCTCCAGATCTGAGACAAAGATCCCCTCAGTCACCATTTCCTGAAGCGTGTCCTTCAAAGAGTCAAAGGCTTCCCTTGTTCCCGCCTCTGCTTCTTCACAGAAGCTTAACAGGGACCGGTTCAGTTCCGGATAACGGGCTGCACTGCTCTCGTCCAGTGAGAAAAAATCCCTCTGCACTTCCACCTGATAATACTCATTTTCGTAATTCTCTGCGTAGGACCACCTCTTTGAGGTTCTATCCACATTCAGACACATGACCCCCTGGGTTTCATCCTCCTGCGCGGATCCTACAGAAACCTTGTCCTCCGGTTTCTCCACCTTTGTGGGCTCTGAAGAAACACTGCTCTCCTGCTCCGAGCTTTGCACAACTGCAGACTCCTCCGTTTTACTGCTCTGTACCGTGCTTTCAAAAGGCATGTCAGAAGAATCCGGCACTGCCTCACCGCAGCCTGCACAGCCCACCAATATGGACAGTATCAAAAAAACACTCAATCTCTTTTTCATCATCTTCTCCTCAATACAATGTATTCAAAAATGAAAAATGCTTTCCAACTATGATTATACCAAGTGGAAAGCATTTCTTCAACGTGTCATTCAAACAATCTGCAACTCTCTCTTCGGAATTGTGTTCTTCCTTAAGGATCGGTTTATCTGCTCGCGGACGCGCTCACGAATAAGCCTCATCCTCTCTTCTGTCTTGTACAGTTCCTCTTGGGTGGTTCGGCGGTGCATAAACGGATGCGATCTTCAAAGGCTCTCTCCCGCAATTCATCACATTGTGCCACATACTGGCCGGAACAAGAATCACATCTCCTTCACATGCCTTCTTACAAAACTCCATCTGACAACGATTCTCCCCCATAACCACTGATGCATAGCCCTGCATCACAATCAGGAGCTGATCCGTATCTTCGTGCAGCTCCAGTCCGATCTCCCCACAGGGAGGCACACACATCACAGTGATCTGCAGGAAATCACCGGTCCAAAGTGCCGTTCGAAAGGTTTTGTTGGCGATGGTCATCTCCTCCAGATTCACAATCAACGGTTCTTTTCCATAATCCTTCAGTTTCGGATTCATAACGATCATCCTTTTTTCTTATATTGTATGATCGTTGTGGTCAAAAGGAATCAGCTGGACCGATTCCTCGAAAAACAACTTGACATTACTCCCGATAGCTGATATAACTGTATTAGTTGAAGCAATACAGTTTGTGCAGATAAGAGAGGAGGATCTACATGATTCAAATCGACTACAAAAGCGACAAGCCAATTTATGAGCAGATCATTCAACAATTCAAACTGAATATTGTGAAGGGAATCTTCAAGGAAGGCGACAAAGTGATAAGCGTCCGCAAAATGGCTTCTATACTGGATATCACCCCATCCACCGTTTCCAAAGCTTATGCCGAGCTGGAGAGACAGGGCGTGATCGAGACCATTCGGGCGAAGGGGACCTATATCGCCGGATCAGGTCTGCAGGCCCAGGAGATTTCCATGGAAAAGGTGCGAAAAAATCTTTTGGACGAACTGATTGAGTTGAAGCATGCAGGTGTAGGTTTGGAACAGGTACAGTCTCTGATTAGAGAGCTGTACGATTCGATCTGAAGGAGGGAGAGACATGATTCTACAAAACTTATCAAAAGGGTATAACAGCGGGAAAGCAATCCAAAACCTTTCCTTCAGTCTGAAAGGCGGAACCGTATACGGATTGATCGGCCCCAACGGATCCGGCAAGACGACTCTTCTCAAATGTATGGCAGGTATCTATCGACCGGATGAAGGCAGTCTGACTTTGGATGAGCAGCCGATCTACGACAATGCGGAAGCCAAAAGGCGCATCGCCTATATTGATGATACCCCCGTCTTTTACACGTTTTACACGGTAAGGCAGCAGGCTCGGTACTACGGCTCCTTCTATGAGGATTTCTCAGAGGCTTCCTTCGAACAGTTGGCTGAGAGCTTTTGCCTCAATCTGTTTGGCAATGCAGAGAAGCTTTCGCTTGGTCAACGAAAGAAACTGAGTTTATCACTTGCACTCTCCAGAACCCCGGACTATCTCCTCATGGATGAACCGGAAAACGGTTTGGACAATGAAGCCCGTATTGTCCTGCGAAAGACGCTGCGGGAGGCAGCGGACAGAGGCACCTGCATCGTCCTCTCCTCTCATGATCTGAACAATATCGAAGGGTTGTGCGACGAACTGCTTTTCTTGCAGGATGGAACAATGATCTATCAGGATTCCATCGACGCTCTCTTTGCATCTGTCCACAAATGGACGGTTCAATCCCCGGCACGAAGCTTTTCCAAAGCAATCGTTGCGGATGAGACCGAAGACCTGCTGCAGGTCATCACCTGGGGCGACCGAGAAAGCTGCAGAGACCGTCTGGAGCAGGAAGGCGCGAAAATACTTTCGGCGGAAAAAACAACCCTTTCGGACGCATATTTACTCTATAAGGAGGTAGGAATCCATGAAACAAACTAAGCAGTTGAAACCGCTTTATCAAAGAGATCGTCTCTTTCATTTCTTCTCCCTGATGCTTCTTGTGATGCCGTTGATCTACTACGGTACCAATACAGTGATGGAGATCATTCGATTCCGCAGCGGCACAACCTATGGAACGTTTAACCCACTCGACCAATTTGAAAGCATGTTCCAAAAGTCCTTCTCCTTCTGGCTGGTTCTTCAGCTGATGAAATGGGGGTACTTTGAGGGAGAAAAAAATGCGGCGGCAAACCTTGCACTGCCGCTTTCCAGGAAAGATCGAGTGAAGTATGACCTGCAGATCTGCCATCGGGCCTTGCTCCTGACTGCTCCGATCTACTCCCTGTTTCTTATCATCTTTCAGTTTGCAGAACTGAGATGGTATCAGATGGGTTGGATCGGCAGAAACAAAATCACTGAACTGTCAGTGTTTGTCAGAGAATACTTTTTTCCAAGACTTCTATTCTACCTGCTGTTCGTATTCACAGCTGCATTATCCCTGGCAGCCCTGTACACTCTTTGTGTCCTTGGGAAGTCCGTTTCACGCTCGATTGGCGGAGCACTGTTCTTTGTCTGTTCCGTTCTGTGCGTTGTTTTCCTGTTCAAAACAGGAGTGGTGGATGTCCTTCGTGCCAATCGGCCGGTTGAAATCAATACTCAATCATACATGTATGAGATAAAAGAGCAACTGCAGATGCTTCTCTTTCTGGTTCCTGCACTGATCATACTGAAATTTCTGATCCGACTGGCTATTCAGAAAGCAGATGAGACAAAGGGCGGAGAATACTATTTCAAGAGTGTCCGTTACTTCGTGGTTACTGTCGCCGCAATCTTTGGTTTCTTGGCAGTGTATGTTCTGCCGGAGGGACTCTTCTGGATCCGACTGCTCGCCTCCATCGCTTTCGGAGCGGCCGTTTTCACCGGAATGACATATCTCACCAGAGCAAAATAAGAGTATGCCCATGGGGACAGGTTCTGTCGTCCCCATGGGCATACTCATCGTTATTCGGATTTATCAACACACCAAAGACTCTGCTCCCCGGACTTTACCTCACTCATAATAACCGGCCTCTCCCTCACAAACCGGGCATTCCACCCATCCTTCGCTGCATTCCGTGCAGGGAACCTCTACCGTCTCGCTGATAACGCCTCTGCCGCCGCATACCGGGCAATCCTCTTCCACATACTCTACGGATTCATCAAAAGCGTACACCCGATAGAATTCGTTATAGTACTCGAAGATCTGCTTCTCACCCACCTGATGTCTGGATGCATATCCGCGGCATTCTCCGCACTCCACCGTCTCACCGTTTGCATCCACAAAGGTTCCCACATCATTACAGAATTTACAGGGGGTCCCATTGTAGACATAAATCGTCTGGCTCTTCAGATGAATACCGTTCTCACAATGCTCACAGTCGATCTCCACAGTCTCTTCGGCAGCATGCTCCCAATCGCCGCCGCACACAGGGCACACCACTAATCCATCCTCACAATTCGGGCAATCTATCCAGTTCGCACTGCTTTCCAGAGAATCGGAAAACTCACTAGACTCCACACTCTCCTCGCTTGCAAAACTACCCGAGGAAGGGGGCCTTGGGTCTGTAGGTTTCGAAGAAGCGTCCTCCTCAGACGGTGACAGCGGCGCAGGATCCTCCTGAGACGGAAGCTCTAAGGAACCCTCCCACTCCTGCCCGGTGGAGAACGGATCAGAGAACACAACAAAATCAGGATAAACAGCCTGGGTTGCAGCCGTCACGAAGACCGTGGCAGAAGCCACATACAGCATCTTTCTCATTTTTTTAACCAGTGACGCCTTGGGAGGTTTCGTCGGTTCAAACTGTCCGGATGCTCCTTCCCTCAGTGGCTCATGATATTCGGAAGACGCATGATATTCTTCGGACGGGGCATAGTATTCTTGGGATAATGCATGGTATTCTCCAGATGGGGCATGAAATTCCTGAGCAGACTCCTCCTGAGAAAATTCCGAGGCCATATGAAATTCATTGGGTTGATGGAATTCCTCTCTCATAAATACCTCAATTAATTATCTGTTATGTACATCCAACTGAGGGAATGCGATCTCAATATTCTCACGATCAAAGGCACACTTCAATTCCTTGTTCAGCACTCTTCGGCCGGCAAAAATATTCTTTTCCTCAACATCCGCCTTAAACTTCAATACGACACTGGAATCGGCCAATTCTTCCACGCCGAGATACAGAATCTCACCGATAAAAATATCCTCGTGCTTTTTCTTGATCTCAGCCAAAATATCATCTATTTTCTCATCCAGTTCCTCCAGGTCAGTGGAATAGGATACTCCCACCTGACTGACTGCAACAGAGCCCTTCTCGGAGCGGTTGATGATATTGCCAAGATTGGAATTCTTGATGATCATCAGATTGCCGCCCACATCTCTCACCGAAATTGTACGAATTCCTACAGACTCAACAGTCCCCCGGAACCCACTGGCTTCAATGATATCGCCCACATTGAACTGATTTTCAAACAAAATGAAAACTCCGGTCACCAGATCAGCCACCAGACTCTCCGCGCCAAAACCAACGATCAATGCCATAATTCCGACGCCGGCAAAGATCGTACCCACGTTCACTCCGATCACCGTCAGCACCCAGCAAAAACCGATAATGACGATGGCATACTTTGTCAGACTGGAGCTGACAGCAATCAGTGTTTTTGTCCTGCCCTTGTTCCCTTTGATGAGAGCAAAAAAGAGTTGTATCAGGCTGTTGATTGCCCACAGGAAACAAATCACGATAATTGATTTCAAAATCGTAGCCGGTTGAAACCGAATCGTCGCAGTGATATCCTCAATTTGTTCGAAAACACCGGCAAAAAGACCAATCACCCCGCTGGACACAAGGATCAAGATTGCCAAAATCAGACCGATCACATTTTTCTTAGGTTTCATATGCTTCTCCTTTCGTATTTCCAGGCTCAGCAGAAAAAGATGCTTTTCAATTGTATTGTACCACTTTGAAAACCTCTTTTCAACTATTATGGAGACCCGTGGGGAACCAAGTAACCTGTCCCCGTGGGTTCCTTCATAATGGGATTTCACATCCTCCCCACTCCACAACAGTAAATCCGGTTCTTACAGGTGTTGCAATTTCCTCCGGTTCAATATCCACATATACTTCACTAGCTTTATAAGTCATAAAAACTCGGATGATTGTATCCGGCTCAGGGGTAACTTCTAACCCAAAATGCGCCATTTGGGGTTACTATACAGTTAGGGATCTTGTAGGGCAAGAGGACCTATCGCCATGGACTAGTGGGCTATAGCAAGACCACAGGGGACAGAAAAAAAGCCGGAAAACACCATCCCCAACGGCCTTCTCTTGACCTTATGAGAAAAAAATGATAGATTTTTCATAGATACATTTGTATACCAAGGTTTGTCACATACATAAGAAAGGATAAATATGATGAGTAAAATGGAATTCGGAGTTTCTGACGTTCCCTGTTCAAGTCTGGAAGATGATTCTTTGGGCATCAAGGATTATGTAAAGGGTCTGGAGAAATTTGTTATGTGCTGTCCGACGCCGATGTCAATTGCTCTACAGGGAGATTGGGGTACCGGAAAGACATCATTCTTGCAGGCAATGAAAAATGATTTTGAAAAAGAAAAGGATACGATCAAAACAATTTACTTCAATACATGGCAATACTCCCAATTTAGGATGTCCGAGGATTTATATGCATCCTTTATCAACAATATCGTCAGTGCATTGGGAGAAGAAACCGGCATGAAGGAAATGACCCGGGAAGTAATGCAAAATGTATTAAAGGTGTCTTCCTTTTTTGCAAAGAAAATTATTAAAGATGTTACTTCTATCGACATTGCCGGCCTTGAAAAAGAGTTGATCAATAAAGAAATCGAACGTGTGAAAATGGTTAGTTCTCTGAAAGAGCAATTTGCTCAAATGGTTGAGAAGGCAAAGGGTCCGAATGGCCGGGTCGTTATCTTTGTGGACGATCTCGATCGACTTAATCCGGAAATTGCTGTCGAACTTTTGGAAGTTATGAAACTGTTTATGGACGTTCCAAATTGCGTGTTCATTCTGGCGATCGATTACGAAGTAGTTGTAAACGGAGTTCGGAAAAAGTTTGGAAGCGATATGTCTGAAGAGAAATGCAGAAGCTTTTTTGACAAGATAATTCAGCTGCCGTTCCGGATGCCGGTAGATTCCTATCGCATTGAGAAAATGCTGAAGACTATCCTAAAAGGTGTTGTAGAGGAATACATTGAGCCTATCAGCTTACTCGTCAAAAATACGCTGGGCGCTAATCCCAGGACATTAAAGCGACTGTCCAATTCCTTTTTTTTGCTCCACATTGTTGAACAACAGAGTCATAGTAATCAACAGGAGAAAAGCCCTTCGGATGAATGCAAGGCTGCACTACTGTACTGCAGTCTTGTGATTCAGATGCATTGCTATGAAGCATATGAGAAGCTTCTGGATTGTGAAACCGGACAGGATATTCTGGATATATTTGAAACCAGTAAAGAAAACTCTGCGGATGAGGCCAACACCCCTGAAGACTTAAAAGCAGAAAAGATAAGAAACACTCTGCTCTCCTTAAGTCTCGCCATCGAGAAAATCACCGAGAAATATAAGAAACAAAAGGGAGATGAAGACATCTACGAGAAGTTCTCACAGACTTTAAAATTATCCTCCATTACTACTGTCTCAAGCCCTTCACCCACAGGACAGCAGGAACGTGCAGAGGCGATGAAGGTCAGCAGAATTGACCTGGAAGGAAAGAGTCTGGCAGTGAAGAATCCTACAGATGCCATTATCGAGACCTACCAATATATTTTGGAGAAAAACAGTTCAAAAATCGAAGATTTTATGAAGAATTATCCCCGAATTCTCACAGCGGATCCAAATACAGTAAAGGGATATTATCGAAAAAAGAAAAAGCTGAACATCCGACTTGGCAATCAACCACTATATATCGGAACATCAAGCAGTTCCATGGATAAACTGCTGTATACAAGGTATTTGTGCGATTTTATGGGAATAGAATCCGGTCAGATCATTTGGTATGACAAAGAAGAAAAGGTTTTCAGCAACTGAATATCATAGCCGGATGAGAAGTTGAAAGAGTGTAAAAATGATTCATGATTTTACAACAGGAAAAATTACACCGATGCTGATTCGTTTTACCATTCCGCTTATATTAGGAAATCTGTTTCAGATGACATATAATGCAGTGGACAGCATCATTGCAGGACGCTATGCAGGTAAAGAAGCACTTGCGGCAATCGGGGTAAGCAACCCCATTATGACGATGATGCTTCTGTTCATGAATGGCCTGTGTATTGGTGCAGGGATTCTGATGGGAACACAATACGGAGCAAAGGATTACAAAACATTGCATCGTCAGATCAGCACCACACTGATCGCAGGATGTATTTTTGCTGTAATCATATCCGTATTGGGGGCCGTTTTTTCAGCACAGCTTCTGCAGCTTCTGCAAATAGATGAAAGCATTTTACAAATCACCACCGAATACTTAAGCATCATTATGTTGGGAATGGTTTTTTCTTTCATCTACAATTTTTATGCCGCTGTCTTCAGAGCTTTGGGGGACAGCAAGACACCGCTGCTGTTTCTGGCGATGAGTTCGCTGATCAATATAGCAGGCGACCTGTTTTTTGTAATCATTCTGAAAAAGGGAAGCCTAGGCTGCGCATATGCAACAGTTTTCAGTGAGTTTTTCTGTGCGCTGGCGTGTGTGCTCTATATCCAGCTGAAGGTTGATTTTCTGAGGATAAAAAAGGGCTGGTTTATTTTTGATAAAACTCTGTTAAAGAAAACAATCAGCTATGGCTGGGTCTCTGCAATGCAGCAGGCTGTACCCCCTCTTGGAAAAGTGTTCATGCAGAGTGCCGTGAACACGATGGGTGTATCAACAATCGCCGCCTTTGCTGCGGCATCACGAATCGACGATTTTTGTTATACACCGGAGCAGAATATTGCACATGCGATGTCTTCTTTTATGGCTCAAAACAAAGGGGCAGGCCGGATCGACCGAATGAAAGCCGGCTTTAAAGAGGGCCTGATACTGGAATTTTCCTATGGATTTCTGGTGCTCTTAATCGGTTTTTTCGGCGCAGAGTGGATTATGGGGCTGTTTTCAACGGATACTGCCGTTGTTAGCGAAGGTGTAAAATATATGCATCTCATTGCCTTTGCTTATCTTCTGCCGGCCGCAACCAATGGAATCCAGGGCTTTTTCCGCGGAATCGGTGACTTAAAGGTAACGTTGGTAAGCAGCCTGGTAAATGTAGTGGTACGCTGTATTGCTATCTATCCCTTTTTAAAATACGTCTATAACGGAATCGAAGCTTTCCCTATCGTTTATGCAATCGGATGGATCTGTATGCTGATCGCAGAGCTTCCGCTTTTGATCAAAACATATCGGAAGTTCAGAATAATAGATACACCGATGCGGTGCAAACAGAAAATGCTTTCTAAGTGAAGTGTACCACATAGAAAGCATTTCTTCATTGATTCCGTCATAGGCTGGTAGGCTATTTCAGGACCACAGAGGACAGGAAAAGAGCCGGGAAACACCGTCCAAATGATTTTCATTTACACGTCTCCGATGGAACGGATCCTTTGAAGTCCCTCTAAAGTCAGACCTGTCAACTGAAGGATCATTTCCTCGCTCATATTCTGAGCCAGCATATTCGCAGCAACTTTGTCTATTCCACGCGCTTCTCCAACCTTAACCCCGTCCTCGTATTCTTCCTTGCGTATCATTTTCTCGCGCTTTTCCCAGGTATAATCCAGATGTGTCATCTTCATCACCTCGTCCTTCCTTGCGAGAAAAAAATCCTTCAAAATGTGTTCATTGATACATTCGTCGATTGCGGTCTCCACCGCTTCCCCTACCTTCTTGCCCTGTCTCTGATATGCACGCACCTTCTCTACGAAGCAGGTATAGCCCCACAGAACCTCTGAACGCTCCTTCAAATCCTCATTGAAGGGCGGATTGATATTGTAGATCCTGCAGATCACCTCAAAAGATGCATCATTCCGAACGGACAAGGACACTCCCTTGTCCAGATCCACGACCTCCACCGCATCCGGATCGGTGTAGTTCGTGTCATTCAGTGCGTTATACACCTCCAACGCGTAAGTCTTGTTCTCTATCAACACTAGATATGAGGGACCAGGGAACCTGCCCCCAAAGATTTTCACTCCTTCTATGCCCGTCCAGCCTTCTCAATTTCCTCCATCGTGAAACCGGACTTCAAAATGATCGCCACATCTATGCCTGCCGCAAGCATTGTTTGTATGGTCTCTTTACGGCTTTTCTCTTCCCCGTACGAAATACCGTCCTTATATATCAACCTTTCCCGTCTTTCCCATGTAAAATCCAGATGCGTCACCTTCATCACCTCGTCCTTCCTCGTAAGGAAAAAATCCTCCAAAATGTGTTCCCTGATACAATCATCGATGGCGGTCGCTACCGCCTCCTCTACCTTCCTGCCCTGCCTCTGATAGGACCGAACCTTCTCTACGAAGCAGGTATAGCCCCACAGAACCTCTGAGCGGCTCTTTAATTCCTCATTGAAGGGCGGATTAATATTGTAGACGCTGCAGATTACCTCCAGCTCCGGACGATCAATACTTCGGCAAAATGCCTCTGACAGGTGCATCTCCTCATATTCCGGTCTGGTCTCCGTTCCATTGTAGAACGTCACAAAGCGGGGCGTAGGGATTTGGATCAGCTTCCTGCTGAAAAGATCCTTTTCATTCTTCTTCAGCCAGTCCTCCAGGGTATTGACCATGTAGATCAGGCTTCGGAGGGGCATGTTTGGATTGTATGTGGACTGATGCTCGTAGAAATTGATACTCATATCTACGATAAAAGACGCATCATTCCGAACGGACAAGGACACTCCCTTGTCCAGATCCACAACCTCCACCGCATCCGGATCGGTGTAATTCGTATCATTCAGCGCGTTGTATACCTCCAACGCGTAAGTCTTGTTCTCCATCAACATGGAAAACACATCACTTTTGTACTCTCTGCTCAATATCGGCTCCTTTCCTTCCGGGAGCCGTCAAAGCATCTAACTCTCTTCAGAACTCCCTGCTTGTTCCTGTGATTTGATTTGCGAAAAGCATGGATTCTTTAGAGATTTAGAATAAACAGACGCACCGATTCGGTGCAAAAAGAAAATGCTTTCTATGTTGAGTGTATCACATAGAGAGCATTTCTTCAATGATTGTTTTATCGTTTTTTCCGCTGTTTCTGTTTGGGATACAGTTAGTGGTGTTTCACGGAGACTGTGGAACCTGCCACCAGAGCTTCTTAGGAAACCACTCAACCTCCCGCCATGGTCTTTCTCAGTTCTCGGATATCTTCTAAGGATAATCCTGTTAATAGCACTATTTCTTCCTCTGGCTTGTTCTGTAACAGCATATTAGCTGCAACTCTAGATAAGCCATATGCGACTCCCTCCTCAACACCGTCTCTATAAATCATCTTCTCCCGTTTTTCCCAGGTATAATCCAGATGCGTCACCTTCATCACCTCATCCTTCCTCGCAAGGAAAAAATCCTCCAAAATATGTTCCCTAATACATTCGTCGATTGCGGTCTCCACCGCTTCCCCTACCTTCTTGCCCTGCCTCTGATAGGACCGAACCCTCTCTACGAAGCAGGTATAACCCCACAGAACCTCCGAGCGGCTCTTTAAATCCTCATTATAGGGCGGATTGATATTGTAGACGCTGCAGATCACCTCCAGCTCCGGACGGTCGGTACTGCGACAGAACGCTTGGGACAGCCGCATTTCTTCGTACTCTGGTCTGGTCTCAGTTCCGTTGTAGAACGTCACAAAATGGGGCGTAGGGATCCGGATCAGCTTCCGACTGAAAAGATCCTTCTCATTTTTCTTCAGCCAGTCCTCTAGGGTGTTCACCATATAGATCAGGCTGCGCAAGGGCATGTTTGGATTGTAGGTGGACTGATGCTCGTAGAAATTGAAATTCATATCTACGATAAAGGAGGCATCATTCCGAATGGAAAGGGACACTCCCTTGTCCAGTTCGACTACCTCTACCATGTCAGGGTCTGCGTAGTTCGTGTAATTTAGTGCGTTGTACACCTCCAACGCGTAAGTCTTGTTCTCCATCAACATGGAGAAAACATCACTTTTGTACTCTCTGCTCAATGTCGGCTCCTTTCCTTCCGGGAGCCGTCAAAGGATCTAACTCTCTATCGAACTCCCTGCTTGTTCCTGTGATTTGATTTGCGAAAAGCATGGATTCTTTAGAGATTTAGAATAAACAGACGCACCGATTCGGTGCAAAAAGAAAATGCTTTCTATGTTGAGTGTATCACATAGAGAGCATTTCTTCAATGATTGTTTTATCGTTTTTTCCGATGTTTCTAATTGGGATACAGTTAGAAGCTTGTTCATTGGACCTTGGGTACTATCTCCGAAAGCTTTCACAGAAAATTATTCGTAAAAGAAGCCTTTGACGAACAAATAGAGTGGAACCCTGACAATCAGGCAGGGTTCCACTCTATCGTTATTTCGTGTTCATATTTCGTTCAAATGTTGTTCATTTTGCGTTAACCGTGCCTGACACCCGTTTAGCCGTAAGCGTCAAACCCTACGCTTCAGCCCAATATTAAGCGTCGCTTAGTTGCGA
>JBJENO010000023.1:0-74662 GCA_051880235.1 Acetatifactor sp. | reverse complement strand
AGCGCATCACAGGTGAACTCTAACCGATTAAATCCGAAGCTAAATTTACGCAACCACCCTGTAACGATTCATTTGAATAAATTGAATCATTGTAGTATAATAGATTCAAATCGAAAATTTCACTTCAGTATGGGCGATCTTCCTATTGAAAATGAACATTTTCGAAATAATAATCTCTAAGGAGGACACGTTTATGGCAAACAAGTATGCAGGTACGCAGACGGAAAAGAATTTGATGGAGGCTTTTGCAGGAGAGTCCCAGGCTAGAAATAAGTACACTTATTTCGCTTCTGTAGCAAAGAAGGAAGGCTATGAGCAGATGTCTGCTATCTTTCTGAAGACCGCTGACAATGAGAAGGAACATGCCAAGATGTGGTTCAAGGAGCTTCAGGGCATCGGCGATACCAAGGCAAATCTGGCTGCTGCTGCCGATGGCGAGAATTACGAGTGGACAGATATGTACGAGGGATTTGCAAAGACTGCTGAGGAGGAAGGCTTCCCTGAGCTTGCTGCAAAGTTCCGTGCGGTAGCTGCCATTGAGAAGCACCACGAGGAGAGATACCGCGCACTGCTTCAGAACATCGAGACAGCACAGGTATTTGAGAAGAGTGAAGTAAAGGTATGGGAGTGCCGTAACTGCGGACACATCGTCGTGGGAACCAAGGCACCCGAGGTCTGCCCTGTCTGCAATCATCCTCAGAGCTATTTTGAAGTACATGCTGAGAACTATTAATGATCGTCTGTTGATTGAGGAAAACTGTTATGATTTCCTATAAATGTAAGTTTTGCGGAGGGGAGATGACCATTAGCCCCTCCGGTGACTGCAAATGCGGGTATTGCGGCTCGAAAAGTAATTTTTCGGATGCTCAGCTGCGGGAATATCGTGAGTTTCGAAGAAATATGCTGCTGTATCTGTCAGCATTGACAGAGAGAAGGAGCAGCATAGAGGACGAAGCGCCGCTGTGGGAGAAAGCCGGCTGTGAGACCTTTGTCACGGAGGATGGCAGACCGATTCAGGTAAACTATCTTTTTCGGGCCGAGGAGGACGCCATAGAGATGTTTTTTACCAAAGGGGCAGTGATTTATGTCTTTCCCAGGGAATTTGGCTATTTGAGCGATCAAATGCTTCAGAATATCAATCTGGTACAGTATCCAAGTGCTGATATGAAGGATCTGCCCAAGCTGATTCCCACGCTTTCTGCCAGACTGAAGCTTTCTGATGGGGGAGTGCTTATGGCTTTTCGAAGAGAGCCTGCTTTCTATCCCTTAGGCTCCTTTGGCTCTCTGCCATATGAGCATGCGGCATGGATTCTGTCCAGACTGGAGAATCTGTGCTGCCTGCTGGAATACAGCGGCCTGCGGCATAATGGAATTACACTGGATGCGGTGTATATCAATCCCATCACGCATGAGGCAGCCCTGTATGGCGGCTGGTGGAACACAAAACAGGTTGACTCAGTTGGTACGAAGGACCTGCTGTCGATTCGTCAGCTGTGCCTGCGTCTTCTGGGGGAGAATGCGGACAGCAGTCCCAAACCATTCTTGGATTTCCTGAAGAGCGCACCGAGGGAGGATGCTTTCCGGGACTTTGCACGATGGGATGAAGTGATCGAAAAGGAATTGGGCGGACGGAGATTCGCCAAGTTTACGTTAGAATAGGGGGAGTACGATGGGAAGAGGTTCCTACACCAGCTCTGATTGGAGCAGATTGAAGAAAAGTTCCAGAATTTCAGATGCCGCCACTGCGGATCAGCTTTTTCAAAGCAGAACCATGGACGAGAGATTTGACCCGAAATATATTCGTGTGAGGGAGGCTCGAGACTCTGAGGAGCATCCCAATTCCACCCCCATTATCATCGGTCTGGATACCACCGGTTCCATGGGCTATCTGTCTGAGGAGATCGCCAAGAATTCTCTGCATGAGACCATGATGAAGCTTTACTCCACCAAACCGGTTCCGGATCCGCAGCTGATGTTTTCTGCCATCGGAGATGTGAGCGATCAGGCACCTCTCCAGGTGACTCAGTTTGAGTCAGACATCCGCATCGCGGAACAGCTGCTGGGACTTTGGCTGGAGGGACAAGGCGGAGACTTGCCGGAGGATTATCCGCTTCTCTGGTATTTTGCGGCAAAGCATACGTCGACGGACAGTTACCTGAAGCGGAAAGAGAAGGGGTTTTTGTTTACTATCGGTGACGCAGACTGTCACAGTGGAGTTGCCGGAGAAGATATCCACGCCATCTTTGATGATACGGCGATCAGCTATACCTCGGAGGAACTGTTGAGAATGGCGCAGCAGACCTATGAGGTCTATCATGTCCATATTTTGAAACATAACAGGGTGCTGCCCGCTACACTCAGCAGGCTGCTCCCAGGCCATCTGATTCGGGTGGATAAGGAGAATATCCAGCGGCTTCCCGAGATTTTGATCAGTGTCATGCAGTGTGTAAACGGAGCGAAGCCGGAGCAGGTCGTTGAGCAGTGGGATGAACTTGCGAGACCGATCGTTGCGTTTGCCCTGGAGGGATTGGATTTTTCAGCGCGTAAGAAGGGATTCTTTTTCTGATGAACAGGAAGATCAGTGTCATCATTGGCGGAGCATACGGAGATGAGGGAAAAGGTCTGGCAACAGACCTTTTTTCTGATGAAGCATCCCCTGTGCTTGTGATCAAGCATAATGGAGGCGCTCAGGCAGGGCATACCGTTGACAAGACTGACGGAAGGCGGTTTGTATTTCACGCCTTGTCCTCTGGTTCCTTTCGTGGGGCGGACACCTTGTGGACAGATACCTTCCTGCCGGATCTGTACAAGATTTCAGAGGAACTGGAGGCGTTTCAAAGTGTAACAGGATCCGTGCCGAAGCTCTATGCCTGCCCGGACACCTGCGTCACCCTGATCGATGATGTGCTGGTCAACATGGCGGCAGAGACCGCCAGAGGAGGGAACCGTCACGGCAGCTGCGGGATGGGAATCTATGAGGCAGTACTTCGCGGCAAAGAAGGATTTTGGGTCACCCTGAAGCAAGTGCAGGATTGGACAGCGGAGGAGCTGGCGGATCGTATGCGTGAGATCCGAAGAACCTATCTTCCCGGTCGGCTGGAGGCGTTGGGGCTGAGACTATCGGAGCTTGGGGAATACGGAGAACTCCTGAAGCTGGACCGGGTACTCCTTAATGCCGCCGCAGAGATGAAGCGTGGGGTAGGATCGGTGACTTTGATTGGGGACAGGAAGGACTTCCTGGAGAAGTATCAGAATATCATCTTTGAATCCGGACAGGGGTTGCTTCTGGATTGGGACTGGCTGCCCGGTGGCCCTTATGTGTCTGCCTCCAAGACCGGACTGACCAATCCGTTACAATTCCTGAAGGCTTGTGATTTGGAGCCGGATGAAGTATTATATGTGGTAAGAAGCTATCTGACAAGACATGGGGCAGGACCACTGCCATTCGAGTGCAGGGCGGAGGAATTGGGGAACATTTTACGGGATGAAACCAATGTGCCCAACCCCTGGCAGGGGAGTCTGCGGTACAGTCTGCATCCCTCTCCGGTGGAATTGCTCTGCCCAATGGTGGAGGATGCATGTAAATTGAGCAGTCACACGAAGCGATCTCTACTGATTACGCATTTGAACGAGACGGACGGAAAACTGAAATTTGCCACAGGGGATCTGACTGTGGAAGCCTTTGCCGGTCTGCCGGAAGTGAGGCACTTTCTGGACAGACTCTATCTTTCCGACACAAAGTATGCGGAAGATATGGAAGTGATCGATGTGCAATGATAGGAGGGGTGTGCTTTGGCAGGAAGAATTATTTTGGGCGTATGTTGTCTGCTATGTTCTGTTCCATTTTGGATCATCAGTCTCTCTGACAGGAGAAATCCCGACCCCATTCCTTTCTGGAGTGGAGATGATTCTTTGAAGGAGAAGGTGAAGGACATTGCAGGTTACAATCTGGAGATGGCAAAACTGTATCAAAAGTGCGCCATTGTCCTTTCCTTAACCGGTGTCGTTGCTTTTGTGTTGCCTGCAGTCGGAATGATACTGCTCTTTTTGGACCTTACAGTTGGGGGATATCTTGTCCACATTACCTACCAAAAGATAAGAAAGAAATACTCTTAGCTGTTCTGTGAGGTTTTGATGCAATGACATACATCGGAAATCGTGAAATGGATCCAATCGCGGTATATTGAGGATTTTCTTTCTTGAGGTTGCAGAAGAAAACAACGAAAAAGCTGACTTGTAGTTGTTCTGTTGTGTATCATTACATCGAAAACGGAGAAATAAGTCAAGTCGTTGTGAATAGGGAACCTTCTTACTTGAGATTGAAGAAGAAAACAACGAAAAGGCTGACCAGTGGCTGTTTTGTTGTGTATCATTACATCGAAAACTGCGAAATAAGTGAAGTTGCCGTAAATTGGGAACCTTCTTACTTAAAAGAGAAGAAGAAAACAACGAAAAGGCTGAATTGTGGTTGTCCGCTGTATACCCTTACATCGGGAATCAGGAATTGTTCTTTCTTCGTCGTTTTCATGCCGGAAAGTGCTTTATTCCGATGAAAAAGGAAGGATTTTGTCGGGTGACAAATAATGATAGGTTTTTTTATTGATGAAAAATGCTTCAGAATATCATACAATTGAACATAATTTTGAACCTGTATTTCATGCACAGTCACAGATTCTGATACTGGGCTCTCTTCCTTCTGTTAAGTCAAGGGAGAATAATTTTTATTACGGGCATCCGCAGAATCGGTTTTGGAAGCTGATTGCCACACTATGCCAAGCAGGAGTTCCCCAGACGATCGAAGAAAAGAAGAAGCTTTTGTATGACCACAAAATTGCTGTATGGGATGTCATTGCAAAATGCGATATAATAGGCTCTAGTGACAGTACAATCAAAAATGTGGTTCCCAATGATATGCATATTATTCTTGACCATGCGCCGATTAAACGGATTTATGCCAATGGTGGCAAGGCGTATGAATTATATATGCGCTACTGTTATCCTTATTGCAAAAGAGAGATTATCAAACTTCCGTCAACAAGTCCCGCCAATGCCGGATTTTCTATGGAAAAGTTGCTTATGGTATGGAGTAATGCCATAACCTTGTAAGCATACAGACACTCATTGATAAAAAGGAAGTAGTTTTTTACAAAAAGTACTTGACCTTCCACAGGGTGGAAGCTGTAAAAAGAGAGTAGGATGCTGATGAAAGGTGTCGGAAAGAGAGGAAAACTATAGTGGATGCGACTGTTGTACAAATTGTTCCCGGGGCGAGCATTGCGGGAATGGCAGTATCACTGATCATCTCGGTGACCCTGCCCATTGTTTTGCTGATCGTTTGGAGAAGGAAGACCAAGGCAAGCTTCTCCAGTTTCTTTATCGGGGCGGGGATCTTTATTCTGTTTGCACTGATTCTGGAACAGATTCTTCACAGTGTGATGCTGGGACTAACCGGAACGGTGCTTAGAGACAATATCTGGCTGTACGCATTGTACGGCGGACTGGCAGCCGGGCTTTTCGAGGAGACGGGACGCCTGACGGCGATGAAGTTTTTTATGAAGAATCCGGATAAAAAGAATGCGATCATGTACGGAATCGGTCACGGAGGCATCGAAGCGATCCTGATTACCGGCTTAAACATGATTTCCAATCTTGCCACATCCATGATGATCAATGCCGGTCAGCTGGAGTCGATCCTGGCTCCCTTAGGTGATGAGAAACAGACCCTTTTGGCACAGCTGTCCGCATTATGGACAGAGCCCTCCTGGAAGTTTTATATGGCCGGCGTCGAGAGGATCTCTGCGGTGATGCTTCATATTGTCATGTCTTATCTGGTATATATGGCAGTGAAAAATAAGAAGATCGTTTGGTATGTTCTGTCTGTTTTGCTGCACGCTGTGATAAATGCCGGTACCATTCTCTTAGCACAGGCTCTGCCGGTGTGGACGGTGGAGGCGATTTTGCTTGCAGTTTGTGCTGCATTGATCATTGCAGTGAAAAAACAGTATCTGAAGGAACCGGCTTAAGGTGAAAGAAAGCTGATGAAAAAAAGTACCCTCCCCTTTGGAATGTGGTGCTTTGCAGAAAGGAGCCCTTTATCATGAAGATCAAACAGGTAGAGGAGCTGGTGGGAATCACCCGAAAAAACATTCGTTTTTATGAGGAGCAGGAACTGTTAAGTGTAGGCCGCTCCGAAAACGGATACCGGGAATATGGTATGGAAGACGTGAAGCGCCTGAAGGAGATTCGGCTGCTGCGTCGTCTTGGGGTACCGATCGAAGAGATTCGGGCTTTGTTTCAAGGGAGACTTTCCCTGGAGAAGGTTCTTGAGAGACAGGTCGTTTCTCTGGAACAGCAGAAGGAAAGTCTCTATCGAACGCAGGCTTTCTGCAGTCAGATGCTGGAGGAGAGACCTACCATGGAGAAACTGGATGCTGACACCTGCCTGGAGCAGATGGATCAGCTGGAACAGGAAGGAGTGATCTTTATGGATGAAACCAATAAGGATGTCCACAAGAAAAAACAGATGGGTGCTGTACTGGGGGCAGGTATTATGCTGGTTTTGATGGTGCCTTTGATCGGAATCATGCTCTGGGCAAATATGACAGAACCTATCCCTACCGCACTTTTGCTTTACTTTATCGGAATACCTGCACTGATCATCGTCGGTGTTGTGGCGGCATTGATCAGCAGAATCAAGGAGATCAAAGGAGGAGAAGAAGATGAAGCTTCTAAGTATTAACTATATTCCCGGTCGTGAGATCGAAGCACTTGGCATGGTAAAAGGAACGATCGTGCAGACAAAGCATTTAGGTAAGGATTTTATGGCAGGCATGAAGACACTGGTGGGCGGTGAGATCACCGGCTATACCCAGATGCTCAACGAAGCCAGACAGATCGCCATCAAGCGTATGGTGGACGAGGCAAAGGAACTGGGTGCCGATGCAGTCATCGATATCAAGTATGGTTCCTCCCAAATCATGGCCGGTGCCGCTGAGGTGATCGCTTACGGTACGGCGGTGAAGTATATAGAGCAGTAGGTGTATGGTATCGGGTTGGAAAAAGTCTATTGTTCCGGGAGAACTGAAGTATGTACCGTATTTTGATCATTGAAGACGACCCCGGCATCGCGCTTGCGGTCCGGGACCGTGTCGTTAGCTGGGGCATGCAGGCGAAATGCATTGAGGACTTTCGCAATGTCTTAACAGAATTTGCTGCATATGAGCCGCATCTGGTGCTGCTGGATCTGGCGCTGCCCTTTATGAACGGGTATCACTGGTGCAGTGAGATCCGTAAGGTTTCCAGGGTGCCAATCATCTTTGTATCCTCAGCTGCCGACAATATGAATATCGTGATGGCCATGAATCTGGGTGCCGACGATTATATTGCCAAGCCCTTCGACGGGGAGGTGTTGATCGCAAAGATGCAGGCACTGCTTCGGAGAACCTATGATTTCGGTGAGAGCAATCCGGTACTGGAGCATCGGGGAGCGATGCTGAATACCGGTGACGGCAGCTTTTATTACGGGGAGGAGAAAATTCCCCTGTCCAAGAATGAGTACCGGATCCTGATGGTGTTGATGAAACAGAAGGGAAAGGTAGTCAGCAGGGAGAAACTGATGGAGGCTCTCTGGCAGACCGATGAATTTGTGGATGAGAATGCCCTGACCGTGAACGTTGGCAGACTTCGGAAGAAGCTGGAGAAGGCAGGTCTGGATCATTTTATTGAGACGAAGTTTGGACAGGGATATCTGATTCCGCAAGAGTAAACATATGATCATACAGCCCTATTTTGCACCTGCTGCCGAATAGGGCTGTTGCCTTCCGGGGAGGAATAGAATGATAAAAAGCTTTTTGAAAGAGCATAGAGGCGGGATCGGTGTGTATATTTTCTGCACACTGTTGTTTTTTTTGATTTTTTGGCTCTACCGGCTGCCTATGGGCGCAGTCATCTATCCGACAGTGCTTTGTGCGCTGATTCTGTGCGGATATATGGGGTATCGCTATTATCTTTTTCGGAAAAAACAGGCACAGTTAGAGCACCTGATGTTCCTCCCGGATGATCTTCTTTCTGAGATAGGAAGGTACCATACGATGGAGGATCGGGAGTACGGCAAGATCATTGGACGGATCGAGGAACTGCGTGTGCAGGAGAGAGTACAGTATGAGTCTTCTTTTTCCGACAGTATGGATTACTATTCCGCCTGGGTGCATCAGATCAAAACACCCATTTCCTCTATGAAGCTGAAGCTGGAGCAGGAGGACAGTCCGCTGTCCAGATCGCTCTCGGAGGACTTGTTTCGCATCGAGCAGTATGTGGGCATGGTGCTGACCTATCAGCGGCTGCAGTCCGAGACATCAGACTATGTGTTTCGGGAACATTCTCTGGAGAAGATCGTCAAGGGTGTGGTGCGAAAGTTTGCCGGACAATTTATCGGAAGGGGAATAAAGCTGGATCTTTCGCTGGAAGACAGGAAGGTAGTGACAGATGACAAATGGCTTTCCTTTGTATTGGAACAGGTCCTGTCGAACGCCTTGAAATATACCAGGGAGGGCAGTATCTCCATCTATCTGGAGAAACCCTTTCATCTCTGCATCCGGGATACAGGCATCGGGATCGCCCCGGAGGATCTTCCCAGAATCTTTGAAAAGGGCTACACCGGGGAAAACGGCCGTGTGGAGAAGAGTGCCAGTGGTCTTGGCTTATATCTGTGCAAACAGATCTGCGAGAATCTGGGGATATCCATTTCCGCCCGCTCAGTGCCCGGTGAGGGGACCTTGATCGATCTGGATCTGGAACAGAAACACACCTTTCACGAGTAAATGTGACGAAATTGTTAGATTTTTCCTGATTTCTGTTAGCCGATTCGATGGAGTGATTCCACCGTCAAAGGTATACTGACATCAATGAAACAAGTCATTGACAAGAAGAAGGAGGAACTCACATGAGTTTGCTGACAGTAAAGCATTTGAAAAAAGTCTATACCACCAGGTTCGGAGGCAACAAGGTGGAAGCGCTGAGGGACGTGAATTTTTCCGTGGAGGAAGGGGAATATGTGGCCATCATGGGTGAGTCCGGTTCCGGCAAGACCACTCTGCTAAACATTCTGGCGAATCTGGATAAGCCTACCCAGGGAACGGTTTTTTTAGAGGATACCGATTGCAGTAAGATCCGGGAGAGAGACCTTGCCGCTTTTCGCCGGGATAAGCTTGGTTTTGTATTTCAGGAGTTCAATCTGTTGGACACCTTTTCCGTGGAGGACAATATCTATCTGCCCTTGGTGTTGGCTCAGGTAAATTACCGCGAGATGGAACAGCGGCTGCAACCTATCGCTGAAAAGCTTGGCATCACCGACCTGCTGAAGAAATATCCCTATGAGATCTCCGGAGGTCAGAAGCAGAGGGTGGCAGTGGCTCGTGCGCTGATCACCAATCCCAGAATCATTCTTGCGGACGAACCCACCGGGGCACTGGACTCCAAGGCCACAGATGAATTGCTTCGTCTCTTCGGAGAGATCAATCGAAGCGGGCAGACGATTCTGATGGTGACACATTCCGTGAAGGCTGCGAGCCACGCGGGAAGAGTGCTCTTCATCAAGGATGGCGAGGTGTTCCATCAGATCTATCGTGGGGATTGTACTAACGAACAGCTTTATCAGAAGATCTCAGACTCCCTCACTTTGCTGCAGGCAGGGGGTGAGAGAGTATGAATATCCGATTTTCTTTGAAACTGGCCTGGAGCGGCATGCGGAAGAACGGAAAACTTTATCTTCCCTATCTTCTTACCTGTATCGGCATGGTTGCCATGGGGTATATCCTGCAGAGCATCAGCGTCTGTTCCCTGCTGGAACACATGAAAGGCGGCGGGAATGTTGCCATGGCGTTAAGCCTTGGCAAGTTTGTGGTAGCAGTTTTTGCGTCGATTTTTCTGCTCTACAGCAATTCCTTCCTGCTTCGCAGAAGAAAAAAGGAGTTTGGCCTGTACCACATTCTCGGCATGGGAAAGCGGGGAATTCGCAGAATTATTTTCTGGGAGAATCTGACCAATGCATTTATCGGGCTGCTTGGAGGTCTGCTTGTGGGAGTGATCTTTTCCAAGTTCGCAGAGCTGATCCTTGCCAATATTCTTCGCCAGCCTGCAGATAGTAGTTTTACTTTGAAGTGGGTGGCTTTTCGATGGACACTGATCGTGTATGGCTGTGTGTTTCTTCTGTTGATGGTCTATTCCCTGATCGCCGTGCAGCGGATGAAGACGCTGGAGTTGTTCCAGAGTGAGAGACTGGGAGAGAAGCCTCCCAAGGCCAACCTGCTGATTGCACTGATCGGAGTGATTTTGCTGGGGGTTGCCTATGGAATGGCAGTTGCCATCAAGAGTCCCTTAAGCGCGCTGCTCTATTTCTTTGTGGCTGTGATCCTGGTCATCATTGCCACCTATCTGCTGTTTATCGCAGGCTCTGTCGTCTTTTGCAGACTGCTTCAGAAGAATAAAAAATATTATTATAAGAAGCAGCATTTTGTCTCAGTCTCTTCTATGGTATATCGTATGAGGCGAAACGGAGCAGGACTGGCCAGCATCTGTATTCTGAGTACCATGGTGCTGGTGATGCTTTCCTCTACCGGCAGTCTGTACTTTGGCATGGAAGATACCATTAACGGAAGATACCCCAGAGAGGTCAATCTTGGAATCTATACACCGGATCTTGCTTCTTTGTCAGAAGAGAATCAAAACGCCTCGTATACTGCTTTTGCCCGGGTTGCCGGGGAGCATGGTCTGGAGATGACTGACATTGTGGAGTATCCCTTTGCAACTCTGGTGGCCTTGTTCCGTGGAGAGGAAGTTCTTCTGAAGACGGATTCCGTGGATGCCGATGATATGGGGGTTATGGAGAATCTGCGGGAGATGATGTTTGTTGAGGCAGCAGACTATAACCGTATGACCGGAGAGGATGTGCACCCGAAGGGAAATGAGGCTTATGTCCTGCCGCTTAGATGCTCCTTTGAGCAGGAAGAACTTCCGATCGATTCCATTTCGCTTACGATAAAGGGAATCCTGACGAAGACCTTTCCTATCAGCGATAACATCTCTGTTTCAGTGGTACCTGCACTGATTGTCGTTGTGGAGGATCTGGATATGCTATCTTCCTTGGAAAACATGGTCAACCAATTTGAGTATCCCATCCTGAACACAGCCTGGTGCTTCAGCTATAACCTTCCTGATGCAACGCAGGAGCAGATTCTCTCCATCTATGGAGAGCAGAAAAGTATCCTGTTGGATATGGATCACTTTCAGCAGCCTGACGGTGGTTTCTCTTATTATGCATCCTGCAAAACCGCCGAGAAGGAGGATTTTGTGAGTACCTTTGGGGGGCTGTTCTTCCTGGGAATCATCCTCAGCCTGATCTTTGTGGTGGCTACCGTTCTGATCATCTATTATAAGCAGATCTCAGAAGGGTATGAAGACCGTTCCAGGTTTGAGATTATGCAGAAGGTGGGGATGACCCGTGAGGATATCCGAAAGAACATTAACTCTCAGATTCTGACGGTTTTTATCGCCCCTCTGGTAATGGCAGGGCTTCATCTGGCATTTGCCTATCCGATGATCTGGAAGATTCTGCAGATGCTTTTCATGAACAATCTGACCTTTGTGATTCTGGTGACCGTAGGAATCTATCTGGTCTTCGGCATCTGCTACGCAAGCGTCTACAAGCTGACGGCAGGAGCCTATTACGCAATCGTCAGCGGAGACAATGCGTAAAACAGGATTGTTATTCTGCTCCGTGCAGAGTATAATCGTTCAGAGACAGGGCGATCCGGGCAAGAGATCTGCCCTGTAAGGAAGGACGCATTCTATGAGCGCAATGGGTTATTTTGTGTTGATTTTGTTGCTGATCGTCATTATCGGGGTGGCAAATGAGAGAGTATTTGCCATCCAGAGTGACATCGCACTTGTCTTGTTTTCTTTGATTCTCTGCGGAGGACTGTATGCAGTCAGCTGTATTCCTGGCATGGAAGCACTGGCCGGTTTTCTTCACCGGCTGGGAGATTTCGGCTTTGAGAAATACCTGATCGATACAGTCCTCTGCTTTATGCTGTTTGCCGGTGCGGGCAAGGTAAATATGAGGAAGTTTCGCAGCAATCTGAAGACCATCAGCCTTCTGGCGTTTTTCTCCACCATTCTTTCCTCAGGATTCTTCGGCGTTATGTTCTGGATCGGTATGAAGTGCATCGGCGTATCAATGGATATTTGGACCTGTATTTTGCTGGGGAGTATCGTATCTCCCACAGACCCCATTGCGGCCACCGGAATCCTGAACAAGCTTGGTCTGTCTAAAAATGTTTCGGTGGTCATTGAGAGTGAGTCCCTGTTTAATGACGGAACCGGTGTGGCGTTGTTTATCTTTGTCCGCAGTCTTATCACGAAAAGCGGAGAGAGCAATTTCTTCCTCGTCATGCTGAAGGAAGTGGTCGGGGCATTCGCCGTAGCATTCGTCGTGACATTCCTCATGTTGAAGGTGATGGAATTATCCCGAGACCCGGTTCGACATATTCTGATTAGTCTGGCAACGGTATCTCTGGTCTACAGTATCTGTGAGTATTTTGGCTTTTCCGGCGTCATCGCATCTGTGATCTGCGGTATGCTTGCCGCAGGCAGGAGAAGTAAGCTGGAGGGACGCATCCGTGTAGAGGATCCGAACAATCGTTACGAGGATTTCTGGGAGGTTGTGGAAGGAATTCTCAATGCGGTTCTCTTTGTAATGATCGGGCTGTCTCTTCTGAATCTGGAGGTCAGTCCATGGTTCGCGGTATTGATTCCCATGACCGTAGTGATGGTGTTGTTATCCAGATTCGGAGGCGTGTTTTGTTCCGGAGCATTCCTTGGCAAAGCGGTGCCGGGCAACTATACGCTGACAGAGTTTGTGCTTTTGATGACCTGGAGTGCCTTAAAGGGTGGTCTGTCGCTGGCGCTTGCGATGAGTACCAAGAGTATCCTGCCGGCGGAGACATACTGTATCGTATTGAACGTGGCATATATCACGATTTTCTATACCGTGATCGTACAGGGAGTCACGATGAAGAAAGTGTACCTGAAGATAGAAGAACATAAGGCAGATCGAAGCAGACTGTCAAAGCATGGAGGAATACAATGAAGATCGTAATCGTTGGAGTGGGACGAACGGGAGAGCTGCTTGCCAGAATGCTTAGCGGCAGACAGCATGAACTGGTGGTTGTGGATGAGAGGGAACAGGTCGTGGACCGAATGACGGAATTGTATCCGGTCAGCGGTGTATGCGGGAATGGTGTTGCAGGAGCAATTTTGCAGAAGGCAGGAGTGGATACCGCAGATGTGGTGGTTGCACTGACCAATCAGGACGCTGTCAATCTGTTGTGTTGTGCGAATGCGAAGAAGATGGGTGCCGGTCACGTGGTATGTCAGGTCTCTGATGCCGCTCTGTATCAGGACAAGGAGCTGCTGAAACGTCAATATGGTATTAACGCGATCTATAATCCGAAGATTGAGACTGCGGCAGCCATCGGACGGCAGCTGGGTATGGCCACCGATATTCAGGTAGAAGGATTTATCGATCAGAAGGCTGCTTTTTTTCAGCTGACGGTGGAAGAAAAAAGTGGTCTGGCGGGGTGTCCGCTGAAGGAGATCAACACCGTCCTTGGATCCAATCTTCTGGTGGCCTGTGTGAATCGCAAAAACCGACTGCATGTGCCGAATGGATCTTTTGTGCTGGAAAGCGGTGACGAGATCGGCATTATTGTTGAAAATGACAAAATACATGAGCTTGCATACCGCCTGGGGCATGCAAGGAAACCGGTGAAGCATGTGATGATTATCGGCTGTGGAGAGATAGGCTATTCTCTGGTAAATCGATTGCTTCAGGAGCAGAAAAAGGTGAAGATCCTGGAACACGATGAGGAACTTAGTGTACAGCTTCGAAAAGAACTTCCGGCGGAAGCTGAGATCGCATGCGTGAATCGGATCACACCGGAGATTTTGGAGGAAGAGGGGATCCGGAAAATGGATGCCTGTGTGCTGCTGACCGGTGATGATCAGACCAATCTGGTATTGTCTATGTTTGCCTGGAATTGCGGCGTCAGCACGGTTGCCGCCAAGATCGACGAGTCTTCCTATGAGGCTGTCTTTCGCAAGATCGGCATCCATCATATCGTCACGCCTTCTCTGGTGACCTGCGAACTTCTGATGACATACATCCGAAACGTGGAGGTATATAATGCGAAGGGAAATGATATCGCTGCACTGTTCTCGGTGGGAAGAGGATTGGGAGAGGCTATCGGTTTCTGCGCCTACGAGGGCTCTAAGGGAATCCGGATTCCCTTTCAGGATGAAAACTTCCGCCTGAAAAAGGATGTTCTGATCGTGGCGATCATCCGGGATCAGAAATTCCTGGTACCAAACGGCAGCAGCATGATTCTGCCGGGAGACAAAGTATTTGTGGTTGCCAATGCCAGGGACAGTCTTCGGACACTGGATGAGATCTTCGAAGCCTGATGTTTTCCGGGTTATGAATATTATGAAATAAAATATCATCTTTCTGTAGTCAGTGAAAAGATAATGTGATATAATATTCCACAGAGAAGATCGTGGCGAAGGTACGGGTATTTTTTCTGCCTTTGCCGTAAGAAAACGTATGATTGACGAGATGGCGGAGAAGGAAGTTATGGGGGAACGGCACGCTCTGTCAAAACATACGTGGAAAAGGGTAGGGGTTACGTGGATGACATATGAATTGGAGGAAATGATTCAGTATCTTTCTCTGTCAAATTTGATCGAAATGCGCTATGAGATTGAGAAAGATCATTTTGAATTGTTCCGTATTTTGCCTGATGAGAAGCAGATCCTGTATGAAGGTACGCTTTCGAAATGGCGGGAACGGGTGGAAACGGAACAGAAAGGTGAAGATTCTGAGATGCTGGAGGCACTGTGCCTGGATCTGTTATCCGGCAGAGAGTCTTTTCAGTATGAGATCAACATTGGAACAGAGTGCTTTTATGTGAACTGTAAGACGGTTTGTTCTCTGTCCGGGGGACGGATTGTCTATGGCTCTGTGCGGCAGGGAGGCGGATGCGACCTTCTTTCCGAGTTCAGTTTCCGACGTGCCACCGACAGGGACCCAATGCTGGATATGCTGAACAAGAAGGCTATCATCACTTACGCCCAGGATCGGTTGCAGCATCCGGAGCTGACGACTTATCTGGTGATGTTGGATCTGGACAATTTCAAGATGGTGAATGATACCTTTGGTCACATGTTTGGAGACGAAGTGCTGGTTACCTTTACAGAGATCATCAACAAGGCGATAGGAAAGCATGGATTGGTGGGACGTATGGGCGGCGATGAAGTTTTGATCGTCACCAAGGATATCCCGGATAAGCCTGCTCTGCGCACTTATCTGAGGGAGATCCGTACTAATCTGGAATTGACTTACAAGGGGAAGCTGAATGGAATTTCGCTGACCTGTTCCATCGGTGCAGCTGCTTATCCCATCCATGCCGGCACCTATCGGGAAACTCTGGAGCTGGCAGATAAGATGCTTTATCTTGCAAAGGAGAAAGGCAGAAATCGTTATTTAATCTATACTCCTGAGCTTCATGAGGATTATGTGAAGAACAATCAGGGGGAGAACTGCGAACCGCTGGTACAGTCCAAGCAATATGATGCCGTAGGTGTGATGCAGTATATGCTGACGGATTATCTGACCCTGCAGATCAGCAGTAATGATTATGCTTTCGAGCAGGTAGGCAAGGCCTTCCGACTGAACGAAGTGCTGTGTGTCTACAATCAGGGGGATATTGGTTATCTGTGGACCTCGGAAGGGGAGAAGCTTCAGGAGAAGGATATGCATCTTCTTGAGATCTTTGATCCCTTCTTTGATGAGATGAATGCGAATGATCTGTTTATCATGGACGGACTGTATGATGTCCAGGACCGTTTCCCGAAATTGTACGAGAAGCTGACTGCCCGCAAGATTGAATCTGCCATTTTTTATCGGCTGAAAAAGAACGGCGTGCCGGACGGTTACATGATTTTTGCAAAGCGCCATCAGCGGCAGAAGTGGTCGGAATATGAGGTGATGTCTCTGGCAACGATCGCCAAGATCTTTGAACTGAGCATTGGAGCGGACCGATAACGGAATTTTTTGTGAAACTTTATCTGAAATAGTTGAAAAGCGCAGATGACATGGTGGAAACGCCTGTCATCTGTTTTTTCTAATCGTTAAAAAAGTATGAAGCTTTCCGTGGTTTGTTTACATTTTCGGTTGGGAATGCTAAAATAGTGACGTATGCTATATTTCGATAAGAACAAATCCAGACGGAAGGACTTAAAATGTATGAGTAAATGGGAACGAAAATTTGGAAAATATGCGATACCGAACCTGACCCTGATCCTACTGGGGTGTTACGTGGCCGGTTATGTGGTGCAGAAGCTATTTCCGGGATTGTTCATGATGCTGACGCTGGATCCCTATCAGATCCTGCAGGGTCAGGTGTGGAGACTGGTGACCTGGATCATCGCACCTCCCACTGCACTGACCTCCTCCATGGATATTTTCCTGATCATGATCATGCTGCTGTTTTACTACAGTCTTGGCACCAATCTGGAGCGTGCCTGGGGTACCTGGAAGTACAATGTCTATCTCTTCCGTGGTATGCTGCTGACGGTGGGCTTCAGCTTCCTGGTGATGTTGGTAGACCTGTTGTTCATCCCTGGCATGCGGGGAGAGTTTGCGGAGTCGGTCTTTGCCATCGGTTCTCTGCAGTTTTCCACGTATTTCATCAATATGTCCATCTTTCTGGCCTATGCGGTTACTTACTCCAACGCCCAGGTATTGTTGATGTTCGTCATTCCGGTGCGGGTAAAGTGGCTGGGGATCCTGTATGTTGCCATGCTGTTGTTTGAGATGGTGGAGGCATTTATGGGCGGCTTTTACTATTGGTTCACGGTGGCTGCCATTGGAGCTTCCCTGCTGAACTTCCTGATCTTTTACCTTGGCATCAAGCATCATCTGACCCCGAAACAGATGAAACGTCGCGCACAGTTTCAAAGCCAGATCAGACGGAATCCCAGTCCCGGTATCACAAAGCATAAATGTGCGATCTGCGGCCAGACGGAAGAGACGAATCCCAAACTGGAATTTCGTTTTTGCTCCAAATGTAACGGCAATTATGAGTATTGTCAGGAGCATCTGTTTACCCATAAGCATGTAGAGTAGAGAGGTGTTGTATGAGTCAGAATCGTGAGATATTGTTCGCAAAGAAACTGGAGGAACTGAGAAAGCTTGCAAAGGAACAGGGCAATCAGGTAAGTGAGCAGCAGGTGACGGATTCCTTTGCGGAGCTGGATCTTTCAGAGGAGCAGCTGCAGATGGTGTTTGACTATCTGGTGAAGCACAAAGTCGGAATCGGTCAGATGGTCAATCTGGATGATTATCTTTCCGATGAGGAGAAGGATTATCTGCAGGATTATCTGTCCGAGGTGGCGGATCTTCCCACTTATTCCCAGGGTGAGATCGAGGCCTTCACCATTTCTGCCATGGCCGGACAGGCAGATGCCCAGCAGAGACTGATCGAGGTCTATCTGAAGGATGTGGCCCAGATCGCCAAGCTGTACGCAGGGCAGGGTGTCTTTTTGGAGGACCTGATCGGAGAGGGCAATGTGGCACTGACCATCGGAGTCACCATGCTGGGCAGTCTGGAGGAACCCTCCGAAGCCCCGGGAATGCTGGCACATATGATGATGAATGCGATGGAGGATCTGGTTGCCCGGACCAATGACGACCGGGTGGCGGATGAAAAAATTGCTGCAAAAGTGAACAAGGTGGCGGACAAGGCGAGGGAACTGGCCGAGGAGTATCATCGCAAGGTGACGGTGCAGGAGCTGGCCATGGAGACAAATCTGTCCGAGAAAGCAATATTGGATGCCTGCCGTATGAGCGGACGCAAGATTGAGGATATTGAATATGCACAAGACGATCTATGAGGACTATAAATACAGCTGTCAGGACACCTCCCGCATTTATGTAGGCTGTAAATATACCTTTCAGGAGCTGGCTGATGCTGAGGATCTGAATTTCAAGTTCCGGATGCTGATGCAAAGATATATGCTGGAGGAGGCAAGCCCGGAGGATACGCTGGAGACTCATCTGTACTATCTGGGAGAGCAGAGTTTTCTGGTGAAGATCTACGATCAGATGAAAGCCAGAGTGAAGGTGAATGTGATCGAAGTAAAAAAGCACCTTTTGGGGAAATCCCGGAAGGAATATACCACGAAACAGTTGACGGTTCCACAGCTGGCGGCGATGTCAGTGCAGGAAAAGGAACGGGTGGGTCTGGTGATTCAGGAACTGTCTGTGAGCAAACTGGCGATTATGGGAATGTAGGGACGATTCAGAGTCCTGTATCGTTTTTGTAAAATAATATCAAAAAATGGAGAAGAGAGAGATGAGAGTAGAAGAATTAGAGGCATATGAAGTGCTGGAGAAGCGATTTATTCAGGATCTGGACAGTGAGGCCTATCTGTGCCGCCATAAAAAGACCGGAGCCAGGGTGGCACTTCTTTCCAATGAGGACAACAACAAGGTGTTTTGTATCGGTTTTCGGACCACACCCACCGACAGTACCGGTGTGCCCCATATTTTGGAGCACAGTGTGCTGTGCGGTTCTGAGAATTTCCCGCTGAAGGACCCTTTTGTAGAGCTGGTAAAGGGGTCTTTGAATACCTTTTTAAATGCCATGACCTATCCGGATAAGACGGTTTATCCGGTGGCAAGCTGTAACGACAAGGATTTTCAGAATCTGATGCACGTGTATCTGGATGCTGTTTTTTATCCGAACATTTATAAGAATGAGGCCATCTTCCGTCAGGAGGGCTGGCATTATGAACTGGATGAGGAAGGGAAGTTAACGATCAATGGCGTTGTCTATAATGAGATGAAGGGCGCTTTCTCTTCTGCAGAAAGTATTCTCTGGAGAGAGATTCCTGCCAATCTGTATCCCCATACCACCTATGGTGTGGAGTCCGGCGGGGATCCTGATAGCATTCCGGATCTGACCTATGAACAGTTCTTAAACTTCCACAGAACCTATTATCATCCTTCCAACAGCTATATCTACCTCTACGGTGATATGGATATGGCTGAAAAACTGGATTTCATCGACAGGGAGTATTTGTCGAAGTTCGATGCACTGGTCGTCGACTCGGAGGTGACCGTGGAGCCTGCCTTCACAGAGCCCGTACGAGTGGTGAAGGAGGTGCCCATCAGTGAGGGGGAGAGCGCAGAGGATAATACCTACCTGGCGCAGGTGTTCTCCGTCGGCAGTGCCCTGGACAGAGAACAGGTACTGGCGCTGAAGGTGCTTGATTTTGTGTTGGGAACCGTGCCCGGTGCACCTATGAAGCAGGCTCTGATCGATAAGGGGATCGGTGCCGATGTATTCAGCGTAGTGGAGTGGGGCATCAAACAGCCTTATCTGGGCTTTGTTGCCAAGGGTGCCGATGTGAGCAGGGAGGGTGAATTCCTGCAGACGGTTCGTGAGGTTTTGGAGGAGATCGTGGAGAAGGGCTTCGATGAGAAGCAGCTTTTATCCGCCATCAATCACTTTGACTTTAAGTACAGAGAGGCTGATTACGGAACCACGCCGAAGGGCCTGATTCTCTGCCTGGCGATGTTTGACAGCTGGCTGCATGATGATACCAAGCCATTTATTCATATTGAGTGTCTGGACACCTTTGAATTTCTGCGAGGGAAGATCGGTACCGGTTATTTTGAGGGAATCATTCAAAAGTATCTGTTGAACAATCCCCATAGTATCACGTTGATCTTAGACCCCAAGGAGGGCCTTACTGCCAGGAGAGAGGCTGATCTTGCCGAGAAGCTTGCCCGGATCAAGAGCAGCATGAGCGACGATGAGATCGAAGCGGTAAAGGAGATGATGGACAGACTGACCGCTTTCCGTGAGACAGAGGACAGTCCTGAGGATATCGCCAGAATTCCCCTGCTTACCAGAGAGGATCTGACCAGAGAGGCACCGAAGATCTACAACAGAGAGTCTATGCTGGGAGATACCTTCGCACTGCAGCACAACGTGTTTACCAATGGTATCGGTTATTTTCGTCTGATTTTCAAGATCGAGCAGATTCCTGAGGAACTGATTCCTTACATCGGTATTTTGAAGGGACTGTATTTGAATATGAATACAGCCAATTACACTTACGGAGAGCTGTGCAATGAGGTCAATCTGGCCACCGGAGAGATCTTTGTGGCACAGAACACCTATGGAAATGCCAATGACTGTGACAGGTATGCCATGACCATGGAGTTCTGTACCAAGGCCTTCTACGACAAGCTTCCCAAGGCCATCGAGCTGATGGAGGAGATGATCCTGCGGACGGATCTTGCCGATACCAAGAGACTGAAGGAGCTGTCCATGGAGTCCCTCTCCAGACAGCGCGACTATATGAATCAGTCCGGACATATCGTGGCGATCAACAGAGCGCTTTCCTACGGCAGCAAGAAGGATGCGCTGGATGAACTGATGAGCGGTGTGGATTTCTATCGGTTCTGCTGCGACCTGGATAACGATTTCGAGGCGAGAAAGGCAGATCTGGTGGAGAAGCTTCGCACTCTTTGCAGGATGATCTACCGGCCTGAGAATCTGTGGATCGATTTCACCGGTGAAGAAGGGGAACTGGAGAAATTACAGACGGTGATCGACGCCTTCAAGGCAAAGCTCTACACTGATCCTGTAGAACGAGGCAGCTTTGATCCTGTTCCTGTGAGAAGGAATGAGGGCTTTACCACCTCCGGTCAGGTGGATTATGTATGCCGTGCAGGAAACTTTGTGAAGAAGGGACTGCCCTATACCGGTGCCCTTACCGTGCTTCGTGTGATGATGGGTTACGAGTATCTGTGGATGAATATCCGCGTCAAGGGTGGTGCCTATGGCTGTATGTGTAACTTCTATAAGGATGGCGGCAGCTATTTCTGCTCCTACAGAGACCCCAATCTCGGTGTTACCGTGGATGTATTCGAGAAGGCTGCGGAGTTTATTGCAAACTACCAGGCGGATGAGCGCACCATGACGAAGTATATCATCGGGGCTATGAGTGAACTGGATACGCCGCTGACTGCCAACGGTGTGGGCATGCGCTCCAGAAATATGTATCTTTCCGGTGTGACACAGGAGGAGCTGCAGCTGTACCGCGATCAGGTGCTGGATGCGACCCCTGAGGATATTCGTGCCTTGTCCGGGTATATTGAGGCATTTATGGGAGATGATTTCCTCTGTGTAGTCGGAAATGAGCAAAAAATCAAATCTGAATCCGAAAAATTTTTGAAAATCGGAAACCTTTGTTAGTTTTTCGCGTCTATAGTGGTATCACCGCTGCGGGATGGTAATGATTTCCATCCCGCAGACGACACAAAAAATCTTGGGGGGAAAAGGTTATGAAAAAGAAGGTTTTGAACGGATTACTGGCAGTATTATGTGTGGTCAGTCTGGCAGGCTGCGGCAGTGCAGACAGTGCTGCGGAATTCCAAAGTACAAAGGGCGCTGCAATGAACGACTTTGCGATGGACCAGGCGGTTACTGAGGAAGTGTATTACTCTGAGGCGGCAGAGTCAACCGGCATGCTGCAGGATGCGGGTGCCTCTCCGTATCAGTCGCCCACTGTCTCGGTGACGGAGCGGAAGCTGATCAAAACTGTGGGTCTGGACGTGGAGACCAAGGAGTACGATTCCTTTATGTCACAGATCTCTTCGCATATCAGCGCTTACGGGGGATACATAGAGGCTTCCGATTCCAACAACGGAAGCAGATATTCTTCCAAACAGTCTGCCCGCTATGCTAATATGACCATCCGGATCCCGCAGGAAAAGCTGGATGATTTCTTAGGGGAGGTCACCGGCATCTGCAATGTGGTCCGCAGAAATGACAGCGTCAACGACGTGACCTTGAATTATGTGGATACCGAGAGCAGACGGGATGCGCTGAAGGTAGAGCAGGACCGCCTGTTGGAGCTTCTGGCACAGGCCCAAAATCTGGAAGAGATCCTGATCATTGAGGATCGTCTGACGGATGTGAGATATGAACTGCAGAGCAGTGAGAGGCAGTTGCGCTCCATGGATGACAAGGTGACCTTCAGCACCATTCGTCTGAGTGTCTCCGAGGTGGCTGAGCTGACAGAGATCACTCCGGTTGCTGAGAAGAGCGACTGGGAGAAGATCACGGAAGGCTTTATGGATAACCTGAAGGATGTGTATCGAGGATTCCTGAACTTTATCATCTGGTTCTTGTCCAGCCTGCCCAAGCTGTTTGTCTGGGCGGTTGTGATCCTGATCATCGTCTTTATCGTGAAGAGCAGAAGAAAGAAGCGTGCAGCAAAGAAGGCGGCGAAGGAAGCGGAACTGAAAGCTGCCTACGAATCCCAAAAAGAGGGTAGCGCAAAAGAAGAATAAGAGGTATAATATAAGCGTTAAGCTTATTCGGAACGAGGGCTATCAACAGTAGCCCTCGTCTTCTTGTGAGGAAGGAAAACCATATGAATCAAGAAAATACGTCCTATAAATCCGGTTTTGTCACCCTGATCGGCAGACCAAATGTTGGAAAATCTACGCTGATGAATCATCTGATCGGTCAGAAGATCGCCATCACCTCCAATAAACCCCAGACCACCCGCAACCGGATTCAGACCGTGTTGACCACTGAAGAAGGACAGATCGTCTTTCTGGATACTCCCGGTATCCACAAGGCGAAGAATAAGCTGGGAGATTATATGGTAGGCGTGGCGAAGCGCACCATGGAGGAAGTGGATGTGATCCTCTGGCTGGTGGAACCCACGGACTATATCGGTGCCGGAGAGCAGGCGATCCTCGACAAACTTCGAACAACGAACACTCCGGTGATCCTTGTCATCAACAAGACGGATACTGTGAAGAAGGAGGAGATCCTTCACTTTATCGATGTCTACCGGAAGGAACTGAATTTCGCGGAGATCGTACCGGTATCTGCGCTGAAGGGGCAGAATACGGATGAACTGATCTCCTGTATCTTCAAGTATCTTCCCTATGGACCGGCATTTTATGATGAGGATACCATCACTGACCAGCCCATGCGCCAGATCGTGGCAGAGCTGATCCGTGAGAAAGCGCTGCGGCTCCTCTCCGATGAGATTCCCCACGGTGTAGCGGTGAGCATAGAGAGCATGAAACAAAAAGGGAGGATCTGCCATATTGAGGCAACCATTGTCTGCGAGCGGGATTCCCACAAGGGCATCATTATCGGCAAGGGCGGAGCGATGTTAAAGAAAATCGGTTCCCAGGCCCGCACTGAGATCGAAGAGTTCCTGGAGTGTCAGGTAAATCTTCAGCTTTGGGTGAAGGTGAAGAAGGATTGGCGGGACAGTGATTTTCTGTTGAAAAATTTCGGATACAATCCAAAAGATTTATCAGAGGAATAGATTGGTCCGTAACTACAAATTCTACTGATGAGAAGTTTTTAGATCAGGAGAAAGTAGAAGATGGACAAAGGGTTATGGGAAAGATTTACAGCTACAGGCAGGGTAGAGGATTATCTGATGTTTGCAGCCTCTAAACAGTCTGTAACATGCCGCAGGGATGGGAAGGATCATGCAGGAATATCTAGAAGTGACGGGGATCGTGCTGAAGCAATCCCCGGTCAAGGAGTACGACAGAGTGATCACTCTGCTGACCAGGGAGCGGGGCAAGATATCGGTTTTTGCTAACGGGGCCAGGAAACCCGGGAATCGATTCACTGCTGCCACCAATGCGTTTGCTTTCGGAAGCTTTCGGGTCTATGAGGGAAAAAAATATTATTCCCTGGCAGGGGTGGATATCAAGAATTACTTTGAGGAATTTCGCACAGATATCGTGGGTGCATGCTACGGTGCCTACTTTGCCGAATTTGCGGATTATTATGCCCAGGAGAACAATGATGAGACAGAGGTGCTGAAGCTATTATATCTGTCGCTTCGGGCGTTGACCAATGATCATCTGTCGGATGAACTGGTGAGACGGGTTTTTGAATGTAAGATATTGATCGTAAACGGTGAATTCCCGGGCGTTCCCACAGACAGGCCGCTGTTGCCTGCCACCGCTTTGACGCTGGAGTTTATCCAAAACACCCCTACAGAGAGGCTTTATACGTTTACGGTCTCCGATGAAGTGCTTGGGGAATTGGGGAGTATTTGTGACGAAAACCGCAGGAAAATTGTGGGACGTGCGTTCAAAAGCCTGGAAGTGTTGAAAAATCTTTGTTGAAAAACCATTTACTTTTTGATACAATGATTAAACGCAAGTTTGCTTGGATGAGATTGCATTGGTCGGAAAGGCTTTAAAAGGATGAAAAAGACATTTGCGTTATGCTTGTGTATCGTGACGGTAATACTGCTTGTTGCCTGCGGGCAGAGTCAGCTTGCCGGCAGTTATCAGACCACCACGATAGAGGCCCTGAAGGATGGCTCTTTGAACTACTTTCTGGTTGATACCTTTGAGAAGGAGTATTATGAACTGGCCGGATTGTCAGATCTGGCAAAGGATGAGGCGGCGAAGTTTAAGGAAGAGAATCGCTCCGCAAACGCGGACTGTGTGAGGGTGACTTCCGTGGAGATGGTTGAGGGCGCCAAGGATCTGGTTTCTGTAAACTATCGATTTGCGGACAGCGCAAGCTTTGAGAAATTCTATCATTGCCTGTTTTATTATGGAACGGTGGGAGAGGCACTGGATCAGAAGATCAAGATGCTCTCCGGTTATCGGAAAGTGAAGGATCAGTCGGTGGTGGCTGAGATCGAAGTGAGAAACAGTCGGGACAGCAGGATGATCATTACAGATCAGAAGTGCGTGCTGTATTGTGAACTGAAACCCTACTGTGTCAGTGAGGGAGTGACTGTCCTTGAGGACGGCGGTCTGGATCTGCGGGAATGCAAAGGCAATGCCTATATCATTTTCAAATAGATCCAATTGTGTTATGATTCAAACCGAATGTCGGTTTTGATAAATCAGCGGAAATTTAACGCAAAACCAATCCAGTAAGAGAGAGAGGAACATACAGTTATGGAAAAGACAATGGAGAAAATTGTAAGTTTGGCAAAGGCAAGAGGCTTTGTTTATCCCGGCTCCGAGATCTACGGCGGCTTGGCGAATACATGGGATTACGGTAACCTTGGCGTGGAACTGAAGAACAATGTGAAGCGTGCATGGTGGCAGAAATTCATTCAGGAGAATCCCTACAATGTAGGCGTGGACTGTGCGATCCTGATGAATCCCCAGACCTGGGTGGCAAGCGGTCATCTGGGCGGTTTCTCTGATCCTCTGATGGACTGTAAGGAGTGCCATGAAAGATTCCGTGCGGATAAGCTGATCGAGGATTACTGCGCAGAGAATCAGATCACCCTGTCAGAAAGCGTGGATGCCTGGACCCAGGAGCAGATGAAGGAATTTGTTGAGGAGCACAACATTCCCTGCCCTTCCTGCGGCAAACATAATTTCACGGATATCAGACAGTTCAATCTGATGTTCAAGACCTTCCAGGGCGTAACCGAGGATGCAAAGAATACCGTATATCTTCGCCCTGAGACTGCGCAGGGTATCTTTGTTAATTTCAAGAATGTTCAGAGAACCTCCAGAAAGAAGATCCCCTTCGGTATCGGTCAGATCGGTAAATCCTTCCGTAATGAGATCACTCCCGGTAACTTCACCTTCCGCACCAGAGAGTTTGAGCAGATGGAACTTGAGTTCTTCTGTGAGCCCGGTACAGATATGGATTGGTTCCAGTACTGGAGAGCGTTCTGCCGTGACTGGCTGTTGTCTCTGGGTATCAAGGAATCTGAGATGCGTCTTCGTGATCACAGCCCTGAGGAACTTTGCTTCTACTCCAAGGGTACCACTGATATTGAGTTCCTGTTCCCCTTCGGCTGGGGCGAGCTCTGGGGAATTGCTGACAGAACCGATTACGATCTGACCCAGCATGCCAATACCTCCGGTGAGGATATGTCCTATTTTGATGACGAGAAGAAGGAAAAGTACATACCTTATGTTGTAGAGCCCTCTCTTGGCGCAGACAGAGTTGTTCTTGCTTTCCTTTGTGCAGCATATGATGAGGAAGAATTGGAGGGCGGCGATATGAGAACCGTACTTCGTTTCCATCCCGCACTTGCACCTGTGAAGATCGGTGTCCTGCCTCTTTCCAAGAAGTTGAATGAGGGCGCTGAGAAGGTTTATGCCAAACTCTCCAAGAAGTATAACTGCGAATTTGATGACAGAGGAAATATCGGTAAGAGATATCGTCGTCAGGATGAGATCGGTACTCCCTTCTGTGTCACCTATGACTTCGAGTCCGAGACGGATGGCTGTGTAACCGTTCGTTTCCGTGATTCCATGGAGCAGGAGCGTGTTGCCATCGCAGATCTGGACGCTTATTTTGCTGATAAGTTTACTTTCTAAAAGATTCGGGGAGCAGAGATCCTTCTGCTCCCTATTTTAAGAATTGCAGAGAATGTGCTTCCAAAGGAGATGTTTGCCATGAACAGAGATGATGTGTTTCGGATTCTGGGAATCGAGTATACCAAAGATGAAAAACAGATCAAAGATGCATATCGAAAACGTCTGATGAAGAAAAACCCTGAAGATGATCCGGAAGGGTTCAAAGAACTTCGTTCCGCCTATGAGGAGGCTCTGCGCCTTGCCGGTGAGGAGGAAGAGGAGATCATTGCCGACCAGACTCCCTCCGGGATTTTTGCCGCGAAGGCTGCTGAAATCTACAATACCCTATCCCGAAGAATCAATGTGAAGGAGTGGGAGGCGCTGTTTGACGAGGATGTATTCTTTTCGCTGGAGGAGGAAGAGAATTGCCGTACCAAACTGTTGACCTTTATGATGGATCACTATCGTTTTCCCACAGACGTATGGAAGCTCTTTGGCAAAAAACTTGGCATTCTCTCGGATGCCTCCCGTTTGAAGGAAAAATTTCCTGCGGATTTTATCGGGTTTCTGATCAGCCGCTGCGACCAGGGGGATGAACTGGAGTATGACCGCTTCGAGGGCCCGGATGATGGGGATTACGATACGTTTATCAAGGATTACGAACTTGCCTGGCGAGCGCTCTCTGAGGAACGGTTTGATGATGTGAGAGACCTGATCAAAAGTGCGGATTATCTTTGTATCACACATCCCGCCATGGAGGTCTGTAAGGGGCAGCTGTTGATGAAGACCGGTCAAAAGGAAGAAGGGATTGCCTTTTATGAGACACTTCATGTAAAATACCCGAGTGATCTGGTAGTCAACTTCCATTATGCCGAGAATCTTTGGGAAAAAGGCGAAGAGGGCGATGCGGCAGCCAAATGTAAGGCTGCAGAGCTTTTTGAACAGATCAAAACCGAGAATGACAATCATTATATGGCAAATATGCGCCTGTCTCATTGGTATTATGAACAGAAGCGCTATAAGGATGCAAAGAAGTGCGCGGAGAAGCTGCTTTCCTCCGGTATCGATGATGACTTTATGGAGTTCCTTCGCCAGATCAACTGTAAGCTGGAGGAGTCATTGGAGAAAAGCTATGCTGAGAGTGGGGATCTGCTCACAGGACTGGAGCTTTGCTGGTGCTTTCTTCAGGATGGGCATCCTACCCGCTCTATGCGGATCGCACAGGAGCTGAAGGATAAAGTGACTCCCGAAAAAGATTCCGAGTGGAAGGGGCTGATCTGCAAATTACATATTGAACTGGGAGACTATGAAGAGTCTGCAGAGTGTGCCCTTGTCTGGCGTAAAGCGCTGGAGAAGAGATTATTGATGGAGGAGTATGCGGATGAAAGGGAGCGGGATGAGGACCGGATCAGACAGTCCTATCTGATCCGCATGCAGTGCTTTCACAATCTGGGTTACGTGGATCCTTCTTATTTTGCGAAGAGTATTGCGGAGGGAGAAGAGGTTTTGTCCGGAGGCTTGTCCGACATCCAGGTGTTGATGGAGATGGGGCAGGTCTATGCCGAGATGGGTGAGTACGAAAAGGCGGAGTCCATCGCCTTCGAGCTGCTTGGTACCTATCAGGTCTCTGCCGCAAATGTGATCTTGATCGAGACGGGGAGACGCCAGCTGAATGCAGGTACGGTTGTCAATGCCGGTTTGCGGTGTATCGAGGATTTCCCTGATTTTTGTAAGGCATATGAAGCTGTGGCAAAGGTGTATTTGGATCTGAACTGCACAGAGGAATTCCATTCTCTGCTGGAGAAGGCCAAGGAGAATCAGGTGGAAAGCGTACTGCTGGAGGCTTATGAACATCTGTTGACCCAACCGGATCCGGATCTGAGTGATCTGAATGAGAAGATAGAGGCTTTTCGCACAGAATATCGGAAACCGGTAGAGAATGGAGAAATGCAGCTCTTTGAGAAGGGGTTGCAGATCGTCACCGGATATCTCTATGATTGTCCCGATGATTTCATGCTGGTAGAGAGAGCCATCTATTACAAGAGCGCGAGGAAATATACGGAGGCAAAAGCAGACTATGAGAAGGCTCTGGTGCTTCGCCCCTCCAATGCCTATGCGTTAAACGGCCTGAGCTACGTATACAGAGCGCTGGGGGATTTTGATAAGGCATTGTTCTTCCTGAAGAAGGCGATCCTCTATGGAAAAGAGGAGTTCCATCCGATCATCTATACCGATCTGGCGGAGGTGTATAGCCAGCTTGGGGAATATGAGAAGGCTTTGGAGACCGCACAAAAATATGAGGAAGGCTTAGAGACCATGCCCACCTGGTTTGCAAATCAGCTGGCGGAGATTTATGAAAATCTCGGAGAGGCCGACAAGGCCTGTGAGCTTTGCACAAGGGAAAAGGAAAAGTACCCGGACAGAAGCTTTCAGGACCAGATCGATGCCTGTGTGAAAGCCGGTCAGTATGTAAGGGCTGAGGAGATACTGGTAGAGCGTGCAAAAGAACTGCGGATCAATACGGAGATCGGACTGGTAAATACCCTTCGACTGTCTGCCGGTTTCGGGACGAAGGAAGAGGCGGTTTCCTTTTGGAAGTATTTTATGTGGCTGTATCTGGTGCTAAGTGATGTGGAGCAGGTGCGAAAAGCGCTTCGTCAGCTTGCAAATCTGACCAAGGGAATGAAGGCTGACTATGGTGTGCTGTATGATTGCACCTTCGGGGCGTTCTGTATCCGCGACAAAAAGTTTGCAAAGTATTTTGGCAATCAGCTGTCCATGGCGATGACTCTGAATCGCACAAGGGATGAGAAGAAATATTTCCAGTCCGGTAAAAAGTATGAGACCTATCGTTTCTTTGCGGTCCTCCCGAAGGGGGACAAAAAGGAACTGGAAGAGATCCTTAAGGGTGCCGAGACCTGTCCCTATTGCAACGCCTGTACGGAACAGGGCTGCGTGGAGCTTGCATCTGCGAAGATCATATTTTTACTGTTGTTCGGCAAGAAGGAAGAGGCAAGGGAACTGTATGATGGGACGAAACGAGCGCATGTGGGTCCCTTGGATTGGAATATGTTAGCTTTGGGCGCCTCCTTTTTCCGGGAGACGAACCGACCGAATGAACATTAGTTGGAAAGAGGCTTTACATGGTAATAGGAATTGATCTGGGGACAACCAATAGTCTGGCGGCCTACTTTACGGAGGACGGACCGAAGATCATCCCCAACAGATTAGGTAAAAATTTAACACCCTCTGCGGTCAGTGTGGACCAGGAGGGAAATGTATATGTAGGTGAGACGGCCATTGAGCGTCAGAGTCTCTATCCCGATTCTGTGGCAAGGACCTTTAAGCGCAGCATGGGTACAGACAGAGAATATGTATTGAGTGGCCGACATTTCCGCTCAGAGGAGCTGTCCTCCATGGTGCTGCGGGTGCTGAAGGAGGATGCGGAGCATTTTCTGGGAGAAGAGGTCACGGAGGCTGTCATCTCTGTGCCGGCCTATTTTGATGACAAGCGGCGCAAAGCAACCAAGAAAGCTGCGGAGATTGCAGGACTGAAGGTGGAAAGGCTGATTTCGGAGCCCACTGCGGCCGCGGTTGCCTACGGACTGTATGACAAGACGAAGGACACCAGATTTCTGGTGTTTGACTTGGGCGGCGGTACCTTTGACGTGTCTGTGCTGGAACTGTACCATAATATTCTGGAGGTTCGCGCGGTTGCGGGAGACAATTATCTGGGCGGTGAGGACTTTACCAGAGTGCTGGAGAAGTTATTTCTGCAGAAGTGTAAGCTGACCATGAGCGAACTGTCTGAGAAAGAGCAGGTGCGACTGAACCGCCAAGCGGAGAAGGCAAAATGTTCCTTTTCTGACAATGCTTCCGTGAAAATGTCCTTCCTGTATCGGGATCAGACCATGGAGCAGGAGATCACGCTGAAGGAATATGAGAGCGCCTGCGAGGAACTACTGGAAAAAATCAAGGAGCCGGTGAAAAAGAGCCTTTCCGATGCCGGTCTGAAGCTTTCGGATGTGGATGAGGTGATCCTGATCGGGGGCGCTACCAGACTGTCCATTGTGCGGGACTTTCTCATCAGACTGTTCCGCAAATTCCCGGACACCAGCCTGAATCCGGATGAGACGGTTGCGCTTGGTGCCGCCGTGCAGGCCGCCATGAAGGAACGCCGCGAGGAAGTCAAGGAGATCATTCTGACGGATGTGTGCTCCTTTACGCTGGGAACTGAGGTGGTGGTGGAATATGAGGACGGAAAGTTTGAGGACGGAAGATTCTGTCCCATTATTGAGCGCAACACAGTGATTCCGGCCAGCCACACCGAGCGCCTCTATACGGTGAGAGACAATCAGGAGAAGGTTCGCGTCAGAGTCCTGCAGGGAGAGAGCAGATTTGCCAAGAACAACCTGTTTCTTGGGGAATTGGAAATGGTCGTCCCCAAGGGACCGAAGGGCAAAGAGGCAGTGGATGTGACTTATACCTATGACATCAATTCCCTGTTGGAGGTGGTGGTGACAGCGGTATCCACCGGCTTTTCCCAGAGCCTGATCATCAAAGGCGAAGAAAACCAGATGACCGACGAGGAGATCAGGGAACGGATGCAGGAATTGTCCTTCTTAAAGATCCAGCCCAAAGATATCGAGGAGAACAGACTGCTGTTTTTGCGGGCGGAGCGGAAGTATGAGGAATCACTGGGCGAGGAACGAAAGCGAATCGATTACTATCTGACAGCCTTTGAGGCGGCATTGGAACGAGGAGACCAGGATCAGATCGAGGAACTGCGGGCGAAGCTGTTGTCGATTTTGGACGAGGAAGAGTAAAAATATCTATACAAAAAGCGTAGAAAGTGGTACGATTACCTGGATATTTGGTTGAAGGAGAGAAAACAATGAAACAATTCACTTCTGATGAACTTAGAAATGCTTGGAAAAAATTCTATCTGGAGCGCGGACACGTGGACGTGGGAGCGGTATCTTTGGTTTCCGACGGCTCCACAGGCGTTCTGTTTAATGTGGCGGGTATGCAGCCTTTGATGCCCTATCTTTTGGGAGAGAAGCATCCTCTCGGCACCAGACTGATGAATGTACAGGGGTGCGTGAGAACCAATGATATAGACTCCGTCGGTGACAAGAGCCATGTGACCTTCTTTGAGATGATGGGAAGCTGGTCTCTTGGTGACTACTTCAAGGAAGAGCGCTGTAAGTGGAGCTTTGAACTTTTGACGGATGTGTTCGGTTTTGACGTGGATCATCTGGCAGCTACCGTTTTTGCCGGTGATGAGAATGCTCCCAGAGATGAGGAGGGTGCCCGGTACCGTATCAAGTCCGGCTTTAAGAAGGAGAATGTGTTCTATCTTCCTGCAGAGGATAACTGGTGGGGGCTGGAGTATGGACCCTGTGGTCCGGACTCCGAGATGTTCTATGTGTCTGACAAGCCTGCCTGCGGTCCTGACTGTAAGCCCGGCTGTCACTGCGGTAAGTACACCGAGATCGGCAACGATGTATTCATGCAGTATGAGAAGCATCATGACGGTCATCTGACTCCTCTGGAGAAGAAGAACGTTGATACCGGTTGGGGTCTGGAGAGAAACCTTGCCTTCTTAAACGGCACCAGTGATGTCTATCGGATCGATCTGTTTGCCCCTGTGATCGCATATCTGGAGAAGGCATCCGGAATTGTTTATGACAGTGAGGAGTCCTCCACAAAGTCTATGCGTATCGTTGCAGACCATATCAGAACCAGTGTGATGCTGATCGGTGATGAGGCGAAATTACTTCCCTCCAACACCGGTGCAGGCTATATCCTGCGCAGACTGATCCGTCGTGCAGTGAGACACGGAAGAGCTCTGGGCATTCAGACTGCTGATCTGCTGACCATCGCTGCGATGTATATTGATAAGACTTATGCAAAGAGTTATCCTTTGCTTACCAAGAATCGTGAATTTATCCTGACTGAGCTGCAGAAGGAGATCGCTCGTTTTGAGAGTACCCTGGAGAACGGTATGAAGGAGTATCGCAAGATCGCTGAGACCACACAGACTTCCGGTGAGAAGGTGATCGACGGTGAGAAGGCATTCTATCTGTATGATACCTTCGGTTTCCCCATTGAACTTACCGTGGAACTTGCACAGGAAGAGGGACTTACGGTAGATGAGACCGGTTTTGCGTCTGCGATGGAGAAGCAGAAGCAGAAGGCAAGAGAGAATCAGAACTTCTCAGCAAAGCTTTCCTCTGCGGACACTGCTGTCTATGATGAGATGGATGTCGCTCTTGTCAGCGAGTTTGTGGGATATGATACGTTGGAGGCTGTGGCTCCCATCGCCGCAATTGTGTCCGGCTCTGCGGCTCGGAATGAGCTCGCAGAGGGCGAAGAGGGTATCCTGATCACTGCAAGGACTCCCTTCTACGCTACCATGGGCGGACAACAGGGAGACAAGGGTATCATTCGGACTTCCGAGGGTGAGTTTGCGGTGTCCGATACCGTGAAGCTTCCCGGCGGCAGAATCGGTCACGTGGGACAGGTGGTTTCCGGCGTGATTCGCACCCAGGCTGAGGCTACCCTCTCTGTAGACGAGGTGAACCGGACAAATACCTGCAGAAACCACAGTGCGACCCATTTGCTGCAGAAGGCATTACAGGAGGTACTGGGGGATCACGTGGAACAGCAGGGCTCCTTCCAGGACGGCGGACGGACCCGTTTCGACTTTAGCCACAGCGGTGCAATGACGGCTGAGGAGCTGGCGAAGGTAGAGGCGATCGTCAATGAGAAGATCGGGGCAAAGCTTTCCGTTGACACCAAGGTGATGAGTCTGGACGAGGCGAAGAAGACCGGCGCCATGGCTCTGTTCGGTGAAAAGTACGGCGACAGCGTCCGTGTGGTATCCATGGGAGATTTCTCCAAGGAACTCTGTGGAGGAACCCATGTGGCAAATACCTCCGACATCGTATCCTTCAAGATCCTCTCTGAGAATGGTGTCGCTGCAGGGGTGAGAAGAATCGAGGCAATTACCGGTACCAATGTGTTGGAATACTATAAGAATCTGGAGCAAACTCTGGAGCAGGCAGCCAAGACAGTGAAGACCACTCCTCAGACGCTGACGGACCGTCTGGAGCATCTGATGGCTGAGGTGAAGGCATTGCATGCCGAGAACGAGGCATTGAAGGCCAAGGCTGCCAAAGATGCACTGGGAGATGTGATGGATCAGGTGCAGGAGGTCAAAGGCGTGAAGCTGCTGGCTGCCAGCGTAGACGGAGTGGATATGAACGGACTCCGTGATCTGGGAGATCAGCTGAAGACAAAGCTGGGCGATGGAGTAGTGGTTCTGCTTTCCGACTGTGACGGCAAGGTAAACATGATCGCTATGGCAACCGATGGCGCACTTGCCCTGGGCGCGCATGCAGGCAATCTGATCAAGGGAATCGCTGCATTGGTCGGCGGTGGCGGCGGCGGACGTCCCAATATGGCTCAGGCCGGTGGTAAGAATCCTGCGGGCATTCCGGATGCAATCGAGGCTGCTGCGACAGTTCTCCGGGGACAGCTGAAATAAGTTTCAGAAAGATAGAAAAAATACTTGACGGCTGAAACAAATATGCTATAATGTAATTTGTGTATGCGACTTGATGTCGTATAGATACAAAAAATAACCCAATCAGTCATGTTACTTGAGGGACTGAAGGGAGGTCGGGTAGAGATGTCAAACGTAATCGTAAAAGAGAATGAGACTTTGGACAGCGCACTTCGTCGTTTTAAGAGAAGCTGTGCAAAGGCTGGTATCCAGCAGGAAATTCGCAAGCGCGAGCATTACGAGAAGCCTAGCGTAAGACGTAAGAAGAAGTCTGAGGCAGCTAGAAAGCGCAAATATAACTAATTTAAGTTACAGGCCCTTGGTTGATGGTTCAACCAAGGGTTTTTGTGTTCTATTTGGTACTTTTTCTCCATATGCATGAATCAAGGAATGCTTATCTATAGGAGTATGTGTCAGATGCGGAAGAGAGTGTTGGCAATGGGTCTGTCGGTCTGCCTGTTTGTCTTAAGCTGGTATATCCCTGCGAAGGCTCAGGTTCAGTTGACTGCCCCCAGTGTGATTTTGATGGAGAGTACAACCGGTCAGGTGTTGTATGAGAAGGATGCCACACAGAGGAGAAGTCCTGCAAGTATCACAAAGATCATGACCCTTCTTTTGACCTTTGAGGCACTGGAGAAAGGAAATGTAGCGCTGTCGGATGAGGTGGTCACCAGCGAGCATGCCAGTTCCATGGGAGGCTCCCAGGTCTTTTTGGAGACGGGAGAGGTCCAGACGCTGGAGACGCTGATCAAGTGTATTGCCGTCGCCTCCGGCAATGATGCCAGTGTGGCAGTGGCGGAACATATCGCGGGCAGTGAGCCTGCCTTTGTGGAAATGATGAATGAAAAGGCGCTGGAGCTGGGAATGGTCGACACTCATTTTGAGGATTGCTGTGGATTGACGGATTCTGACAATCACTATTCCTGTGCCAGAGATGTTGCCATTATGTCCAGAGAACTGACCCTACATCACCCACAGGTATTCGACTATACCAAGATCTGGATGGAGGGAATCACCCATGTGACACCCAGAGGAAACAGCGAGTTTATGCTGAGCAGTACAAACAAGCTGCTGAAACAGTACCCTTATACCACCGGCCTGAAGACCGGATTCACCAGCAAGGCCGGGTATTGTCTGTCCGCTACGGCAAGCAAGGACGGAATCGATCTGATCGCCGTATGTATGGGGGCAGGCGATTCCAAGACCAGAAATGCAGAAACCAAGGCACTTCTCGCCTACGGTTTTTCCAAGTGCAGACTGTATACCGATGAAAACACAGACCTTGCAGACACTATCCCGCTGCGGGGCGGGGTGGAGGAGGCTGCTCCCATTCGGGCACGGGACACTTTCCGGTATCTGGATGTTGAGGGGAGAAACCTTTCGGGGATCGAGAAGAGGATCCATCTTCCGACCCAGGTGAACGCCCCGGCGGTAGAGGGGGAAGCTGTGGGCGAAGTGACCTATTATCTGGGGGACGAAATACTGGGAACCATGCCCATCCTTTTTGCTGCAACAGTGGAGCGGGCGGGGATCGGTGACTGCATGAAAAAAGTTCTTGGATTTTTCCTTTTCTAACGTTCTGTTTTATGGTACAATCTGTTTTAGGTTAGTTTCTGAAAAAGGTGAGATGACTATCGTGTTGCTGGATTGTATTTTGACTGTGATAGCTTTCCTGTTCCTTGTATGCATTTGGAGTATGGTGATCGATGGTCACAGATTCATTGTACAGGAGTGGAAGGTTGCAGATAAGAGAATAAAGAAGCCATGCCGATGTATCGTGTTATCGGATCTTCACAACAAGCAGTATGGTCCTGAGAATGTCCTTTTGCTGCAGAAGATCAGACAATTACAGCCTGATCTGATTTTTGTTGTCGGAGATATCTGTACGGCTTCTCCCGGGAAAAGCTTTGAGCCTGCGCTTGCCTTTTTGGGAGAACTGGCCAAGGAGTTTCCCATCTGCTATTCCAATGGCAATCACGAGCAGCGGATGAAGCTTTATCCGGAGATTTACGGCGATATGGCAAGGGAGTACGCAGAGGGCCTTGAAAAAAACGGCATCAGACCCCTTGTCAATGAGCGGACTGTCCTGGAGGAATACGGCTTGTGTGTGTTTGGTCTGGAAATCGACAAGATGTATTACAACAGGTTTCAAAGTCAAGTGATGTCCCCCGAGTATGTGGAAGAATGTCTGGGCAGACCTGACACGGAGTGCTATACCGTTTTACTTGCCCATAACCCGGAATATTTTGATGCATATGCCGGCTGGGGTGCGGATCTTACCATCTCCGGGCATGTCCACGGCGGAGTGGCCAGGGTGCCCTTTTGGGGAAAAGGAGTGATCTCTCCCAGACTGCGTCTGTTTCCGAAGTATGACGGCGGCATATTTCAGCAAAACGGAAGGACAATGCTCTTAAGCAGAGGGTTGGGAGAGCATACCATTCCGATCCGGGTGTTTAACCCGGGAGAACTCTGGGTCATTGATTTTGAAAAGCAGGATGCATAGATGTGTGCATAGGAGAAACTGAGGTTATACTATGGCGTTATCAGTAAAATTGGAGGCTTTTGAGGGTCCTTTGGACCTTCTCCTTCATCTGATCGAAAAGAATAAAGTGGATATCTATGATATTCCCATCTCTGAGATTACCAATCAGTATCTGGAGTATATCAGGGAACTGTCCGGGGATATGAATGTGATGAGTGAGTTCCTGGTGATGGCTGCTACGCTGATCGATATCAAGTGCAGAATGCTTCTCCCGGTAGAGGTAAATGAGGAGGGAGAGGAGCAGGATCCCAGGGCGGAGCTGGTGGAGAAGCTTCTGGAGTATAAGATGTACAAGTATATGTCCTATGAACTGAAGGACCGTCAGATGGATGCGGCGAAAAATCTCTACCGTGCACAGCAGATCCCGGAGGAAGTAGCTGCATACAGGCCTCCCCTTGATTATGAGGAATTGATGGGAGATATGACGTTGAGCAAACTGCACGATCTGTTTCAGTCTATTTTGAAGAAACAGGAAAATAAGATCGATCCCATCCGAAGCAGCTACGGCACCATCGTGAAGGAAGAGATCGATATGGATGTGAAGACCTTCTACGTGGAGGATTTTGCAAGAAAAAACAAGACCTTCAGTTTCCGGAAGCTTTTGGAGAATCAGAAGAGCAAGATGGAGGTGATCGTCACCTTTTTGATCATCTTGGAGATGATGAAGACAGGAAAGATCACCATCAGTCAGGAACATATCTTTGATGATATTCTGATTGAATCGAACTGTGTGGGGGCATAAGTAATTTGAAGTTGGAAAGAGGAGTGATTCTATGGAACAGGCAAAAGCGGAGGCAGTCATCGAGGCGGTACTCTTTACCATGGGTGAGTCCGTGGAGATCGGAAAGCTTGCAGAACTGATCGGCGAAGACTTGAGAACGACGAAGAAGATCATCAGTATGCTGCAGGAGAAGTATGCTGCCCCGGACAGTGGGATCTCTTTGGTTCATTTTGACAATGCGGTTCAGCTCTGTACGAAGGCTGAAATGTACGAGTATCTGATCAAGATCGCGAAGAATGCCCGTAGGATCACATTGACGGATACGGTGTTGGAGACATTGTCCATTATTGCTTACAAGCAGCCTGTGACCCGTATGGAGATAGAAGGGGTGAGAGGTGTCAACTGTGATCATGCAATCAACAAGCTGTTGGAGTATGATCTGATCCAGGAGTTGGGAAGGCTGGATGCCCCGGGAAGACCCCTGCTGTTTGGAACCACGGAGCAATTTTTACGGTGTTTTGGCGTCAGCAATCTGGAGGAACTGCCTGAGATGAATCCTGAGAAGCTGGAGGAATTTAAGAGGCAGGCGGAGGCAGAGGTGCAGCTGAAGTTGGATATTTGAGGGAATAAGGTTAAGGAACCCCGCATACCATATCTGTGAAAACAGACGTAGAGTTTGATGATGAAGCAGTTGGTTGCGGGGCTTTTTTTGTGCCTGATGGTAGAACTGATAGCGGTGGTTGATGTGTGTGGTGTAAGCGGCGGAGAGAATGCGAAAACAAAGGCAGTTGCACAGTTGTATTCCACCGCGGCTGTGTTGATGGATGCAGATACCGGCAGAGTTTTGTATGGAAAAAACGCTGACTTAACGTTGCCCATGGCCAGCACGACGAAGATCATGACCTGTATTCTTGCGCTGGAACTGGCAGACCCGGATGAGACGGTGTCTGTCTCCGCCTATGCCGCCGGACAGCCAAAGGTTCATCTGGGACTGAAGGCGTGGGAAAGCTATCGTATGGAGGATCTGCTGTACTCGCTGATGCTGGAGTCCCATAATGATTCGGCAGTGGCGATCGCCGAGCATATCGGGAAAAAACTGCTGGAAGAAAGAGGAGAAGCGACAGAGGGAAAAACATCCCGGGAGTTTGTGGCGGCCTTTGCGGACCGAATGAATGAGAAGGCAAGACAGCTTCATTGTGAACAGACTTATTTCATCACGCCAAACGGTCTCGATGCCGAAGAAAGAGTGGAGGAGAACGGGGAACTGATCCTGCGCAGTCACAGCACTACCGCCGCAGAGCTGGCAAGGATTTTTACGTATTGTATTCGGGAATCCCCAAAGTCTGATGCGTTTTTGAAGATCACCCGTGAACCAAATTACTGTTTTACATCGAACAACAGAACCTTTTCCCTGACAAATCACAACGCCTTTCTGCAGATGATGGAGGGAGCCCTTTCCGGCAAGACCGGTTTTACCGGAAAGGCAGGCTATTGTTATGTGGGAGCGTTGGAGCGGGATGGAAAGACCTTTGTGGTGGCGCTGTTGGCCTGCGGATGGCCGAATCATAAGACCTGGAAGTGGAAGGACACAAGAAACCTTATGAATTACGGACTGGATCATTATGAATACAGAGATGTGGACGGAGATACTGTGGCAAAGACAAAACTTCTCCCCATTCCGGTTTTTATGGGGCAGACTGACAGGCTCGGGGAAACTGCTTATGTGCCTGTGCGAGTGGAATACCCGGTCAGTGAATGGAGAGAAAAGATCCTGCTGGCAGAGGAGGAAGAGATCCGGGTAGGCTGTGTGGTGAGCAGCCATCTGACTGCACCGGTACTGGCAGGGACAAAAGTGGGGCGGATTCAGGTGACTGTGGGAGAGGATGTCCTCTTTGAAACGTACATAGAGACCACCGTGAGTATTCTGCGGATAGACTTTGAATGGTGTCTGTCAAAAATATGGAATTCCTTTCTTCTGATTGGGTAAAAATGGATAAATTTCCTTGCACTAAGGTTAAAATTCCTGAATAAAACAAAGAAAATGAAAAAAATTGCAATTCGTTCTATGCGAATTGCTTTTTTTGTGGTATAGTATATCCATAATCGGGGGAATTTGGTGTTTAATTCCTTACGGTTCATAAAAAAGTTAGTATTTAATATAAATGGAGGACTGAAAGCATGAGTACTACTTCAAAAGCGAGACAAAGAATTGACGCTTTGCTCGATGACAACAGTTTCGTTGAAATCGGTGGAATGGTAACTGCCAGAGCGACTGATTTCAATCTGAAACCCAACGAAACTCCATGTGACGGTTGCGTGACCGGTTACGGAGTGATTGGTGGTAAGCCTGTGTATGTGTACAGCCAGGATGCTTCCGTGTTGAACGGAACCATCGGTGAGATGCATGCTAAGAAGATTACCGCCCTTTACGATCTGGCGATGAAGACAGGAGCACCTGTGATTGGCCTGATCGATTCCGCAGGACTGAGATTACAGGAGGCAACTGATGCTTTGAATGCTTTTGGTGCGATCTATAGTAAGCAGGCACTTTGCTCCGGCGTGGTTCCTCAGATCACTGCGATCCTTGGCAGCTGTGGCGGCGGACTGGCTCTGCTTTCCACTCTGTCTGATTTTACTTTTATGGAAGCAAAGAACGGCAAGCTGTTTGTCAATGCTCCCAACGCACTGGATGGCAATGAGATCAGCAGATGTGATTCTTCCTCCGCTGCATTCCAGGCGCAGGAGTGCGGTAACGTGGATGTCGTTGCCGATGAGGCGACTGTGCTTTCCGGAATCCGCGATCTGATCGGTTTCCTTCCTTCCAACAATAGTGAGGGAAGCGATATCGTAGAGTGCACCGATGATCTGAACAGAGCGTGCCCTGAGCTGGCAGGCTGTGTGGGTGATACCGGTATCGCTCTTTCCGTTTTGGCTGACAACAACGATTTCTTCGAGTTGAAGCCCGGATACGGCAAGGATATGGTCGTAGGCTTCCTGAAGCTGGACGGCGTTACCGTAGGCGCTGTTGCCAACCGCAGTGAGATCTGCGATGAGGAGGGCAATGTCTCTGAGAAGCTGGATGCTGTTCTCTCCAAGCAGGGCTGTGAGAAGGCAGCTGATTTCGTCAGCTTCTGTGATGCGTATGATATTCCTGTTCTGACCCTGACCAATGTGAAGGGTTACAAGGCAACCAAGTGTTCCGAGAAGGGAATCGCCAAGGCTGCCGCAAAGCTTACATATGCTTTTGCAAATGCCACTGTACCTAAGGTAAATGTAGTGATCGGCAAGGCACTTGGAACTGCTGCAATCGTGATGAATTCCAAGTCCATCGGCGCTGACATGACCTTTGCATGGCCTACCGCTATGATCGGAACCATGGACAGCAAGCTGGCTGCCAAGATCATGTACGACGGACAGGGTGCTGAGGTGATCAATGAGAAGGCAGCGGAGTACGAGGCTTTACAGCTTTCTGCTCTGAGTGCTGCCAAGAGAGGATATGTGGACTCCATCGTTACGGCTGCCGATACCAGAAAGTATGTGATCGGTGCCTTCGAGATGCTCTTTACCAAGAGTGAGGATCGTCCCGCTAAGAAGCACGGCACAGTATAAGAAAGGGTGATGATAGTAAGATGAAGAAGAAATTATTGACATTGATCTGTGCAGTTACCTGTATCTTCACTCTGACAGCCTGTGGAAACACCGATACTGAGTCCGATTTTGAGCAGGCCAAGCAAAGCGCTGCTGCACAGCGTGCACAGCAGATCGTACAGCCCCTTTTCTCCGATTATCTCTGTGAGGGACATCCCTTTGTAGAGTATGGTATTCCTGCAGAAGATATCGGAACGCTTTCCATGGAGGAGATCGAGTATATCATCTCCGATACCTTTGGCCTGGAGGCAGAGGGTAATGCGATCGTCACCGGCATCGATTCCTTTCAGTCAGCCATGGAGACCATCGGCGGAATCACTGCCGTGGGAGCAGCCGAGACAAAGGTTGACGGCAATGAGATCATTGTAAATGTGGAAGTGACAGGTTCTAAGAAGAATGCAACTGCTGAGATCGTTTTATCCAATGACATGTTCCTGAAGATCAAATCTGCTTCTCTGAATCCGAATGCTACCATCGGCGAATTGATGGGTAAGGCTGGTCTGAATACCCTGATTGGAATGGGAACGGTATTTGTGGTATTGATTCTGATCAGTCTGATCATCGGATGCTTTGGATTTATCCCGAAGATTCAGAAGAGTCTTGCAGATAAAAAGGCAGCAAAGCAGGCGGCTGCAGCACCTGCAGCTTCTGTTGCGGAGGTGCCTGCAGTTGAGAGTGTGGATGAAACCGATGATCTGGAACTGGTGGCAGTGATCGCCGCAGCCATCGCCGCAAGCCAGGGTGCGTCGTCCACAGACGGATTTGTGGTTCGTTCTATCAGAAGAAGAAAATAAATTTTTTGGAGGAAGAAAAAATGAAGAATTATACGATCACCGTAAACGGAAATGTATATGATGTAACTGTAGAAGAGGGCGCATCCACAGGTGCACCTGTAGCTGCAAAGGCTCCCGCAGCACCCAAGGCAGCTCCCAAGGCTCCTGCAGCAGCTCCCGCAGCAAGCGGAGCCGCAGGCAGCGTAAAGATCGAGGCCGGTGCCGCAGGTAAGGTATTTAAGGTAGAGGCTAAGGTCGGACAGGCTGTCAAGAAGGGTGACGCTGTGATCATTCTTGAGGCAATGAAGATGGAGATCCCTGTTGTAGCTCCCGAGGACGGTACCGTAGCAAGCATTGATGTAGCTGTTGGCGATGCTGTTGAGGCTGGTGCAGTACTTGCCACTTTGAACTAATCCAGAGATTTGACATGATTAGCTAACAACAGGAGGTTCACAAATGGAATATATAGGTTCTACGCTCAGCAACCTGATCCACCAGACTGCGTTTTTCAACCTGACCTGGGGAAATTACATTATGATTCTGGTTGCGTGCTTTTTCCTTTATCTTGCAATCCGTCATGAATTTGAGCCCTTGCTCCTCCTTCCCATTGCTTTCGGTATGCTGCTTGTAAATATCTATCCGGATATTATGCTGCACGCAGAGGATGCCGCGAACGGAGCCGGCGGATTATTGTACTATTTTTACTTATTGGATGAGTTGGCAATTTTGCCTTCCCTGATTTTCATGGGTGTCGGCGCAATGACAGACTTCGGTCCCCTCATCGCGAATCCCAAGAGCTTTTTGCTGGGTGCAGCTGCACAGTTCGGTATCTTTGCAGCATACTTCGGAGCGATTGCCCTTGGCTTCAATGATAAGGCTGCGGCAGCGATCTCCATCATCGGCGGCGCTGACGGTCCTACCTCGATCTTCCTGGCAGGTAAGCTGGGACAGACTGCTATCTTAGGTCCGATTGCGGTTGCGGCATATTCCTATATGTCACTGGTGCCCATTATCCAGCCCCCTATCATGAAGCTTTTTACCACCGAGAAAGAGAGAAAGATCAAGATGGGTCAGCTTCGTCCCGTTTCCAAGCTGGAGAAGATTCTGTTCCCCATCGTTGTTACCATCGTGGTATGTCTGATCCTTCCTACCACAGCACCCCTTGTAGGTATGCTGATGCTTGGTAATCTGTTCAGAGAGTCCGGCGTGGTAAGACAGCTGACAGAGACTGCTTCCAACGCACTGATGTATATCGTCGTGATCCTGTTGGGTACTTCCGTAGGTGCTACCACTTCTGCCGAGGCATTTTTAAATGTTGCAACACTGAAGATCGTAGGCTTGGGACTGATTGCCTTTATGTTCGGAACCGCAGCCGGCGTATTGTTCGGTAAGCTGATGTGTGTTCTGACCCACGGAAAGGTAAACCCGCTGATCGGCTCTGCAGGTGTATCCGCAGTTCCTATGGCAGCACGTGTCTCTCAGAAGGTGGGTGCAGAGGCTGATCCTACCAACTTCCTTCTGATGCATGCGATGGGTCCTAATGTAGCAGGTGTTATCGGAACAGCTGTTGCAGCCGGTACCTTCATGGCTATCTTCGGAGTATTTTAAGTTGTGCAAAGTGTATTTCATCAGCCGAAAGGTTTCAGAATTACACAGCATATCTGTTTGTAATGAATCATATGGAGGAAAATTAAGATGGCAGAAATAGTAAAGAAACCGATTAAGATTACGGAAACGATTCTGCGTGATGCGCATCAGTCTCTGATTGCAACCAGAATGCCTACCGAATTCATGCTTCCCATCGTAGAGAAGATGGATAAGGTTGGATATCATTCCGTAGAGTGTTGGGGTGGTGCTACCTTTGATGCATCCCTTCGTTTCCTGAAGGAAGATCCCTGGGACAGACTTCGCAAGCTCCGTGACGGCTTTAAGAATACCAAGCTGCAGATGCTGTTCCGCGGACAGAATATTCTTGGTTACAGACCTTATGCGGATGACGTAGTAGACGCTTTTGTTCAGAAGTCTATCGCAAACGGTATCGATATCATTCGTATCTTTGACTGTCTGAATGATCTGCGCAATTTGCAGGAGGCAGTGAACGCAACCAACAGAATGAAGAAGCAGGAGGGCCGCGGTCACGCACAGATCGCTCTGTCCTATACGCTTGGTGACGCTTACACACTGGAGTACTGGGCTGACATGGCGAAGAAGATCGAGGAGATGGGTGCTGATTCCATCTGTATCAAGGATATGGCAGGACTGCTTGTTCCTTACAAGGCTGCTGAGCTTGTCAGCGCTATGAAGGAGAACACCAAGCTCCCCATCCAGCTGCATACTCACTACACCTCCGGTGTTGCGAGCATGACTTACTTAAAGGCTGTAGAGGCCGGCGTAGACGTCATCGATACCGCTATGAGCCCCTTCGCAATGGGTACCTCCCAGCCTGCTACTGAGGTGATGGTAGAGACCTTCAAGGGTACTCCTTTTGATACCGGCTTTGACCAGAACCTGTTGGCTGAGATCGCTGATTACTTCCGTCCTTACAGAGATGAGTGCCTTGCAAACGGTCTGTTGAATCCTAAGGTAATGGGTGTTGATATCAAGACTCTGCTTTACCAGGTACCCGGTGGTATGCTCTCCAACATGGTGAGCCAGTTGAAGGAGCAGAACGCTGAGGACAGATACTATGATGTATTGAAGGAGATCCCTCAGGTTCGTAAGGATCTGGGTGAGCCCCCTCTTGTTACCCCTTCCTCTCAGATCGTTGGTACCCAGGCTGTATTTAACGTATTGATGGGCGAGAGATACAAGATGGCTACCAAGGAGACCAAGGCAGTGCTTCGCGGTGAGTATGGTCAGACTGTAAAGCCTATGAGCCAGGAGGTTATCGACAAGGTTATCCCCGGCGAGGAGAGAATTACCTGCCGTTTCGCTGATATGCTTCCCAATGAGATGGCGAAGCTGGAGGGTGAGATGGCTGAGTGGAAACAGCAGGACGAGGATGTATTGTCCTACGCTCTGTTCCCTCAGGTAGCCAAGGACTTCTTCAAGTACCGTCAGGCACAGCAGGAGAAGGTTGATATGACCCAGGCTGACACCAAGAACGGTGCATATCCTGTATAAAAACGAAACAGTAGATTTGAGCAGGAGCGTAATGTTTACGCTCCTGCTTTCATTTCTAAATATTCTCTTAAATGCATTGACAAATCTATCAAATTTTGCGTAAATAGACTGTATGGAGATCCCTTAGGAGAGATAGTATATTGAAAAGGATTGTTGTGATCGGCGGTGGAGCGGCCGGAATGATGGCTGCCATTGCAGCGGCAGATGGCGGCTGCAAGGTAACCCTAATTGAAAAAAATGAGAAGCTGGGGAAAAAATTATTTATCACGGGCAAGGGCCGATGCAATGTGACAAATGCCGCCGATATGGAGACATTGTTTGCCAATGTGTGCAGCAACCGAAAGTTTTTGTACAGTGCCTTTTACGACTTTGACAATCGCAGCGTGATGGACCTTTTGGAACATGCCGGCTGCCCATTAAAGGTGGAGCGGGGTGAGAGAGTGTTTCCTGTCTCAGATCATTCTTCGGATATCATTGGAGCGCTGCGGCGGGAACTGAATCGCAGAGAGGTTGAGATCCTGTTTGACACGGTTGTAAGGGAACTGCTTCTTTCGGAGGATTCGGTGACCGGTGTGGTGTTGGAACAGGGAAAGAAGCTTATGTGTGACGCGGTGATCGTCTGTACCGGTGGTGTTTCTTATCCTACCACCGGGTCCACCGGAGACGGATATCGATTTGCGGAAAGCAGCGGACATCAAGTGGTTACACCGACCCCATCCCTTGTTCCCCTGGAGACGAAGGAGACCTGGTGCAGAGACCTGATGGGACTGTCTTTGAAAAATGTCTCTCTGTCTATGACCTTGTCCGATCGTCAGGTCTATGAAGGTTTTGGAGAGATGCTGTTCACTCACTTCGGTGTCAGTGGTCCATTGGTTTTGTCTGCCAGTACCTTTTATCGGGAAGGAGCGGACTGCCGTCTTGCCATTGATCTGAAGCCGGCCCTTTCTGAAGAACAGTTGGACAAGCGCCTGCTCCGTGAGTTTGATGCCAATCACAAGAAACAGTTCAAAAATGCATTGTCGGAATTGTTTCCAAATCGGCTGATTCCGGTGATGATCGAATTGTCCGGGATCTCTCCGGAGAAGAAGGTACATGAGATCACGAAGGCGGAGCGAGCAAATTTTGTTAAGATCATCAAGCATCTGGAACTGACGGTGACCGGCACCAGAGGATTTGCAGAGGCCATTATCACCAGGGGCGGCGTCAGCGTGAAGGATGTGAATCCTTCCACCATGGAGTCCAGAAAAGTGAAGGATTTATATTTTGCCGGGGAAGTACTGGATCTGGATGCAATGACAGGGGGATATAATCTTCAGATCGCATGGTCTACCGGTCACTTGGCCGGGGAAAGTGCGGCACGATCGGATAGAGAAGAGAGGACAAGGATATGAGGTTGAATATCGCAGTGGACGGGCCTGCCGGCGCAGGCAAAAGTACGATCGCAAAGCTGGTGGCGAAGAAGAGGAATCTGATCTATGTGGATACCGGTGCCATGTACCGCGCCATGGCACTTTTGATGATTCGAAATGGTGTGGATCTGTCGGATACAGAGCGCATCATTTCTCTGGCGGAGACCGCAGACATTTCCATCGCTTACGAGAATGGGGAGCAGGTGGTACTTTTAAACGGCGAGAATGTAAATGGCTATCTTCGGACGGAGGCGGTTGGAAATGCAGCATCCGCTGTCAGCGCCATCGGTGCAGTCCGCAGGAAGCTGGTACAACTTCAACAGCAGCTTGCCTCCAAGAGTGATTGTATTATGGATGGCAGAGATATCGGTACCTGCGTGCTGCCGGATGCCTCCTGTAAGATCTATCTGACAGCCAGCAGTGCGGTTCGTGCAAAGAGACGCTTCGATGAATTGACTGCCAAGGGAGAGGTCTGTGATTACGACAAGATCCTTGCCGATATCGAAGAGCGGGATTACCGGGACATGCATCGGGAAATCTCTCCTTTGAAACAGGCACCGGACGCCATATTGGTAGACAGCTCTGATATGACGGTTGAGGAAGTCGTGGACAGAATCATTGAGCTGAGTCGCTAGAAAGAGTTGGAACCGGAAAGGGTTTACGGATGGAAGTAAAGTTGGCAAGATGCGCAGGTTTTTGCTTCGGTGTGAAGCGTGCGGTGGAAACAGTTTATGAACAGCAGAAGAGTGCGAAGGAGATCTACACCTACGGTCCCATTGTACACAATGAAGAGGTGGTACGGGAACTGACGGATCTGGGTGTACAGGTTTTGGAAAACAAGGAAGAACTCTTGCATCTTGAGCGGGAGAGCATTGACGGAAGACAGAGAGCGGTGATCATTCGTGCTCACGGCGTTCCGGAGGAGATCTACACGATCCTGCGGGAGAAGGAGATCGACTGTGTGGATGCCACCTGCCCTTTTGTGAAGCGGATACACAGAATCGTCAGAGAACGAAGTGAAGCGGGAGACCAGATCGTGATCGTAGGGAATCCGGGACATCCGGAGGTAGAAGGGATCGTCGGTTGGTGCAGGGGACCTGTTTCAGTGCTCCAAACCATGGAAGAAGCACAGAATTTTTGCCCAAATGAGGGGAAAATTGTGACGGTTGTTGCTCAGACGACATTTAATTACAATAAATTTCAAGATATAGTTGAAAATTTTAAGCATAAAGGGTATAATGTTAATGTTGTTAATACTATATGTAATGCAACAGAAGAGCGTCAGCAATCTGCAGCGGAGTTAGCCGGAGAAGCGGACGTAATGATCGTAATAGGAGGTAAGCACAGCTCCAATACTGCGAAGCTCTATGAGATCTGCAGTGAGAGATGTCCGAATACCTATTTTATACAGACACTGGATGACTTGCATTTAGAGCTGCCTAAAGCTGTTCGACTAGTGGGTGTTACTGCGGGGGCTTCCACCCCAAATAAATTAATTGAGGAGGTTCAAAAATATGTCAGAATTAACTTTTGAACAAATGTTGGAAGATTCTATCAAGACAATACATGCAGGAGAGGTAGTCGAGGGTACAGTTATCGATGTCAAGGCAGATGAAATCGTTTTGAATATCGGTTACAAGTCAGACGGTATTCTTACCAAGAGTGAGTATACCAATGATTCCAGCGTAGATTTGACTGAGGCTGTGAAAGTCGGCGATACCATGGAAGTGAAGATCCTGAAGGTAAACGATGGGGAAGGTCAGGTGGCTCTGACCTACAAGAGACTTGCCGCTGACAGAGGCAACAAGAGAATTGAGGAGGCTTACAATAATAAGGAAGTATTGAAGGCTACTGTTTCTCAGATCCTTGCCGGTGGTTTGAGCGTTGTTGTGGATGAGGTAAGAATTTTCATTCCCGCAAGTCTGGTTTCCGATTCTTATGAGAAGGATCTCTCTAAGTATGCAGGACAGGAGATCGAATTCGTTGTTACCGAGTACAACCCTAAGAGAAGAAGATATATCGGTGACCGCAAGCAGCTTCTGGTTGCTCAGAAGGCTGAGGCGCAGAAAGCTCTCTTCGAGAGAATCCATGCAGGCGATATCGTAGAAGGTACTGTAAAGAATGTGACTGATTTCGGTGCTTTCGTTGATCTTGGCGGAGCAGACGGTCTGCTTCATATCTCTGAGATGTCCTGGGGACGTGTTGAGCATCCCAAGAAGGTATTCAAGGTTGGTCAGCAGCTGACTGTCCTGGTAAAAGAGATCAATGATACCAAGATTGCTCTGTCTTTGAAGTTTGATGATGCAAATCCTTGGAAGGATGCTGAGGAGAAGTATGCAGTAGGTAATATTGTAACCGGTAAGGTTGCCAGAATGACCGACTTCGGTGCTTTTGTTGAACTGGAGCCCGGAATTGATGCTTTGCTTCACGTTTCCCAGATCGCTAAGGAGCACATCGAGAAGCCCAGCGATGTTCTGAAGACCGGTGATGAAGTTACAGCTAAGGTTGTAGACTTTAACGCAGAAGACAAGAAGATTTCCCTCAGCATTAAGGCAATGCTTGCTCCTGTAAGTACCGAGGCTGATGATGCTGACGAAGTAGCAGTTGACATTGATGCTGCAATCGCTGCACAGAGTGAAGAAGAGTAATTTCTTATCCAAATGATTCATAAAAATGCCGTCCGATTTCGCGGACGGCATTTTTTTTACACCGGGCAGGAACTTCCTGTAGGGCGGTGAGCAATTTTAATAGGTAGAAGCAATCATTGCGAGAATGTGACCTGCGTAGGTGGAGAAGGCTTCTCTGTCCTTCTTCAATTCATCGGTGAGCTCAAAGAAAAGTTCTTTACTTTTATAGTCCCGTTTGAAGAAGGGCTGGAACACCATTCCCCATTGGGGCAGATAATTGGAATACTTTCTTGTATAGCAATTGGATGCGCTGGCAGGGATTCGATAAGGCTTTTCCACAAAGCCGGCTACAGACTTGTGCAGAGCGATATCTTCATTGGGAAGGTAATAGTAATCGTGATAATTGGAGTAGAAGTACTTCAGTTCTGTCTCAAAAATAGGGACTTTGATCACAATTGCATTTCCATCTCCCCGGACAAAGCAGCCATTTGCGTGAGCCGAAATGGGAACCGGAATGGGAGGCTCCACTGAGGCGTGTATCAAGAGTTCTTTTCTTGTATTGCCCTCCCCGTCCTTGTAGTAATTCGCCTGCACCTTTCTTACCTTGAGCGGCTGGGTGAAGAGATCATCATAGGTTAGGATCGGTAAGATCTCAAGCATTCCTTTGATATCGTCGGAATTGTGGAGGAAGAGAAGGTCGGATACTTCCTTGGAGGGTTCTTTCACATAAGAGTGATAGAGTTCGATGAGTTCGCCGCCGGAGTACCGGTCCTCTCTTTCGATCCCCAAAAACTGTTCGATCGTCTTCTGACGACAATTGGGGAGCTGCAGAAAGAATTTATAGGGTGTTACCCGACGGAAGATATCTACACCATCAAATCTGTCAAAATTGTAGGGCAGAGATAATTGTTCACATTTCTGGGTCAGATAGGGGAGGTCAAAATTGTTGCCGTTAAAGTGGAACAGGAAGCTGTAGGAGGCCGCAAACTCAAAAAAAGCTTTTAAGATAGCGCCCTCTTCTTCATAGTTCTCTGCCATCCACTGGACAATTGCCCATTTTCCGTTTTGATAATAGGCACAGCCTATCAGATATAAGTAGGAGGACCTGGCAGTAAAGCCGGTAGTTTCGATATCCAGAAAGAGAATCTGTTCCGGAGAAGCAAAACGCGAGATAGGAAAACCTATGGAAGATTGTTCAAGTATTGTCTCGGATAATTTCATGGGAGATCTCCTGCAAATAAGTGTACGAATCGTATTTTGATTGATGGTCCGGGGTGGCAGATGAAAAGGGATATTCTGCCGATTTAGAGAATCAATTCGTAAACATAATAGCATATTCTCATAAATTTCTGTAGTATTTTCTTGAAAAAAATAGTATAATCGGAAGAAAAGTGTAGTGCAGCGAGATTTCTGTCGAATTGGCAGGATGATGGTTTCGCCACAAAATGAAATGTTTATAGAGGGAAAATGGTATGGCTAAGTTAACGTTTGTCGGTGGCATTCACCCCTTTGATGGTAAGAGTCTGACCAAGAAAAAAAGGATAAAAGATATTTTGCCCACAGGAGAGCTGGTATACCCGCTTTCACAGCACATTGGAGCTCCCGCAAAGGCAGTTGTAAAAAAGGGCGATCATGTATTGGCAGGCCAGGTGCTGGCGGAAAGTGGAGGTTTTGTATCTTCACCTATCCTGGCCAGTGTATCCGGCACCGTGAAGGCAATAGAACCCAGACGGGTAGTGACCGGCGATCTGGTGATGAGTATCGTGTTGGAAAACGACGGGAAATACGAGGATGTCGGTTTTGTGCCCAAGGCTCCTGTAGACAAGTTGTCGAAACAGGAGATCATTGAATTGATTCGTGACGCCGGTATTGTGGGAATGGGGGGAGCCGGTTTCCCCACCCATGTGAAGCTGTCACCGAAGAATCCAGACGGGATTCATTATGTGATTGCAAACTGTGCGGAATGTGAACCATATCTTACTTCCGATTATCGAAGAATGGTGGAGGAGCCGATGAAGCTGGTGGAAGGCCTGAAGATCATCCTCCGGCTTTTTGACAACGCGAAGGGAATCATTGCGGTAGAAGATAACAAGTCAGACTGTATTGAGACCTTGACCAAGCTCACCAGAGATGAGCCCTACATCAGCGTAAAGACATTGAAGACGAAATATCCCCAGGGTGGTGAGAGGCAGTTGATCTATGCCGTCACAGGGCGCAAGGTGAATTCCACCATGCTTCCTGCGGATGTGGGTTGTATCGTCAACAATGTGGATACCATTGTGGCTGTCTACCATGCGGTGGCAGAGGGACGCCCTTTGATTGAGAGGATCGTGACTGTGACGGGGGATGCAGTGAAAAGCCCCAGGAACTTCCGTGTGAAGATCGGAACCAGTTATCAGGATATTTTGGAGCAGGCCGGCGGTTTCGGAGTGACCCCGGAGAAGATCATATGCGGTGGACCGATGATGGGATTTGGTATGTTCCAGTTGGATGTGCCTACCACGAAGACCTCCACAGCATTGCTGGCATTTCAGAGGGATGATGTCTCCAGGACAAAGCCCACCGCGTGTATCAATTGCGGCAGATGTGTAGAGGTTTGTCCCGGAAGAGTGATTCCGAGTAAGCTGGCTGACTATGCAGAGCACTTTGATGAGGAGGCTTTTCTTGAAAATTACGGTATGGAGTGCTGTGAGTGTGGATGCTGCAGTTATGTGTGCCCCGCGAAGAGACCTCTGACCCAGGAAATCAAATCCATGCGCAAGCTTCAGCTTGCAAAGAGAAAGAAGTAGGAGGGCGGACAATGAGTGAATTATTTCAGATATCCTCCAATCCCCACATACGTTCCAAGGTGACCACCAGCGGGATTATGATGGGGGTCCTGTTGGCATTAATGCCTGCGACGGGTTTTGGAATTTATCATTTTGGACCCAGAGCCGTCTTGGTGATCGTTGTTACGGTGGCTTCCTGTGAATTGACAGAATTCCTGTTTGGACTGATTCGAAAGAAGATGACGATCGGAGACTTGTCTGCGGCTGTGACCGGTCTGTTGCTGGCTTTGAATCTTCCGGTGAGTATTCCGCTCTGGATGGCTGCGTTAGGCGGCGTGTTTGCCATCCTGATCGTGAAACTGCTTTTCGGCGGTCTGGGTCAGAACTTTATGAACCCCGCACTTGGTGCGAGATGCTTTCTGTTGATTTCTTTCCCGACAGCCATGACGAATTTTGCGTATGATGCCTTTACGGGTGCCACTCCTTTGGCAGCGTTGAAGGCCGGGGAACCGGTGAATCTCATGGATATGGTCTTTGGTAATACCGGAGGAACCATTGGGGAGACTTCCGCAATTGCCGTTTTAATCGGTGCTTGTATTCTGCTGATAACGGGGATCATTGATCTTCGGATTCCGGCCAGCTACCTGGTGACCTTTGTATTGTTTGTGGGCCTGTTCGGAGGCAACGGTTTTGATCCGGCTTATCTGACAGCGCAGCTTTCCGGCGGCGGACTGTTGCTTGGTGCTTTCTTTATGGCCACGGACTATGTGACCAGACCGATCACCGGCAAGGGACAGTACGTTTACGGTATTTTTCTCGGAGTGATGACCGGTATCTTTCGATTGTTCGGACCCGGTGCAGAGGGAGTATCCTATGCGATCATATTGGGTAACCTCTTAGTGCCTTTGATCGAGAAAATGACGAAGCCTACCGCTTTCGGATATGCGAGAGGAGGTAAGCACCATGCAAAATAGTTCGAATACCAACCATAAGAGTGATGTGAAGGTTATGCTGAAGGAGGCGTTTGTCCTCTTTGCCATCACCCTGATCGCAGGCGTTTTACTTGGCTTTGTGCATGAATTGACCAAGGATCGGATCGAAGAGCAGAAGCTTCTGGCAGTACAGAAGGCCTGTCAGGCCGTTTTTGCAAGTGAAAACAGTGAAGGAATGAATTTCGAACAGGTTAGTTTTGCTCCGTCCGAGGAACTTCGCGCGGAATGTGAGACCAATTCTGTGGAAATCGGAACGGTATATCTTGCGTATGCAGAGAACGGAAGTCAGGTCGGCTATGTGGTGCAAAGTACCTCAAAGAAGGGCTACGGCGGCAGCATCGTGTTGTATGTGGGAGTAAAAAACGATGGAACCGTGAGCGGAGTTTCCATTCTGGAGATTCATGAGACGCCGGGACTGGGCATGGAGGCACCGAATGTCTTGACCCCTCAGTTCGCAGGCAGGAAGGTAAGTCGTTTTACATTTACGAAGTCCGGCGCTGCCACACCGAATGAGGTGGATGCGATCAGCAGCGCCACCATTACTACGAGAGCGGTCACCAATGCCGTCAACGGCGGTGTGGCTGCAGCCCTGGAGCTTTTGAAGGGAGGTGCTTCTCATGAATAAGGCAGGAGAAAGACTTCTCAATGGCTTGGTAAAAGAAAATCCTACATTTGTGTTGATGTTGGGAATGTGCCCTACTCTGGCGGTAACGGTTTCTGCGATGAACGGTCTGGGAATGGGATTGACCACCACAGCGGTTCTGACACTCAGCAATCTGTTCATTTCACTGCTTCGCAAGGTGATCCCTGACAGAGTGCGTATCCCTGCATTCATCATGATCATTGCCTCCTTTGTGACAATGATGCAGATGCTGCTGCAGGCATATTTGCCTTCTTTGAATGATTCGCTCGGTGTTTACATTCCGCTGATCGTCGTGAACTGCATTATCTTAGGCAGAGCAGAAAGCTATGCCTATCACAATCCTGTGGTTCCCTCTCTTTTTGACGGCCTGGGAATGGGACTAGGTTTTACGGTGGCATTGACCTGTATTGGCGCTGTGAGAGAATTGCTGGGTGCCGGCAAGCTGTTTGGCGTTGCCGTATTGCCTGATAGCTTTGAACCCATTCGCATTTTCGGTCAGGCTCCCGGTGCATTCTTTGTGCTCGCCATGCTGGTTGCACTGCAAAATTATGTCAAAGAAAAACGAAAGGCTGCAGGTAAATCCTATGAAAAAATCGGTTCAGGCTGCAGTGAGGATTGCTTGAATTGCGGTGAGGAGGGCTGTAAGAAACGCTTTTACGACACCAGACAGGCATCCTCTGTTTCCGCGGAAGCAAAAGAAAACCTGCAAAGCGTTGCATCTTCCGGCACCGCTGAAAAAACAGAGACGGTGTCAAAGGCGGAAGAGGTTGCCCTGGTGAGAAAAGAAAAGGCCGGAGAACAGAAATCGATCTATGCGGAATTTGTTGAGGAAGAACGAAAGAAAGCAATGGAAGAACGTAAGCAGGATTCTTCTGAATTTGAATATGTTGAGCTGGGAGAGGAGGAAGAATGATGGATGAAGTAAAGAGTTTGCTGGTTATTTTGATTAGTTCCTCACTCGTGAGCAATGTGGTGTTGAGCCAGTTTCTGGGGCTTTGTCCTTTCCTGGGTGTTTCCAAGAAGGTGAAGACCGCGGCCGGAATGGGCGGCGCTGTGATTTTCGTCATCACTCTGGCCAGTGCGGTAGCCGGTGTGATCAATCGTTTCGTGCTGATCCGGTTCCGGATTCAGTATCTGGACACCATCGTTTTTATCCTTGTGATCGCTGCATTGGTACAGTTTGTGGAGATGTTTCTGCGCAAGGTGATCCCTTCTCTCTATGAGGCACTTGGTGTGTATCTTCCCTTGATTACAACCAACTGTGCAGTCTTGGGCGTTGCGATCAATAATGAACAGGCTGAATACGGTATTTTCACCGGAATTGTAAATGGTTTTGCCACGGCAGTAGGCTTTACCATTGCGATCGTCATCCTGGCAGGAATCAGAGAGAAGACACAGTACAATGATGTACCGGCACCTTTTCGCGGAATGCCCATGGTACTTCTGACAGCCGGACTGATGGCAATTGCCTTCGTGGGTTTCGCAGGGCTGCTGTAGGAGGAGAACGATGAGTATGGTTGGAATTTTGACTGCTGCGGCAGTGGTGGGTATCGTCGGTATTTTCGTAGGTCTTTTTCTCGGCGTAGCCCAGATCAAATTGCATGTTGAGACGGATGAGAAGGAAGAGGCTATTCTGGCAGCCCTTCCCGGCAATAACTGTGGCGGTTGTGGTTTCGCAGGCTGCGCAGGACTTGCCGGTGCGATCTCTAAAGGGGATGCGCCTGTCAATGCGTGTCCTGTGGGCGGAGAGCCGGTTGCAAAGAAAATTGCGGCGATCTGCGGAGTGGAAGCAGGAGAGAGCAGGCATATGGTTGCCTTTATTGCCTGTCAGGGCGACTGCGAAAAAGCCCATGTGGATTATGAGTATACGGGGGCAGAGGATTGCAGAATGATGAGCTTTGTTCCCGGCGGCGGACCGAAGTCCTGTAACAGCGGATGCCTTGGTTACGGAACCTGTGCGAAGATCTGTCCCTTTGGTGCTATTTCTGTGGTCAACGGTGTTGCAAAGGTAGATCCCGATCTATGTAAGGCTTGCGGCAAGTGTCTTGAGGTCTGTCCGAAGAAACTGATCTCACTGATTCCCTATGAGTCAAAGTACGGGGTTGCCTGCAGTTCTGTGGACAAAGGACCTGTCACGATGAAGTCCTGTGGTGTGGGCTGTATCGGATGTGGGCTTTGTGTGAGAAATTGTCCTGAGGGTGCTGTGACAGTGACAGATTTCAATGCCACCATCGATCAGGATAAGTGCAGCGGATGTGGTACCTGTGCGGAAAAGTGTCCGAAGAAGTCCATCGTAAAACTGTGAATTGGAGTATGGAATGGTAGTTTTTTCCTTGCTATTAACCAGATATTTCATTATTTTTCGTCTTGTGGGATCGTTGATCGGCGGACTTCTGGGTTGCCCTTCCCCGCAACAGATCGATTTGAAAGTCTTCGACAGCGGAGACTACGACTGTGCGTTCGTTTCCATGTATACGACGGAAGGATTTCTAGAATCAGAGTATGAGATGTACCGGGGATTTCAAATCTACAAGAATCAGTTCGAGATAAAGGATGAGACTGTGTTTCGAAACTATTTGGATCACATTCTGACCTCTGACAAAGAACTGAAATGCCTGTATTTGGGTGTATTGCCGGAGAGTGTGGGGGCTGATGTGATAGAGGACTATGCCCGCAGCTATCCTGAGATGGTATTTGAGGTGCTTCCCGCCTATTATGATATCTCCAATTGGCAGGCACTTGATCCAAAAACCAGAGAGAAACGGATGAAGGCATACCGTGAACTGAGCAGGAAGTCTCTGTGCTACGACAATGTAAGAGTATATAATTATTTTGGGACAGAGTGGCTCATCGCGAATCGTATGAACTATCAGGAGGGATTGCTTCTGGATCCGGGCGTAGCAAGTACAGTTATGCTGACCGCAGATTATCTTCAAAGTTATGTGATTACACAGGATAATCTGGATACTACATTTCAGGGGTTACAGAAGCTGATCAGCGAATGGGATCCGGATTCTTATCCGGACCTGTCTGATTGGAACCTTGTTTTTCTGGGGGATAGTGTGTTCGGCAATTATCGGGATGGGTCTTCGATCCCTCACGTCATCGAAGGACTAACCGGAGCGAAAACCTACAATCTGGCAATTGGCGCAACAGTTGCTGTTCCTCTTGCCTCCTGCGAGTATCATCTTGGGAAAATGGTGGATCTTTTGGAGAAGAGAGAGTACTGCGAGATTCCTGACGGAGTCACCTATCCTATGAAAAAGACATTGGACGCTGTCAATCGGGATATGCAGCTTTTTTATGAGGAAAAGGAAGGCGGTCCCACAGTCTTCTTCCTTCACTACGGATTTAACGAGTATATCGCCAATATCCCGGTGGAAGATACGGATGGGCAGAACGGTTTCTTCAGTTCTTTGAAGACACAGATCCTTCGGCTGAAGAAGCTATATCCGGATGCGAAGATCGTTGTCCTGATTCCCAATCGAATCACTGTCTTTGAAAACGGTACACGGATCACCGGTGAGAATCCCTGCATTCTCGCGGATTATGGGGAGGCAATCCTCAAGCTTGCTGATCTGGATGGAGTTACGGTGATCAGTAATTATGATCTTTTTCTAAATGAACAGAGGGAGATCATGACAGATTGCCTGGATGATGGATTGCATCCCAGTGTGAAGGGAAGATATCTGTTGGGCAGAAACATTGCCGGGCAGCTTTCAAAGTTACAAAAGAAATAGTATATTCGGAAACCGATGACGCTGTCATCGGTTTTTTGCATGAATAAGAAGCATGTTTCATATATTGAACAGAATATCGGAGGGATAGAATAAAATGAAACGATGTTTCTTATACATCAGAATCGGGATGGTGTGCACACTGGGGGTCGGCCTTTTGAGCCTTGTCCTGCATCTGAATGTTTCCGGGACGGAAGCAGAGACGGCCAGGATATTAACCATGTCTTCTCTGTACTGCGGAACCAAAGATATCTGTCTGATTACGATGGATGAAGTTATGAAGATCGATGTCGTTTCGACGGGATCCATCGGCCGGGATGACTTAGCGATGGGATTGATGGATTATGAGGAACCTGAAACGCCGGTTCCGCCACTGAAACCTGAAACTATGTTGTGGGATGTGGAGGAAAAAGAATTGGACATTCTTCGACGAATCGTGGAGGCGGAGGCCGGAGGTGAGGATCTGGAAGGGAAGATGCTGGTGGCAAATGTTGTGTTGAATCGGGTGAAAGAAGATGATTTTCCTGACACCATTGCAGAGGTAGTCTATCAGAATCGAAACGGAATCTATCAGTTTTCTCCTGTGAGAAGCGGAAGGATCGATCGGGTTGAGGTGAGCGAAGAAACTGTGGAAGCGGTAGAGAATGTCTTGAGGGGGGAAGATCTCTCGGAGGGGGCATTGTATTTTGTGGCAAGAAAACATGCCAAACAGTCCAGCTTAAAATGGTTTGAAGAGGAACTGGAATTTCTGTTTTGCCATGGGGGACATGAGTTCTACAAATAATTCAGACTTTTTCATTCTTTCAAAAAATGTTACGGAATTTATATTGCAAGAAAGGGGATTTTGTGGGATAATAGATAGACGATTATTCTTTTGCGAGTTAAGGTGGTACGATGAACGATAATGAATCATGGAAAGGAATAGGAGAAGAAATCCGTAAATCTGTTCTGGAAGCGCTGGACTCAGGTAATTTTGAAAATCTTGGGAATGCGGTGTTCGATACGGTGGCAGATACCATGAGAACTGTTTCGGAACAGGTCGGTAAGACAGTGTCTGTGAATCAGACGCGTGTGATGTCTGAAGTGACGAAGGCTCGTCAGGAAGCCAGACGTCAGGCGGAAGCGATGAAAAAGAAGAAGCCTTCCGTTGCGGCACGGGTTCTGGCGCCCTTTCGATCCATTGGCTCTGTATCCAATGTCCTGTTGAAGGTGTTCGGTGGAATTGCAACCGGATTGACAGGTGCCTTTGCCCTGATCATGATGCTGGCCAGCATCATGGACGGTGCTCTCTTTCCTTTGCTTCTGTTTAGCCTGGGCCTGTTGGGAGGTTCTATCGGGATGATTCTCGTTGGGGTGAAGCAGAAGAAGAGACTGGATAAGGCGGAGTATTACCTGAAGCTTGCCGGCAACAACCATTATATCAATGTCAGTGATATCGCACAGTTTACCGGTGAGTCGAAGAAAAAGGTTCTGGCCGAACTGAAGCAATTTATCCGTCAGGGCTTTTACCCGGAAGGTCATCTGGATTCAAAAGGGACATGCCTGATGCTGGACAACAAAATCTATTCTGAGTACCTGGAGATTGAAAAACAGCGACGAATTCAAGCTAAGGAAGCGCGGGAAGCCAAGAGATCTGAGCAAGGGAGTGTACCGGAGCAGTCTGCTGTGGTGAAAACGGAATTAGAGCAGTTGATTGCGGAAGGACAGGAATATATCAATCAGCTTCGAATCATGAATGACCATATTCAGGGCGAAGAAATCTCGGCCAAGCTTTTTCGGCTGGAGAGCCTGTTAAAACAGATCTACGCCAGACTGGAGGAACATCCGGAGCAGCTGCCGCAGTTGAAGAAGTTTTTGGAATATTATCTTCCTACCACATTGAAGCTGGTTGCGGCGTATGAAGAGTTTGATGCAATGAGTGAACAGGGTCCCAATATCGTCGAAGCAAAGGCTGAGATCGAGAAGACCATGGACACCATCAATGATGCCTTTGCAGAATTGCTGAACCGTCTGTATCGTGACACTGCGTTTGATGTGACCACAGACGCACAGGTTCTCCAGACGATGTTAGCCCAGGAGGGTCTGACGGGCGGGAATGATTTTCAGAAGGCAACCCAATAAGTTTTGTATTGATTTCAAAAAATAGATGAATCCAAAGGAGGAACTACAATGACAGACATTGATGAATTGTTGAAAGAGGCACCCACTCTTACCTTTGACGCAGGACTCGGCACAAAGGCAGAGGAGCCCGCGCCGCAGGCTGCTGCAGAGGAAGCTCCCAAGATGGAGGAGGTCGAGCTGACAGAAGAAGAGAAGAAGATGGTAGCTGACTTTGCTTCTCAGATCGATATTACCAATACCCAGATGGTACTTCAGTACGGAGCAAGCTGTCAGAAGAAGATTGCAGATTTCTCCGAATCGGCCCTGGGAAGCGTTCGTACCAAGGATCTGGGAGAGGTTGGAGATATGCTGACCTCCGTGCTCGGCGAACTCCGCGCGATCGGTGATGAGGAGGAGAGCAAAGGACTATTTGGTTTCTTCAAGAAGGGTGGAGATAAGCTGTCTGCCATGAAGGCAAAATATGACAAGGCTGAGGCGAATGTTGACAGAATAGCCGAGGAACTGGAGAAGCATCAGATCACGCTGCTGAAGGATGCTGCCATGCTGGATAAGATGTATCAGCTGAATCTGATCTATTTCAAAGAACTGTCCATGTATATTCTTGCAGGCAAGCAGAAGCTGAAGGAGGCTCTGGAAGTGGAACTCCCCAGACTTCGCGAGAAGGCAGAGCGCTCCGGACTTCCGGAGGACACTCAGGCAGTCAGAGATTTCGCTGAGATGTGCAATCGTTTTGAGAAGAAGATCTATGATCTGGAGCTGACCAGAACAGTGGCATTGCAGATGGCACCTCAGATCCGTCTGATCCAGAACAATGATACCGTGATGAGTGATAAGATCCAGTCTACTCTTGTAAATACCATTCCTCTCTGGAAGAGCCAGATGGTCATCGCCATCGGTCTGTCTCATGCCACCGATGCTGCCAAGGCACAGCATCAGGTCAGCGATATGACCAATGAACTTCTGAAGAAGAATGCGGAGGCACTGAAGGTGGCAACCATTGAGACTGCAAGAGAGAGTGAGCGCGGTATTGTGGATATTGAGACTTTGCAGACAACCAACCAGACGCTGATCTCCACACTGGATGAGGTATTGAAGATCCAGCAGGAGGGTCGTGCAAAGAGAGCAAGCGCCGAGGTAGAGCTTGCAAAGCTGGAGAGCGATATGCGTAAGAAACTGTTGGAGCTTTCCAGCAGAGATGCACAGTAAATATTGAGAAAGGTATTTGATACTATGGTTGAAGTTTTGTACAACAGCACCAGAAGCACAGGTGCTCCCGTAAAGGCCTCTGAGGCTATTTTGAAAGGATTGTCTGATGACGGCGGATTGTTCGTGCCGGATCATATTCCTGCACTGGACAAGAGCCTGAAGGAACTGTCAGAGATGGATTACAAGCAGGTTGCCTATGAGGTGATGAAACTGTATCTGTCTGATTTTACCGAGGAGGAGCTGAAGACCTGTATCGAGAGAGCCTATGATTCCAAGTTTGATACGGAAGTGATCGCACCTCTTGTGGAGGCGGAAGGAGCATATTATCTGGAATTGTTCCACGGTTCTACGATTGCATTTAAGGATATGGCCTTATCTATTCTGCCTCATCTGATGATCACCTCTGCCAGAAAAAATCAGATCAAGAATGAGATCGTCATTCTGACTGCTACCTCCGGCGACACCGGTAAGGCGGCTCTTGCCGGATTTGCAGGTGTAGAGGGCACCAGAATTATCGTTTTCTATCCGAAGAACGGTGTAAGTCCCATTCAGGAGAAGCAGATGGTGACCCAGAGGGGTGCCAATACCTTTGTGGTAGGTATCCATGGCAACTTTGATGATGCTCAGACCGGAGTGAAGAAGATCTTTTCTGATAAGGAACTGGCTAAGGAAATGGATGAGAAGGGCTTCCAGTTCTCCTCTGCAAACTCCATCAATATCGGACGTCTTGTTCCTCAGATCTGCTATTATGTTTATGCATATGCAACCCTTCTGAAAGAGGGCAAGATCACAGAGGGAGAGAAGATCAATGTGGTAGTTCCCACCGGAAACTTCGGGAATATTCTGGCAGCCTTCTATGCAAAGAATATGGGTCTCCCCATCAATAAGCTGATCTGTGCTTCCAATGACAACAAGGTATTGTATGATTTCTTCACCACCGGTACCTATGATAAAAATCGTGAATTTGTTTTGACAACATCTCCTTCCATGGATATTCTGATCTCCAGCAATCTGGAGCGTCTGATCTATCGTATTGCAGGGAATGATGCAGCGAAGAACAAAGAACTGATGAGTGCTTTGTCCGGCAAGGGTGTCTATGAGATCACCGATGAGATGAAGGCACAGCTTGTTGATTTCTACGGCGGCTATGCTTCTGAGGATGAGACGGCAGCTGAGATCCGCAGAGTTTATGAGGATTGCGGATATGTATTGGATACCCATACTGCAGTTGCTTCCGCGGTGTATGGCAAATTTGTTGCCGATACCAAGGATACCGGTAAGACTGTAATTGCCTCCACTGCAAGTCCCTTCAAGTTCACCAGAAGCGTCATGAATGCCATCGACGAGAAGTATGATGCTTATTCAGACTTCGAACTGGTGGATGAGTTGTCCAAGATCGCCAATGTGGCTGTTCCTCAGGCCATCGAGGAGATTCGCACTGCACCTGTAGTACATGATAACCAGTGTGATGTTGACAAGATGAAGGATACTGTGAAAGGCTTTCTTGGAATCTGAGATAGAGGGTGAAGCATTATGACAACACAGGAAATGCTGCGGCACGTAGATCATACCCAACTGAAGGCATTTGCCACATGGGAAGATATTCAAAAGCTCTGTGAGGAAGCGATTCAGTTTGGTACAGCCAGTGTCTGCGTTCCTCCTGCCTATATCAGGCGAATCACAGATACCTATGGCGACAAGATCAATATCTGTACCGTAGTAGGTTTTCCGCTTGGCTACAGTGTGACCGAAGCGAAGGTGGCAGAGGTGAAACAGGCCCTTGCTGATGGGTGCAATGAGATCGATATGGTGATCAATATCAGCGATGTGAAGAACGGACTGTACGACAAGGTGGAAGAGGAGATCAGAACCCTTAAGAAGGCTTGTGGAAGCCATATCCTGAAGGTGATCATCGAGACCTGCTACCTGACCGAAGAAGAGAAGATCGCGATGTGTCATGCAGTCACCAATGCAGGGGCAGACTATATCAAGACTTCTACCGGATTTGGAACCGACGGCGCCACCCCCGAGGATGTGAAGCTTTTTGCGAAGCACATTGGTCCCAACGTGAAGATCAAGGCGGCAGGCGGTGTGTCCAGTCTGGAGGATCTGGAACTGTTTCTGGATCTTGGCTGCGACCGTATCGGAACGTCCAGGGCAGTCGGACTCTGCAAGGGAATTGCCGGAAGCGGTTATTGATTCTTGACAAGTGAGTATAAAACGGAGCAGAGAAACTTTTCTTTCTGCTCCGTTTTTTTCGTCTGGGGGTAATGCAAAAAGAAGACCGATACAGTGAACTCTGTATCGGTCTAATTGTCTGTATCATGTTTATGATATGGATGTTTACTTCAATTCGCCCCAGATTCTCTGATTCAGTTCCTGATCTCTGGCCTCCACAAGCTCCAGAACTGCCTTAGCCTTGCGCTGCATCTCAACAGCCTGCTTCTCATCGTTTACAAGGAATTCCAGATTGCTGGAGATGATCTCAATGTTGTTTTTGAACTCAGAGATCAGCTCTGCGGTCTTTACCTTTGCCACTTCGATAATTTCTGCAATGTATGCCTCGTACATCTGTCTGGTGGTGGAAGCAAACATTGCTTCGATATCATTTTTGTAGGACTTCTTGTCATTGGTGGAGAAGATGAAGATTGCCTTTTGCTTATTGATATATTCATCCATACGAAGGGCCTTCAGGGAAGAAGGGGGTACCTGAGTATCGGATACATTGGCAATACGTCTTACCAGATCTTCCTCAATTCCCTTGTAACCGGTGATCGTTCTGACCACTCTGGCACGGAGTTCCTCGATCTGTCTCTTTAAGATCGCTTCACGTGTTGACTTATAGTACTCATCGATTTCCATCAGATAACGGTTCAATTCCTGACGGATGATATTATTTTTTTCCTCAAATACTTCCGGACGAACAGCGATCCATTTCATCTTGTCTGCAATCTTGGAAGCCTGTGCCTTCCGATTCTCGATGATCTGGGTGAGAGAAGCAACCTCTTCATGGTTGGTAACCAGACTCTCGGGAGTGAGAGTGATGAAGTAGCTCTCGAAGGTTCTGTCGATATCGTTTACCATGGTAGTCTTCATGGTCTGAATATTGCGGGAAATTTCTTCCTTGGAGAGTCTGGCCTGTGTCTCAATGGCCTGATAGTCATCACGGATAAAGGCAACAACGCTGGAGATACTGTCGTACAGTCCCTTTGCCTTTACAGCCAGGGCATATTTCTGACCGTATTTGATGATCTCTCTCTCAATAGCGTACATACCGGAGTTGACATAGACTCTGTGAAGAATCGGCCAGAGACTGCCATCCTGTGCACTGTCACACTTGGCGAGTTCTTCCATACATGCGGCGAGAAGCTGTTTGGTATCGTTGTCTGCGTTGGCCATCTTGTTCAGCTTGAAGTACATACCGGTCTCGATATCGGCAGCCTCGCCCTTTGTCAGGAGAGGATCGGTGACAGGAGTGTTGTTGATCTCGTTTCGATGGTTTGCAAGCCAGAGACGCTCATCCTCGGTATCCACATTGTTCTGGATCGCCTTTGCAATATAGGCGGCCTTAGAGGAGACGAAGAAGAGACGCTCCGTAGCAAGATCAATGTATTCTGCCTCTTCATTGTAGATCTTATCAGTCTCCTTCAGGGAGATACCGACCTTCTTATCCTTCAGATTTGCCAGGTCAACCAGACATCTGGTATCCGCCTGGTTAATAATATGAAGGGATCTGGTCAGGTCAATGTGTACCTTATCCTTTGTTTCGCTGTCCTCTCTGGAGGATTTGATGATCTTGTACAGAGTAGAGTTGCCGGTACCTTCCATCTTGGTAGGCTCATAGATGACCACAAGGATAGAGTTGGTCTGCTGCTGGAGAGCCTTCTGCAGTACCAGAAGATGCTCATTGGAGTTACTGTCTGTACCGGGAGTATCGTAGAAGGTGAAATTGATGTTGGGATCCAATGCGATCGGGAAATTCACCTCGATGATTCCCTCTACATATTCCACTATATTATCGGAGGCTGCATTGGGAAGCTCGTTGATAGCCTTCAAAATGTTATAGAGCTGCTCATGCTGAGGCAGATGGAATACCAGAGAATTATTGATCTCATTCTGGAGGATCTTCTTGGTGGCCTCGCAGGGACCACTGGAATTAAAGATGAATTTCTTCTTGTCTTCATCCCAGGAGATGGTGACATGAACCGGCTCTAAGGAACCCTTTCTGCCGATCAGAAAACCGACAGAGGGCATAGGGTTATTCTGGATGCGGAACATTTTCGCAGTCTCTGAGTTAATGCTCTCGGGCAGAATACGCTTTCCGATCAGGGTGTTGATGAAGGTAGACTTACCGGAACTGTAGGTACCTACCAGACAGAGATTGACATCATTTTTATTTAGCAGCTCACGTTTGATCTCAAACTCCTGACGCCGTTCCAGGAAAGAAGCGCGAATATCTGAATTCTGAAGCTCGGAATCAAACAGGCGGAGTGTTTCCTCACAGAAACCATTGATTCGATCAAAGATCTCAATGACGGAGGGTAATTCGATGAAGCGGGAGACGATGATTCGTTCCTCGCCTGCATATTTATTGTATTCCACTACCTTTTCGCAGAAGTCTTCGTAGTCGATCTTGGTACCCTTGAAGACAAGGCTGATCTTGTCTCTGGAAAACTGTTCCCAGATATCATTGAAGAACTGATTGCCCTGATTCTGAAGCAGAAACTCGCCGTGGTCAGGGGCGTAGGCCAGAAGATTTGTGCACATTGAATAGGGCACATCGATAAAATCGCCTTTTACTTTTGCCAAAAAACGAATTTCTTTTTTGACAGGATGGTACATGATCATTAATTCTTTCAAGGTATAACCCTCCCCATATTTTGTATTCGATTCTTTTTGCATTGATACAATATATTGTATTTGCGTAGATCCATTTCTATATTTTCCCCCACATATATTATAATAGGTAAAGCAGAAATTGTCAAAAAATACTTGCAAAAAAAGAAGAATTTTCCAGTCATTTGTGAGGATTGATTTTTCCGGAAAAAAACATTAAAATAGAGCCTGAATCAGAAAAGAAACCGGAGAAAAGAAACAGTATGGACAGAAGATGGATGGAAACATTACAAGCTGCAATGGATGACGCAGAGATGATCCTGGTTGGTCTCGGCGAGGAATGGGATGAAAAGCGTGTGTTAAAGGACTGCGCTGCCTTTCGAGTGGGACAGCAGTGCCTTGAGGAGAACGAATTGACCTGGCTGATACCTGCCTGGAACGATTACTGCCTTACACGGGTTGACAGCAAGGCTGCAGATGCTTTGGATAACCTGCAACGATTTTTAGGTGAGAAGAATTACTTTGTGATCTCTACCTCTACCAACAGTCTCATTGCAGCAACGCCATGGCGCGAGGGAAGACTGGTGATGCCTTGCGGGACAGCAGGTAAAAAACAATGCGGCAGCGACTACGAAAAGAAAGTAATGCCTTTGACCAATGAGGATCGGAAGAAGCTTTTCTGTCTGATGGAGGAGCTATGGGAGCTCTGCGGGGAAGGGGCGGATCCCGATCAGCAGGAATTGGCCGGCGGGATCGATTTTCGCGATCGGGCAGACAGGGTATTAGGAATCTGTGATATCTGCGGACGGAACTATCGACTGAATACGGTATACACAGACGATTACAGAGAAGAAGGGTATCTGCCGCAATGGAACCTCTACACAAAATGGCTGCAGGGTACTGTCAATCGAAAGCTTTTGATTCTGGAACTTGGAGTAGGGATGCAGTTTTACACAATCATTCGTTTCCCTTTTGAAAAGATTGCTTTCTATAATCAAAAGTGCAGGTTTTTCCGCATCAATGAAAAATTATACCAGTTGACGCCGGAACTGAAGGAAAAAGGAATGTCTGTCAGCGAAAATGTTGTTGATTGTTTTGCAACACTGTGTTAAACTAAAGCGATAAAGAACAGAAGCGGCGAGGGTGATAAGATGATAGCGATAATTGACTATGATGCCGGCAATATTAAGAGTGTGGAAAAAGCACTGAAATATCTGGGAGAAGAAGTGGAGATCACCAGAGATCCCGAGACCATACTGCATGCTGACGGTGTGATTCTCCCCGGGGTGGGATCCTTTGGCGATGCCATGGGAAAGCTGCACCGGTATGGGCTGGTGGATGTGATTCAGACTTGCGTGGAGAAGAAACTGCCGTTTCTGGGTATCTGTCTGGGACTTCAGCTGATGTTTGAGAGCAGTGAGGAGAGCCCCGGAGTTGAGGGCCTGGGACTGTTAAAAGGACGTATTGTGAAAATCCCGGCGGAGCATGGACTGAAGGTGCCTCATATGGGGTGGAACAACCTGTCTTTCCCCGGAAAGAGAGGCAGGCTGTTTGAAGCATTGCCCGATCACCCTTATGTTTATTTTGTACATTCCTATTATTTGCAGGCTGAGGAGGAGGGCATTGTGACCGCTACTACAGAGTATGGGGTGAAGATCCACGCCTCTGTGGAGAAGGATAACCTGTTTGCCTGTCAGTTCCATCCGGAGAAAAGCTCCGATGTGGGTCTTTCCATGCTGAAGGCATTTGTCGCTGTGACAAAAGAGCATCGTTTCAGCTTCTGATGATAGAAAGGTGATCGTATATGCACACAAAGAGAGTCATTCCTTGTCTGGATGTCAAGGACGGAAGAGTAGTCAAGGGAATAAACTTCCTGAATTTAAAGGATGCCGGCGACCCGGCAGAGGTTGCTGCGGCATATGATAAGGAAGGTGCCGATGAGGTAGTTTTTCTGGATATCAATGCTTCTGCGGACAATAGAGCCACCCAGCTGGAGTGGGTTCGTCAGGTGGCGAGCAAGGTGTTCATTCCGTTTACGGTGGGCGGTGGAATTCGAACCGTGGATGATTTTAAGGCCATTCTTCGGGAAGGAGCCGACAAAATTGCAGTAAATTCGGCAGCCATCATGGACCCTGAGCTGATCAGCCGTGCGGCAGATAAATTCGGCAGCCAGTGTGTGGTGGTTGCCATTGATGCCAAGCGCCGGGCGGATGGCTTGGGATGGAACATCTTCAAGAACGGCGGCCGGATCGATATGGGAATCGATGCGGTGGAATGGGCTAAGAAGGCGGCTAAACTGGGTGCAGGAGAGATCCTGCTGACCAGTATGGACGGTGACGGCACCAAGGCGGGATATGATCTGGAACTGACCAGGGTCGTTGCGGAGGCTGTTGAGATTCCGGTGATTGCTTCCGGCGGCGCGGGTACGCTGGAGCATTTCTATGAGGCCCTTGCCGATGCCAAGGCGGAAGCGGTTCTGGCGGCTTCTCTGTTCCATTATAAGGAACTTGAGATCAGACAGGTAAAACAGTATCTGGCACAGAAGGGTATCAGTGTGAGACTGTAGGATAATAGAGATGAGTATGATAACCAATGACTGGCTGCCTGCTCTGGAATCGGAGTTTGGACAGCCCTACTATAAAAATCTGTACAAATTTGTGCTGCAGGAATATAATACCACACAGGTATTTCCTCCTGCGGAGGATGTATTCAATGCCTTTCATCTGACGCCCTTAAGTCAGGTGAAGGTTGTCATCATCGGGCAGGATCCGTATCATAATGTGGGACAGGCCCATGGTCTGTGTTTCTCCGTGAAGCCGGAGGTGGAGATTCCACCTTCCCTGGTGAATATTTACAAGGAACTGGAGGATGATCTTGGGTGCACTATTCCGAATAACGGCTATCTGGTGAAGTGGGCGAAACAAGGAGTGCTGATGTTGAACACGGTATTGACCGTCCGGGCCCATCAGGCAAATTCACACAGAGGGAAAGGCTGGGAGCAGTTTACGGATGCGGCGATTCGTGCCTTAAATGAACAGGATCGGCCTATCGTGTTTCTTCTGTGGGGTGGACCGGCAGGGCAGAAGGCTTCCATGCTGAACAATCCAAAGCACTTAGTATTGAAAGCACCCCATCCCAGCCCTTTATCGGCTTACAGAGGTTTTTTTGGATGCAAACACTTCAGCAAGACCAACGCCTTCCTGGAGGCCAATGGAATACAGCCGATTGACTGGCAGATTGAAAATGTGTAGTTAGAGAATTAATAGAGACAGAGAGGAGATCGTTATGAAGATCAGAGTGGCAATCTTTGGTTACGGTAACTTAGGAAAAGGAATTGAGTGTGCCATCAGGCAGAATGATGATATGGAGCTGGTGGGAGTCTTCACCAGAAGAGCACCTGAGACAGTGAAGACACTGACGAAAGTACCGGTGTATGCAGAGTCTGATCTGGTCGGTAAGAAGGATGAGATCGACGTTTTGATGCTTTGCGGAGGTTCTGCAACCGATCTTCCCAGGCAGACGGCAGAGTACGCCAAGTACTTTAATGTAGTGGACAGCTTTGACACCCACGCGAAGATCCCGGAGCATTTTGAGAAGGTCAATGCTTCCGCAATGGAGGCAGGCAAAATCGCCATGATCTCCGTGGGCTGGGATCCCGGGATGTTTTCCCTGAACAGACTGTATGCCAACTGTATTTTGAGAGACGGATTCGACTATACCTTCTGGGGAAAGGGCGTCAGCCAGGGTCATTCCGATGCCATCCGCAGAATTCCCGGTGTTAAGAACGCTAAGCAGTATACCGTTCCTGTGGAGTCTGCCGTTGCTGCAGTCAGAAACTGTGAGAATCCCGTGCTTTCCACCAGAGAGAAACATACCAGAGAGTGTTTTGTCGTTCCGGAGGATGGTGCTGATCTGGCTGCCATTGAGACTGCCATCAAGACCATGCCCAACTACTTTGCAGATTATGATACGACCGTGCACTTTATCACAGAGGAGGAGCTTCAGAGAGACCATGCGGGAATCCCTCATGGCGGCATGGTGATTCGCACCGGCAAGACCGGATTGAACGGCGAGAACAACCATGTGATCGAGTACAAGCTGACCCTGGACTCCAATCCTGAGTTTACGGCCTGCGTGCTCACTGCTTATGCAAGAGCAGCCTATCGAATGAACCGGGAAGGTCAGAAGGGCTGCAAAACTGTATTCGATGTTGCTCCCGCATACCTTAGTCCCTTAAGCGGTGAGGAGCTTCGTGCTCATTTGTTGTAATGTAAGAAAAGCTTTTTTTTCAGAATTTTGTTCCCGACAAGACCTTGTGTGTCTGTTGCAGACTGTAGCGAGACGTCGGTACTTAGGCTGCGTACTTTGCAGCCTTATGTACCGTTACGTTGAGGTCCAAGCGAAAGCGTGTCTGCAAGCAGACATACAGGTCTAAAGTCGAAGGAGCAAAATTCCGAAAAAAGTAGCAAACCAGAATAAATTGCCAAATTGGAGAAGATTATGAAAAAAACATTTGTGACAAAAGAATTGGTGGAGAGAATCGTGAAGGAGTATCCCACTCCCTTTCATATCTATGATGAGAAGGGAATCCGTGAGAATGCAAAAGCCTTGAAGGAGGCCTTTGCCTGGAATAAAGGCTATAAGGAGTTTTTCGCCGTGAAGGCTACCCCCAATCCCTTCCTCATCAATATTTTAAGAGACTACGGCTGTGGCTGCGATTGCTCTTCTATGACGGAGCTGATGTTATCCCACGCTATGGGAGTGGACGGATCTGACATTATGTTCTCATCCAACGAGACACCTGCCAGTGAGTATGCCTATGCGGCCAAGATCGGTGCCATTATCAATCTGGATGATATCACCCACATTGATTTTCTGGAGAAGACCTTAGGATATTTGCCGAAGACCTTAAGCTGCAGATTTAATCCCGGCGGATATTTTGCCCTTGGAACGGACATTATGGATAACCCCGGAGATGCCAAGTACGGTTTTACTACCGGGCAGATGTTTGAAGGGTTCCGCATTTTAAAGGAGCGGGGCGTGGAAAACTTCGGGATTCATTCCTTTCTGGCCAGCAATACGGTGACCAATGAGTATTACCCCACCCTGGCTCGTCAGCTTTTCGAACTGGCTGTACAGTTGAAGGAGCAGACCGGGGCATATATCACCTTTATCAATCTCTCCGGTGGCGTAGGCGTTGCCTACAAGCCTGACCAGACACCTAACGATATCAAAGTTATCGGTGAAGGTGTGCGCAAGGCTTACGAGGAGATTCTGGTTCCTGCAGGTATGGGTGATGTAGCCATCTACACAGAGCTTGGCAGATTCATGATGGCTCCCTATGGAAACCTGGTGGTTCAGGCGATTCATGCAAAGCACACCTACAAGGAGTACATCGGCGTAGATGCCTGTGCGGTAAACCTGATGCGTCCTGCCATGTACGGCGCTTATCATCACATCACCGTGCTTGGCAAGGAGGAGGCTCCCTGCGACCATAAGTATGATGTGGTAGGCTCTCTGTGTGAGAACAATGATAAGTTTGCCATCGACAGAATGCTTCCCGAGATCGAAACCGGGGATTATCTGGCTATTCACGATACCGGAGCCCACGGCTTTGCCATGGGATACAATTATAACGGCAAACTGAAATCCGCGGAGCTGCTGCTCCATGAGGATGGAAGCGTGGAGATGATCAGACGGGCTGAGACTCCCGAGGATTACTTCCGAACCTTTGATTGCTTTGATATCTACGATAAGTTGTTCCCTGAGGAGAAATAAGTCTTCTTTCGGCAGAGTGAGTTGGGAAAAAAGTTTTGCAAGATGAGATGATCTTTGGGCATCTGCCTGTGGGCAGGTGCCTTTCTTACAATATCTGGCAGTAGCTAAAGCTTTTGGAAAGGAGTGGGAGAACAATTGCTGTCTCCCAAAGCAGAACATGAGATATCCGGTGGATTTGCCCGAAAATGGATCAATTGGCTTCCTGGCCCCCTCATTCGGATGTGCCACAGAGCCTTACTATTCCTGTTTTATGAATGCCCTTAAGACTTTGAATGAGATGGGATATGGAACGATTCCGGGGCCAAACGCAACCAAGATGGAAGGTATCGGTATCAGCAATACCCCTGAGGCCTGTGCGAAAGAAGTGATGGAAATGTTCGCAGGTCAAAGCGATGTGCTGATATCCTGTGGCGGTGGGGAGCTGATGTGTGAGATTTTGCCTTATGTAGATTTTGACAAACTTGCAGAAATGCACCCCAAATGGTTTATGGGCTATTCCGACAATACGAATCTGACCTTTCTGCTTGCCACATTGACGGATACGGCATCTATCTATGGACCCTGTGCGAAAACTCTCGGCATGGAACCCTGGCATCCCTCCATTCAGGATGCCCTTGATCTGCTTTGTGGAAAGAATCGAATTGTGCATAGCTATGACCTCTGGGAGAAAGAAGACCCTGCGGAGGAACTGGGACCGTTGGCTCCTTATAATGTGACAGAACCGGTGGAGATTCGTTCCTTTGTCGGCGAGAAAGAGGTGACAGGAGAGAAGCTTCGGTTCTCCGGCAGACTGCTGGGAGGCTGCCTGGACTGTCTGGCAAATCTGGTGGGGACGAAGTATGACAAGGTGCGAGAGTTTTGCGAAAAGTATAAAGGGGATGGTATCATCTGGTTTCTGGAGGCCTGCGACCTGAATGTGTTCTCCATTCGACGGGCCATGTGGCAGCTTAGAGAGGCCGGGTGGTTTACGCATGTGAAGGGATTTCTGATCGGAAGACCTGCAAACGGTGAGACAATGATGAATTTGGATCATTTTCGGGCGGTGCTTGGCATCATCGGTTCCTTGAATGTGCCGGTTATTATGGACGTGGATCTTGGTCATCTGCCTCCTATGATGCCTTTGGTGGAGGGCAGTCTGGCTGCTGTGACGGTGGAAGGAAATGAATTATCCATAGAGATGAAGTATTTGTAGTGTAAGTAAATCTTAAACTTTCTTAAAACTCTATTTGGCTGGTTGGTGCTATACTGTTTTCAGAAGCACTGATGAGGAAATAGAGTTTTTTTTGTTTGGGAGGTTTTATGAAGAGATTGGCTGCACGATTTGCTGTATTATGTTTGCTTTGCCTGACTGCCTGCGGAAAGGAGGCTGTTGCTTCAGAGCCGGACGAACAACCGACTGCGGCAGTTGATTGGCGCACGAATGGTTTCGCGATTTCGGGGGATATTGAAGAGGAACAGCAGCTTTGGGTGGATCACTACGAAGAATGGGAGCACGAGATTCCGCTGCGGGAGAAGGAAGAGGTCTTTCATGCCCATGAAATGGGTTCTTTGAATGGAAAGATCTATCGCCTTTTGTCAATTATTGAGCCTCCGATAGGGGTTGCCCGCAGAATGTATTTGGAGATCTATGATCCCTTTACAAGGGATCTGCAGACAAAAGAATTTCAACCATTGGGATTTATTGACAACCTGATCGATGTGGATGCCGACTTGATTTCGGAGACAGAATTTGCATACCAGATGCAGACCTTTGAAACCGGTGAGGAAGAAGAATTCCCTATGATTTGGGACGGAATGATTTATACGACTATGGAGGGCGAACAGTCTGAAGCGGATATGCTCCATGCATTCATAGAGAACGAGGTTGTCAAACCCAGTTATCCGGGCATTATACTGACGCCGAATTGTACGATGGATGGAGCGGGAAACAATTATGTCCGGAAGCAGAGCGACGGCAGGGATTACCCTTCTGTTGTTGTTTTTGCAAGGGATGGATCCGTCATAATGGAATATGTTGTCCCAAACTATGCAAACATCTTTGAACCGTTCAAGCTGGAAGGGGAGATAGTTTTTCCGGTTCAAAATATGGATAAATCCATGGATTACCTTTGGTTTGATGTATCGAAGAAAGAAGTTAAGAGCCTTGCACATTTGGAGGAGTCTCCGCTTATCAGGCGAATCTATGGCTATCATAAGAACTGTCTCTACTTTGAGACGTTAGATGGTATTGTGAAATGGAATGCAGACAATGGCGAGCGAAAACTGATTTTTGATTTCGAAGAAAATGGAGTGAGCACCCAATATGAAAAAATGCTTGTATTCCCTGAGGATGGTGCCCCGATATTACGAATGTACGGCTATGTAAACGAGGAATATCGGGATTTGATCGCAGTTTTGTCGCCGGAGGAGGTAGATACGGAGGATGCAATTCGAATTGTTAATCTTGTAGGAACGGACAAACGCCTTGCGACCGCAGTCGGTGTGGCAAACAGGGATAATCTGAATCATCGCTATCAATTGGAGGTCGTGAATAAGGATACCTATGAGGCCGGGCGAACGAAGCTTCTGGCCGATTTGGCAGCCGGAAACGGACCGGATATGATGTATCTTTCCTGTGAAGACTTTGAACTTCTTCGAGACAAAGGTTTGTTTGCCGATTTGGAGAGCCTGATCAGTGAAGAAGACAGAAAACGGATTTTGCCCGGTGTGCTGGAGTTGGGAAGAGCAGACGGCATCCTTCAGGGCTTTCCACTGAAAATCAGTACAGAAACCATTCTTATTTCAAAGTCGGTTGGAGCAGGAGACTCCTGGACACTGGATGAGATGATCTCTTTGATGGATCAGGGGAAACTGAGCGGACGTATGACTTATGCGGGGAGAATGACAGGACCGGCCTTTTCTGTGGGCAGGATGCTTCGATATTGTCTGGCGGATAGTTTTCTGATTGACTGGGAAAAGCGAGAGAGTCATTTTGACGACGATCGATTTGTAAGGTGGTTGGATTATTCCGTAACACCGGTGGATGAGGATAAAGATTACACGGAAATGCCGTTGGGAGAACATGGGGAATTACTGCATTGTATTACGAACGATAGTTTTAAGGGTATTGGTTATCTGGAAGGCAGTTATTTTGCGAAGGATGGATATTTTATCGGATATCCTGCGAAGGAACACAGCGGTACCTATTTGATGACTCCGGGTGTACTGGTTGTGAATCGTGCTTCAACTAACCTGGAGGCAATTGAAGATTTTATTCATTGTTGTCTATCCAACGAGGTGCAATTCACAGAGGATAATATGAATGTCTTAGGAATTAATTATGAGGATTTTTTTTACGATGAGGAAATTGACAGCTTGTTTTGGGTGATAGGAAGAAAAGCATATGGTCTGAATGTTTTTCCGGATGGCACGACTTCCATAGATCAGGCGAAACTGATGTATGAACATTGCTCAAAGGCTCCCCGCATGTACCAGTCGATCATGAATATTTTTGATGAGGAAATCTGGGCATTTATCGATGGGGACAAGAGCGCTGGGGAGGTGGCGGAAATCATCGATAAGAGAGTGCAGGTCTATCTGGATGAGGAGAATGAATCGCATGTTGTGAATCAATAAATTGCCAATATTTTTCAACAAATAGAAAAAATCCCTGTCAAGCATTTTTGAAAATGTCCCAAAATAATTCAAACATTAGCCCCGGCATC
>JBJENO010000022.1:0-75789 GCA_051880235.1 Acetatifactor sp. | reverse complement strand
GTAGGTTATCAGCCTACCCTGCAGACAGAGATGGGTGCTCTTCAGGAGCGTATCACTTCTACCAAGAATGGTTCCATCACTTCTGTTCAGGCAGTGTATGTGCCTGCGGATGACCTGACCGACCCTGCTCCCGCGACTACATTTGCACATCTGGATGCGACCACGGTGCTTTCCCGTTCCATCGTGGAATTGGGTATCTATCCTGCAGTAGATCCCCTGGAGTCTACTTCCAGAATCCTGGATCCCAGAATCGTAGGGGAGGAGCATTACCGGACAGCCAGAGGCGTGCAGGAGATTCTGCAGAGATACAAGGAACTGCAGGATATCATTGCGATCCTCGGTATGGATGAGCTTTCCGAGGAGGACAAGCTGGTAGTATCCCGTGCACGTAAGGTGCAGAGATTCCTGTCTCAGCCCTTCTTCGTTGCAGGACAGTTTACCGGTCTGGAGGGCAAATATGTACCGATCAACGAGACGATCCGCGGTTTCCGCGAGATTCTGGAAGGAAAGCATGACGATATTCCTGAGAGCTATTTCCTGAATGCAGGAAGCATTGACGACGTCTTGGCGAAGTGCGGTAACTAGATCCGGAGGACAGAGATATGGCAGATAAAAACAGTTTCCTCCTCCGCGTGATCACGCCGGATCGGGTGTTTTATGAGAATCAGGTGCAGATGGTGGAGTTTGACACCACAGAGGGAGAGATCGGAGTGCTTCCCGGCCATATTCCCATGACGGTGATCATCCGGCCGGGTATCCTGACCATCACAGAGGCCGCCGGTGACAAGGAGGCTGCTCTGCACGCAGGCTTTGCGGAGATCCTGCCCGACAGGGTGACCATTTTGGCCGAGATCATCGAGTGGCCGGATGAAATCGATGAGGAGCGTGCGACAGCTGCGTTGGAGCGTGCGAAGGAGAGACTTCGGGAGAAGGCGTCCACTACGGATCTGGCCAGAGCGGAGTTGGCTTTGCAGCGTGCGGTAGCGCGAATTGAAGTGATAAGATAGGGCCGGCGGTGTGTCACTTTTCCGAGGGGCTATGCATATTTTGGTAGAAAGATACCTGAGAGGTGCATAGCTTTATGTATCAGGGAAATGATATGCCGTTTAGCCAAAGATTGGTAAGGGGCTGGAATGGGCCCCTTCCTTTTTATATGTCCCGCCCCGGTTATCTGGGGGCAAAAGAGGAAGAAAAGATGCTTGCGGATCTGGAATATCTGCAGCAGATGTATCCCGCCAAAGTCCGGCGTCTGTCAAGGCGTATTGCAGAGATGCTGGATCGTATGGATTACGAGGGAAGTATGATCTACGACGAATATCCTGACAGCACCAGTCTTCGCGCCATTGCGAAATCCTGCTGTAAGGTTCTGGAAAAAGAGGAGGAGCTGCCGCCGGAGGAAAATTTGGTACAGGTACTCCTTTTTTCTGAAATATATAAGCGCCGCCATGGCGGAAGGCGGGCAATAATAGACATACGAAGATAAGCAAGAATGCATGCACCTTTGGCGTGAGCGTGAATCGGTCAGGGGTGCATGAGAAAGGGAAATATGGATCGCAGAGAGGTTTTGGAGCAGATCGTGAATGAGGAACTGCTGCAGCTGGTGTTGAGCAACGCAACAGACCCCGCAAAGGGAACCAAATGTAAAATTCGCCCTGTCAGGATCAAGGGTGAGATTTATTTTCAGGAGACCATGTATCTCGGGACCCAGGTATTTCACTCCAACAGAAAGCGAGAGGAATGCATTGACAGACTGGAGGAACTTCTTGGGACCCGGTTCCGACAGGCAGCGGCAAACTGTACCGGTGAGGATGTGACGATTCTGGTGAGCAAAAAGGGAAAGGTGACTGTCAAGAGAAGGAAGAAAGCACAGGAGGAAGCTCTGTGCAGACGACCTGAATTGGAGCACAATCGAACCAAGCAGTATATTCTGCAGGATGGGAAACCGGTGGACTTTCTTGTGGGACTTGGCGTACAGAGCCCGGATGGGAAGGTAACCAAGGCCTATTATGACAAGTTCCGCCAGATCAACCGGTATTTGGAGTTTATCGAGGATGTGTGTGACAAGCTCCCCACAGGCAGAACGATCCGGATCATTGACTTTGGATGCGGCAAGTCCTATCTGACCTTTGCGATGTACTACTATCTTCATGTCCTGCAGGGGCGGGACATCCGTGTCACCGGTCTGGATCTGAAGGCGGATGTGATCAGACACTGCAATGAGCTGGCACAGAAGCTGCAATACACGAAGCTGGATTTTCTGGTGGGGGATATCAAACATTATGAGGGCGAGGACAGCGTGGACATGGTGGTTTCTCTCCATGCCTGCGACACTGCCACGGATTATGCGTTGGAGAAAGCAGTCAAGTGGGGGGCAAAGGTGATCATGGCGGTGCCCTGCTGCCAGCATGAACTGAACAGACAGATCAAGAACGAGCTGTTTGCACCGGTGCTTCGCTATGGAATCGTGAAGGAGCGAATGGCGGCACTGTTGACCGATGCACTGCGGGCGGATCTCCTGGAGCAGCAGGGATATGATACACAGATTCTGGAATTTATCGATATGGAGCACACGCCGAAGAATCTTCTCATCCGTGCCGTAAAGTCTTCCGGAATGCGAAGCCCGAAGAGAGACACCAAAACAGAGGAACTGATGGAATTTTTGCAGGTACACCCTATATTGAAGGATCTATTATGAAAAAAGTTATTCTGAAAGCCCTTGTCTTTCTGGCAGTCTTTCTGCTGACTTTGTATGTGGCCGGCCGGATCATGAACAAGGATCATGACAATCTCACAATGGACATGACTTCAGCCACCCTGCCGGTTGTTTTCGTGGGTTGGGACAACTCCTGGATGAATATGATGTCCGGCTATACGAGAGAGATGGACCCGGTGTATGAGCGGGAAGTTGAAACGATTCTGGATGGAAATCGTGGACTGAATTTTCTGGTGAAGACCTTTGGAAGCAGTGTGACGAAAGTATCCTTTCAGGTTCGGACGGTGGACGGATCACGACTCATCGAGGAAGGAGAATTGAACAATCTGGAGCGCAAGTCGGACTCTGTCCGGGGGAGACTGACGCTGAAGGACCTCATCGATGCTGATAAAGAGTATGCGCTTCGTCTTACCTTAGATGTGCCGGGGCAGGGAGAGGTGTACTATTATACCCGTATCATTTGGAGCGACGGACTGCATCTGACCGAGAAATTAGACTTTGTGAAGGATTTTCATCAAAGATTGTTCGATCTGGAACAGGCGAAGGAACTGACCAGATATCTGGAGACCAACTCCAAACTGGAGAAGAATGAAAGTTTTTACAAGGTGAACATTCACAGCACCTTAAAGCAGATCACCTACGGGGATCTGCAGGTGAAGGAGATTGGAGAGCCGCTGATCTATCTCAGAGATATCTCAGGGCAGACAGCATCCTTCTCCATCCATTATCTGGTGGGAAGAGGCGGAGAGAAGGATCCGGTTTATCATGCGGAAGAATACTATCGGATCCGCTATACCACGGATCGAATGTATCTGTTGGATTATGAGCGCACCATGACCCAGCTTCCACAGGTGGAAGAATTATATGCCAACGATAAGATGCTGTTGGGAATCCGGGATGAGGAGGTGTCCTACCTGGAGAGTGAGGATGGCAATGTTGTGGTATTTGAGCAGGCGGGGAACCTGTATACCTATGATGCCAATCAAAACAAGCTGACGGAGATCTACGGACTGTTCGGAGGAGATGTGGAGGACATTCGGACACTGAACAACAGACAGAAGGTGAAGATACTGGACATTGATGAAGGCGGAAATATTGCTTTTGCAGTGTATGGCTATATGAGCAGAGGACGGCACGAAGGGGAGACCGGCGTGTATGTGTACTCCTACAATAGCCGCATCAATGCAGTGGAAGAACTGGTATCCATTCCTTACGACAAGCATCCCTCCATTCTGATGACACAGGTGGACGAGCTGCTCTATCTGAATCGAGAGAGGCAGCTGTATGTCAGTCTGGATCAACAGGTGTTCCGGATAGACCTGACTGACCGTTCTTATGTGAAGCTGGTGGATATTCCCAGGGACGATTTTCTCCATGTGTCCGAGAGCGCAAGTGTCCTGGTCTGGGCTACGGGCGAGGACAGTTATCACAGCAGGCGTATGACCATTCGGGCTCTTGACAAAGATACCCAGCGTGAGCTGGTGGTTGCTTCCGGGGAAGCGGTGATGCCCCTTGGATTCATGCATGAAGACATTATCTACGGAGTTGCCAGAACCGACGAACTGTATCGGGATGGGGCAGGGCATATGGTATTCCCGATGTACAAGATCTGTATTGCCAACAAAGAGGGAGAACTGTTGAAGGAGTACAGCCAGGCCGGTGTCTATGTTACCGGATGTGAGATCGAGGAAAATCAGATCACGCTGCATCGGTTGAAGAAACTGGATAACGGAAGCTTTGAGGAACTGTACGACGATCACATTACCAATAATTTGGAAGAGGTCAAGAAGAAAAATACGGTGGTAGTCGCCGAAATTGATGTATATGAGAGGTATGTTCAGCTCAAGGTGAAGTCGACGATCGATACGAAGACCATCAAACTGCTGACTCCCAAGGAGGTAGTCTTTGAGGGCGGCCGGCAGATGGAATTGCCGGGAGCCCCGGAGATGAGCTGCTTCTATGTATACGGCAGGAATGGTGCGATGGGAGTGTTCCAATCTCCGGCCCTGGCGGTCAATCTGGCCTATGAGAATGCCTGCCCGGTGATGAACGACATGGGGGAATATATCTGGACCAAGGAAAAGACTGCGACGAAAAACCAGATCATGGCGATCAAAGAGACGAAGGTCGCAGCCGGTCAGAGCAGTCTGGCGGCCTGCCTGGATATTATCCTGACCTACAACGGAATCGTCTCAGATGCCCAGTCTCTTTTGGATGCGGGCAAGACACCTATGGAGATTTTGTCCGAGAACCTCACTGATCAGGAGCCGTTGGATATGACCGGATGCAATATGCAAGCCATGCTGTTCTATGTGAATCGCGATATTCCTGTGCTGGCACTGCTGGATAATGGAGAGGCAGTGCTGATTACGGGATTTAACGAACAAAATGTGGTGATCTGTGATCCGAAGATCGGTTTCCTTGGCAAGAAGGGGATGAACGATTCCACAAAGTATTTTGAAGAGAATGGAAACTGCTTCTTCACTTATGTGAGGAAGTAAAAATAAGACATTTTTGTCTTTTGAGTCAGTATTTTTTACAGTTGGGTGAACAGTCTCCCTTTTTCGTGTATACTTCTCTCGTAATAACACGAAGTGGGAGGCTGTTTTCATGAGAAAAGAATCGGAGGAGAGAATCCTGTCTGCCGATAGAAATCTCTCTTATTCAGGTAGAAGTGGGGGAGCAACCTATCGGTGGTTTCAACCGATAGGTATGGAAGCATTTTTTCCCAATCATCCCTCCCGTCGTTCGGTTGTTCATCAGAAGAGAGGAAGGAAGGATTGTTATCCTTCAGAAAGGAGTCTGCCGGATCTGCAGAAGAAATGGCTGCCAGTGGAACAGGATGGGAAGAGGCTTTATTACCCGCCAATGCAATAAATTCAATATTGCAATTGTTTCCGGGTGGTGACACTTTACGGTTTTCTATTTCTTATACTATCAGTAGTGTTGCTGTATGGTCACATAAGAGAGGAAAACAAATGAGTAAGCTGATATGCGATGTATATTTGGGAACCAATATACATATGTTGAGGACAGACAACAATATGACCCAGGAGGAACTGGTAGCACGCATGCAGTTGATGGGTAGCATGATAACCAGAAGCACACTTGCCAATATTGAATCCTGCAGAAGGAATATCAAGGTAAGTGATTTGATGATAATGAAGACGATCTTTAATGTGGATTATGATGCTTTTTTCCCTGCAGATGCGGAAGATAAATTGCGGGAGAAATTAACAGATGATAAGAGTGGCGTTTTGCAATGATGATTTGTATGTAGCCGGAGAGCTGGAGAGCATTTTGACAGATTTTTGTAAGCAGGAAGGTCTGTACGCCAGTATGGATGTTGTTGCCGGTGTGAAGGAGCTGGAGTGTGTACTTTCAAATGAGAAAGTATTTGATGTAATCTTTTTGAATATCGTCACTGAGACAGAAACAGAGATAGCAGTGAGAATGATCCGGGAGAGACAGCAGCGCACTCTGATCATTTTTATGACGGAGCGGCAGAGGGTAACGTCGCCGCTGCTGGTTCGGGAGGGCTTTGCTTTGCTGCAGAACCCCATTGAGAAACAAAAATTTTTATCGGTATTTCTCCAGGCTTATCGGAGAACGGAAGAGGATGACCAATATTTTGTCTTCAAATACAGAACCAGCGAAGAGAAGATCTTAGTCTGCGATATTCTGTATTTTGAAAGCAATGCCCGAAAGATCGTCATTCATCTGAAGAACGGAACGGGAAAGTCCTTCAATGGTGTCCTGTCCGATGTGGAGCGAAAAGTGGCAGAATCGGGTCATCCATTCCTGCGAATTCATCAATCCTATTTGGTGGGCTACTATAGTATTCTGAAGCGCACCAGAAAAAGTGTAGAGCTTGTAGATCACACGGTACTTCCCATCAGTGAGAGAAGAGCAGAACAGTTTGGAATGGATTATCGGGCGCTGATCGAGAAGGAGATCTGTATCTGATCGCGAAAAGAAAGATACTCTTTTTCTGAGATTGTGCGCCAACGCCTAAGGCCTGTATGTCTGCTTGCAGACACGTTTCCACTTAGGTCAAGTCGTAGCGGTACATAAGGGCACAAAGTACGTGCCCTAAGTACCGACGATTCGCCGACAGTCTGCAACAGACACACAGGTCTTGTCGGGCGCACAATCTCAGAAAAAAAACTCCCTGCATCGCCTTGGGTTCGATGGGGGAGTTTTGTAATGCTTTACTTTTGCGGGAATAGGATCTGTCTGTATCGACTCAGTACATTCAGAAGCAGCATGCCAAGTACCCCACAGGAAATTATTTCGCCGATCCCTACGGTTACAAAGGAAAGCCAGAGGGGCTCTATGCCGTAGGCGTAGAGCAGAACGAAGGGGACGATGACGGTATTGGCCACAATGGGCGGGATCGGCGCAAACCACTTACTCTTGCGAAGCAGGAAAGTGCCGACTGCACCGATGAGGCTTGCCAGGGTTCCGAAGAAAATATCAGGAATGGCACATCCGGTGACGATATTGGAGATCAGGCATCCTAAGGTGATACCGGGAATGGCAGCCGGGGTGAAGAACGGTAAGATGGTCAGCGCTTCTGAGAAACGCACCTGAATGGCATAGTTGGCCAGTCCCAAAGCGTTGGCCAACAGGGTCAGAACTACATAGAGCGCGGCGATCACGCCGGCCTGGGTGAGAAACAGTACTTGTTTTTTCATAGAAAATCTCCTTTAGTTTTGTTTTACGAGTGGAAGGTCTCGAACACTCGCCTTTAGTTTTCTTTTACGTGAGGAAGGTTTCGAACTCACGCGGGTGTTATGCCCAAGGTCATACATTGGTCTATTATAGTGGGATATCCGGAATTGTCAAGAGTCATTTTCTGTGAAATACCGTAACTATTGAGAACCCCATTCGCAAAATTCCTAATTTTTCCTTAAGATTGGTGACAAAATCATGATTATATGCTAGAATATGTCCTGTTTGTAGGAGGATGTACAAATGAAAGCGGATAAACTTGTAATGGGATTAGGAGTTTTGACAATTATTGCACTTGCTTTTCTGATCGTGACGCAGGCCGGGGTGATCGGTGTGTCTAAGGCGCAGATGGAGCAGGATGCCAGGCAGCAGCAACAGATCAGCGCGGACTGGCAGGTAGCCTCCGATGTGGATGAGAACCTGGGGGCGCTGCTTTTCTATGATGAGGACAAGAAGGATTATTCTTATTCCGTCTATTCCACCAGAGACGGCGTTTCCTTTGGATATTTCTATAATGAAGGCGGGAAATACCCTTACATCGAGGAGGGGGTGCAGGGCTTTGTCTATGAGGACAAGGGAATTGCGTTTCTGTCCTTGAATGAGGACCATGTGTGTAGGATCATCGTGAATACCGGCACCGAGAATGAGGAGCTGATCCCGGTGAATCCCCTGAAGCCCTTTGCGGTGGTAGTTCCCTTGGATTGCGGACAGATCTCCATGTATGATTCCATGAACAATCTGGTGAAGATATACGATTCCTTCCGAGGATAAAAAGAGGAAGTGCTGAAAAGCACTTCCTCTTTTATTTTCGGGTTCCTTCCTCTTGGCACTCACAAACGCCTCCTGCTTCGCATGAGTCGACGCTTCGCGTCTTTTGCGTTTGTATCGTGTACGCTCGGGTGAAACCAAATGGCTGCGATGCAGCCGCTTGGTTTCATTCCTCGCTACAGGTTTCCGGATCTGTACTTTGATACGATGTTCTGGATCCTTTCGTTGGGATTCAACAGGTCGCTGATGGAGGAATCATGGTTTAAGGTATCGATCAGGTAAGCAATATATTTGCTCATATCGCAGTTGATATACCATTCTCTTTGGAGAAGCTCCGGAGTCTGGTAGATCAGGTTGGTGGTCAGCACCTTGTCGATGATACCGTTCTCAAAGGCCTTGTCGAACTTGTCCAGGCCGTTGGTGAAGAGACCGAAGGTTGCGAAGACGAAGATCTTGTTCGCTTTGCGCTCCTTCAACTCTGCGGCAACCTCCAGCACGCTCTCGCCGGAGGAGATCATATCGTCGATGATGATCATATCCTTGCCTTCCACACTGGTGCCCAGGAATTCATGGGCAACGATGGGGTTGCGGCCGTTAACGATTCTGGTGTAGTCACGTCTCTTATAGAACATACCCATATCCAGTCCCAGAACGTTTGCGATGTAGATGGCACGGCTCATACCCCCTTCATCCGGGCTGATGACCATCATATGGTTGGAGTCGATGGTTAAGTCTTTTACGTTGCGAAGCAGACCCTTGATAAACTGGTATGCGGGCTGAACCGTTTCGAAGCCTTTCAAGGGAATCGCATTCTGGACTCTTGGGTCGTGGGCATCGAAGGTAATGATATTGTCCACCCCCATGTTTACCAGTTCCTGAAGTGCCAGTGCACAGTCCAAGGATTCTCTGGTGGTTCTCTTATGCTGTCTGCTCTCGTAGAGGAAGGGCATGATCACGGTGATGCGACGTGCCTTACCGCCTACGGCAGCAATGATTCTCTTCAGATCCTGATAGTGATCATCCGGTGACATGTGGTTTTCGTGTCCACACAGGGAGTAAGTCAGGGAATAGTTGCAGACATCTACCAGAAGGTACAGATCACAGCCACGGACGGATTCTAAGATCACGCCCTTTGCCTCTCCCGAACCAAAGCGGGGGACCTTGGTGCTTAACAGATAGGACTCTCTCTGATAGCCGGAGAAGGCGAGGGAATCCTTGTGTTCGCTCTCTCTTTCACATCTCCACTTTACCAGGTATTTGTCTACCTTCTCACCCAGAGGTTTACAGCCTTCCAGTGCGATGATTCCCAGTGACCCTACGGGAATAGTCTCTAAGTTTCTTTTCTCTTCGCGGTTGCCCATGAAAAATAGACCTCACTTTTGTTGAAATGAATTGGTTGCATGTGGCTTAGCATCTCTTTAAGATTCGAATGTCTGCCCCAGTCAGCTTGTACAGGTCGAAGGAACTGACGATTCTGGAGTAGATCCGGTCAGTATACCGATCCCTGATCTCATCCGGCCGAAGGTTGGTAGAGATGATGACCGACTTTCGACGCAATGCCCGTTCATTCAGGAGAGAGAACAGAGCAGATGCCACAAAGGCATTGGTCAGTTCTGTTCCCAGATCATCTATGATCAGCAGATCACAGGTGTACAGATCCTCCGAAAAGATCTGCAATGCATCCTTTTCCTTGTAATCAAAGGAAAGGCGGGCGATGGAGTCAAACAGTGCAGAAGCACTGAAGTAGATGCAGGAATACCCCTGATCCAGCAGTTCTTTGGCAATACATCCCGACAGAAAGCTTTTGCCAGTACCTACTGTACCATAAAAAAGAAGATTGCGATAGTCTTGTTTGAAATTTTGTACAAAATCTTTGCTTCCTTTTCGTGCAATTTGGAAACGTTTCAGATCTTCTCCCTGATAGTATCGGTCAGAAAGGGTCTGAAAATTCTCTGTTTCCAGCTTTTCCCGGATGTGAGACTGATCGTACAGGATCCGGATCTCACGGTCCTTCAGACAGGAGCACTTGATTTTTACGTGGTTTTCATCCTCCGTATACCCTGTGTCTCTACAGGAGGAGCAGGTATAGATGGGATCCAGGTAATCCGCCGGATAACCGGCAGAGGTAAGGATTGCAGCCTTGCGCTGTCGGATGGTCAAAAGCTTCCGGGGCAGCTGTTCTTTCAGGGAGGAGTCTCCCTCCAGCATCGCCCGAATGGCCTCAGCGGAAAGTGTGCTGACGGAGGCGTCTAATTCCCTGATTTCCGGGAACTGTCGAAAGATCTCCTCCTGCCGGCGAAGCAGCAATGCCTGATTGTCCCTGCGGACAGAATCGTATTCTTTTTCCAGCGCCTCGTACTGTTGGTTTGTCAGTGGCATATCAGTCTCCTCGTTTGCCGGAAAGGCTAAGCAGCTTTTCCTCGATGGCATCAAAATCATAATCCCGTTGTTCAAACTGTGCAAATGAGTTGGAAGGCTTCTTGGCGGAAGCTTTTCTGTCGCCTCCCTTTTGCCTGCGGAAGTCTTCATCTGCAGCAGGGATGTCGGAGGCATGGTGAACATGATTGTCATACCAACGCTTTAAAACCCCTTCTGCATAGTCCAGACGATTGCCGCCGGCATGGAGGACAGCCCTTTTGCAGGCCTCAAAAATGACATCATTGTCAAATCCGTATTCGTTGATCCAGCGGGAGAAAAATTCTTCCTCTGTGGGCGTGGGAACGGAGTTGCGCCCCAGAGCCCGCATAATTGCGTAATATTGTTTGTTGTGGAGGAGTGATTCCTGCTGTGCCTCCTCCGGAGTGGTAATGCCGATCTTTGCCCAGTTGATGGCAACCTGATCGATGTAGCGGAAACTCTTTTTGCCCATTCTGCCGATGCAGTACTGCAGAAGATGATCGATCAGGTCATCGGAAAAATGCAGTTCGTCTGAGTAAAAGAGAATGGACTTCATCTCGGTGGGAGTCAGAGGCTTGCCGACGTAAGACTCTGCAACGAACAACAGCTGTTCGATATTTTTACGCTTTTTGAATTCCCGCAGCTGGTCTGCGGAGTAGGATGGCTTGGTAAAGCCGGGGGCAGGCTCTGTCTGCACAGAGGGCATGGGGAAGGTGACAGAGGCAGGGGCCTTGTCGGGGTAAAATTCCTTGCACCCGCTTAAAGAACCGGAGGTCTTTGGTTCAGGCCGGCCCTGTTCCACAAGATCGTGGATGTGGATTCCCTCCAGATTCTTGTCCTCATCGAAGTCCAGATCCAGGAGCTTGCGCTTCTCCCAGTATTTCAAGGCGCGGAGGACCTCCTTCTCGGTATGGTTAAACTTGTCCGCAATGGAGGATACACTGACAGCCTTGTGCGCATTCATCATGCGAAGAAGATAGAGATATACCTTGATCTGGGCATCGTTGGCATCTCCCATATATTCGTCGATAAAAAGATTGGAAATGACTGTGGAATCCACATCAGTATCTTTGTAAATCGTCAAGCCTGTCATACTGTTCACCGTTCCTGTTCGTATCCTTTGGCAGGGAGCAACCTCCCAAGCACGGAAAGTATAGCATACCGAAAGACAAAATGAAATAGGCATAATACCCAAAAGGAGAATCCGGTAAAATCCGGGTAAATTCGAAACGAAAAATGTGGATAATGTGTATATGTGGATAATATTCTACGATAATTCGAAGGAATCCAATGTTTGCAAGAAAACAGTCTTTTTGTCGAGTAAAAAGTTATCCACAGATCGGAACAAAAATATCCACAGTGAAGAGGCGGGATTCTCGCGTTCTTTACTGTGGATACTGTGGATAATTATATTCCGAGAAGGTTTTCGCCGATTTTATGCACATCTCCGGCGCCCATAGTTATCAACATGTCACCTTTTATGCAATTTTCCAATAAGAAATTTTCGATCTCGTCAAAGGTTTCAAAATACCTGCAATCCCCGCCTAAACGATTGATCTTCTCTGCCAACAGGGAGGAACTCATGCCCAGGGTATCGGTCTCTCTGGCAGGATAGATCTCGGCCAAAACGACTTTGTCCGCCAGGGAGAGCGCTTCCGCAAAGTCGTCCAGGAATGCCTTGGTACGGGAATAGGTGTGGGGCTGGAAGACGCACCACAGTGTGTGATGGGGAAGTTCCTTTGCGGCGGTCAGCGTTGCGGTGATCTCTGTGGGATGGTGGGCATAGTCATCCACCACGGTGACCCCCGCCACGGTACCCTTGTACTCAAAGCGTCTGTCCGTGCCGTTGAAGTTTTTCAGCGCCTGACTGCTGATCTTTCGAGAGAGAGACAGACAGTCTGCCACTGCCAGGGAGGCCAGAGCGTTTCCTACATTGTGAAGGCCCGGCACGGAGAGAGAGAGCTTCACCGAAGACTTCTCCCGGCAGCAGGCGGTGAAGCAGGGGTGTCCCAGAGAGTCATAGGAGATGTCCTCGGGATAATAGTCTGCTGACCGATCTGTGAGGGAGTAGGTGATGACCCGGCAGGGCAATCCCTCTGTGATCTCCCGGTAGTTTTCGATATCCCCGTTGATGATAAGGCAGCCGTCCGCGGGAAGCAGCATGGCAAATCTGCGGAAGGAATTGCGGATGTCAGCCAGATCCTTGAAAAAGTCCAGATGATCTTCTTCTATATTAAGTATCACACCGATATTGGGATAGAAGCTTAAGAAACTGTTGGTGTATTCGCAGGCCTCCGTGAGGAAATAGTTTTTTCCTCCCACCCGGATGTTGCCGCCGATGGGTTTGTAGATGCCGCCGATGGAGAGGGTAGGGTCAGTTTCTGCCTCCAGGAGGATCTCACTGATCATGGAGGAGGTTGTGGTTTTGCCGTGGGTACCGCTGACGGCGATGGAACAGCGGTAGTTCTTCATCAACTGGCCCAAAAGCTGTGCTCTGGTCAGATAGGGAATCCCCAGCTCTCTGATGGCCATGAATTCACGGTTCGTCTCCTTTACGGCACTGGTCAGCACGGCGCAATCAATGTCCGGTGTCACGTGCGATGCACTTTCGCCGTATTTCACGGTGATGCCCTTGGCAATCAGTCCCTGGGTGATAGGACTTTCCTTCCAATCGGAGCCGGAGACCCGAAAACCTGCCGTGTGCAGAATCTCAGCCAGACCACTCATGCTGATCCCGCCGATTCCGACAAAATATATGGACATCGGTTTCTGAAAATCAATCTGAAACATAGTATGATACCTTTCTTAACATGATCTTTTCTTACTCCCATTATAAGCATGATGAGGATAAAAAACAAATGAATCTGTAAAAAACTTTTTCTGAGTCAAAAATCGTCAATTTCAATAAAAAACCGTAAAATGTTGAAACGATGTGAAACGAAATAACCAAACCGTTTTTGGCAAACTGTAAAAATTTGTAAAAAATAGATAGAAAAAGTGAAAAATTCTCAATCTTTTTGGGAATAAATATTCACATTTCCAACGGCTTGTGTTATAATTTCTTTACCGACAAAACGGTAATAGCTAGACAGAGGTGATAACATGATTAAAAAAGAAATGATTGCCATGTTGTTGGCAGGCGGGCAGGGAAGCCGTCTGGGCGTTCTCACGTCTAAGGTCGCAAAACCTGCGGTAGCATTTGGAGGAAAGTACCGTATTATCGACTTCCCTCTTTCAAACTGTATCAATTCAGGGGTGGATACAGTTGGTGTATTGACTCAGTATCAGCCGTTGAGACTGAATACACACATCGGAATCGGTATTCCGTGGGACTTGGACCGCAATATCGGCGGTGTTACTGTGTTGCCTCCCTATGAGAAGAGCAAGAACAGTGAGTGGTATACCGGTACGGCGAATGCGATCTATCAGAACATTGAGTACATGGAGACCTTTAATCCCGAGTACATCCTGATTCTCTCCGGCGACCACATCTACAAGATGGACTATGAGGTCATGCTTGATTTTCACAAGGCCAACGGTGCGGAGTGTACCATCGCCGTTATGCCTGTGCCCTGGGAAGAGGCAAGCCGCTTCGGTATTATGATCGCTGATGAAAACAGAAAGATCACAGAGTTTGAGGAGAAGCCTGCGAATCCCAGAAGCAATCTTGCAAGTATGGGTATCTATATCTTTAACTGGAAGACGCTGAAGGAGGCGCTGATTGCTATGGCAGATCAGCCCGCTCTGGACTTCGGTAAGCATATTATCCCTTATTGTCATGAGAAGGGAGCACCCATGTATGCTTATGAGTTCAATGGTTACTGGAAGGATGTGGGAACCTTGAGCTCCTACTGGGAAGCTAACATGGAGCTGATCGATATCGTTCCTGAGTTCAATCTGTATGAGGAATATTGGAAGATCTATACCAGAAGTGAGATCCAGCCCCCTCAGTATTTTGCGGAGAACAGCATCACTGAGCGCTGTATCATCGGCGAGGGAAGTGAGATCTACGGTGAGGTATACAATTCCGTCATCGGCTGTGGTGTCACCATCGGCAAGGGAACCGTAGTCAGAGACTCTATCATCATGAATAAGACCGTCATCGGAGACGGATGTGAGTTAAATAAGGCGATTATTGCAGAAGATGTTGTGATCGGCCACAATGTAAAGCTGGGCGTGGGCGAGGAGGCAGAGAACGATACCGCTCCTCACATTTATAATCACGGTCTGGTTACCATCGGTGAGAAGAGTGTGATTCCCGACGGAGTATCCGTTGGTAAGAACTCTGTTGTTTCCGGACAGACAGTAGCTGCAGATTATGAGAACAATTATCTTGCAAGCGGCAAAACTTTGATTAAGGCAGGTGAAGTATAGTGAGAGCAATTGGAATCGTTTTAGCCGGTGGTAATAATCACAGAATGCAGGCATTATCTCAGAAGAGAGCCATCTGCGCAATGCCCGTAGCCGGCAGTTACAGAAGTATTGATTTTACACTGAGCAATATGAGCAACTCTCATATTCAGAAGGTTGCAGTTTTGACACAGTACAACTCCAGAAGTCTGAATGAGCATCTGAATTCCTCCAAGTGGTGGGATTTCGGACGTAAGCAGGGGGGATTGTCGGTTCTTACCCCTACTGTCACCGCTGACAACAGCAACTGGTACAGAGGAACTGCGGATGCCATCTACCAGAACCTGTCCTTCCTGAAGAACAGCCATGAGCCTTATGTTATCATTGCTTCAGGCGATGGCATTTACAAGATGGATTACAACAAGGTACTGGAGTATCACATTGACAAGAAGGCTGATATCACAGTGGTATGTCGTGATATGGAGCCGGGTACGGACATTGAGCGTTTCGGTACGATCAGAATGGATGAGGAGTCCCGCATCGTAGAGTTTGAGGAGAAGCCTCTTCAGGCGAAGTCCAATACCATCTCCTGCGGTATCTATGTGGTACGCCGTCGTCTTCTGATCGAGATGATCGAGAAGTGCGCGGAAGAGGACAGATATGACTTTGTCCGCGATATTCTGATCCGCTACAAGGATCTGAAGAGAATCTACGGATACAAGATCACCGATTACTGGAGAAACATTGCTTCTGTAGAGGATTACTTCAAGACCAATATGGATTTCCTGAGAACAGATGTGAGAGACTATTTCTTCAGACAGTATCCTGATATCTACTCCAAGGTGGAGGATCTTCCTCCTGCAAAATATAACCCCGGTGCCCGGGTGAGAAACAGTCTGGTCTCCAGCGGTTGTATTGTCAACGGAGTGGTTGAGAATTCCGTGATCTTCAAGAAGGTCTACATCGGTAACAACTGTGTCATCAAGAACTCTATTATCCTGAATGATGTCTACATCGGAGATAATACATATATCGAGAATTGTATCGTTGAGAGCAGAGATACCATCCGCGCCAACTCCCGTTATGTGGGCGAAGATGGTCAGATTCGAATTGTTGTGGAGAAAAACGAGAGATATACCATGTAGGTTTCTATCCGTTTCCAGATTCCGTCAATATCCGGACACATTATTTTGGGGGGACATTCTATGAGAATTACTGATGTTCGTGTGCGTAAGATTGACAAGGAAGGCAAAATGAAAGCGATTGTTTCTGTCACCTTTGATGATGAATTTGTTGTTCACGATATCAAGGTGATCGATGGAGACAAGGGTTTGTTTGTGGCCATGCCCAGTAAGAAAGCCTCCGATGGGGAATATCGCGACATTGCTCATCCCATCAATTCTTCCACAAGAGACAATATCCAGAAGGTCGTTCTGGAAGCATATGAAAAGGCAGGACTTGAAGAGAATTAAGCCTGTTACCTGAATTCAGAAGTATTCCTTGCTGCTCCGGCATTGTTTTCACAATGCCGGGGTAGTTTTTTTGCGGTGAATGGGGTATAATTCTACGTGGTGAAACAGATCAGATAGGAGAAGAAAGAGATGATAGCGATTGTGGGACTGGGTAATTTCGGTAGAGAGTATCGGAATACGAGACATAATATTGGATTTCGGGTCGTGGAAACTTTGGCGGAGCAGGAACATATCGATATTGCAGAGAGCAAGTTCAAGGCAATGACAGGGAAAGGTGTGGTTGCCGGGCAGAAGTGTATTCTGGCAAAGCCTTTGACATATATGAACTTAAGCGGTGAGTGTGTTCGGGAGTTGTTGAATTTTTACAAATTTGATGAGACCTGTGAGCTGATCGTCATTTCCGATGATATCAGTCTCCCTGTGGGACAGATCCGGGTGCGCAAGAAGGGAAGTGCCGGGGGACATAACGGTTTGAAAAATATCATTCAGCATTTAGGGCACGACTGCTTTGTCCGCATCAAGGTTGGCGTCGGTGAGAAGCCTGCCGGCTGGGATCTGGCTGACTATGTGTTAGGCCGCTTTTCAGGCCCGGAGCAGGAGAAAATGGATGAGGCGGCCAAGGTGGCAGCGGATGCCATTCGCTGTATCATTCGGGAGGGCGCAGATGCTGCTATGAACCGGTATAACAAGAAGGCAACTCAGGAATAGATTAGTAGGAGTCGATATGCAGATTATTCTTTCTCCGCTGCGGGAACTGGCGGGATTTGACCAATTGAAGGATGCCCTCAAGAGGGATGAGGCGATCTGTTCGGTCAGCGGATTGGTGGATTCACAAAAACTTCATATGATATATGGACTTGGGGAGGGTTTTCGAACCAAAGTCATCGTCGCCTGCAATGCACTGAAGGCGAAAGAACTGATGGAGGAATACAGATTTTATGACAGGAACGTTTCTCTGTATCCTGCCAAGGATCTGATCTTCTTTCAGGCAGATATCCACGGCAATCAGCTGGTGAGGGAACGGGTAAAGGTTATCCGGCGCCTCATGGAGAGAAAACCAATCACCATCGTCACCACCTATGATGCGATGATGACACCGCTGACGCTCTGGGATCCGGAGACGGACTGCATCACATTGGAAAAGGGAGGCCTGCTGCAGGAACGGGAACTGTCTGCGAAGCTGGTGAATTTTGGGTATGAGAAGGTTTACCAGGTGGAGAGTCCCGGCCAATTTGCCATCCGGGGCGGCATTATTGATATCTTTGACCTGACCGAGGAAAACCCCTATCGAATCGAACTCTGGGGAGATGAGATCGACTCCATGCGCAGCTTTGATGTGCTGAGTCAGCGCTCCATTGAACAGCTGGAGAGTCTGACGGTGTATCCTGCCACGGAGTTTGTCATGGATGAGGAGAGGATGAACCGGGGGTTACTTCGGATCGAGAAAGAGGCTGCGCAGCGGGAGAAAAAGCTGCGGGACACCTTTGCAACAGAGGCGGCTCATCGCCTGAGCCTTCAGGTGAAAGAACTGAGAGAGCAGCTGGTTGAGTTTAAGAGTAAGGTCAATCTGGAGAGCTATATCCGGTACTTTTACGAGGATACGGTCACTTTGCCTGAGCTGCTGCAGCACTTGGCGGAGGAGAACGGAGACCGTCTGGGACCGGTATTTTTCCTGGATGAGCAGTCACGTATCAAGGAAGCGGCGGAAACCGTGGAACTGGAATTTCGGGAGAGCATGATCCAGAGGGCGGAGAAGGGGTATATCCTGCCCAGCCAGATGAATCTTCTCTACAGTGGAGAGCAGGTGGCTGCCGTCTTGTCTCACTCCAAGGTGGTTCTGCTGTCTATGATGGACGGGAAGTCAGGCTATTTCAAGGCCACGGTGCACGCTGAGATCTCGTCACGGAATGTGGCACCCTACAACAGAAGCTTTGAGACCCTGGTAAAGGACCTGACCCGCTATAAGAAGCTGGGCTACAGGGTGCTGTTGTTATCCGGATCCCGTACCAGGGCGAAGCGTCTGGCGGAGGACCTTCGAGATAACGACCTGACAGCGGTCTATACGGAGGATCCCTATCGTGAGATCCTGCCCGGGGAGATCGTCACATTTTACGGGCATGTTTCCAAAGGGTTTGAATATCCTGATATCAGGTTTATCGTGTTGACGGAGACGGATATCTTCGGCGCGGAACAGAAAAAGAAGAAGCGCAGGAAGACCGGGGGAAGTGGTCACGGAATCAAGGATTACAATGACCTGACGGTAGGAGACTATGTGGTCCACGAGCATTACGGTGTGGGAATCTATCGTGGAATCGAGAAGATCGAACACGAGGGAGTGGAAAAGGACTATGTCAAGATCGAGTATGCAGAAGGGGGCACGCTGTTTGTGCTTGCCACTGCCCTTGATATGCTGCAGAAGTACGCTTCTTCCGATGCAGCCAAGCCAAAGATCAATCGCATCGGTTCCAAGGATTGGGAGAAGACCAAGACCAAGGTGAAGGCGGCTGTGGAGGAAGTGGCGAATGAGCTGGTCGAACTGTATGCCGCCAGACAGGTAGCAGAGGGCTATCAGTACGGACCGGATACGGTATGGCAGAAGGAATTCGAGGAAATGTTTCCCTTTGAGGAGACGGAGGATCAGCTGGATGCCATCGCCGCTACCAAGGCGGACATGCAGAGCAGGAAGGTGATGGACCGTCTGATCTGCGGTGACGTAGGCTACGGCAAGACGGAGATCGCCATCCGTGCCGCCTTCAAGGCGGTGCAGGAGGGCAAGCAGGTGGTCTATCTGGTGCCCACCACCATCCTTGCCCAACAGCATTATGCAACCTTTGTCCAGAGAATGAAGGATTTTCCCGTGACAGTAGAACTGATGAGCAGATTCCGCACTGCGGCTGAGATCAAGAAGACCATCGCAGGATTAAGGAAGGGAACTGTGGATATCGTGATCGGTACCCACAGAGTACTCTCCAAGGATGTGGTCTTCAAGGACTTGGGACTGCTGATCATCGATGAGGAGCAGCGTTTCGGTGTGGCCCACAAGGAAAAGATCAAGAAACTGAAGGAAAATGTGGATGTATTGACGCTGACGGCAACCCCCATTCCCCGTACCCTTCATATGAGTCTCATCGGCATCCGGGATATGAGCGTGCTGGAAGAGGCTCCTGAGGACAGACTGCCCATCCAGACCTTTGTCTGTGAATACAATGAGGAGATGGTCCGGGAGGCGATCTGCAGGGAACTGGCCAGAGGCGGGCAGGTGTATTATGTCTACAATCGGGTCCACAATATTGCAGATGTCACCGCCCGGCTGGAAAAGCTTGTGCCGGAGGCCAACTTTGCCTACGCACACGGTCAGATGAATGAGAGAGAACTGGAGCGGGTAATGTATGAGTTTGTAAACGGCGAGATCGATGTTTTGGTGTCCACCACCATCATTGAGACCGGCCTTGATATTTCCAATGCCAACACGCTGATCATCTCCGAACCGGAGAATATGGGACTTTCTCAGCTGTACCAGCTCCGCGGGCGAGTGGGACGTTCTAATCGTACCGCCTACGCGTTTCTTTTGTATCAACGGGATAAGATGCTGAAGGAGGTTGCGGAGAAGAGGCTGGCGGCCATCAGAGAGTTCACCGACCTGGGCAGCGGCTTCAAGATCGCTATGCGGGACCTGGAGATCAGAGGAGCGGGGAACCTTCTGGGGATGAGGCAGCATGGTCATATGGAGGCGGTCGGCTACGAACTGTACTGTAAGATGCTGAATGAGGCAGTGCAAAACCGCAAGGGAATCAAGACCATCGGTGATTTTTCCACCTGCGTGGAATTGGATGCGGATGCATACATTCCTGCCACCTATATTGTGAATGAGAACCAGAAGTTCGACATCTATAAGAAGATCGCCAATATCGAATCGGAAAAGGAACGGGACGATATGCGGGATGAACTGTTGGATCGCTTTGGAAAGATCCCTCTCCCGGTGGAAAATCTGCTGCGGATCGCTTTGATCCGCGTAGCGGCCCACAAGCTGTATGTGACGGAGATCGGGGGAAGATTCGGACATATCGTCATCAAGCTGCGCCCGGATGCCAAGCTGGATGGGGCCAGGATCCCCGCACTATTGCAGGAGTTTGGATCGGAACTTACTTTCTCGCTGCAGGGAATTCCCAGCTTTACCTGTAAGTACAGAAAGACCGGCATCGTGGAGACCAATGCACAGCTTCTGCTGGACAAGACAGAGCGGATCCTGCAGAAGATGGAGATGCTTCGGCTGGAGAGTGAGACCATGTAGAGTGCTTGCATAGAGAGGGCATTTTTGGTACAATAGGACTGTCCGAAGCAGTGACGAAGGTGGATACAGAAAGAATAGATCAAAATAGAATAGATCAAAATAGAATAGATATGGAGGGAATGGATATGGATTTGAAAGCACAGATCACAGAGATGATCGAGAAGGTCACCAAGGATGAGAAGCTGCGCCAGCAGTTTATGAAGGAGCCGGTTAAGACGGTTGAGAGTCTGCTGGGCGTGGATCTGCCCGATGAATCCGTCCAGAAGATCGTGGATGGTGTGAAGGCAAAGATTTCCGTGGATAAGATCGGCGGGATCCTGGACAAGTTCGGACTGAAGTAAATCGGTCCGGGCAAGCGGGATGACGGGGCAGGAGCAGTACAGGCACCTGCCCTTTTTCAAAACACGGCAAAAACAAACACATGTTCTGATAAAATAACATTAAGGCATGTTTATTGCCCTTATAAAATGCTACTCTGTTTACAGATCATAAAAACCGGTGCAATACCGGAATGTAAAAGGAGGAAGCGAGATGAAGGGATATCCTACTGCAAATGGTTACATGGGTTTGGTTGAGGGCAGATATATTTTGTTCGCCAGTGAGAACGACTATGAGGAGTTTATGGAGGAGGCCTAGTTTCGTAAGCAAGACATAGTAGCCTGTGGCGAACCGGAAGGATGAAAGAGAATGAATATTTTAGTAATCGGCGGCAGCTATTTCTGCGGAAAGTGCTTTGTGCAGAAGGCTTCCGGGAAACATCAGGTCAGTGTATTGAACAGAGGAAGCCGCAGGCAGGATCCTGCATTGGACGTGAAGGAATACGTTGCGGATCGCACGAAGCCGGAGGAACTGCTGGCACTCGACTTGCCGGCCTTTGATGTGGTGGTAGATTTCTGTGCCTACAGGCAGGGAGATATTGCAGCGATCCTTGAGGTATTGGGAGACCGGGTGAACCACTATGTGTTCGTCAGCACCTGCGATGTCTACCTTCGAAATACCGGCGAATGGATGAGCGAGACTTCTGCCTTAGAGGACCGGCACTTTGGCGGCGATATCGGTGACTATATTCAGGGGAAGGTAGCGCTGGAGGCAGAACTGAAGAAAGAGACGGCGAAGCGAGGGATAGCCTACACCTCGGTACGGCCGTCGGTGATCTACGGCCCCGGGAATTACGCACCCAGAGAGGAAATGTTTTTCACCTGGATCCGCAAGGCCGGTCAGGTGCTTCTGCCGCAGGAGAAGGACGGACGGTTTCAGATGGTCTACGTGGAAGATGTGGCAGAGCTTCTGCTGGCGGTCTGTGAGCAGGAGATCGCACGGAACAGAGTCTATAATTTTGCCGGGGAGAAGCAGTATTCCTATGAAGAATTTGCGGATTGTCTGGAGGAAGCCACCGGGATCCATTTTGAGAGAGTCTATCTGTCCGCGGCAGATATGGAGCAGCGGCAGATCCCCATGCCCTTTGCACTGACGGCGGCGGAGAACCAATACTATCTGTCCCGGGCAGTAAACGACCTTGGTGTGGCGCTGACGCCCCTTTCCACAGGTCTGAAGCAGGCGTACGATGCTTTTATGCAAGACTATCGAAAGAGATTTTACGAGACGGTAGACCGGATGTTTGACGAAAACCGGGCGAGTGATGCGCTTCAATATATGCTGGAGGAACTGGAGAGTGCAAAGAGGTGTAAGGATGAGGCTTTTAGCCTGGAGATTCTCAACGAACTGATCGGCTATTACCGACAGACCTCGGAAGTGTCAAAACTGGAGCAGGTTTGCAGTGAGGCTCGTGAAACAGCCCTTCGAATGGGACTGGAGGGAACCGTTCCCTATGCAACCACGCTTTTGAATATTGCCAATGCCTATCGCTCCATCGGTCGGTTGGAGCAATCTCTGGCTGCCTATCGGGAGACAGAAGCGATCTATCACGATACGCTGCCGGAGACGGACATGCGGTATGCAGGCTTTTTGAACAATATGAGTCTTCTGATGCAGGAGATGGGCAATACGGAGGAGGCCCTTCGGATGCAGAAGAGGGCGTTTGAGATCTCTACTGCCAACCGGGCCGGCTTTGAGATCGCGGTGAGTCTGGCAAATCTGGCCAACACTTTTGTCCAGGCAGAACAGTTTTCAGAGGCTGCGGAGTATGCAAAGCGGGCGATCGCCTGTTTTGAGGAGCGCAAACTATATGATGCACATTACTGTGCGGCGCTTTCCGCCCTGGGAATGTGCGAGTATCGCGCCGGCAACCTGCAGCGCGCCAGAGAATTGTTTGAGAGAGGCATGGAGATCGTGGAGAGCACCCTGGGGCAGAATCTGCAGTATCAGAAGCTGAAGACAAACAGAGACCTGTGTCTGACAGCGGGGCAGGAAGATGATACACCGACAGCCACAGGCACAGATAAAGAAAAGGAAGAGCGTACAATGACCGGAATGGAACTTAGCAGGGCATATTATGAAGCATATGGGGAGAAAATGATCCGGGAAAAGTTTCCGGAGTTTGAGAACAAAATCGCTGTGGGGCTGGTGGGACCCGGTTCGGATTGTTTTGGCTTTGATGATGAACTTTCCCGGGATCACGACTGGGGACCGGATTTCTGTCTCTGGGTGACAGACGAGACCTATGCCTTGATCGGAGAGGAACTTCAGCAGGCATATGAAACACTTCCTGCTGAATTCATGGGATATACGCGAGTTGTGACCGACAGGGGAAGGGGACGCAGGGGAGTCCGCAGGATATCAGAGTTTTATGAGAGTCTCCTTGGAACTGCGGATGCTGCCCGGATCGATTTCGGCAGTGTGGAGGATTATGCGCTGGCAGCAGCAGTCAACGGACAGATATTTCGGGATGACGAGGGAACATTTTCCGCCATCCGCAGCGCATTGCTTCGGGGATACCCGGAGAGGATCCGCTTCTTAAAGCTGGCGGAAGATTCGGCGAAGGTATCTCAGTGTGGTCAGTACAACTATAAGAGGGTGCTGCAGCGGGGGGATGAGCTGACCGCTCAGCTGATGCTGTCTGACTGCATGCGCGCCGCACTGAAGCTGGTGCATCACCTGAATAATTGCTTCCCGCCTCACGATAAATGGCTGAAGAAGAGTGCGCAGGGGCTTCCCGGCGGCGCTGAAGTGGTGGAACTTCTGGAGGGACTGAACCGAGTCAGGACAGATGCCACCCTGACGGAACAGTATACCACGGCTTTGGGAGAATTGCTGGCCGGTCAGATGTATGCGGCCAATGTGATCAGTGATATCGATTGGTATCTGGATCACCACACGGAAGAACTTCTGATGAAGGCCTCCTATGCCGATCTCACCGATCAGGAATTGGTGACAGCCATTGCAAAGCTGGAGTTCAAGGCATTTGACCAGGTGAAAAATGAAGGCGGCCGCGCCTACTGCCAGAATGATTGGCCCACCTTCTCTGTGATGCGTAAGAGCCAGTATCTGCTCTGGAACCGGGATATGCTGATGCAATACTACTATGACTTTAACAGAGAGTTTGCCAAGGGACATAACCTGATCACCGAGAAATACGGCAGAATGATGGAGAGCACTGCACCGGAGCGATTCAAAGAGTTGGAGATCTATTTCCCGGAGCTGACAGACGAGCAGAAGCGGATCATTGAGCAGATCGTAGCGATCCAGATGAATATGATGGAAAGCTTTGCAGACAAGCATCCCAATGTAGCCCACAATGCCAGAAGACTTCATACCTACGAAGACAATCCGGAGGACACCTCTTATGAGACCTATCTGCGCGGAGAGATCAGTACCTACTCTGACAAGATGCTCCAGCTGTACGGTCAGTTTGTGGTGGGATGCGTTCAAAATGGTGTGAACATCGCACAGGCCACCATTGAGAATACCGCGAAGCTATATGGCTATGCAGATATTGAGGAACTGGAGAAGAGAGAATTGTAGAGAGCCGGACGATACCCACTGTTTTTTTCAAAAAAGTGAGACAAAAGCTTGACTTTTTCTGAAAAACAATTATAATCAATATTAGTAATCATTACTATTATTGAAAGGAGAAGCAATGACTCACAAGAAGAGCAGACAGCGGGATCAGATCAAAGCGTTCCTGATGACACGCAGGGATCATCCCACAGCTGATGTAGTGTACAGCCAGGTCAGACAGGAAATCCCTAATATCAGTCTTGGAACCGTATACCGAAATCTGACGCTGTTAAGCGAACTGGGTGAGATTCAGAGGCTGCGATTGGGAGATGGTACGGACCATTTTGATGCAGATACTTCTCCCCATAATCATTTCATCTGTAATCACTGTAATGCGGTGATCGATCTGGAGATGGAGAGTATTGATTCGATTGACAGGATCGCAGCAGCAGGATTTCAGGGAGAGATCGACGGTCATGTGACCTACTTTTATGGTTCCTGCCCTGCCTGTGCCAATCATTCACAGATATCTTAGAGCGGAAGCTCTCTGATGATATAGCAAAAAATTATTTGATGAAAAGGAGAAAAGATTATGAAGTATGTATGTAGTGTATGTGGTTATGTTCATGAGGGAGACAATCCCCCCGCAGAGTGCCCTGTATGTCATGTGAGTGCTGATAAGTTCAAGGCTGTTGAAGGTGAGCTTACCCTTGCAGCTGAGCACGAGTTCGGCGTTTATGCTACCACTGTTAAGAATAATGATTCCATCAGCGAAGAGGATAAGAAGTACATCTTCGAGCAGCTGAAGGCTAACTTCGAGGGCGAGTGCTCTGAGGTAGGTATGTATCTGTGCATGGCAAGAGTAGCTCACAGAGAGGGTTATCCCGAGATCGGTCTCTACTGGGAGAAGGCTGCATTTGAAGAGGCAGAGCATGCTGCAAAGTTTGCAGAGCTGCTTGGCTCTGAGCTTGAGAAGAACATGACTGACTCCACCAAGAAGAACCTGGCTTGGAGAGTTGACTGTGAGTTTGGTGCTACCGCCGGCAAGACTGACCTGGCAAAGTGTGCTAAGAAGAATAATCTGGATGCGATCCATGACACTGTTCACGAGATGGCACGCGATGAGGCTAGACACGGCAAAGCACTGAAGGGTCTGTTAGAGAGATACTTTGGTTAAGCTACAAGCCATGCAAAAATGAAACGATAAGGCACTGCGAGTTTACTCGCAAGTGCCTTTATTGTTGCATTTTTATACGGCGCCAGCCGTCCACGAAATAGCCCGCAAGGGCTATGAGTGGAGCATGGCTTGTAGTCGTGCTATACCACCCAGCGCCAGCCGTCCAGACAAACGCCCGCAAGGGCTATGAGTGGAGCATGGCTTGTAGTCGTGCTATACCACCCAGCGCCAGCCGTCCAGACAAACGCCCGCAAGGGCTATGAGTGGGGCATGGCTTGGAGCCGGGTTGTCCTCATTTAGCACGAATCAAGTAGATATTGTTCCGATTTTTTTGTATAATAGAATGTAGTGCACTTTTGGATATCGGATACATTTACGGGCTAGGAGGCAGAGTATGAAAGTAGTAGTGGCAATTGATTCGCTGAAGGGCAGCCTCAGTTCACTGGAAGCAGGCTCTGCCGTTTCGGAAGGGATTAGAAGAGTATTCCGTGATGCCGAAATAATTGTTCGCCCCCTGGCGGATGGGGGCGAAGGAACGGTTGAAGCGCTCGCGCTGGGAATGAACGGACGCATAGAGCGGGTAACGGTTACCGGTCCCCTCGGATCGAAAGTGGAAGCCGCCTATGGAATCATTGATGAATCCAAGACGGCGATCATCGAGATGTCTGCGGCAGCAGGTATTTCTCTGGTCGAGGAACAGGCCAGAAATCCTCTCCACACCACTACCTTCGGTGTGGGAGAATTGATATTGGATGCAATCGAAAAAGGGTGCCGCAATTTCATCGTTGGTATCGGAGGGAGTGCGACTAACGACGGTGGAATCGGAATGCTGCAGGCTCTGGGGTATGAATTCCTTGATGCAGAGGGCAGGCAAGTCCCGTTTGGCGCCAAAGGGTTGTCAATGATCACAAGAATATCGGATGAAAGAGTAGTGCCGGAACTGAAGGAGTGCAAATTCAGGGTGGCCTGTGATGTGACCAACCCACTGTGTGGTGCAATGGGGTGCAGTGCAGTATTCGGACCGCAAAAGGGCGCCACGCTGTCTATGATTGCGGACATGGACAAATGGCTGGAGGAGTATGCACAACTGACTCGAGAGAAATACCCGGGAGCCGACAAAGACAAATCCGGAACCGGGGCGGCGGGAGGACTGGGATTTGCCTTCCTTTCCTATACCAACGCTGTTTTGGAGTCCGGAATAAAGATCATTTTGGATGAGACTAAGTTGGAAAATGATATAAAGGATGCAGACATTGTGATCACCGGCGAGGGCAGGTTGGACGGACAAACCGTCTTGGGCAAGGCTCCCGTCGGCGTTGCCGGGATCGCCAAAAAGTATGGCAAAAGGGTGATAGCGTTTTCGGGATGCGTGACAAAAGATGCGGTCCTGTGCAATCACCATGGGATCGATGCGTTTTTTCCTATCGTGCGGACAGCGACCTCATTGCAGGAAGCTATGAAACCGGAAAATGCCAGAGAGAATATGATTGAAACAGTTGAGCAGGTGTTTCGTCTGATCAGTGTTTTTCGTACAGAATGATCGCCTGCGGCCAGCAATAAATAGTATGAAACAAAGTATGGAGAGTGAAATGAGTATGACGATCAGAAGTATGACGATAGAAGATAAATCCCATGTGATGGAGATGATGAAGGCTTTCTATGCCTCGCCGGCAGTCTGGAGCAACGGTTCGGAAGAGATATTCGCCGCTGACATAGAGAATTGTGTCAATGACAGCCCCTACCTGGAGGGGTATATTTTCGAGGATGCAGGCGATCTGCAAGGCTATGCTATGCTTGCCAAAAGTTTTTCCACTGAATTCGGCAAACAATGTATCTGGATAGAAGACCTTTACATCAATGATCGGTACAGAGGATTGGGAATCGGCAGCCGGTTTCTGGACACCATTCGGGAGAAATATCCGGATGCCATTTTCCGGTTGGAGGTGGAGGACGACAACGAGAGAGCAATCCGGGTATATGAAAAGAGTGGATTTACTTTCTTGCCATACAAGGAAATGAAAAGATAGAGGGAGGTGGCTGCTTTCTGCCGCCTTCTGTTTTTCTTTCTTATTTGCCTATTAAAAATGAACAGTGTATAATGAGAAAGAAAGTCAAACTGTGATAATGGATAGGTTTTATATGGGTACATATTTAGAACTTTTTATTACCTTTGCTAAGATCGGAATGTTTACCTTTGGCGGTGGCTATGCCATGATCTCCCTGATCGAACATGAATGTGTGGAGGAAAAACGCTGGATCACTGCTGATGAACTGATGGACATTACGGTCATCGCGGAGTCTACTCCGGGACCGGTCGCTATCAACTGCGCTACCTATACCGGCTACAAGAGAGCCGGGATGAAGGGAGCGGTTGCCGCGACGGTCGGAATGGTGATTCCCTCTTTTCTGATCCTTCTCCTGATCTCTTCTTTTATGGACAGTCTCTTAGAATACGAAATCGTGGCGAAGGCATTCCGGGGAATCCGCGTGGCGGTAGGTTTTCTGATCGCGAAGGTGGGAATCAATATGGTTCGGAAACTGTTGAAAACTGCTTCCCACAGGTATATCAGTGCCGGCTTTGTCATGGGATTCTTTTTACTGGTGATGATATGCAACCTTCTTCAGATCGGGTATTCCACCATTGTTCTGATTCTGACGTCGGGGTTCTTAGGATTTTGCATCTACAGTGTAATCGGGAGGATAAAACGATGATCTATCTGAGACTTTTCCTGGAATTTCTGAAGATCGGACTGTTTTCCTTTGGCGGCGCATACGCTGCGATTCCCCTGATACAGGATGTGGTTCTCGAGAACGGTTGGATGGACAGCGAGATGATTTCCAATATGATCGCCATCAGTGAGTCTACACCCGGGCCGATCATGGTCAATGCCGCCACCTATGTGGGAAGTACTCAGGCAGGAGTCCTTGGGGCGTTGGCTGCCACCATTGGGGTGGTGCTGCCCGCGTTTCTCATAGTAATTCTGATCGTGAATTTGTTTCAGAAGCTGATGAAGAATCGAACAGCACAGCTGGTCCTGGCCGGAATCAAGCCGTGTATCATGGGAATCATTATTGCGACCGGTCTGCATATGCTGGTATCTAATCTGTTTCTTACGGGACAAGACGGTATAATTGATTATGGCGTTCTGTGCATTTTGATTGTGTTGCTTCTGATCAACGGAGTGTCCCATCGTCAAAAGAAGACCGTATCTCCGATTGCGTTCATTCTCGTGTCCGCAGTGTTGGGTGTGATATGTTTTTAGGAGGGCTTTTATGAGTGAAAATTTCAGTTTGTTAAACCTTCAGAATCAGTTGCTTGTGGAAAAAGCAAAGCAGGAGCTTCGTGCCAGTAATGCAGTCAGTGAAAGATTTGGTCTGAGCTTAAGCGAAGGAGAGATTGAGGAATTGGTGCAGTGCAGGGCAAAGGCCTTGAAGGATACCGGTCGTGTGGAATTCGGTGAGGGAATCCTGCCCAAGTTGATCTACGCCTTCTGTGATTCCGAGTATATGGAACAGGACAATTACGAGACCACCCTGGCTCAGCTGCAGGATGCCTTCTACTATTTCAAGGGGGAATCTCTGGAACTGTATACAGACGATGAACTGATCGATTTTATGGTGCGTGTGTTCAACGGAAGGGCGCAAGGTTCCATCGAATACCTGATGGGAACTTCGCTGGAAACGATGTGCAGATATGCGAAGGGAGACTACGACCCTACCGATGCAGAAGAGGCAGGTGATTTGTTTTGAGTCATCAGGAGAATCAAACCGACATGGTCTGTTCCTTCCGTTTTTCGGAGGAGGAGCAGCAACAGTATTATCTGAAATTGTTGGAGCTGCTGACGTGGCAGTCCGCGAAATACAATGGTATGGACAGCACCTCTATGCCTGTGGAGACGGCCCGGGAGCTGCTTGCCTCTTTAGTCTACACACTTTCTGTGGCTGCAAGAGAGGATGGGATGTCTGACAGCGAGCTGCTCCAAAGTGACTTCCGAGAGGTGATAGGAAGAGGACAGGAGATTCTGAATCAAAAGAGAATCACGCTGGAGTTTTCCTGGAGTGCATTGTGCCTGGAGGCACCAAACATTCCAAATGTGTACTATGTGGACACCATGAAGAATCTGGGAGAGTTTTTCAAACACTACGAACTGTACTACTTCGCCCATCAGATTCCCTGCAGCATTGATTATCCGCTGCTTGGCCCGATTGAGGAAAGCGTTCAGGGAATCAGCTTTATTGAGGAATATATGCGCCGGATTCGGATGGAAAATCAGTTACTCAATTTCTTTCGGACGGAAATAGTAACTCTGTTTCTAATGAGAGTACAGGTAAATTACCGCGAGGAGTACGGGAATCTTAGTGAGCCTGTGCTGGTAAATGCTATCGGCCGGGTGATCTGTGGTTTGGGACCGGATTCTCTGGACCTGACCGAGCAGGAGGTTGCTTTGCTTGCGAAGATCTTTACAGAGAAGTCTGCTGCAGAGATCCGGGAACTCCTGTTTCGAGCGATGGAGAGGATCTGCGAAATTGCTTCTGTAGAGGAGGTTACCTATTTTGAGGAATTCCTTCATAGCCTGGCACTTCGAATTGAGATCGCTGTGAGAGAAGGTAACCTGACAAACATATTTATCCCTGTCAGACGATCTGACAATCATATTGCGTAAACACCTGATTCTGTGTTAAAATGATATCTAGTGGGATTTTATCCTTACAGAATTCTGAAGGAGTTTTTATGGACAAGATATTATTGTTTATTCCGATGTATAATTGTGAGAAGCAGATCAGGCGTGTGCTGGATCAGCTGACTCCACAGGTGTGTGAACTGCTCAGTGAGGTGATCGTTGTCAACAACAGAAGTACGGACAACGGGGAGAAGGCAGTCAGCGAATATCTGGACACACATGAGAAAGGTGTGAAGATATCTCTGTTAAGAAATCAGGAAAACTACGGATTGGGCGGTTCCCATAAGGTGGCTTTCAAGTATGCGAAGGAGAACGGCTTTGATTATGTCATTGTGCTTCATGGGGATGACCAGGGAGATATTTCCAATATCGTACCCTACCTTAAGAGCGGCGAATATCGCAATTATGACTGCTTCTTGGGTGCTCGGTTTATGAAGGGCTCCCGTCTGGAAGGGTATTCCGGATTCAGAACCTTTGGAAATATTGTGTACAATCTGTTGTTCTCCGTTGTCTGCGGGAAATGGATCACGGATCTGGGCTCGGGACTGAATCTGTACAGGGTCTCCATTTTGGAGTCGGATTTTTATCTGAAATATAAGGATAATCTGATGTTCAATTATTGCATGATCATGGGGAGCACCTTCTATCGGCACAGGATCAGGTTTTTCCCGATCATCTGGCGGGAGGACGATCAGGTCTCAAACGTGAAAATGGTCAATCAGGCAGTGGTTGTCCTAAAGCTTCTGGGCAGCTTCCTGCTTCATCGGAAGAAATTCGTGGTCAGCGAACACAGAGACAGAGTAGTGGAAAGCTATGATGCAGTAGTGGTATATGAGAATCAGGTAAAATGAGGATGAAGAATAAAGGGTATCAGGTGATCAATCTCATAGTATTGGCGGTTTCAGCCGGCTTTTTCGTACATATGCTCTGTACGAAATTTACCTTTTCCGCGTCCTCAGAGTATATTCTCATCATGGTTATCGCAACCGTTCTGGTTCATTTGCTGAAGGGCCTTCGGCTCTATATCATCATGTGTGAGTCAGATATTTCACTTTCGGACTTTGTGAAGACCTATTGTAAAGTGATTCCCGTGAGTATGATCCTGCCCTGTAAGATCGGCGAACTGTATCGAATGTATTGCTATGGTATTGAGGTGAAGAACTATGTGGAGGCTGTGGTGGTCGTATTGTTTGACCGTCTCATCGATACACTCGGTCTGGTGACAATGATGCTGGCCATCGGCGTTGTCTTCGGAACGAGTATGACTTCTTTCCTCTATGTTCTGATCGGGGGACTGCTGCTATTGTTTGTTCTCTATTACAGTTTCCCGGGAATCTACAAATTCTGGAATCACCATCTCATCGAGGGAAGGGCAACAGAGAGGAAACTGGCTATTCTGCAGTTTTTGTCGATTATCAATCAGTTCTATCAGGAAATTCGAAAGGTTTCTCAGGGACGATGGAGTTTACTGTTTCTGCTGTCCATTGTAGCCTGGGTATGTGAGATAGGAACTGTGGTATTTGCAGGCGGATTGGCAGCAGACGAAATGGGGGAGGCCATCTCCCGCTATCTGCAGTCCTCTATGGGGAATCAGATGACGGATCAGTTTGCCTTGTTCCTGGTGACCAGTTTTGTTCTGTTAACCGGGCTGTATGTAGTGATCCGATTGCTTGGTAGGAAGAAAGGCAGCAGAAAAGTATGAAGACAATAGTTATTTACGATGATGCCATTCACAAGAGTGAGCTGATAAAGGATATCATTGGCGAAAAGGGCTTTGGAGATGTAGTCATCAACAAAAAGAAAAATGAAGACAGATATAAGGAGATGATGGAGCAGGCCCTGGGCGAGCTCCTCTGGTTCAAGATCACCTCTGTCTATCAGTACAGTGATATCATGTCCCGGATATCCTCCCTTGACACGGAAAACGTAAGAGTGGTTCATGCTTTTGCCGATTTTTATATCGTGGACAGCAGTCAGGCTCAGCTGACCTTCCGAAAGATCTTCTATGCGGATGACGTATATACGGTGTATATGGAGGAGAACCCGGCAGCGGTGCTGTTTCCGTCCGTAGCCGTTTACTGTTCCTTCTGCAAAAACGTGCTTGCCGGCGAGGATGCCAAGAGTCTGGCGCAGAAATTCAAGGGCAGAATTCCCATTGACGGCGTAATGGACATCGGGAATGTGAGCAATTTTATCCTGTGTATCTCCGGTAATTTTGATTCCAGGTTTTTCAACAGCATCTCCGGAGATCAGTTTATTGTAGAGAAAAAGTCTTCCAACCGTAAGAAGATCAAGAGCGAATATACGTTTTATCAGCTGGTCCCGGATGACATGAAATATTGGTTCGTGATGCCCTTTGACTATCAGGAGACATCGGAGTACGCCAGCTATAAGATGGAACGACTCCATATGACAGACCTGGCCATCAAATGGGTACACGGTTCCATGGACCCGGAGGAGTTTGGCGAACTGATGGATCGATACTTCTATTTCTTTCGCTCCAGACATTCGAAGAAGTGCTCCGAAGAACAATATGCCGCCATCACCGACGAACTGTTTGTAGGCAAGGTGCATTCCAGAATCGCAGAATTAAAAGGAAAGAAAGAGTTTGAACCCATCAACAGACTCTTGGAGCTTCATTGTGATACCCGAATCGATGTGCTGGTCGAAAAGTATTTCGGGTTAAAAGAGAAGATCGAAAAGAAATTGACCTTTGAGAAGAAACTGGTGATCGGACATGGGGATCCCTGTTTTGCCAATGCCCTATACAGCAAGGCCACCAAGACCCTGAAGTTTATTGACCCCAAGGGGGCATTGACCGAGGAGCAGCTGTGGACCAATGCCTACTATGACATTGCCAAATTGAGTCACTCGGTCTGTGGAAATTATGATTTCTTCAACAACAATCTGTATGAGATTCGAATCGGCAGGGATTTTGCCTATGAACTGGAGATTCTGTCGGAAACTCAGGATTATGTGGAGATTTTCCGACGTAAGGTGGAAGAGAACGGGTACAATTATTGGGCCGTGCGAATCTATGAGGTATCCCTCTTCCTGTCCATGCTTCCTCTGCATATCGATAATCCGCATAAGGTGTTTGGCTTCATTTTGAACGCAAAACAGATCATGGAGGAGATAGAGAAGAATGTTTAGTGAGTATTCATTTGTTTTTGATATTGACGGGACCATCTGTAAAATCAAAGGGAAGGGAGAGCGGTACGAGGATCTGGTACCCTACCCGGAGATCGTGGAGAAAATGCGTTATTACAAGGAACAGGGTGCGAAGATCATTTTATACACTTCCCGCAACATGAATTCCTACAACGGCAATCTGGGACTGATCAATGCACATACGGCGCCGGTCCTTCTGGAATGGCTGAAGAAGTGGGAGATCCCCTATGATGAGATCGTATACGGCAAGGTCTGGCCCGGGCACAAGGGCTTCTATGTGGATGACAGAACCATCCGGCCCAATGAATTTTTAAGTTGTGATATCGAAGAATTGGAGAGAATCTGTGATGAATCAAAGTGCAGCGATGGGGAATAATGTCCCCGAGAAATTGGATGTAGTGATTACCATGGGAGGGTTGGGCTCCCGTTTTCTGAAAGCAGGGTACAAGCTGCCCAAGTATATGATCACTGCCAAGGGCAGGACCTTGTTTGAGTGGTCCATGATCAGTCTGGAAGGCTTCCGGGAGAGAGTGGAGCAGTATATTTTCATTGCCCTGAAGAATGATGAGCTGGATGTGCGGGGATTTGTGGAAAAAGAATGTGAGCATCTGAAGATTCAGAACTATCAGATCATTCTCCTGGACAGGCTGACAGACGGCCAGGCTACAACAGCGGTGATGGCCAAACAGTATTGGCACAAGGACAATGGTCTGCTCATCTACAATATTGATACCTATGTGGAAGCCGGAGAGATGAAATACAGCGATCTCAAGGGGGATGGTTTTATCCCCTGCTTCTGTGCGGAGGGAGATCATTGGAGCTTTGTCCGTACCGATGAGAACGGAGAAGTGGTGGAGATCAAGGAAAAGCAGCGTATTTCGGATAAATGTACTTTGGGTGCATATTATTTCAGATCCTGTGACTTCTATCGGCAGTTATATGACGAGTACTATGGCGTCCCCAGGGAACTGGTGAACGGGGAAAAGTATGTGGCACCCTTATATGATTATCTGCTGAGCAAAGGCGGGAAGATTTATATCTGCGAGATCCCTGCCCGGGCGGTGAATGTGTTGGGAACGCCGGAGGAACTGTCAGCCTTTGTGAACCAAGAGGAATAGTTGGGAGGTTTGCTATGCTTGAAAAAAAACGTGCCGCGTTGTGTATGATGTCGGCTGCAGTTCTGTACGTTTTCATTTCAAAAATAACATCTTCCTTCTTCTATCCTGTCTGTCCCAATGTGGGAAAGGAAAATGTGGCATATCGGTATGCAAAGACCGGGAGTACTCTGATGGAGGATACGCTCTCCCGGTATTTGTGTGTGGGCTTCTCCATGGCGGCAGCAGTGCTTATGTTGTTTCTGCTCTTTGCATGGTGTTATTTCCTGTTTCGGAAATACAAGGAGGAGCCGGAACTTCGCAGATGGATCCTGGCTTTGCTGGCGATCAATGCCGCGGGAATCGGGGTCGCCCTGCTGTTGTACCCTACGCCCATCTATCTGAGTGCAGACACTTTTCACAACTATGCCTATGCAAAAGAATGGCTGCCCATGTACTGGCACGGTTTTCTGACCAATGTGATCTACTGTGCCTCCTTTCTGCTGATTCCGCATCCGGTCAGTATGATGCTGGTTCCGGAACTGCTGGCGATCAATCTTCTCTGCTACCTGCTGTTTCGTATGTACCGGAAAGCGGGGAGAACTTCTCTTAGGATGCTGATTCCTTTTGTGGTAATGCTGTTCCTTGTGCCGGAGATGACGCAGATCTGCCTGCTTGTGGGAAGAAACTATATGTACGGAATCGTGAATCTTGCATTCCTGGGTCTGCTGTGCGCGGATCAGCTGTATGAGAAGCCTCTGACAAAACCAAAGATGATCGTATACGGTTTGTTGGCGGCGATGATCGTTACCTGGCGAAGCGAAGGAATTCTCTGGCTCATCGGGTATCCTCTGATTCTGATTCTTGTGTATGGCAGAGAAAACAGGGTATTTTCCCGAAAAGGCTGCCTGCAGGGGATCCTCATTTTTCTGGTCTTTTTTGTCATTCTGAATCTGCCGATGAAGTACGGTGCAAATAAATATCAGGAGCAGGATTATTTTATCATTAATCTGCCGGGACCGTTAGCGGCTGTGTTTCAGCATCCCGACGCCAATCTGTCCTATGAAGGGGCGGAGACGGATATCCGGGCCATCGAGGCGGTCATCCCCATTTCTTATTTGAAAAATTTCGGAGACAACGCATCTGTGGTCTACAACTATGAAAATGGAAGGTTTGCAAGACAGAGTGCTGCCGGTGAAAAGGGCAGACAAATGGTCCTTTCCTCCTATCGATTACTGTTTCATAATTTGGATCTGTTCCTGAAATATCAGTTGAATATAGCGTTTCAGAGTCTCTCCCTTCCACCCTTATTCGATGACATGATCTTTCGATATGATCAATCAGTGTCGGAAGAGGGAAGTCAGATGATGCAGATGGTGCACAGTATATATGATGCCGGCCGCGACGATATCGGTAACTATCCGCTGTTGTCAGGCAATTCCATTGTAGACAGAATTCAGTGGAGGTTCGATGACTTTTTGGGAATGGAATACCTGATCGGACGATTCCTCAGAATCATGGTGTTTCTGACATTCCTTGTGATGTGGATCCACGCGATGGTTCGAAGAAATTGGTTCTACATCGTTGTGATGACGATCAATCTTGCTTTGTTTGCGGCGGTTGTATTGACCCTGCCTACGGTGAGAACCAATTATTTCTTCTATCTGTTTTTTAATATGTATTGGACTCTTGCATTCTATCTGATACAGTGGAAGACGGATAGGAGGCAGATCCCCTGTGATGGAAAGGATGCAGGCATTCTGTGTCCCGACGACAGTGCAGAGTAATATTCGGGTAAATGGTTCTCAAGGACGTCTGCCGTGGATTAGGAATCGGGAAGCACCGATCGGACTTTGTGATAGAAATAAGAATATATTTGGATTCATTTTGCAGCAACGATTTCTTCGTTGCTGCTTTTTTTGAGTAAGCAAGATGAATCGAATCAAAGAAATATTACTGCAATTTTACACAGTATTTACTTGAAAACGATTGTATATTTTACGTGCCGAAAATAACCTATTAGTGATAGAGAGTAGCATGTATGGAAGGGAATGGAATGGAAGAACAAAGACGAAATGAAGCGGTGACGATCATTTCTAACAAAATGTTGAGATCGGTTTATCAACCGATCGTCTCGCTGAGTGATGGCAGTGTCTTCGCATATGAAGCGCTGAGCCGTATCACTTATGAGGATGCAACTATCAATATTTCAGAACTTTTTGAATCTGCCGCACAGATGGGATATTTGTGGGAACTGGAGAAAGTATGCAGAACCAATGCTCTGAAAAATGCCGTGGGGAAACCAAATGGTGTGAAACTATTTATCAACGTTGACGGCAATGTGTTGAGTGACAGTAAGTTTATCAAAGGGTTTACCAAGGAAAAACTCCGTATGTTCTCCCTGAAAGCAGAGGATGTGGTCTTTGAGATCACAGAGAGGAGCAATTGTGAAAATCATCGGTCACTGAGTGCCTTGATAAAGCACTATAGGGAACAGGGGTTTGAAGTGGCGCTGGATGATCTGGGTGCCGGTTATTCTGGTCTGAACAGGCTCCAGAATATACAACCGGAGTATGTGAAAATAGATTACGAACTGGTGCATGAGATTCAGAGATCCAAGTGGAAAAAATCTTTGGTACGTATGTTGGTGAGACACTGTAGGGAAATGGATTACCGGCTGATTGCTGAAGGTATTGAGACAGAGGAGGAACTGCGATGCATCATTCATCTGGGTGTGAATTACGGGCAAGGTTTCTTGCTGGGGAAACCGAACACGTCCTTTTGCGAGATTGACAGATCGATCGTGAAAATGATTGCCACTGCCCGGGATATGCTGTTGGATATTGGAAAAGATATCTGATTGAGGGCGAGAGGATATTTCGGAGAAAGGAACAAAGAGATGAAAAAAACAGGGAAACCTATTGAGAAAGTACAGGAGAAGAATGAATCTATCCCATATATGATGAACAGAGAACTGTCATGGCTGAAATTTAACGAGAGAGTGTTGGATGAGGCGGGAAATCCAAGAGTGCCTTTGGCAGAGCGTTTGACATTCGTGTCTATCTATCAGTCTAACCTGGATGAATTCTTTCGGGTACGAGTAGGGACACTGATGGATCAGATGGAGTCTTCAGAAGTAGTCCGTGAAAACAAGACCAATATGACCAGTGAGGAACAGGTCAAAGCGATTTTGAAAACTACCAGGGAGCTTGACCAGAAGAAAACGGTAATCTATGAGCAGCTGATGGGCGAACTGGAGCCCAAGGGGATTCGTCTGATCAATTTTAACAAGTTGTCCGCAGAAGAAGGGAAGCTTCTGGAAACCTATTTTGATCATGAGATTGCTCCCTATCTGTCCTCCTACATCGTGAGCAAACAACAACCCTTTCCTTTTCTCAATAACAGGGATATCTATGCGGTCGCATTGTTGGCAACCAAAGGCGGCAAATCCAGAACTGCTGTCATTCCCTGCAGCAATACTGTCTTCAAGCGTCTGATCGACATTCCAACCAGAAAAGGAACCTTTATGCTCTCAGAGGAACTGATCCTCCATTTTCTCCCGAAAATGTTTGCGAATTACGAGGTAAAGGCGAAATCATTACTGCGGATCACAAGGAATGCGGACATTGATACTGAGACTGTATACGATGAGGATCTGGATTACAGAGAGGCGATGGAGAACCTGATCAAACAGAGAAAGCGAATGAATCCGGTAAGAATGGAACTTTCCAGAGAACTGGACAAGAAGATGATCCGCGCTCTGTGTCGGGATATTCATATTGAGAAGGAGCATGTATTCCTGTCCAGAGTACCCCTGGATATGTCCTTTGTGTTTGCGATTCAAGGGTACCTGAAAAATACAAATCAGGAGGAACTGTTCTATCAGAGGCGTTCCCCCAGAATGACACCTCAGATCGATGACAAGAGTCCTCTGATTCCTCAGATCAGGGAAAAGGACGTATTATTGTCTTATCCTTTTGAGAGCATTAAGCCATTTATTAATCTGTTGAACGAGGCGGCAAGAGATGACAGCGTGGTATCCATCAAGATGACTTTATACCGACTGGCAAATAAGAGCCAAATCGTGGATGCATTGGTGGAAGCGGCGGAGAACGGAAAAGAAGTGGTGGTATTGGTGGAACTTCGCGCAAGATTTGATGAAGAGAGCAATATTTCTTATTCCAGAATCCTGGAGGAAGCCGGATGCAGAGTCATCTATGGATTGAACGGATTTAAGGTGCATTCAAAGCTTTGCCTGATTTCCAGAAAGACAGATGAGGGAGTTTCCTATATTACTCAGATCGGCACGGGGAATTATAACGAGAAAACGTCGGCATTGTATACGGATCTGTCATTGATCACTGCAAATCAGGAGATTGGCAAAGAGGCGGCAGAGGTATTTGCAGCTTTGCTGAAGGGAGAAACCATAGAAGAAACAAATCTTCTGCTTGTTGCACCCAAATGCCTTCAGAATAAGGTGCTGGCCATGATCGATGAAGAGATCGCACAGGTAAAAGATGGGCAGGAAGGCTATGTTGGCATCAAGATGAATTCCCTGACGGACAAGGTAATCATTGACAAGCTGATCGAGGCCTCTCAGGAGGGGGTACGGATCGAACTGATCGTCAGAGGAATCTGCTGCCTGATTCCTGAGGTGCCCGGCTACACGGAGAACATTAAGGTTGTCAGCATAGTGGGGCGTTTTCTGGAACATTCCAGAATCTATCGATTTGGTACAAAAAACAGAGAGAAGGTTTATATTGCTTCTGCTGATTTAATGACGAGAAATACAGTCCGCCGAGTAGAGGTGGCTGCACCGATTTTGGACAAGAAGGTGAGAGAGTATCTTTCCTGGATGTTTGAGACGATGATGAATGATGATGAGAAGGGCAAGAGACTCACCGCAAAAGGAACTTATGTGGAACGAGACATCAATAAGGTGAAACTCAATTCTCAGGAACTGTTTTATTCTCTTGCGTACAGTAATGCAGAGAATGGGCGACAGTAAAGATAGTACGAATCAAACTTATCGTAAACGGAAGTAAAGTTCTGTAACAGGAAATTCAGTCTCCGCAACACGGGAGACTGAATTTTTTACGTGAGATTTACTGATGAGTGATAGTGGAGTTTACAATGCTGTTTTATGATGTTTGTGTTGAAAAGGATCGTGTTTGGATTTAGGGAATCGTTATGGATATTAAGTTAGTACATATATCAAAAAGTTTTGGAACAAAAAAAGTGATCAATGACATCAACCTAAGGATAGACAGCGGAAGCTTTACGACATTGCTTGGCGCGTCCGGCTGCGGGAAAACCACTCTCCTTCGCATGATTGCCGGACTGGAACAGCCGGATGAAGGTGAGATTTATTTTGACGAGAGATGCGTTTTCTCATCAAATCGAAAGATCAATGTTTCACCTGAAAAACGTCACCTGGGGTTTGTATTCCAGGACTTTGCACTGTGGCCCCACATGACGGTATTTGAAAATGTGGCATTTGGCCTGAGAGCCTCTAAACAGACACAGAATCTCACAGAAAGAGTAAAAAAAGCTTTGCATGCAGTTCGATTGGAAGAGTATGCAGACAAGTATCCCGGGCAATTATCCGGAGGACAGCAGCAGAGAGTTGCTTTTGCGAGAGCGATTGTGATTGAGCCGGATTGTATTTTGTTTGATGAGCCTCTTTCTGCATTGGATGCGCTTCTTCGGGAAGAGATGAGAATCGAGCTGAAGGATTTGGTAAAAAAGCTGGGGATCACAGCGGTTTTTGTTACGCACGATCAGACGGAAGCAATGAGTATGAGCGACAAGATAGCGGTACTCTATCAGGGAGAGATTGAGCAATATGATATCCCGGAAGTCGTTTATGAATTGCCAACCACAGATTTTGTTGCGCATTTCATTGGCCAGTCCAACTGGTTGGATGACACGCATTTGTTTCGACCGGAGAAAGGATCATTCCTGTATGCCGAGGACAGTGACTGCTATGAAACAGAGGTGATCTCCACACTATTCTTAGGCGGAGCATATCAAATCCGATTGAAACGAGGCGATGAGGATTGGAGCATCCAAACAGCACATAAGTTGTCTCCAGGAATGAAAATACCTGTTTATATAGACAAGAAAAATATCATTGAAGTAAAGAAAAGAGGTAACACAAGATGAAAAAAATGTTGGCATTGATGTTGGCAGGAGTTCTCTCCATTGGGCTTTGCGCCTGCGGAAGTGAGACCCCGGTCAGCAGTAGTTCGAAAGAAGAGGTAAAGGCCTCGGTCAAACAGGAAAGCAGTGTGGAAGAGAGCAGCGCTGTAGTGGTGGATGAAGAAAAAGTGGAACTGTCCGGAAAGGTAACAGTTTACATGCCTTCTCCGGCCGGACTGGCCGATAAGATATCAGCCGGTTTCACAGAGAAGACAGGTGTGGAGGTTGAAGTTTTCCAGGGAACGACCGGAGAGATTCTTGCCAGATTGGAGGCAGAAGAGGCAAATCCGATTGCCGATGTAGTGATCCTGGCATCCTGGTCAGATGGATTATCCATGAAGTCACAAGGAAAGATCATGTCTTATGTACCGGCAAATGCAGACAAGGTAGTGGAGGGGTGGATCGATCCTGATTCGATGCTGTTTGGATACAGTGCTTCCGCTGTGGGTGTGATCTATAACACAACAATATTCCCCGAATTATCCGCGGATTGGAATGAACTTGCTGCGGAACAGTATAGAGATCAACTGGCGATCCCCGACCCTGAAAAGTCAGGTGCCTGTAAGGATTTTGTTGCCGGCTTTGTCAACGCATATGGTTGGGATGCTTTTGAAGGTATGGCAAACAATGGAATGATTGTTCCCGGGGCTAACAAGGCGGCACTGGAGGCCGTCACTACAGGAGAAGTCGGTATTCTTGTTGCAGGTGTAGACTATAATGCTTATTCTTCCATGAAAAAGGGTGAACCTTTGGCTATTTACTATCCTGCAGGTGGAACAGTCGTCAATCCCAGACCGGCTATGATTATGAATACTGCTCCTAATGCCGACAATGCAAGAGCATTTGTAGATTATTTATTCTCTGATGATGCTCAGAAGTTGGTTGCAAATGCATATCTGCTGCCCGGCAGAAGTGATATTGTCTGTGAGGGCAGAACGAATCTGTCCGATATTCCTCAAATCACATGTGACTGGGACAAAATGATGGGCATTGCTTCTGAATCAGCAAAAAAGATCAATGATCTTTGCCAATAAAACGAGGAGAATTGATGATGAAAGAACCGGAAGGAAGAAAGACGGGCTTGTCTGTGTTGACATTACTTCTCTTTTTTCTGATAGTCTGCCCTTTGATTATGGTATTTGCTAAGGCGGTCATTTACAATGGCCGCCTTGATTTTGGTACCATGTGGCTGACATTGGCAGAGAAGAAAAATTTGACAATGATTGCACACTCTCTCCTGTTGGGAGTTCTGGTGGTAATTGTGTCGACGGTGATTGCTGCGCCCCTTGCCTATCTGATGGCGAGAACATCTTTTGCAAAATATCGCTTTTTGGATATTGTTTTTATGATTCCCTTTATGACTCCACCTTATATTGCGTCCATGGGCTGGATTTTATTCATGCAGAAACGAGGATTGCTGCAGCAGTTACTTCCTCAAATGGCCGGGGCAGAAAAGGCTTTTTTCACCCTTGGAGGATTGGTTCTGGTAATGAGTCTGCATGTATTTCCCTTTATGCTTTCCATCCTGAAGAACGCCATGCTGAATATTCCCAATGGATTGGATGAGGCCGGTTCCATTTTCGGCGCGGGATTTTCCAGACGTCTGGTTAAAATCCTGATGCCGCTCCTGCGTGGAAATTATGCGATCGGAGCCCTGCTGGTTTTTGTGAAGACTATCTCTGAATATGGTACACCTTCAACATTGGGAAGGAGAATAGGGTTTGATGTATTTACAACAGAAATACATCGCTATGCAACGGTTGCTCCCATAGAATTTGGAAAAGCAGCAACTTTGTCCTCTGTTTTGATCGGCATCTGTCTGTGCATGTGGATGCTGCAAAATGATATCACGACCAGAAAGAGTTATCACCTGGTGGGAGGAAAGGGTGTTAAAACTGTCGAGAAAACAAAGAATCCGGCTGCAGTGCTGCTCGGTTGGTTGTACATTGTCTTTGTGTTGGTGTTTGCCGTTGGAATCCCGTACTTTTCCATTCTATCCACATCCTTGATCAAACTGAGAGGGTATGGATTTGTGAAGGGGAATTTCACGCTTCAACACTATATTGAGTTGTTTACGGAAAATACGAAGGGTGTGCAGGCATTGACAAACAGTCTGATTCTTGCAGTTTCTTCTGCAACGATATGTGCTGCGCTGGGGACAGTATTGGTAGTTGCAGTGAGAAAGACCAAACGCAAAATGGGGAGATTGGTGGAAGCTATGGGACTCCTTCCGGAGATGCTGCCCGGAATTGTGCTCGTGATTGGAATCATGCTGTTTTGGAATCAGATCTATCAGATACTCCCACTATATAATACTTTGGGAATTATGGTCTTAGCGTATGTAGTTCTTTTTCTGCCGTATACCATACAGTATGTAACATCTTCCTTCACCCAGATCAGTCCCAGTCTTGTGACCGCCGGGCAGGTTTTTGGCGGCACGCCAATCTACATTTTCAGAAAAATTACATTTCCTCTGCTTCGGAAGGGGATCGTAACAGGATGGATGATGACATTTATTATTGCATTCAGGGAATTGGTTACTGCAAGTTTGATTGCACCTCCGAACACCTTGGTGGTATCCACCTATATTGTGCGGGAATTTGAGCAGGGGAGTGTTTCTGTGGGAATGGCAATGGCTGTTTTGTGTGTTCTTTTTACAACCACTGCGTTGCTTCTCATCAATTATTCCATTTCAAAACAAAACAATTGCCGAAACCATGGAGGAAAGCTATGAAGAATTTGAAAGAATGGCAACAAAAAGTCTCAGTAGATCGCTTTATCCTGGAATAATGAATCAAATTTCATGAAATGAAGTGACATTTTTGTAAAAATGTGGTAAAATATCTTCCAATATAGAGGGATATTTTTTCTCTCCGGGGGGATAGTTGTTTGAGAAAGAAAATCGGGGTATTGCTGGGACAATTGGATGAAAGTACACAGATGCGGTTTATGCTTGGCTTCATACGGGAGGCCTATGCATATGACATGGACGTCTGTGTTTTTTCTATGTATCAAAAGTACCAGTTGACAGAGTTAAGGGATATTGGTGAGTCCAATATCTTCGAATTGATTCCCTATGATATGTATGATGCTTTTGTGATTCTGTTGGATACGATTCTGACGCCGGGAAAAGGAGAAGAACTGGAACAGCAGCTCAAGAGGCGGTCCAGGGGACCGGTGCTGGTAGTGGATCAGAACAGCGCCTATTTTGACACGGTTATGATGGATCACTACACACCGGTGGTACATATTATTGATCATCTGATCGAAGAGCATGGATACACGGATATTGCCTTTCTGGGCGGTAAGGAAGGACATATTCATTCCGTTCAGCGTCTGCAGGCATTCTATGACAGTATGTCGAAGCATGGTCTTGAGGTCGGGGTGGACCGGGTATATCACGGCAATTATTGGTATGACAGCGGAGAAGCCTTTGGAAAGATTCTCATGAAGGACCGGGAGCATCTGCCCCAGGCGGTGGCTTGTGCCAATGACCATATGGCAATCGGTCTGATCGCCTATCTGGAAGAGCAGGGGGTCCATGTGCCGGAGGACATTGCAGTGACAGGCTACGATTCGGTGGAGGATGGGCGGCACAGCCCGATTCCTTTGACTTCAGCGGATATTCCTGCCGGTGAGTGCGGATCCTATTGTGTACAGTGGTTGATCGCTAAACTGGAGAATCAGCCGGTGCCGGAGTTCTCCATTCAACCCAGGCTTGTTCACGGCGGCACCTGTGGCTGCGAATGGGACAGGGCGAGCATCCCCTCCATTCTTCGAAAAGAGTGGAAAACGGAGTCTTCCTCCAGGGGTTTCTATTCCGAATTCAACCATTTGTTGGAGGACATGCTTTCCCAGACGGATTATGGCGGATTTTTCTATACGGTGATGGAGTATTCCCATCAGATCAGACCCTTCCACAGCTTCCATCTGTGCATGAATGAGAAATTTATGGTGCCGGAATCCAATTTGGGAGAGAGAGCGATCCGTAAGGGCTACGCGGACAGAATGGTTCCGGTGTTTTCCTGTACCGAGAATCCGGAGGAGAACAGACTGAATTTTGTCGAGAGCTTTGACACCAGGCTTCTGCTGCCTCAGATGCATGAGGAAAGAGATTATCCCACCACTTATGTATTCAACCCGGTGTATTTCGATGATCGGTGCTTTGGCTATACTGTAATCAATTACGGCAGGGAGATCTATCTGGGAACGTCAATGTTCCGTATCTGGATGCTGAACGTGATGCAGGGAATGGAAGCGTTCTTTCGGCAGCAGTCTTTGAAAAGACTGCTGAAGACGGTTCAGTCCACACAGATTCGAGATTCCCTCACCGGTATGTACAATTATCAGGGCTTCATCCAACAGGCGGATGCCTTGGTGGACATCTGTAAGAAGCGGAACGTGGAGATCTGTGTGATCGCTTTGGATATCAAGGGCTTCCACGGCATTAATGAGGTGTACGGACGCAAGAGCGGAGACAGAACACTGCGCTCTTTCGGAAGATATATTCAGGAATCCCTGGCAGATGAGAACAATGAGATCTGCTGTCGGCTGAGCAACGATGAGTTCCTCATCGCGCTGTTGGATTGGGATGGAGCAGTGAGGGTGAAGGCGATCATCGACTCTATCACTGAAAAGTGTAAGACCCACATTGTTTCCGGGGAAGCAGAGTGTGGTCTCTATTTCCACTATGTGTCCATCAACGGTTCACCGGATGACGCTGCAACCATGGAGTCGCTGGTCAACTATACGGTAGCAAAGAAAAACCGTCTGAAGTCGGACGAGCATCGCAACGAGTTTGCCCAGGAGAGATTGTCCAGCGATGAAATTCAGCGCAACAAGCTGGTGGAGAAGATCATGGAGGAGAACCTGATCAACTACAATTTCCAACCCATTGTTCGGGCGAAGGACGGGTCGATTTACGCATATGAGGCTTTGATGCGATGCGATGCTGTGGAACATATTACCATCGCGGAGATCATGCAGGCTGCAGAGTCTTTGGGGCGCATGTACGATATCGAGAAGATGACGATGTTTACGGTAATGGAGTACCTGAACAAACATCACGGTGACTTTGGAGATACCAAGGTATTCATCAACAGTCTTCCCGGCTATCAGCTGACAGGGGAGGATGCCCGTTGGGTACAGAAGCAGTTTGAATATCATGCAGGACATCTGGTAGTGGAACTGATCGAGAGTTCCGAGATGGATGATGAGAAGCTGGAGGAATTGAGGGAACGCTATGACCGGATGAAGGTGGAGATCGCTCTGGACGATTACGGCTCCGGCTATTCCAATGCCAACAATCTCCTGCGCTATCGGCCCAGATATGTGAAGATCGACCGCATGCTGATCACAGATATTCAGCACAGCCCTCAGAAGCAGCATTTTGTGCGTAATATTGTGGACTATTCCCACCAGAATGAGATTCTGGCGCTGGCGGAGGGCGTGGAGAACAGCGAGGAACTGAGGGCGGTCATCAATATGGATGTTGACCTGATTCAAGGGTTCTTTATCGCCAAACCGGAACAGAATCCTGTGGAAAAGGTACCGAAGGAGATCCGCGAGGAAATCAAGAGATACCAGAGTCAGAGAGAGACCGTGTATGATATATATCGGGAAAATTAATTGAAGAGATAGGCGGGGAAAAAGATGGACAGACAGAATCTGACACTGATGACAGATTTATATGAATTGACAATGATGCAGGGATATTTCAGGAACAAGGCTCAGAATACCACCGTTATTTTTGATGCCTTTTACCGTAACAATCCCTGTGGCGGTGGATATGCGATCTCTGCGGGACTGGAGCAGGTGATCCAGTATATCAAGGAGCTTCGATTTGAGGCGGAGGATATCGAGTATCTGGCCTCTCTGGGAATTTTCCAGCAGGACTTTCTGGAGTATCTGAGAGACTTTAGATTTTCCGGAGATATCTACGCTATTCCGGAGGGTTCCGTGATGTTCCCCAGAGAGCCTGTGATCAAGGTGGTGGCACCCATCATGGAGGCGCAGCTGGTGGAGACTGCGATTTTGAACATCATAAACCATCAGAGCCTGATTGCCACCAAGGCTGCCAGAGTGTGTTATGCGGCAAAGGGAGACGGTATCATGGAGTTTGGTCTCCGCCGTGCCCAGGGACCGGATGCAGGAACCTACGGTGCCAGAGCTGCCATGATCGGCGGGTGCGTGGGCACCAGCAATGTGCTCTGCGGCCAGCTCTTCGATGTACCTGTGAAGGGAACCCATGCCCACAGCTGGATCATGAGCTTCCCTGATGAATATACTGCGTTCAAGACATATGCGGATATGTATCCCAACGCCTGCATCCTGTTGGTGGATACCTACGATACCTTAAAGAGCGGTGTGCCCAACGCCATTCGTGTGTTTACCGAAATGCGTGAGGCAGGGATTCCTCTGACCTTCTACGGCATCAGACTGGACAGCGGTGACCTGGCATATCTCTCCAAGAAGGCAAGAAAGATGCTGGATGAGGCAGGCTTCCCGGATGCGGTGATCTCCGCCTCCAACGATCTGGACGAATACCTGATCGACAGTTTGAAGGCTCAGGGTGCCCAGATCACCTCCTGGGGTGTTGGCACGAATCTGATCACCTCCAAGGATAATCCTTCCTTTGGAGGTGTCTACAAGCTGGCAGCGATTCAGGGACCGGACGGTAAATTCATCCCGAAGATCAAGCTTTCTGAGAACACCGAGAAGGTGACCAACCCCGGTGACAAGAAGATCTATCGTATTTACGAGAAGGAGTCCGGTAAGATCAAGGCGGATCTGATCTGCCTGGCAGACGAAGTCTACGATGAAAATGAGGACATGCTGCTCTTCGATCCCTCTGAGCCCTGGAAGAAGACAAAGCTGAAGGCCGGTACCTACACTTTACGCCCTTTGATGGTTCAGGTGTTCAAGGGTGGAGAGTGCTGCTATACCTCTCCGAAAGTTATGGACATCCGCGCTTACTGCCAGCAGGAGATGGGAACCCTCTGGGAGGAGACCAAGCGACTGGTAAATCCCCAGAAGGTCTATGTAGACCTGTCCGCAAAGCTGTATGATATCAAAATAGAATTGCTCCAGAGAATGGGCGATAACTAAAACAAAGGAGGGCAGCCGCCCTCCTTTGTTTTATTCTGAGCGCCCCGCCTCCCCGAGGCCACCCTGCCCCTGTGGGGAAAACATTTGCGAGGCTTCCGTAGGGAGGTTTACGCTGCCAGCCCCCCACCGAGGGCACTGTCTGAGCCACGCTTTGCGGGGCGAGTTTGCCCGAATGGGGGGGGCGAAAAGGGCGCGCGAACCGAGTAGGAAACGCAGCATGTTTTTCCGCAGGGGCGGGGTGGCCGACAGAGGAGGCGGGACCGACCTTTAGTGCTCCATCTGGCGCCCCAGGAAGGAGGCCGCGGACTGGATCAGCTTCCATTCTATCTCGCCCATGCGCTGTCTGGAATCGTTTTGCAGCAGGATCACGCTGCCGATCACATCTCCTTCGCACAGGATGGGGGCGATGGCTTGGGAGTAGTAATCGGAAGGACCCTCATCACAGATTGTGATATAGGAGCGATCCCCCTTTACTGCAATGCCTCCTTCCCGGCCCTGGAGCTTTTCGTCCAACAGTTCACTGACCGGCTTTCCCACCAGCTGTCGGTAGCCTCCCGCTGAGGCAATGAACTGCTCTCTGTCTGCGATCAGTGCAGTGTGACCGGAAACCTGGGCCAGACTCTCTGCGTACTGTTTGGCAAAGGTGCTCATCTCTCCTAAGGGAGAGTATTTTTTCAGGATGACCTGTCCTTCCCGATCGGTGAAGATCTCCAGAGGATCCGCTTCCCGGATGTGCAGGGTCCTGCGGATTTCCTTGGGGATGACCACCCGTCCTAAATCATCGATTCGTCTCACGATACCTGTAGCTTTCATAATGTTTCCTCCAAATATTGATCAATGGTTTCTTCTAGTATCTGTAAACAGAGGAATATTATGCATGGAGATCGCTATGCCTTAAGAGAATGACAGAGAAGCAATCTTAAGGAATTCTTTATCTCTGCCCATGGTTTTTCAAAGATTTTTGTGATACAATCAAAATGTATTATCGGTTGAACCAAACAGGGTTCACATGGAAAATGGGAGGAAAATAATGAGAGATTTTGTGATTTCCACGGAGTCCAATTCTGATTTGTCACAGGAGTTTCTGGACCAAAACGGGATACTGGTCATTCCCCACTATTACAACGTGGAAGATAAGATATATGGGGAAGAGGGGAACAGACTGACTATACATCAGTTTTATGATGAGATGCGAAGCGGCAAAAAGGTTGGGACTGCTGCCAGCAATCCGGCGGTGATTCAGGAGAAGTTTTCCCGCATCGCTTCCCAGGGAAAGGATATTCTGCATATCAGCTTTTCCTCCGGACTTTCCTGCGGTTACCAGAATATTGTGAATGGTGCCGAAGAAGTGATGGAGGAATACCCTGACTGTAAGATTATTGTGATAGATACTCTCTCCGCATCTCTGGGGGAAGGGCTGATGATTCAGCTTGCCCTGGACAGAAAGGCAGAGGGAAAAGGGATAGAGGAAATTGCGGATGAGATCCGAAGAATGTGTCCCCATATCTGCATTCAGTTTACCGTGGATGACCTGGAGTATCTCTACCGGGGCGGACGCCTGTCGAAGACCGGTGCGGTGCTTGGTACGGTCATCAATCTCAAGCCGGTGCTGCATGTCAATGAGGAAGGAAAGCTTGTGGCCATTGCAAAGGTGCGGGGAAGAAGAAAGTCTTTTTCTGCCATGCTGGACAATATGGAGGAAAAACTGGGGTCCTTCCGGGAGAAGCAGATGTTCATCGGTATCCTTCACGGAGACTGTGAGGAGGACGCTTTGTTGTTAAAGGAGATGATCCGGACCAGATTCGGGTATGAGTCCTTTCGCGTGGAACCCATCGGTCCCAGTATCGGAGCTCATTCCGGTCCCGGAACCATTGGGCTTGTGTTCTTGGGGGATCAACGATAACGGGTCAGGCATCAGGAGATCCATTCTCGGAAGTCCCGGATCCCGGAACCGCAATATTCACAGGCTTTTTTCGTGACATCAATGTTGCTGCCGCAGCTCGGGCATTTGATCAGATTGATACCCGGTTGCAGTCTTGTCCACAGAGCATTGTGCTTCAGAGTGAAGGTGTCTCTGACGTAACGAGAGGAGATGCGCCCGCCGCGAAGGGCAACCAGTCGAACCCTCAGACGGACGTCCACATACAGCACGCCCTCCCTCTGATATTCCCTATAGTCCAGATAATCCATGATATCGTAGTCGATCAAGTCCGGTGCGGAATAGTATTTCGCACCGGCTTCGTAGTTTAAGTTGTTGAAAAACCGCTGTTTATCGATGCCGGTACGCTTCCAGAAGTCCCGCTGCAGTCGGTTTCTGTGCTCCTTGTATTTCTTCACCGGCCACAGGACTACATAGGCATCACACAGGTAGAAAAGATAGTAGAGCAGCAGCGCCAGAATCCCCCCGTAGAGGAAGACCTTGGACACATCATAACTGTTAAAGGTCCGGGACGTCTTCACCAGGAAGAGATAGGACAGACACAGCGAAAGGAGCAGGTCTATCACTGCGGTGACGACACGATACAGGGGATTTTTCAGCACCAGATCATAGTGCTGCTTGCTTCCCAGATCCTTGTCTGTGTATACAAGATTGGATGCCGCGTCACAACAGGGGCATCCGTCTGCAAAATCCTTCATGGGTCCGCTGAAACCACAGTTGGCACAGGTATGCTGTGTCTCATCCGGAGCATCCGCCACATAGGTATATTCGATCCTGGAATCAAACTGCTTCTCTATATGGGCTAACTTTCCATGCAAAAAGTATTCCTTTCGACAGCGAATTCCCTGAGAAATATTGTCGTTTTCTGTCCCGTCGGTAGATCTTGTGAAGAATTTCCCGTCACAGATGTAGGTTGTTTTGATGGAGACGTCACGTTCGGTGAGCCTGCGCATCTGATGGGTTTCGGATAAAAAGGCCATTGTTTTGCCTCCTATCTGTTATTGTTGTTATTGTTATTATTATTGTTGTTGTTATTGTTGTTGGAGGAGGAACCGCCGCTTCGGCCGGAGCCTGAGGAAGGGGTGTAGTGGGGAATTACCCGGAAGGCGGTCTTTGTCAGCAGGACACCGTCAATTCCGGTGTTGATTCGCTTTGCCATCAGGACCTGTGCATGCTGTGTGTCCGTTCCTCTGATCAGGGAGAGGTTCTGCAGACCGCCCTTGACGGAGGCATCCGGATTCTGCATCAGAAAGACATAGATGTCCTCCAACTGCGCCTCGGTCAGTGCATAATACTTTGTCAGTTCTACGCAACGTTTCATTCGAATCAGTTCTTCATAGGTTTCCGGTTCAAAATTCATTTTAAAAACTCCTTGTCGATGTAATAGAATTCAATATTCTGGAAAGGCAGGTTGATGGCCTGAATGTGGTAGTAAGCATTGTTCTTCTGCTTCTGATAGTGATACTCCCGTAGGGCTGTGGTGGTGAAGAACAGATTATTCGGAGTTTCCATTGCATATTCCCCGCTGTAGGCACGGATCAATGGAGAAATGTCGTATACAAAATATTCCGCCTCATTCATGGAAGAATGCTCCAACACGCCCTTGAAGATCTGATGGGTGGCGATATGCCGCTGTTTCGTCCTGCCTTCATCCCCGTAGGTGATCAGGTCCCCGGAGAGAAGCATAATGTACAGGGCGTTATTCTCCGGGTAGTCACATTCCTGCTCCAGCAGACATTTTTTCATTCGAATGCTCACTTTGCTCTCAGGTGTGAGGAAGATCACCTCTCTGGATACCCTCAAAATCTGGGACTGCAGGGGATAACGCGCACCGTCCACCTCCAGTTCAAAGACATCTCCCGCGTAGATATACTGCAGCCTCCTGTCCTCAGAGATGATCTGTGGAAGCGTGGGATAGGAGGTTTCCACGGGCTTTGGAAGGTAGGCTCCGGGGTCCTCCAGCCGCATCTTAGACACATAGGCATATACGGTCTCATCGTTGGCCGGATCCGGTTCAAAGCCCCGGTCCCGGTACATCTGCCGCTGCAGCAGACAGGTGTAGCTGCGACTTGATCGGTAGGTATTTTTCACGAAGGGACAGCCGGTCTTACAGAGGTACAGGTAGCCGCACTTCGTACACGCCTCATCCAGAGGCTGGCGGTTGTGGTTTTGGAATATTTTAGCAAAAGCGCAGTTCAGGATGTCCTCTACAGAGTCGGTATAGAGATTGCCGTAGTAGTAATCCGGATGCTTCTGTCCTCTGACGCAGGAATAGATATCCCCGTTTCGTTCCAACAGGAAAAATTTTTCCCCGCAGTTGTCACAGTTGGTGCAGTAGCCGGGTCCGAATTCGTCAAACCATGGTCCGTTTACCCCGGCATCCAGATTGGTACCGTCGAATTCTGCATGCATCCTGTTGTAAAACTCCAGCTGTTCCTCCTCACTGATATGGTGAAGCAAGCCGCTGGAATTGTAGTCGAAACCGATCATAAAGTTGAAATCGTTCATATCCAGACAGGTGTTTTGGTCCAGAAACCGGATATCCTCCACGATCTGATCCAAAAATTTATAGTGTTCCTTGAAGATGGTGGCAGATACTTTTTTCTTGTTTGGAATGGATTCCAGCAGACGGATATTCTCAAGGATCCTGTTAAGCGTCTTCGCACCGGATTTAGTCACCCGGTAGGTGTCGTGGAGAGACAGAGGCAGATCCAGGCTGCCGGACACAGACACATTGAATTCCCGGATGGTCTCAATATGCCGCTCTAATCCGTAAAGGTTGGTCTTGATGTGGGGCTTCCCCGGCTTGAAGCCGGCTTCTGTGATCAGTGCACGGTTTTCTTCGTAGTAGTCGCTGATATACCGGATCAGATCGTGGAATTCCTTCTTTGGCAGGGTGGTCACTTCGCCGCCATGCAAGGAGATGTTGAAGGGGATTACACCTGCCTGGCGGAACTTTTCCACTGCATATTGCAGGGTCTCCAGGCAGTCACTGCCCAACAGAGTGTCAACGGTCTGATCCTCCAGGTAACAATATCTGCACTGCATATTGCAGGCCATCGTGGGTACATATAGTAAATGGATAAATTTAGTGTTCATAGTAATTGATCTTAGTGGGACTTTCTTTGAAAGCACGGTCATTGATGAATACTCCGGTGGGCAATGTGATCGCCTCCAGACGATTGCAGCAGCGGAAGGCGGAGGAGCCGATCTCCTGCAGGCGGCTTGTGGGGGAAATACTTACCTCGCTTAGGCTGGAATTGCCATAGAACGCATGTCCGCCGATTCGCACCACGGGGTCCGGTATCTCGACCCTTTGCAGTGAAGAGCAGTTTTCAAAGGTGTTGCCCCGTATCTCCGTAAGCCCTGCAGATAGCTTCACCGCAGAAAGAGCGGAACAGCCGTAGAAGGCCTCTCCGCCCAGCTCCGTCACGGTATCCGGCAGAGCGATCGCCTCCAGAGACTTACAATTGTAAAATGCGCCGCCGCCAAGATAGGTCAGCCGATTGGGCAAGGTTACCCGTTGCAGGGAGCGGCAATTTTTGAAAGCCTGTCCCCGTATCTCGGTGATGGTATTGGGCAAGTCCACTTCTTTCAGCAGGGGCATATTGGAGAAGGTATTGCCCCTCAGGCCGGTTACGGGTTCGCCGTTGTAGGTATCCGGGATGGAGGCTGTGGTCATATTGGTGACACCGAAGGTATAGAACCGGACGAAGCAGCCATCCTCCGCTTCCTCATAGAGAATGTGAGGCTGTGCAAAGACAAACAGCGCAGCTGCCACTGCCACGGCTGACAGCATAATCTTTAGTTTCCCGCTGTAATCCGGTACGAGGGAGGTCTGTACCTGCATGACGATATTGGAGATCTTCTCCTGGGGTCTGGATTTCACTTCCTTTTTCAGATAGTTCATCAGTTTGTAGCGGCTGGTCAGGATCCCGTACACAACCAGAATCACCAGTCCCAGGGCGTAGGCAGCAATGGGAAAATGGAAGAAGATCATGGATACAAAGAGGAATAGAAGCACGGCAAAGAGGATGTTTAAGATATTCTTTCTGCGCAGCACCTCCTCGGGAATCAGATGCTTCGAATCGGTCAGGCCGATTCGATTCATTTCCCGTTCCAGAAAACTCTCCAGACAATCCTCCTCCGACAGAGAGAACATGGGATCGAAATTCTGGGGCCTCACCAGCTTCCCCTCGGCGGGCATGGGCTGCTTTTCAGTGAAGACAGGCTGTTTCGCGGTGGAAAGCGTTCCCCTGTTGCTCAACCATCCGGAAAGGGGAACGATCAGAAAGCCTCCTATAAATACTGCAATGAAATCCACCATGGCGATATTGGTGGTGATAAAGAAATCAAAAAATAACAGGATGCCCGCCCGGATCCCGAACAGTTTCCAAAACATTTTTTTGCTGTTGTCTTTGGAGAGAATTTTGGAGAGCGGCATTAACACAAAGAGAGACATATGTATCGACACGAATGCCTCCACTCCCAATGCCACAAGTACCCCCAAACTATTGTCTGACATGATAGATCTTCCTCCCTGTAATGTTTGAATAATCACATTATAGCAGAAATTCTGACAAAATAAAAGTGAGAACCGGAGGAGAAAGAGGGGAATTTGGGATGTCAAATAAATAAGTGGTAGATTGTATCATAATCTGCTATTCTTTTTGTGACCGATTCTATTTCCTTTTCGTGATGATAGGTGAAGAACGAAAGGAGGAACCAAAGATGGAGGATTCCAAGATCCTGGATTTGTTTTTTGCCAGATCGGAAGAGGCAATCACACAGATCAAAGCAAAATACGGAAATTACTGCAGGGTAATTGCCGAAAATATCTTACATAATCATGAAGATGCAATGGAGTGTCTGAATGATACCTGGCTGAGTGCCTGGAATACGATTCCGCCGAAGCGTCCTCAGGTTTTGGCGACCTATGTGGGGAAGCTGGTTCGAAATCATGCACTGGACAGATACCGCAGGGATACGGCGAAGAAGCGTGGCGGCTCCCGGGTGGAGCTGGTGTTAGAAGAACTGGAGGATTGTATCGCCTCTTCCGGTCTGTTGGAGGAGGAAGTCGTGGACCGCAACACGCTGGCACCCATTTTGAACCGCTTTCTTGGGGATCTGCCGCAGAATGCACGGATTCTCTTTCTCCAGCGGTACTGGTATCTGATGTCCGTGAAGGAGATCGCCCGCCAAAATGGCATGGGGCAGAGCGCGGTGAAAATGTCTTTGCTTCGGTCACGGGAGGCATTGAAGCAGGTATTGAGAAAGGAAGGATTTGAGGTATGAAGAGGGAAGCAATTTTGATGACACTGAACGATGTGTCTGATGCATATATTCTGGAGGCGGCGCCGAAGACAAAGGTGAGATCCTTTCGGGGAAAACTGACACGGGCTGTGGCTGCGGCTGCCTGTCTTTGTCTGGTTTTGTCCGGCGCTTACGGGGCAACGGTATACGCTCATCCGGCATCCTATATCAGTCTGGATGTGAACCCGTCCATCGAACTGTGCCTGAATCGATGGAATCGGGTGATCGGTGTGACAGCCTACAATGAAGAGGCGAAAGCGATCTGTGACAGACTTGATTTGAAACACAAGTTTTACACAGATGCGGTTGAAAAGGTACTGTGTGATGAGGATTTTCGCACTTACTGTACAAAGGATGGGAGTGGGGATCTCACAATTACCATCGTTTCCGATGACTGTCTGCAGCTTCAGGAGGGAATCGAGGAGTGTGAGACCTACAGCGAACACGCTGCAGATTTTCACTATGCAGATTGGGAGACCGCTCAGCTGGCCCATGAGAAGGAATGTTCCATCGGAAAGTACGCGGCGTATGAGGAACTAAAAAAATATGATGCGGAGGTTAGCCTTGAGGACTGCAATGAAATGACCATGCATGAGCTGCACGAGGAAATCGATCGCCATCATAATGGCTCGCATGATGGGGAAAACGAGATCCACGACTCCGCAGAGGAGTCTCACATACCTGAAACAGAGCACTCTTCCTCTGCAGGACAGCACTCTGAGACAGAGGAAGAGACAACCCATCACGGGCACCACTAGGCAAGCGGGGACAAAGAGGGAAAGCGTATGTTTTCGCTAAAATGACGGGGAGTGATTGCGCATCCTCTCCTGCTTCGGGGTGATGCCGCGCCATTTTCTGTACTGCCGGATAAAATGACTGCAGTCATAAAAGCCCGTCTCCTGAGCGATATAGTCTAAGTCAAATTCTGAATTGAGCAGTAGGTCCTGCGCCTTGTTCATTCGAATATATTGGATATATTCCTTGCAGGACAGGCCGTAGTGTTCCCGGAAAACCTTTGCAAAATGGGAGTAGCTCATATGGCACATTTCCGCCAGCTTCTGTACTTCCAGAGAATCGGAGGAATGGGTGTCGATGTACTCTAAGATATGATAGTAAGACAGGTTCCGATCATCCTGTCTTCGAATGGGCTGCCCCGAAGGTTTCATTCTCCTCGCCAGAGTGATCAGGAGGGAGAGGATTCCTGTTTGAACAGCCAGAATATGCATGAGATCATGACTCGCGTATTCTGAAAGGATCTCCTCCACGATGGAGGGGAGCCTTTCTTCGTCGTGGAAGACGATACAGGTGTCGCTCTCCGGCAAATTGTGCACAAAACAATCATATAGCTGTTGAATATACGCCTTTGGGATATTCAGGGTCTGTATATTGAACTTGATGACCGCATAATTTACCCCTTCCATACAGCCCGGATCCCTCGTCACACTGTGCAGCTGAGTCGGGTAGAAATAGCACAGATCACCCTTATGTAACAGAGTTTCCCTGTTGTTGCAGGTTACCTGTACAGAGCCCTTTGTAATATAGAGAATCTCACTGTAGTAATGCCAGTGCATGGGAGAATCGGGTGTGTCCGTACAGAAAATATCATAGGGCTGATTCATCAGATCGATATACTCAAAAAACTGCATATTATGTGCACCTCCTGACGAAATAGTCTCATGATCGATGAGATGTGTCAAGCTGTCTATAATAGGTTTGTACAATTTTTATATTGTGTTATCATAGTATCGAAAACGGGAAAAGAGTAGAATAGGAATTGTGGAACAGGCAGTTACTGTTTTCTGAATGAATTTGGGGAGGAATATGGATGATTGAAATGATATTGCACGACAATTGGACAATGCACCGTATCGGTGAAAAGGAGTGGCTCCCTGCCATTGTGCCCGGTTCGGTATATGGGGATCTGTTCAGAGAGGGAAAGATGGATGATCCCTTCTGGAAGGACAATGAGGATAAAGCCCTGGCCCTGATGGACGATGATTATGAATATCGCACGGTGTTTTCCTGCGATATCGGAATGCTGGCCTCGGATGAGGTGTTGCTGCAATTTGACGGTCTGGATACCATTGCGGATATCACCTTGAACGGAACACTTCTGGGGCACGCCGACAATATGCACCGCATCTGGAGATATTCGGTGAAGGAACTGCTTCGCAGAGAGGAAAATGAACTGAGGGTTATCTTCCGCTCGCCCACACGATTTATTGCGCAGGCTTATGAGAAGGCGCCCACCAGAGGTACGGAGGACGCCATGAATGGTTTTGTACATATCCGTAAGGCTCACTGTATGTTCGGCTGGGATTGGGGCGCTCATCTGCCGGACGCAGGCATCTGGAGAGAGGTGCATCTCTATGGAGTGGACACGGCCCGTTTGGATTCGGTGGAAGTACTGCAGTATCACGAGCAGGGCAATGTAAGGCTGGAAATCAAGCCTATGATCGAAATGGCATGCAATCAGACTGCCGACGCGGAGACACTGCGGTCAGAGGTGACCATTACGGATCCCTGCGGACAGGTGATCGTCCGCGGCAGGAGCTGTCAGGATGAAATTCAAATCGATGAGCCGAAACTTTGGTGGCCGCACGGATATGGGGAGCAGAATCTGTACACAGTCAGTGTGGATCTGGTCAAAGCCGATGGAACCGTTGTGGACAACTGGACGAGAAAGATCGGACTGCGCACCATGACCATGGATCGCACGCCGGATCAGTGGGGAGAGCGTTTTGCCATCTGTGTCAATGGTATCAATATCTTTGCCATGGGTGCAGACTATATTCCGGAGGATCATCTGTTGGGACGTGTGACACCTGAGACCACCAGGACGTTGTTGGAGAAGGCGATCTTTGCCAATTTCAACACCATTCGGGTGTGGGGCGGCGGTTATTATCCGGACGACTGGTTTTTTGATCTGTGCGATGAACTGGGGCTGGTAGTATGGGAGGACTTCATGTTCGCCTGTGCGGTCTATGACCTGACCCCGGAATTTGAGGAGAATATCACGGCGGAGTTTATCGACAATCTGAAGCGTATCCGTCATCACGCATCCTTGGGACTGATGTGCGGCAACAATGAGATGGAACAGTTCGTAAAGGATGGTCTCTGGGTCAGCAAGGAAAGTGAGGTCCGTGATTATATCATTATGTATGAGAGGATCCTTCCTCAGGTGATGAGGGAGTATGCGCCTCAGGTATACTATTGGCCTGCCAGCCCTTCCTCGGGAGGTTCCTTTGACGATCCCAGAGATCCCAACCGGGGTGATGTTCATTTCTGGGATGTATGGCATGGAAATAAGCCCTTCGCAGAGTATCGCAAATACTATTTCCGTTTCCTGTCGGAATTCGGTTTTCAGTCATTCCCGGCAAGAAGGACAGTGGATACCTTCACCGATGAGGAGCGGGACAGAAACATCTTCTCCTATGTTATGGAAAAGCATCAGAGGAACGGTGCTGCCAACGGAAAGATCATGACATATCTGCAGCAACACTATCGTTATCCTTACGATTTTGACACCCTGATCTATGCGTCCCAGCTTCTTCAGGCAGACGGAGTCCGCCTTGGTGTGGAGCATCTTCGCAGAAACCGAAATGACAGCCGCTGCATGGGCGCTGTCTATTGGCAGCTGAATGACTGCTGGCCGGTTGCCTCCTGGTCCAGTATCGACTATTGCCAGCGTATGAAAGCTCTGCATTATCAGGCGAAGCGCTTCTTTGCCCCCATCATGATCTCCTGCGAGGAGGAGGGAATGATGACCTCCGGACAGGAATTGGTGCATCTTCCCTTCGAATTTCCGAAATCTATTCGTCTGAATGTGGCAAATGAGACCATGGAAGAGGAGAGAGTCACCGTAAAATGGCAGATTCGGGATGCCGGGGCCAAGGTGCTTCGAGCTGAGGAGAAGTCCATCACGGTACCGGCGCTCTCCACGGTCTGGCTGGAGAAAGTGGAGCTTCCCGATATCGATATCTACGGGGAATATGTAAGCTATCAGGCGGTGGTCGACGGCAGAACTGTCTCTGAAGGGACTGTGATCTTTTCACTCCCCAAGTATTTCCGTTACAAGGATCCGGAGCTTACCGCAACCCGAGAGGGGAATTTTATCACGATATCTGCAAAAACCTATGCCAGAAGTGTGGAGATCTTAAATGATACAGAGGATCTGATCCTGTCTGACAACTATTTCGACCTGAACGGAGACTCAAAAAGGGTAGAGATCCTCGGCGGAGATGCCGCATCACTTCGGTTGAGAAGTGTATACGATATCTAAGAGAAACTGTTTCCCCGCGAAGCGGTATCGGTTCCCTTTGGTGTGGGACTGTGGTATATACCAATGGGGACAGGAAAAGGGCCACTTTTCCTGTCCCCATTGGACCCTGTGGTTCACTGCCTTCACTCCAAATGTTGTTGAATCATCCTGGTCACCAGCTTGTCCATTTTTCTGCTCCACTTTGCCATTTTTCGAATATTATCTTTCTCTTCAGCGGTGACAGGGGTTGTTTTTTTGTATTCCAGTATGGAGTCAAGGGAGGACCAGGCATCCATCAGGATGGTTCTGATCTGCAATTCCACCTTTATCTCCTGAACCTTCAGAATCATGTGGTAGCTTTGATATCCGTTGTCCTTGGGCTTCCGAATATAGTCCTTGATCTTCAGAACCTCGAATGCTTTTGTCGCTGCTATTTTTCCGGCAATCATATATATCTGCTCAATGTCATAGCATATGACTCTGACCCCGGCCAGATCATTGATAAACTCTTCCAGGTTCCCCGCATCACTCTTCCTGTTTTTCCGTTCAAGCTTTTGGGCAATGCTGTCCGTAGCCTTCAGTCTTTTTTCGACAAAACGTACACAGTGTGATTTCGTTTTGTCAAAATATGCCCTGTCAATTTTCTCGATCTCGGTGATTACCAAAGATATTCCACTTTCATATTTTGAAATCGTCTCTTCATTCCAGAAGAAATCGATACCGTTCATATTCTCTTCCATAGGAATCCGCTTCAGCAGTTCAAGTTCATTTGGCTGCACAGATATTCCACCTCCTCCATTGTCCGGGATATCAATGTTGTATTTTGAATCAGAAAATCCTTTTTTTCGTCAAAGCACCTGTCATGTCCGAGGCTGATGCTCACACACAGTAAGAGGCTGTCATGATCAAAGACGATCTCAATATGAGACGCATTGCCATACATCCGAAATAATGCATCGATTCTCTCTGAAAGCCCCTGAAAAAGCAGCAGAAACCATTTGTCCTGATTCGGACCCGGGGGAATGGCTGCCTCAATACCGCTCTTGCCGATCGGAAAGTATTTTGTCCTGCCGGTTTCCGGACCATCCATTCTGTTGACGATGCTGTCTTTTGCGGAGGTCACCGCTTTACTGAACAATGCTTTTGTCCGGCTGACTCTTCTGATGCGGAGATAGTCCAGCCCATAAACCGGACTGCCTGCCGGAATGGGATACCGAAACAGCAGGCTTTCATAATAGTCGTCCGGCAGATCGGAATCCTTTGTATCATATTCGGTGAGGGCGTCGTCTATCTGAAAGCTCTCATATTTACCGCTAAAAGTCATGTATCCAAGACTCCGGACATACCTGTTTCCGGAGGAATACTGCTCCATAACGTCCCTTCCGTTTACATTGCCCGCCGGCACATACTGACAGCCGGGGAGAAAATATCGAATTTTTGCTGCTCTTCTGTTACACAAATACTCCGTGGTATGTTTTGTCTGTTGGTCCTGAATAAAACCGGCTGCAAAGAACCAGCATACTCCCATGATTGCTGTAAAGGCAGTCACAAAAAGAAACTCTTTCGGATCCACCGTTTTCTCTCCCTTCTTATGGTGATCGGTTCATTCACCCTTTTGAAAACCATACCATCATTCGGTTGTTTTCTCTATCACAGAAGTGTAAAGCGATGTAAATTTATTGTAAGAATTCCGACTTTTACGGGAGCTTTACCAGGTATTTACAGAAACAGGATAGTACGATTCTGCTCGTTTTGATAAAATAATGTGGAAAGCATTCTAAACCGAAATGCAGGTCGGAGGAAAGTCGTGGGGGAAATACTGGATAATTTTATATTTGCGCTGAAAGCGATTGGAAGTGCGGAAGAGAAGAGAGCGTTAGAAACGGCCAATTCGTTTCTGAAAAGCTATATCGATTATTTTCAACATTCTTCCGACAGAATAAAGTCCGAGACGACCCAGTGGGGGATGTATGCCCTGCAGCTGAACAGAGAACGTCTTGACAGAAAAGCTCTGACAATGCAGGTACATATGAAGAATTCCCGGAGAGGGGCAGATTCTGTGCTTGCCGGAAAAGACGGAAAGTATACAGTCTATGAAGTACACAGGCTTGCAAAAAAAGAAATACAGTTTTTTCATGAAAACAAAAAAATGAAACACTTTGAAAAAGACTGTGAGGCAATTCTTGATGTGGTGGAATCGATACATTCGGAGAATGAATACTGCTGTCCCTGCTGTGGAAACATGGATGTGCCGGAAAATTTTTTTGAGGGCTGCAGATACTGTGGTTCACAGTTCAATTTTGAAGATTTTCAAAGCAAAGTGAATCAGGTCCATTTCCGGGATACGGCAATGGTCACATTCCATGGGCTGAACTATGCCCTGCTCTACATCAAGCAGCTGTCCCTGGGTTGTGGGGTGCTGGGAGTCTTGGCCTATCATGTGGCCAGACTGATACTGCAGTATTCGGGGAAGGAACTGCCCTCAGATGCCTATAATCTGTTCGCGGGAACGCTGGGTGCCTTTCTGTACGGAGCATTTCTCGGAGGGCTGGCAATCTTCGCCGGCAGCATATTCCTGTCGTTGGTTTGGGCTGTGATCGTCAATCCGATCGTCACGGCCAAGTACGATCGGGACATGTGGAATAACAACAGGATCGCCGCTAAAATCAGAAAAAGGGATGCAGCATTTTCAGCGAAAGGCTTTGCCGCAGTTCTCAACAGTCGTATGCAGGTACTGCATTTTGCAAATTCCAAAGCAGAAACGGAAGCCTTCATAAAATGTGATGCAGAGGAACTGTTGTCCCGGTATGAAAATATCGTCTATCTGAACATGGAGCGTTATCGCATGAAAAAATACCGGATGGACGAACAATTTCAATACATCAGCGCCGATCTGCTGCTGCACGGCTTTTCATTTAATGGGAAGAAAATGAAGCGGGTAAAGGAGAAAGTCAGAGTCCGTCTGAGGCGCAGGGCAGCAGCCGTCACGCAGGTTTTAAACGAGAAAGTGTATCTGACCTGTCCGAACTGCGGTTCCTCGCTTTCTCTGAAAAACGGCTGTAAATGCCTGTATTGCGACAGTGAACCGGATCTGGCCAGTATTGACTGGGTCATAGACAGTTACGATATCATTTCATGAATTTGCCGGAAAAAGAGGAATCCTTCTCTACGGAAAACTTGAAAAAACCTTGACAATTTGTCTGCAATGCGAATATAATATCATATTAATGAAAATAAAAGCATCAGTAAATGCGATGACGAAGAGAGTAATTGTGACAGGAAAGGCACAGCGAGCCGGTGAGGGTGTGAGACCGGTGCGAGTAGGGTTACAATGAAGATCACTTTTGAGCAGTCAGGACAAAAGACGTTTTTTCACGTCCGGTAGCCCTGAACGGCGGTCCTCCGTTAAGGGACAGCATATATCTCCTGCGGGAGCGTATGAACGGTAATGGGTGGTTAACGAAAGTCTGTCAGACCTCGTCCTTTTGCGGACGGGGTCTTTGTATTTTTCTGATGTGAAAGAAAAGAAAGGATGAAGACAATGTACAATCAGGTTTCAGCAAGTCTAAACTTTGTAGAGCATGAGAAGGCCATCGAGCGCTTCTGGAGAGAGAATGACATCTTCCGCAAGAGTATCGACAGCCGCAAGGATGGTCCTACCTACACCTTCTATGACGGCCCGCCCACTGCAAACGGCAAGCCTCACATCGGTCACGTGGAGACCCGTACCATCAAGGATATGATCCCCAGATACCGAACCATGAAGGGCTATATGGTTCCCCGTAAGGCCGGCTGGGACACCCATGGTCTTCCCGTGGAGCTGGAGGTGGAAAAGCTCCTGGGCTTAAACGGCAAGGAGCAGATCGAGGCTTACGGTATGGAGCCCTTCATCAGACAGTGTAAGGAGTCTGTATGGAAATACAAGGGAATGTGGGAGGATTTCTCCGGCACCGTTGGTTTCTGGGCTGACATGGACGATCCTTATGTCACCTACGATGACAATTTCATCGAGTCCGAGTGGTGGGCGCTAAAGGAGATCTGGAACAAGGGTCTTCTGTATAAGGGCTTTAAGATCGTTCCCTACTGCCCTCGCTGCGGAACTCCCCTTTCTACCGCTGAGGTTTCTCAGGGGTATAAGACTGTCAAGGAGCGTTCTGCCATCGTTCGCTTCAAGGTAGTTGGTGAGGATGCCTACTTCCTGGCATGGACCACCACTCCCTGGACGCTTCCCAGTAATGTGGCGCTCTGCGTGAATCCTACCGACACCTATGTGAAGGTGGCTGCTGCGGACGGCTGCACCTACTATATGGCAAAGGCACTGCTTGATACCGTACTGGGCAAGCTGGCTGACAAGGAAAGCGGCAAGGCAGCCTATGAGATCCTGGAGACCTACACCGGTAAGGATCTGGAGTACAAGGAGTACGAGCCTCTTTTTGACTGTGCAAAGCAGGTTGCAGACAGACAGAACAAGAAGGGCTTCTTTGTAACTTGTGACACCTATGTCACAATGTCTGATGGTACCGGTATCGTACACATCGCTCCTGCATTTGGTGAGGACGATGCCAATGTGGGACGCAACTATGATCTGCCCTTTGTACAGTTCGTAGACGGCAAGGGTGAACTCACCGCGGAGACTCCTTTCGCAGGACTCTTCGTAAAGAAGGCAGACCCTGAAGTATTGAAAAATCTGGATGCAAGAGGACAGCTTTTCGATGCACCCAAGTTTGAACACGAGTATCCTCACTGCTGGAGATGCGACACTCCACTGATCTACTATGCGAGAGAGTCCTGGTACATCAAAGAGACCGCAGTGAAGGAAGATCTGATCCGCAACAACAACACCGTCAACTGGATCCCTGAGTCCATCGGAAGCGGACGCTTCGGCAATTGGCTGGAGAATATCCAGGACTGGGCCATCTCCCGTAACCGTTACTGGGGAACTCCCTTAAATATCTGGGAGTGTCAGTGCGGTCATCTGGAGTGCATCGGCAGCCGCGCAGAACTGGCTGAACGTGCCGGCGATCCTGAGGCAGCCAAGGTGGAGCTCCACAGACCCTACATCGATGCTGTCACCATGAAGTGTCCTGATTGCGGCGGGACCATGAAGCGTGTACCCGAAGTTTTGGACTGCTGGTTCGACTCCGGTGCAATGCCCTTCGCACAGCATCACTATCCTTTTGAAAATAAAGAGCTCTTCGAGCAGCAGTTCCCTGCAAAGTTTATCTCTGAGGCGGTTGACCAGACCAGAGGGTGGTTTCACTCCCTGATGGCGGAGTCCACCCTGCTCTTTAATAAAGCTCCCTACGAGAACGTCATCGTATTGGGACATGTACAGGATGAGAACGGTCAGAAGATGAGTAAGAGTAAGGGCAACGCGGTAGATCCTTTCGAGGCGCTGGAGACCTACGGCGCTGATGCGATCCGTTGGTATTTCTACACTGCAAGTGCTCCCTGGATCCCCAAGCGTTTCTCCGGCAAGCTGGTACAGGAGGGACAGCGCAAGTTCATGGGTACCCTGTGGAATACCTACGCATTTTTCGTACTGTACGCCAATATCGATCAGTTTGACGCTACCAAGTACACGCTTGAGTACGACAAGCTGCCCGTCATGGATAAGTGGCTTCTCTCCAGACTGAACACTGTAGTGGGAGAGGTAGACGACAATCTGGATCAGTATCGCATTCCTGAGGCCGGCAAGGCTCTGCAGGATTTCGTGGATGAGATGAGTAACTGGTATGTTCGCCGCAGCCGTGAGCGTTTCTGGGCCAAGGGGATGGAGCAGGATAAGATCAATGCGTATATGACGCTGTACACCGCGCTGGTGACCATCTGTAAGGCAGCAGCACCCATGATTCCTTTCATGACCGAGGATATCTACCAGAATCTGGTGCGCAGCATCGATCCGGATGCTCCCGAGAGCATCCATCTGTGCGATTACCCCGTGGTAGAGCAGAGCTTTATCGACAGGGAGTTGGAGAAGAACATGGAAGATGTTCTGGAGGCTGTTGTCATGGGGCGTGCGTGCCGTAACGATGCAGCCATCAAGAACCGTCAGCCCATCAGCAGAATGTATATCAAGGCAGACTTTACGCTGGATTCCTTCTACACCGATATCATCAAGGATGAGCTGAATGTGAAGGAAGTGGTATTTACCGACGACGTGAGAGACTTTACTTCTTACACCTTCAAGCCCCAGCTTCGCACCGTAGGACCCAAGTACGGCAAGCAGCTGGGCGGTATTCAGAAGACGTTAGCTACACTGGATGGCAACGCAGCGATGGATGAGCTGAATGCAAACGGTAAGCTGGTATTTGCCGTAGGAGATGTGACCGTAGAACTGACGAAGGACGATCTGCTCATTGATATGGCGCAGAAGGAGGGCTATGTATCTCAGGAGAACAACAAACTGACCGTTGTACTGGATACGAACCTGACGGAAGAACTGATCGAGGAGGGCTTTGTCTTCGAGATCATCAGCAAGATCCAGACCATGCGTAAGGATGCTGACTTCGAGGTGACAGACCACATCAGAGTTTCCCTGAACGGCAATCAGAAACTCTCGAATCTGGCTGCAAGAAATGCGGAAGCGATCTGTTCCAAGGTTCTGGCTGACGAATTCACTGTGGAAAATACCTTCCAAGTGACCAAGGATTGGAACGTGAATGGTGAAAATGTTACAATTTCGTTGGAAAAGGTTGTAAAATAGTACCAAATTATGCTATGATTGGCGCAGGGTTCCAGCCAAGGAGCCCTGCAGCTTATATGTGGGGGATTGTTTGGGGGCAGACGATTCGTATATAAGTGGAAAGGCAAAGGTGTTTTAGTATGAAAGAAGATACGACAAAGAAAACAACCAAGAGAGCTACCAAGAAAACTGACGCTGCGACAGAGAAGAAAGTATCCGCAAAGGCTGAAGCAGCCGGTGCGGCATCTGCAGCAGAAGAGAGCAATCTGAAGTTTGACAAGGATCTCTTCAAGAGAAGTGTAGTCTATAATGTAAGAACTTTGTACCGCAAGGACATGGAGGAGGCTACTCCCCAGCAGGTATTTCAGGCTGCATCCCTTGCGCTCAAGGATCAGATCATGGATAACTGGATCGAGACCCAGAAGGCATATGAAAAGCAGGACCCCAAGATGGTTTATTACATGTCCATGGAATTCCTGATGGGTCGTGCTCTGGGAAATAATATTATTAACCTTCAGGCTTCCAAGCCCGTTCGTGAGGCACTGGAAGAACTGGGATTCGATCTGAATGCAGTAGAGGATCAGGAGCCTGATGCAGCACTGGGCAACGGTGGTCTGGGCAGACTGGCTGCATGTTTCCTGGATTCCCTGGCAACCTTAGGCTATCCTGCCTATGGCTGCGGTATCCGTTATCGCTACGGAATGTTCAAGCAGACCATCAAGGACGGTTATCAGGTAGAGGTTCCTGATAACTGGCTGAAGAACGGCAATCCTTTCGAACTTCGCAGACCGGAATATGCAAAGGTGGTAAAGTTCGGCGGACATGTGTCCATGTATGCGGATGAGTACGGCAATGCGCGCTTTGTGCAGGAAGACTATCAGGCAGTGAGAGCCATTCCCTTCGATCTGCCCATCGTTGGATACGGCAACGGTATCGTCAATACCCTTCGTATCTGGGATGCGGAGCCCATGGAGGTATTCCAGCTGGATTCCTTTGACAAGGGTGATTACCGCAAGGCAGTGGAGCAGGAGAACCTTGCCAGAAATATCGTTGAGGTACTGTACCCGAACGACAACCACTATGCCGGTAAAGAGCTTCGCCTGAAGCAGCAGTATTTCTTCATCTCTGCCTCTGTTCAGGAAGCAGTAGAGAAGTTTATGAGAAAGCACAACGATATCAGACAGCTTCCTGAGAAGGTTACCTTCCAGCTGAATGATACCCATCCTACCGTGGCGATCCCCGAGTTGATGCGTATCCTTTTGGATGACTATCGTCTGAGTTGGGACGAGGCGTGGGATATCACCACCAGAACCTGTGCATATACCAACCACACCATTATGGCTGAGGCACTTGAGAAGTGGCCTATTGACCTGTTCTCCAAGCTGTTACCCAGAATTTATCAGATCGTAGAGGAGATCAACCGCAGATTTGTGATGCAGATCGAGCGCAGATACAGCGGTCAGTACGGGGTAGACGTGCAGAACAAGATTCGCAAGATGGCTATCCTGTATGATGGACAGGTAAAGATGGCGCATATGGCTATCGTTGCAGGCTATTCTGTAAACGGTGTTGCGAGACTGCACACGGAGATCTTGAAGCATGAGTCTCTGAAGGACTTCTATGAGATGTTCCCTGAGCGCTTCAACAACAAGACCAACGGTATCACCCAGAGAAGATTCCTGCTTCACGGCAATCCCCTCCTGGCTGATTGGGTTACCTCCAAGACCGGTAACGGTTGGATCACCGACCTTCCTCAGATCGCAAAGCTCAAGGAACTGGCTGATGATAAGAAGGCACAGAAGGAGTTCATGGAGATCAAGTATCAGAACAAGGTGCGTCTTGCAAAATATATTCTGGAGCACAATGGTGTGGAAGTAGACCCCAACTCCATCTTCGATGTACAGGTTAAGAGACTTCACGAGTACAAGAGACAGTTCCTGAACATCCTTCATGTAATGTATCTGTATAATGAGCTGAAGAAGAACCCCGGTATGGATTTCTATCCCAGAACCTTTATCTTCGGCGCAAAGGCAGCAGCAGGCTACCGCAATGCGAAACTGACCATCAAGCTGATCAACTCTGTTGCAGATGTGGTGAACAACGATGCATCCATCGGCGGCAAGCTGAAGGTAGTATTTATCGAGAACTACAATGTATCCAACGCAGAGATCATCTTCGCAGCTGCTGATGTTTCCGAGCAGATCTCTACTGCTTCCAAGGAGGCATCCGGTACCGGTAACATGAAGTTTATGTTAAACGGTGCGCTTACCATCGGTACCATGGATGGTGCAAATGTGGAGATCGTGGAAGAGGTTGGCGCTGAGAACGCATTCATCTTTGGTCTGTCCTCCGATGAGGTCATCCGCTTCGAGAATTACGGCGGATATGATCCGATGAGTATCTACAATTCTGATGCAGATATCAGAAGAGTGGTTGACCAGCTGATCGACGGTACCTATTCTTCCGACAGAGAACTGTTCCGTCCTCTGTACAACTCTCTGCTGAACACCTTAAGCACCTCCAAGGCTGATACTTACTTCATCCTGAAGGACTTCAGATCCTATGCGGAGGCACAGAAGAAGGTTGAGGCTGCTTATCGTGATACGGAAGGCTGGGCGAAGAGCGCTATCCTGAATGTGGCTTGCTCCGGAAAGTTCACCTCCGACAGAACCATCCAGCAGTACGTGGATGAGATCTGGCATCTGGACAAGGTGACACTGTAAGCTATAAATATCGTATGGACATAATAAAGAGGCTGTTGCCTGGCAAGATTTTGCCAGGTGACAGCCTCTTGTTCGTATATGCTCAATTTTCGTAAGTATCATAAGCTGGGTTTTTCAAATGAATCAATGTACCGGATAGAGGAATTGACTAATTTGCTTCTAGCTTGTAATATATCTATAGATTTAAAATAATAACAGGCTCGTGAAAAGGATAAATTATAATGTTCATTTACTTACAAATGATTGAGACAGATGATGATAAATCTAAATTCGAAAAATTATATCGAATGTATCGAGGATTGATGTTCTATGTTGCAAATCAAATTTTGCAGAACGAACAGGATGCCGAGGATGCTGTTCATCAGGCCTTTTTGTCAATTATATGTCACCTGGAAAAAATTTCTGAAATCGATTGTCCAAAGACGAAGTCCTATGTCGTTATTATTACAGAAAACAAAGCGATTGACATTATTCGGAGTAGAAAACATTATGCAGAACAGGAGAATGATGAAACCTTAATCGGAGTACGGGTATCGACAGATGATTCCGGTGAACTTACTGATGCGATTGCATCCCTGCCAACCAGATATCGAGATGTTCTTTTATTGCGTTTCTACTATGGTTATTCCACAAAAGAGATTGGGGGAATGCTGGATCTTTCCAAGGATGCGGTACTGAAGTCGATTTGGAGAGCCAAGAGGATGCTGAAAGAAAGGTTAGAAAGTGACTGACAATATGAAAAATGGAAGAATGAATCGGCAAAATCAATATTTTTCCAGAAGGGAACTGCGGGAGGCTTCAGAAATAGTTTGTCATAAAATAAGTTCATCCCTTCCCCATGTTTCTCAATGTGAGCATGCTTTCTCAAAGAAATTTCTGGAAGGAATGCAAATGATGGTGGAGCAAAACGATCGGAGAAAAACACACTTGCACCGCAAACAATTCTGTGCAGTGATTGTTGCCTGTATTTGTGTTCTTTTTCTGTGGCTTGTCGTGGATACCGGGGCACGGGCTTCCGTCATTGGTTGGATCAAAAATGTTTACGAGAAGGTAATTATTTACCATTTTGGCGGAGAGGGTGAACGTTCAATCAATACGATTGAAATGCCTAAATGGATTCCGGAGGGCTATGTAATAAAAGAGAAAGGCCAGACGAACTTTAGAAGTTACGCATATTATCAGTATGTTGATGATCTCGAGAAAGGGTTCGTAGTGGAATGTATTGTGCTGAATTCAGGGGAACTTAACCTTGAACTATTAATTGGCACAAAGGAATATGAGCATCAGGCTGTATCAATCAATGGATGCCTGGGAGAGTTATATATCTTCCAAGACGATACAGATACGAATAATCTTATATGGGTGAATGAAAAAATGGGGGTTCTTTTCAACATAACCGGTACACTCTCGGGCGATGAATTACTCCGTATTGCAGAGTCCATGCCAATAGGCTAGATATTGTTTCCGGTTTTTATGTACTTTTTTTCAGAAATTACAATCTATGTGTCCAATTTTGATGATTATCTTCGTTTATGAGTAATGAAGGGAGGTGATTTTGATATGAAGAGGATACTTTCATCCAATCCAGACTTTTTTGGCACGGTGAGAATGGATATAAGGATAAGAATGAAAAAATGTGTGATTTTGCTTATTTTCTGTGTGTGTCTATTAACGAGTTGTAGAAAAACGGAGCAAGATTTGCAGGAGGAAACACAGGCAGAAAAAATAGTGAATTGGAGAGAGACCGGTTTTGCCGCATCCGAAGATATATCAGAAGAGCAGGGTCTTTGGGTTCAAGAGTGTATTCTTTGGGATTACGATGATTACGTAATTGATCCTGAGACAGAAGTAATAGTCACCGATGAAGAATTATCCCATGTAAGAGCAAGCAATGGGAAAATATACCGAGTAAATACTGTTAGAAATCATCTCTATGCGGATCCAATTCGGTGGATCATTGACGAATTGGATACAGAGACCATGGAGAGCAGAACGAGAGAAATCACTTTTGACCAATTGGGGCAAGAAAAGAGGCAGAACACCTATGCATATATGGTTGGCATGGATGTCGTTGATGATGAAGAATTTATTTTTCAATGGATAGAAATTGAGAAAAACGAACAGATGATGTTCCGACAAACTGTCAACAGGATGATTTACTCGAATCTGGCGACGCGGATTAGTGCGATTGATTTATTGGACATCTATTTGCAAAGAGAAGTTGTTCCTGATGAAACAGAGGAGCAGCTTGTGATTCCTCAGGGTTACTGTGTCTGTGATGGTGATGGAAATACATATGCCAGAGCATCTAAGTCGGAGAATGGATACACAAAACTCCTTGTGTTTGACAGAACAGGGCAAGTTACGCTGGAATATCATTGCAATGAGAAACAGGAAATAGGAGATCCTATGCGTATGGAAACCGGGGAAATAGTCGTTCCAGTGCATGACTCTCATGAAAAGATATATTTTTTTCTATGGGCAGATACTTCTTGCGGGCAGATGCGTGAAGTAGGACGACTAAATTGTTCTGAACAGATAGAGAAATTTTATGGAGCGCAGGGTAATTTCATCTATTATAAGGTGAAAGAGGGAATCATTCGATGGGACATAGGTTGTGGCGATAGAAATCTTGTATTCAATTTTCGAGAGAATGGCATCCCCTTGGGATATGATAGCCTCTTAATATTTCGCCGGGATGAACCGCCGATTCTTCGAATGAATAGAGGGAATGGAAAAAAAATTGACGATTGGTTAGTGATTTTATCGGAATCGAAGATGGAACGAAATAATGACATAAGGATAGTCGATATTTCATCAGATAATCTGGGAAACAAACAGGTATCAGAGTGTGCAACACTTACTACGAGACAAGACTGGAATCATTTATATACTTATGAAAGTTGTGGCGTGAACAAGGAAGATTTTCGGACGAAGGTTATGGCTGAGTTAGTGGCAGGAGGAGGACCGGATATTCTGTATGTCTCCCCGGAGGATATGGAAATCCTTTGGGAAAAGGGAGTATTGGCTGATTTGAGGGAATTTCTTCCGCAGACCTCAATCGACATAATTCTGCCTGGTGTACTTCAGATGGGAACCAGAGGGGGACGGTTTGTGGGGTTGGCAGGAAATGTGATGGCATTAGGAATGGTGGTTGACAAAGATGTCTGGAATAGAGACACATGGAAGCTGGAGGATTTAATTGCTTTGATGGAGAATGGCGAACTGGAGGGTAGTTTGTATTATGCCGGAATGGGCAGTTATTTTGCACCGTTAGCTTCACAGCGCATATTGACAGAGTATTGCCTGAATAATGCATCGTTGATAGATTGGGAGGAAAAGGAGAGTCATTTTCAGGAGGATACATATGTCAAACTTTTAGATATTACGAACCGAGCGGGAAAACCGGTTGCGAATGAATCGGAAAACTGGCTAAATGGTGGAACCAGAGTAGTTTTTTACTCTATTTCTTCGGAAGAAGATATTGCTGAATTAGTGTCGCGAGTGCGGGAGGAAAATGGCACATTCATAGGATTTCCTACAGATGGTCTTTGCGGAAATTATTTAGAGTCAAAAGGCATGTTGGTGGTCAATGCCAATTCAGACAAGAAAGAGGAAATATCAAGGTATATCGAAAACTTTCTTGGAGAAGACATTCAAGGGCTCTGTAAAAAAGGAATTTATCAAAATCTGAGCATTTGTAAAAACTCTTTTGTTGAAGAAAACTTAGTGGAGACTGAGGACCTACTAGCCAAGAAATTTCTGGAGAGTTGTGTGCCTGCTCCCAGGCAATATCCGGAACTGAATAGAATTATTGAAGAAGAACTGGGAGCGATGGCAGCGGGAGACAAGGATGCCCGACAGGTGGCAGAAATTATCCACAAGAGGGTGCAGATGTATTTGGATGAAAAATAATTGGTAGCCGTGAATTATTTAGGCAGAATTTTTTGTTACCAATTGACGGTAGGCGTTCGGTTACGTCTTATGAAACACATAAGTAATACAGAAAGCAGTAATGACGAAGTATGAGGAGTGTCGCCTTTCGTTATTACTGCTTTTTTGTAAGATGAATGGATTTCGTTTACAGCAAACACCGAATCTCCCATAGGATACAACCTGCTGCCAGAATAGACACCAATAGAGATAGGGGGTTCTTTGCTTTCGATGAGAACAGTTTATGGGCAGCCGGTCGGATGACCTTGAAAAATAACAGTGCCATCAAACCGAAGATGCAGCTGCTGATGACAGAGATACGATTATCATAATTCAACGGCCAATCCTCATAAGTCCAGAGAGGATATCCGAACTTCCATTCCAAAATATAAGAGGATGCCAGCTCAATCGCGGTTGTCACTGCGACACTTCCGAGAAAGATCACTGCCGAATTCTTCACATTATGAAAGACAATGAGAAGTACCAGCATTCCGAATCCATAAATCGGGCAGAGCGGCAGATGCAGAACTCCCCGGTCATAATAGGTTTGGAACAGACAATAGACCGCCCCGATCTCATAGAGCCACCCCAGGAAGGAAGCCATCATGAATTGTAATAGGATCTTCGGTATGAAATAATAATTGTCTCCCTGCTCTTTCGTGTTTTTCACCTCATTCCCTTTGCTTTAGGTTATTTTACTCAAAAGAGTTCAGAAAAGCAAGCAGGGATTCTTTCTGCTGCGGCGTCAGGCGATAGATTCGGGCAAGCAAAGGATCCTCCTGTATCTTTGTCTGTTCCTCATCAAAAAAATCCTTGAGTGAAATATCCAGTACCTTGCAGAGCTGAAAGATGATCTCTATCGTCGGGTTCTTTTTGCCCAGTTCAATGTCACGTACATAACTCTGACTGATCCCGGCGAGGTTTGCGAGCCTGTTGGTTGAGATATGTTTTAACTCGCGAAAATAACGAATTCTGCTGCCAACAGGAAATTCAAACGAATCGTGTTCAAGTGCCATGGCGACACCTCCATTCTTTGCCCTTTTCGGAGGCAAAACTTAAGAAAATAGGTCTTTCATATAGAGATACAGTATCAAAGTTTTAGAGATAATATTACATCTATAGAGATTGACACATATCTCTATAGATGATATTATTATTTGCGACAGGTCATTCTTTTATAAGCTAATGACAAAAAAAGTGAACAGGGAGGAACCAAAGTGAAAAGAGGAAAGAAACTTTTGCTCTACGTAATGGTTGCATTGATGGCAATGCAGGTGCCGGCGATTCCTGTGAGGGCAGCCCGGGTTGGAGAGACTGTAGATGTCATCGTGGAGGAGAGCGTAGATGCACCAAGGTTTGAGGCTGTAACGGCAACCAGCGGAGACTTCGGTGTGAACAATGGATTGCACTGGGAGTATGATACCGAGACGAAGACTGTGACGGTGAGCGGGGAGGATGTGCCGAATGTGGGTTGGAGATTTACTGAGGATTGGATACCGTTCAATTCAGTATTTCCGGCCGAGACAGAAAAATTTTGTTTCGAGAATTGCTCTATTTCTTCCCACATGAGTTATTTTTTTTCTTGCCTCAGTAGATTGAGAGAGATAGATTTTACAGGATTAGAAATAAATAATTTGACAAGTACGCGACGTATGTTTTCAAGCTGCGCCAGTCTGACAAGTCTGGATTTACGTGGATTTGATACAAGTGACGTGACAGACATGGAAGATATGTTTAGCTATTGCAGTAGTTTGTCTAGCATCAATATGTGTGGACTTGATACTAGTAACGTATTACAAATGGGGTATATGTTTGCTGGCTGCAGAAACTTGAAAAGTATAGATTTGAGTGGGTTTGACACAGGCAAAGTGACAGATATGGGGGCTATGTTTTTCGATTGCAGCAATCTGGTGAGTCTTGATTTATGCGGGTTTGACACAGGAAATTTGATATCCATGAACTATATGTTTGGTGGTTGTGATTCCCTCACCACCCTCGCCACTCCTTCCAAGATGGGCGACATAACCACAGATCTTCCCGCCACCTTCTATACCGCAGACGGTACCGCCACCACAGTCCTCTCTAAGGACTTCGCCGGTACTACTCTGTATAAGGAAGGACATGTCCCTCAGCCTGTGACCCCTCTTGCCATTACCACCCAGCCCGTTTCAGCAGAGGTCAAGGACGGCTCCCAAGCTACCTTCACCGTCTCCGCAACCGGCGACGGACTGACCTACCGGTGGCAGCTCTGCTACGCAGGCGACGATACCTTCAGAACCTGTACCTTCCCCGGCGCAGACACGGCGACCCTTACCGTAGACGCCACCAAAGCCCGTAACGGTTACAGCTTCCGCTGTGTCGTAACCGATGAACATGGCAGCAGCGTCACCTCCGACGTGGCTACACTCACGGTGAAAACAGAGGTGGCTCTGGGCGTTGCGCTTACCGCTTCCAAGACCACTGCAGACTCCGGTGAGATCGTAACCTTTACCGCTGTAGGTAATGGTGGAGACGGCAACTACCAGTACAAGTTCATCATCAACGACACCACCAATGACAAGTGGTACAAGCTGCAGGATTACAGCGCGAACAACACGATCGAATGGACTGCAACCACCGCCGGCACGAAGCGCATCATGGTAGATATCAAGGACGGCACCGGTAAGAGCGTTGGCAAGAATGTGTCCGTAGTCGTAAACGGCACAGTTGCTCCCGCAGAACTGAAGGCAACCCTCACCGCATCCTCCTATGAGGTAAACTCCGGTGAAGTGGTGACCCTCACAGCGCAGGCTCTGGGAGGCAGCGGCAAGTACAACTACAAGTTCATCATCAACGACAAGACAGACGACAAGTGGTATCGCCTCCAGGATTACGGTACTAA
>JBJENO010000021.1:0-24408 GCA_051880235.1 Acetatifactor sp. | reverse complement strand
GCTCCCGCAAATCATATCAATCTCTTTAGGATCAGGTCCGGTTTTTCCCGGCCTCCTCGATCTCGTCCATTGTAAATCCGGCTTCCAGGAGGATCGTCACATCGATCTTGGCAGCCAGCATATTCCGGATGGATTCCATTCTGCCTTCACGTATGCCCTCGTGTATGCCTTTCTCATACCCCTCTTCTCTGCTCTGTTCTCTGATGCGCTGTTCTCTCTCAAAACTCTTCATATACGCCAAACCTACCTCTCTGTCGCGCTTTACTGCTGTCACCATCCTGTGGAGTTCCCTCAGGTTCTCCGTGACAGCATTCTCCTCGCTGGAATCCTCTATATACCGCAGCAGCTCCCGCAGTTCCTCCGGCGGGCTTCCTTTCAAATGGATCATAGTCTGTGATAAAGATCACTACTACATTTCGGAGTCGACTGTATTCCTCTCCGATCCCAAGATTACCGGCATCGATCTTTGCATGGTAAAATCTCACTCTGCGGGGCAATGCGTCTCGATCCGCTTTTCCATTGTTCTGATCGGGCTCAACATCAAAGATCTGTCCACCCTGTTCATCCAGATAGGCTTCAGTATAGCACGGTTCTTTCTAGAAATCAAGCACGGGATTCCGTTTTTTTCGCCCGGTACCGGAAACTGGAGACGGGCATTCCGCAGAGGTGCGCCGCCTCCTCATTGGTCAGTCTTCCGGCATTCCATCGGTTACATACCTCATAAAAGTTCTCCGGAAGGGGGCTGGATGGTCTGCCGAATTGCACGCCTCTGGCTTTCGCAGCAGCGATACCTTCTGCCTGGCGCTGTCTGATATTGCCCCGTTCATTCTCAGCCACGAAGGACAGCACCTGCAATACGATGTCCGAGAGGAAGGTTCCCATCAGGTCCTTGCCCTTGCGGGTGTCCAGCAGAGGCATGTCGATCACCACGATATCCGCCCGTTTCACCTTGGAGATGATTCTCCACTGTTCGATGATCTCTTCGTAGTTTCGCCCCAGGCGGTCGATGCTTTTGATATAGAGCAGGTCTTCCTCCCCCAGATGTCGCATCAGACGCTGGTACTGGGGGCGTTCAAAGTCCTTTCCGGACTGCTTGTCCATGTAAATGTTCTCTGTGGGGACGCTCATCTGACGCATGGCAATCAGTTGTCTGTCCTCGTTCTGGTCTTTGGCGCTGACGCGCACATATCCATACACTTTTCTCATTCTGAATCCTCCTATGAATCACTTTATACAATCAAAAAAATAGCGTATCAAGGATTTATCCTCTATACGCTCCTTCTATATTTGTATGCTTATTGAACTCTCGTTGCAGGGCTTGTCGAATGGAACCTCAAAAGCCACAAGGGACAGATATGAGTACCGGAAAACACCGTCCCCAATGGACGTCCCCAATGGATGGGATTTGTGCAATATTGCCAAAACAAACATGAAAACGAAGTGGTAAAAGTGACGAAATGCATGAATAATAACAAAGTTTTGCTTACGAAAACAAATCGTTTCAGTTATAATATTTTTTGTAAACGTGGTCAACCAACAAATAAAGGAAGGTAGAGATAATGAAAAGAGTAAAGGCGGCGTGCATTACACAAACATTACATTTCTTACTAAAGGAGGATACATCTCATGATTATGCTGTAATGCTTGTGAATGAAGAAGTAAAGAAATACAAGGAACAACTTGATAAAAACAAGACACAGTACAAGATTCTTTCGGAAGAAACACAGGCGGATGGTTCTGTTATTATTGAGATAAAAAAACAATATAGTACATCTCCGGTAGGACACTACTTGAATTAGTCGTATGATAGAAAAGTAAGCGTGCAGTTATCTTCTGAAGGTAATTGCACGTTTTCAATGTAAAGAGAGGTAAACAGTTGTGGATTTAGAGAAATTGATAAATCAGACAGTCATACATAAATCCTTTGGAAAAGGTATTATCCGAAGTGTGGATGGCAACTATCTGGAAGTGGATTTTATTGGAAAGGGAAAAGTAAGTAAGTTTCCTTATCCATCATGTTTTTATGGCTTTTTACTTGTGGAGAATACCAACTTGCAGTCAGAAATAGAAGCTGTTGTTGAAGTATGGAAGCAGGAAAGCGGTATTGTACAGAAAGAAAAATTAAGGTATCAATACGAGAAAACCCTGCGCGGTATTGAAGCACGAAGATTGGCTGCGGAAGAAAAGAAAATGAAAGCGGCACAGAAGGCAATGGAACACCGTTCCACATACAGCAATGTAAATCAGGGGAAGAGTTGATGTATCACAGCAGTAGTGGTTGTCGGTACTGAAACCGGCAAGAAGTGCCTGGGCTTGTAAGCTCAGGCACTTCTTATAATGACATTGGTGATAGGTTGTAACTGATATGTACCCTCGTCTCCGGGCTTGTGGGAGGGGCCTGTAAAGCCACAAGGGACAGATATGAGTGCCAGAAAACATCGTCCCCTATGGCCCAATGGCCTACTCTTCTCTTCCGGCGAATTTGATGCGGTAGATTCTGCGGAGGGCGTCGTTGACTCTCTCCTCAGAGATCTGGTTGGCTCTCACAGCCTCCAGCACACCGTTGTAGGCCTTCTCGAAATTCTCGGGCATCAGGATCATATCGCAGCCGGCGCGAAGTGCCAGTACTGCTGCCTCATCGGGGCCGTAGAAATTAGAGATGACAGACATATCCATGGCATCCGTGATCACAACCCCTGTAAAGCCCATCTCATTTCTCAGGATATCGGTAACCACCTTTTCCGAGAAGACGCAGGGTTCGTCGTTGCCGGTGAGTCCCGGTGCGGCGATGTTACTGATCATGATCATATCGGCGCCGGCATCGATGGTAGCCTGGAAAGCCACAAACTCGGTGCTGCGGAATTCTTCTTCGGTTCGACTGGTGGAGGCAAGACCCTTGTGAGGATCAGCGGTAGTGCTTCCGATTCCGGGGAAGTGCTTCACACAGGATATCACGCCCTGGCTCTGAATGCCCTGCATCATAGCAGTGGCCATCTCGCCCACAGTCACTGCATCGCTGCCAAAGGACCGGTCTCCGATGTAGCTCTTGTTCACCAGGGAAAGGTCTGCCACCGGTGCAAGATCCAGGTTCAGTCCCATACCGGTCAGATTGGTACCCAGTACCACACCCGCGTTGTAGACCTCGTCCACATTTCCGGTCTCACCGAGTTTGGCGGCAGTGTCCACCTTGGTTCCTACTCCTGCCTCGGCCAGTCTGGCTACCTTGCCGCCCTCTTCGTCGATGGCGTAAAACATTTCGTAGCGGGAGAGATTCTTGGTATTGGCAACCATCTCCTTGAACTGGTCCGCATTCTTAATATTCTTCTTAAAGTAGATGATACCGCCCACTGCATACTTGTCCAGTGCCGTCTTGGTACCGTCTCCGGCCTTCACGGCGGTAGATACACCTGTGATAGACTCGGGGGTAACCAGGAACAATCCTGCCACCTTGTCCTCCAGGGACATATTCTCGATGACCGAATCGATCAGGGCTTCCAGTCTCTCCTCAGCGGTAGGACCCTCCGGAATGGACTCTGTGGATTCCTCGAAAGACTCAGATGACTCTTCCGAAGGGGTCTCGGGCAGGGAGGACTCCACGATCTCAATTTCGGAGGAAGACTCCTGGTCTGCAGGCTGCTCTCTGGTGAACCATTTCATCCCAAACAACACACCGCCGGCCACAAGGGAGATAAAGATCAGCACCGTCAGATAAGCCAGTATCTGGTTGCGGATTCTGCGCTTTCTGCGGGCCTGACGTCTCTCCTGATCCTCCTGCTTCTCTTCTAATTTCGGCTTCTTCTCTTCGATTTTTTCCTTCTTTTCTTCCAGTTTATCTTTCTTCTCTTCCATGTTGTGCCTCCTGTTATTCGTCTGAGGAAAAAAACAATAGAGGAACGAAATCTTCGCTCCTCTATACATAAATCTTATTCCGATATCAGCATATAAAAGTCGTAACGAGCTTTTATCCTATGTAACTCACGAAAATCACTACTTTCAGTATATGTGAGCTTTCATCAATTGTCAACAATGTTCCCAAAAAATCATTGCGAAACGATTTACAGTCTGGTCACTACGAAAATATCGTAGACAGCCTTGATGGCAGCCTCAAAATCAGCATTTGCAACACCGATGATGATGTTCTGCTCGGAGGAGCCCTGGTCGATCATTCGCACGTTCACATTGGCGTGAGCCAGCGCGGAGAAGATGCGGCCTGCAGTACCTCTGGTGGATTTCATGCCCCGACCCACAACAGCGATCAGTGCCAGATCGGACTCGATCTCAATGGAATCAGGCTGTGCCAGGCGATGGATCCCTGCCACCACCTTCTGTTCCTTGTGCATAAACTCGTCCTGGTGAACGAATACGGTCATGGTGTCGATACCGGAGGGAACATGCTCGAAGGAGATGCCGTTCTCTTCGAATGCCTGAAGGACCTTCCGTCCGAAACCGATCTCGGAATTCATCATATCCTTCTCGATGTTGATGGAGCAGAAGCCCTTCTTGCCGGCGATGCCGGTGATCACGTATTTGGACTTCTGGCAGGTGCTGCCCACGATCCAGGTACCTGCGTCTTCCGGTGCGTTGGTGTTGCGGATATTGATGGGGATGCCCTGCTGACGGACGGGGAAAATGGCATCCTCATGAAGGACGCCTGCGCCCATGTAGGACAGCTCTCGCAGTTCCTTATAGGTGATGACTTCGATTCCCACAGGATTGTCGATGATTCTGGGGTCTGCAATCAGAAAGCCGGATACATCGGTCCAGTTCTCGTATACGTCTACCTTGGCCGCCTTTGCCACGATGGATCCGGTGATATCGGAGCCGCCTCTGGAGAAGGTTCTCACGCTTCCGTCGGGCATGGAGCCGTAAAAGCCGGGAACCACTGCGTTGTCGCAGTCTGCCAGTCTGGCAGAAAGCAGTTCATCGGTTAAGTCTGCATCCAACAGACCATCCTCTGTGAATTTGATCACAGTGGCTGCATCGATAAAGGTAAACCCTAAGTAATCCGCCATGATGATTCCGTTCAGGTATTCTCCTCTGGATGCGGCGTAATTATTGCCGGCCTTCTCCTTGAAATTCTTCTCAATCAGACGGAATTCCTCTTCCAGGGAAAGCTCCAATTCCAACCCGTCGATGATCTCCTGATATCTGGCAGCGATCTTCGCCAGAGCATCGGAGAAGTCCTTATCCTGCTCAGCCAGAGCATAGCAGGCATACAGCATATCGGTAACCTTGGTGTCGTCCTTGAAACGTTTGCCCGGTGCAGAGGGTACCACGTACTTTCTGGCAGGGTCTGCCTTGATGATCTCCCCTACCTTTCGAAACTGTTCTGCACTGGCCAGTGAACTTCCGCCAAACTTAACAACCTTAGACATTTTTCCTACTCCTCATCTCATGTTTTCTTACTCGTATAGTATGCGTCATTTACGCCAAACGAATCCGATTGTGAAGTGCGTCGCCAAGGGCTGCACTCTTTTTCGCAAATTCCTGTTCTTCCATCACAGGGGTGATATAACCGATCTCGTCGACCCCTTCTGCGGAAAGGAAGGTTCCTCCGGGGAAGACTTCCGTCAGCTGTGTCTTCGCTTCAGCGCCACAGCGCAGGAAGAAGGCCTTGCAGGAGGTGTCGATGGAGACGAGCTTAGCTTCCACAGGCTCCCAGAGACATACGATGCTGGTGCGTCCCACATGTCTTGCGCAGTCCACCACATCGGATACCACGGCACTGGCGGTGGGAAGCTTACCTGCACCTCTTCCGTAGAACATCACATCCCCTACCATATTGCCGGTGACGAAGACCCCATTGAACACATCGTTTACCATAGCAAGAGGATGCTCCAGTGAAACCAACGCCGGAGCCACGTAGGCCTGTACTCTGTCCTGCTCGTCCGCTGTGGCGGTAGCCAACAGCTTGATGGTTCTGCCTGCCGCCTTGGCAAAGGCAAAATCAGCGGGGGTGATCTTCGTAATACCCTCTGTATAGATCTTCTCGGAATCCACATTTTTGCCCACCATCAGGGAGGAAAGGATGGCGATCTTTCTGCAGGCGTCATATCCTTCCACGTCCGCCTCGGGATTACGCTCCGCATAGCCTAACTCCTGGGCCTGTTTCAGGGTCTCCTCATAGCCCACGCCCTCCCGTTCCATTCTGGTCAGAATGTAGTTGGTAGTTCCGTTTAAGATGGCAGAGATCATCTCCAGCTTCTCAGCGGTGAGCGCCTTGTTGATGGGGCGGATGATGGGAATACCGCCGCCTACACTGGCCTCAAACAGGTAGCTGCAGTTGTGCTCTCTTGCAAGGGAAAGCAGTTCAGCACCGTGCTTGGCTACCAGCTCCTTGTTGGAGGTACATACGCTCTTGCCGGCCTCCAGGCACTTTCTGGTGAACTGATAAGCTGCACCTACGCCGCCCATCACCTCACAGACGATCTTCACGTCCGGATCTTCCAGGATCACATTGAAGTCATGGATCACCAGGCTCTCATAGGGGTCCCCCGGAAAATCTCTCAGATCCAGAATGTATTTCACATGCATCTCATCTCCTGCCTTGGAGCTGACCTGCTCGTTATTCCTCTCAATGACCTCAACCACACCGCTTCCCACGGTGCCATATCCCAGCACTGCTACATTCATCATGTCGTCTTCCTCACTTTTATCGATATTCTGTGTATGTATTCAAAAAAATTATTCTCGGCCAAGTATCTTCACATGGTGGACACCCTGGGTCCGTTCCAACTGATCCAGCATGCCGGAGATATCGCCGGTGTTTTGCAGCACCTGGATGCTCAGGCTCATGGATGCGATCCCGCTGATGGGAATACTCTGGTGGATAGTCAGGATATTGGCGTGATACTCTGCGATGATCTTCAGCACATCCGAGAGAATTCCGGGCACATCATCCATCTGGAACGTCAGCGTAATGGTCGTTCCCTGGGCATTGTCATGGAACTCAAAAATGTCATCCTTGTACTTATAAAAAGAACTGCGGCTGATGCCGACAGCATCAACCGCTTCCTGTACCGTCGGAACCTTCTCCGACTCGATCAGCCTCTTTGCCTCGACCACCTTCAGCAGCACTTCCGGCACCGCTTTCTGGGTCACCACGTAGTACTTTGCTGTTTCACTCATAGGTTACTTTTTCCGTTTCTTATCGCACGTCCGTTTCCGTGGGACGGACAATTGTTTGTCAACGAAAGATACTATAGCACAAGTGTATAAAAAGAGCAAGGGCTTTTTGTATATTTTTCTAAATCAACGGATACTTGTCCGTCAGGGTCTGCACGATGGCGCGTGCTGCGGGAATTCCTGTCTCACCCTCCTTGATGACGGTGGCGATAGCCTCAGCGATAAGGTCCATATCCTCAGTGTTCATACCGCGGGAAGTAACGGCGGGTGTACCCAGTCTGACACCGCTGGTGACGAAGGGAGACTGAGGGTCGTTGGGGATGGTGTTCTTGTTGCAGGTGATATGCGCAGCATCCAACAGCTTCTCCACTGCCTTGCCGGTGAGACCGAAATTAGTCAGGTCTACCAGCATCAGATGGTTGTCGGTACCGCCGGACACGATCTTGATGCCTCTGTCCATCAGGCCTTTGCAGAGTGCCTGGGCATTGTCGATGATGCCCTTCTGGTATACCTTGAAGTCATCGGACAGTGCCTCCTTGAAGCAGACAGCCTTGGCTGCGATGACGTGCATCAGCGGGCCGCCCTGGATGCCGGGGAAAATAGCCTTGTTGAAGTTGTACTTCTCGTTTACCGCATTGCTGGAGAGGATCAGTCCGCCTCTGGGTCCGCGCAGGGTCTTGTGGGTAGTGGTGGTCACCACATCCGCATAGGGGATGGGGCTGGGATGAAGGCCTGCTGCCACCAGTCCGGCGATGTGTGCCATATCCACCATGAGCACAGCGCCTACCTCGTCAGCCACTTCTCTGAATTTCTTGAAATCGATGGTGCGGGCATAAGCGGACGCACCGGCAATGATCAGCTTGGGTTTGTTGGCGATGGCAAGCTCACGCATTTTGTCATAGTCCAGAAATCCGTTCTCATCCACGCCGTAGGGAACGATCTTAAAATATTTGCCGGACATGTTCACCGGTGAACCGTGGGTCAGATGTCCGCCGTGGTCCAGGTTCATGCCCATGATGGTGTCGCCGGGCTGGCAGACTGCAAACTGTACTGCCATATTTGCCTGTGCGCCGGAGTGGGGCTGAACGTTGGCGTACTCGCAGCCGAACAGTTCCTTGGCTCTCTCTCTGGCCAGGTTCTCCACCACGTCCACGCAGTCGCAGCCGCCGTAGTATCTCTTGCCGGGATAGCCTTCCGCATATTTGTTGGTGAGGGGGCTTCCCATGGCAGCCATCACTGCCTTGCTCACCCAGTTCTCAGAAGCGATCAGTTCGATATGGCTGTTCTGTCTCTCCTGTTCGTCCACAATAGCCTGAGCGATCTCAGGGTCTACTGTCTTCACTTCGTCCAAAGAATACATGTTGTTGTCCTCCCTTAGGTTGTTGTCGCCGTCGTCGGTGGGAAGTTCCTCTCGGCCGGGCCTGAGTGTCATTTGCTGTTTGGATTCGGGCGGCCCCGGAAAAAGGCCTCGTTTTGCAGGCCGTATATCTTATGCGGACACGCTTCCGCTTGGGCGCGCACGCAGCGGTACTAAGTGTGCAAAGAGCGCACACTAAGTACCGGCGGCTTGCCGACAGTCCGCATAAGATATACGGCCTGCACGGGCCTTTTCCCGGAGCCTTGGTTCCTGCAGGGCGGCAAGGGATACTCAGGTCCCAGAGGGAACTTTCCTCCAAACGACGATGTGTAATATGGTTCGGCCCGGGATTCAGACTCAATGCAGACTGCACGGGTCCCACCCAAAGCCGGAGTTTCTGCGAAAAGGATTAGAGATCCCTTTCGAGGTTGTAACAATTATAACATAGATATTGTTTTAAGCAACAAAATTTCGTATCAATTCAGATCCCTTGAGACGGGATACCGTGAGATCGTCAGTGCTGCGGCGAGGACCTTGGGCTGCAGACGAGTCCTGTGTGTCTCTTGCAGACTGTCGGCGAGCCGTCGGTACTTAGTGCGCGTACTTTGCGCACTTATGTACCGCTACGTGCGAAGCCCAAGCGGAAGCGTGTCTGCAAGAGATATACAGGGGCTTGGCGAAGCAGCACAAGGCCCCGTCGCAGTCTCCTCCGGAAGCCTGTCTGCAAGAGATATACAGGGGCTCGGCAAAGCAGCCTAAGGCCCCGTCGCAGCCCCCTCCGGAAGCCTGTCTGCAAGAGAGATGCAGGGGCTCGGCAAAGCAGCCTGAGGTCCCGCCGCCCCCCTACCTCAGTTCAAAGGACTTTAGATGGCAGTTGCCCTGTCCCTTGAAGGTGAGGTAGATGGCGTGCACACCGTCTTCGATGGAGATGGGTGCTGTGGCGGACTCCCAGACGTTGGTGTAGGCGACGGGGAGTTCTGCCAGTACTTCGCCGTCCCATGTGGTACGGACCTCAATAACGCCGTTTGCATAACCTCTGGTGGTGACGGTGATGGAGGTAACGTCCTGCATGTCAAAGTATTTGAAGCCGACGGTGGTGCTGTTTGTGATATTGCCTATATAGCCGTCGTACTCGTCTCCGTCCTTTCCGTCCTGCATCACCTTGGGGAAGCCATCGCCGATATAAACGGAGGGTCTGTCGGTGAACAGGTTGCAGGCCAGGTAAGCCGGGTAACAGCCCTTGCCAACAAGGGGGCCGCCGTTCAGGCCGCAGGAGGTCAGTTCCACCTGGTCGATGCTGCCGTCCTCTTTGATCATGATCTTCTCTGCGCAGCCCTGTCTGCTGTACCAGGTTCCGTTTGTCTGGCGGTGGTAGAAGATGTACCAGTCTTCTCCGATCTGTACGATGCTGCCGTGGTTGTTTCCACCGTAAGCGGCAGGCATCTCTGCGGGCTTGTAGCTGTCGATGTGAAGATCGCAGTTGCTGACAATGACACCGCCATAGTGAAAACCGCCCAAGGGGGAATCGCTGGTGGCAAAGCAGAGCTCGTGCATCACCTCAGAGGAGTAGACGAAATAATAGGTATCCTTGTGCTTGCGGATGGAGGAAGCCTCGAAGAAGGAATGGCCCTCCCACTCCGTTCCGGCTGCATATTCGATGCCGGGCACGATGGTCTCAGGCTCTCGTATTATCGTCAGCATATCTTTGTCCAGCACGCACACTTTTGAGCCGGTGCGGGACTTGTCTCCCCTGCCGCAGAAACCGGTGTAGAGGTAGGTCACATTCCCTTCCGTGAGAACGCCGGGATCGAACTGGGGCTCGTCTCCCTCCCGCTCGCCCAGTCTGGTACCGTCCTGATAGTGAACGTAGCCGTAGAATTCATATTTTCCAGCGGGAGTATCGCACACTGCCACAGAGATGATGGGCAGCTTGTCCAGCGCATAGTAGAGGTAATATCTGCCGTCCGGTCCCACGGTCACATCCGGCGCATAGAGGCACATCTTGCCCTCCTTGTTTTCCGGGTCCTCATCTCTCGGGTAGATCACACCCTCGTAACGCCAGTTGCCCAAGTCATCCACCGGGGCGGACCAGCACACGTAATCTCCCATACAGAAGACATAACCGTTGTAAAAGTCGTGGGAGCCGTACACATAGACTCTCCCGTCAAATACATAGGGCTCTCCGTCGGGAATATACTCCCAGGAGGGCAGGTAGGGGTTCAAAGCCTGTTTTTTCATCGTTGTTTCCTTTCTCTTTCCACTGCGTCTGCAGATTTCATCCGTGATAAAGTTCCAATGACTCGCTCTTCGTAAAGCGAATGTGAAATCACACCGAAGTTGGCATATCTCTGAAAACGATCTATTTTCTTTGGTAGATCCAGGCCTTCGCGCTGAAATCGCAGTCGCCGTCTCCGTAGGCAGCCAGGATAGCAGCCCCTTCCGGGAGCAGATTGGCGACATCCTCGGACTGCTCGAAGCGATGCATCACCGCCAATCCCATTCCGTCAGCTTCCCGCAGCACCATCTGCTGTCCGCGAGGGTGATTGTAGCCGGTGGGGGTGGAAGCGATCAGCACGGTCTTGCCATGTTCGATGATGGGCGCCGCCTTCCGGTAGAAGTTCATTCCCTGCTCCACCTGCTGCCACTGTTCCTCGGACAGATCGTAGATCTCACCGCTGAGGCACATTCGGCCTAAGAAGGTTGCCGCCATGGAATACTGAATGCGCTTTCTGCTGTCATGCGCACGAAGCACTGCCCAGATCTGGCTCTGCCCAGGTGGAATCACCCGATGCATATTGGCCGCAATCAGAGGAATGGATGGAATCTCATGGGCGTCTGAAAAGCTGGCCTGGCTGGCCAGGGCCATCATAGACGGCTCCAGACGATGTCCTCCACTGGAACAATTTTCAATGACGATATCCGGGATGTCTCGTCTGATCTTTCGGAAGAACTCCTTGGAGCCCTCCACCTTTCTGCGCAGTCCTTCCCCGGGACTTTCTGCGCCGTCACAGCCCATTCCCAGGGTATCATTGTAATCCACCTTCAGATAGCCGAAGCCGGAGTTCTTCAGCCGGTCGATCACCTTCTCAGTCAGGTACTCCACCACCTCGTGATTTTCCATATCCCAGAAATGCCGGCCGCCCACATTCAGGATCACGCCATCCTTCTTCACCAGACAGTCTGCATCATTATAGTGAACACTGCCATTCGCCACAGACTCCATCTCAAACCAGAGCCCGGGAATCATTCCCTTGGACCGGATGTAATCCGCGATGGGTTTCATCCCGCCGGGGAAACGCTTCTCATTTACATCCCAGTCGCCGATGCAGTCCCACCAGCGATCCGACAATCCGTACCAGCCCGAATCGATGACCAAAAACTGTACACCCTTGCCCTCCAGCTTGTCGGCGATCTTCTTCAGATTATCATAGGAGGGATTGCCCCAGGTCGTACAGTATTCGTTGAACAAAATACCCATTCGGTTATCAACCGCAGATACATCAGGGTGCTGTGCCTTCACCAGCCTGTCGCACACATCATACAGCGTCTCTCCCTCCGCCACCACAGCCTCCGGTGCCTGGAAGGCTTCCCCCGGTGCCAGACGCTTGCGCCACTGACCGAAGTCGCCGTCTGCCAGACCGCCGATCACCGTGAAGGTCTCATCCTCCTTGCACAGAAGTTCCATCTGCCAGGAAGAGGCGCAGTAGAGCTGAACCCCAACGACCCTGTGACTGGCTGAATCCTCCAGTGCCAGGAAAGGGAAATACTTCCGCACCGGCATGGAACCTACGTTGCCGAACTTCTCCACCCGCTGGGCACAGCGATTCCAGGATACTTCCATGTGCAGATCCTCCACTGTCTCCGTGCGCAGCTTTCCCTCGGCGCTCCAACAGGACTGCAGCCTGTGGATTCTGTCCGCTGGCACGCCCTTTAAGCCAAAGCTGGTGAGCATCTCCAGGGTGATGGGTGCCTCACTGCCGTTCTCCACACGCACTTGAATGCGGAGAGCCTCTCCGTCCTGCATTCTTCTCTCGATGAGACGCACACCTTTTGAATTGACTCTCACAGTCACCGAAGGGTTGTCCTCGACGATCTGAAAATCTTCCATGGTCTGACTGTTGTGCATGGTCAGGCCGCAGGAAAAACCGCCTGCATATCCATCCCCGACCAACTTCATTTCTGAAAAAAAGTGAAACATTATCTTCTCCTGTTATTATGTAGTGAGGGCCTGTGGTTATACCGACCGGGGCTGCGGCGAGGGATTTGGGCTGCCTACAAGTCCTGTGAGTCTCCTGCAGACTGCCGCTCACTCCGTTCGCGCTGCGGCAGGGCCTTGGGCTGCCGACAAGTCCTGTGTGTCTCTTGCAGACTGTCGCTCACTCCGTTCGCGCTGCGGCAGGGCCTTGGGCTGCCGACAAGTCCTGTGTGTCTCTTGCAGACTGTCGCTCACTCCGTTCGCGCTGCGGCAGGGTACCTTGGGCTGCCGACAAGTCCTGTGTGTCTCTTGCAGACTGTCGGCGAGCCGTCGGTACTTAGTGCGCGTACTTTGCGCACTTATGTACCGCTACGTGCGAAGCCCAAGCGGAAGCGTGTCTGCAAGAGATATACAGGAGCTTGGCGAAGAAGCCCAAGGCACCCGCCGCAGTACATCCCCGAGCATGTCTGCAGGGGAAATACAGGAGCCTTGGCGAAGCAGCCCCTACTTCCCCACACTGATCTTCTTGATCCACTTCCCGCTGCGCAGTCGGCAGACACACCAGACAGCCTTGGCGATCTGGTCGAACTTCAGCCCCACATAGATCCAGAAAGCCGGGAGTCTAAACACAAAACCCGCAACGATTCCCAAGGGAATAGACAATACCCACAGGAACACATTGTCCGCCAACATCAGCATCTTCGTGTCGCCGCCTCCTCGCAGGACACCCTTGGTCATAATGCTGTTGGTGGCCTGAAACACGATGACAAGACTGATGGCCTCCATCAGCTGCCCGGCGATCCCGGCGGTCTCCTCGCTGACCTCATAGGAGGCGATGATGGGCCCGCTGATGAGCAGAATAAATGCCGCGGAAACCAGTCCCAACGCCAATCCAAGCCCTAAGAATCCATAGCCCTGTTCCATGGTCTTCTCCCGTTCCCCCCTGCCAAGGGTCTGCCCGGTGACAATGGCTCCTGCCTGGCAGACACCCTGGATCACCACGGAACTCATCTGCTGGGTCACACTGGTGATGGCATTGGCTGCCACGAAGGTATCTCCCAGTCTTCCGATCACCATTGCCACGGTATTGTTTCCGATGGCAAGGATCCCGTCACTGATCAGCACCGGAATGCTGATGCGCACATACTCGCCCAACAGATCTGATACGCGCATGGTCAGATGTTTCAACCGGAAGCCGATCTTCTTGTCCACAAACAACAGATAACCGCAGATCACCGATGCCTCAAAAATTCTGGCGATCAGTGTACCGATGGCTGCACCGGCGATCTCCATGCGAGGCATGCCGAATTTTCCGAAGATGAATGCGTAGTTAGCGCCCAGATTCACAAAGAACGCTCCGATAGAGACGAACAACGGAATATGTACCTGTCCCACACAGCGCAGCACAATGGTACATACCAGCGACAAGCCCAGAAAGAAATAGGTAATGATGGAATATTTGAAATAGATGGAGCCAAGCCCGATGATCTGTTTTGACGGAGTGTACATCGACATAATCGTCTCCGGAATCAGGAAGGTGATCACCGCAAACACTGCTGCCAGAAGGATGGTAAGGCGCAGCATAATACAGATCGTCTTCTTCAAAGCCTCCACCGCCCTCACCGGCTCACTGCTTTTCATTCCCCAGTAGCGGGACACAAGCACCGATGCTCCCATGCCGATTCCCATACAGAAGATATGATAGATGCTGATAAAGGAATTCGCCAGAGAGGTAGCAGAAAGCTCCGCCTCTCCCAATCTGCCCACCATGATCGTGTCCAGCATATTGACACCGATGGTGATCATGCTCTGGAGAGCGATAGGAGTGGCCAGGGTAAACACCGTGCCATAAAATCCTTTATCTGCAACGATTAGTTTCTTAAATACTTTCATTTTGTTTTTCCGTTCTTCTACTCTTATTTGTGATGCGGTCTGCGTCCCCTGACCGGAAACACCGGCCCGAACACAGTACCTTAGCGTTCCTCTGCCCCACTACTGCAGTCTCTTGGTGGACGCTTCGATCAGAAATCTGATAAAGTCAGACTCCTCGTTCACGGCAGTCTTTGGTCCCTCTCCGGTAAAGAACATCTCAAAATGCTCCTTCTCGTTATATGGCCGCCACTCCGGCATGGGAGTGCCGTCTGCATCGAGGCCGTTGGGATCACCGTTTTTGATGAAATTCGCCCAGTAATTGCACATCAGTCTGGCCAGATCATAATGTCTGCCCACAAAGGGTCTCCAGCACTTTGCCAGAGTCTCAAAGAAAAACCACAGATCCACCGAGTGGAAGGTACCGGGATTGTCCCAGCCGGGAATATCCGGCATAAAGCAATAATAATAGCTGTTCTGAGGATCCTCACTCCCTGCATTCAGCAAAAACTCACTTTTCACGGTGCACTCGATCCCGCTGACGGGTGCAAACCCGCTGTCCGTCCGGACTTTTGCTTCCGGAAAGGACAGAAAACGATCACCGTCGTCGCCAAACAATTCCCGGACCTTATTCTCGTATTCTTCCTCAGAACCGGCATACACCTGATTCAAAAACTCTGTGGAGGTATTGCCGGACATCACAGGTACGTGGGCATGCTTGCCTGCCGCATACAACAGCAGGGGATCTCCCACGCAGAACTTCTCATCCACAACCGTCCCCATCATACCGTGCTTCCACATATACTCATCGTATTTGTCCCGGATATAGAAGGCATCCAGTGCTCTGGCCTCCTCCAGATTCTTTACCCCCAAAAACTCCAGGAACTCAACGCCCTTCTTCTCCGCCTCGTCCAAAGGAACCGGGATTCCCACGCCCGCCTCTCCATAGGGACTTCGAATCATAGCACTCATAATCACTGCCTTCCGGAATTTGCCGAAGTTGCCGGGACAGGTCATCTGGGACAACACACTTCCGCCGCCGGCAGACTGTCCGGCGATGGTGATATTATCCGGATCACCGCCGAAGGCTGCGATATTTCGGATGACCCAATTTAATCCTGCCTGCTGATCCAGGCTGCCGAAATTGGCAGGAGCATCCGGTGCCTCCGCCGTGATCTCTGGGTGCGCCATAAAACCGAAGCAGTTGATCCGATAATTGACGGATACGACAACGATCCCTCTTCTGGCCAGCCGCTCTCCGTCAAACTCCATCTCGGGAGGATACCCCCACTGAAGACCGCCTCCGAAATACCAGATCAGAACAGGCTGCTTCTCCTCAGTGCTCTTAGCCCCTGTCCAGACATTCAGATACAGACAGTCCTCACTCATAGGGATATCCGGATCTACGTGCCACTCTCTGCAATAGATATCCGTCCCCACACCGGGCGTGCTCTGCATGGAGATCGGTGCAAACTCATATGCCTCTCTGATCCCTTCCCAATCTTCGGCAGGCTGCGGTGCTCTCCATCTGTTCTCCCCCACAGGCGGTGCCGCAAAAGGAATCCCCTTGAAGGATGTGATCCGGGGATCTGCCGCAGGCAGCCCCTTTACCAAACCATTTTCTGTCTTCGCTACTCGAATCATTTTTTTCTCCCCATATACTTTCCCCATTTGGGGTCATGACAGTACCTTTTCGGATCCTCTTCGCCGGTTTCTCCCTCCGGTCCGCAGCAGTAACCCCATAGAGTTCATGATACCTTCTTTTTTCCGCTCCGTCAACGATTTCGCTTGCCAGATCCGTCGCAATTATTTTATACTTACTGTAGAAAACAAAGGAAAAATGTCTGGAGGCAAACATGTACCATTTTATCATAAATCCTTCCTCCCGTTCCGGAAAAGGACTGAAGATCTGGAAGCAACAATTGGAGCCGTATTTACAGGCAAATGGCATCGAGTCAACCGTCCATCTCTCGAAGGAGCCGGGGGATATCGCTCCCCTCATGAAACACCTCTCTAAGACCTGCGGTGTACAGGACCGAATCGTCCTCTTAGGAGGCGACGGTACTCTGAACGAGGCGCTGCAAGGGGTGACGCCCTACTCCAATGTACCTATCGGCTATATCCCCACCGGTTCCAGCAATGATTTTGCACGGGATATGAAAATTCCGACCGATTCGGTCAAGGCGCTTCGGATCATACTGGATGCCAGGGAGGCCAAGCCTCTGGACATGGGTGTTCTGACCTATCCCGACGGACAGACCACCTATTTCGCAGGCAGCAGCGGCATCGGATTTGATGCGGCAGTCTGTGAGGCAGCCTCATCCACCGGACAAAAGGGTCTTTTCAACCGTCTGGGACTGGGGAAGCTGACCTACACGGCCATCGCCTTAAAACAACTGGCAAGGTCGCCCAGGGTAGCCGGCGAGATCACGCTGGATGACGGGGATCCGATCCGGGTCGACAACATGATCTTTACCTGTGTTATGGTGCACCGGTTCGAGGGCGGCGGCTTTATGTTCTGCCCGGACGCCGACGCCACAGACGGTGTCTTAAACCTCTGCAGTGCCGGGAATGTTCCCAAGTCGGTCATCCCCCTTGCCATGCTTGCGGCCTTCCAAGGGAAACATTTCAAGTATGAGGGTGTCACACCCTACACCGCAAAAAAAGTGGTGATCCGCACCGAGGAACCGCTCTGGGTCCACACCGACGGCGAAGTCATCCGAAGGAGCAACGGAATCACTGTCACCTGCCTGCAGAAGGCCCTGTTGATGTACCTGCCGGGATAAGGGGAGGGAGAATTTTGCGGTTTGGTACTTAGGGCTTCTGCCAAGGCCTGTATATCTCTTGCAGACACGCTTGGGGAGCGGGCTGTGGCAGGGTACTCAGGGCTTTCGACGAGACCTGTGTGTCTCTTGCAGACACGCTTGGGGAGCGGGCTGCGGCAGGGTACTCAGGGCTTTCGACGAGACCTGTGTGTCTCTTGCAGACTGTCGGCGAGCCGTCGGTACTTAGTGCGCGTACTCTGCGCACTTATGTACCGCTACGTGCGAAGCCCAAGCGGAAGCGTGTCTGCAAGAGACATACAGGACTTGGCGAAAAAGCCCTGGGTACCCTGCCGCAGTCCCCCTCCGGAAACACATCTGCAAGAGACATACAGGACTTGGCGAAAAAGCCCTGGGTACCCTGCCGCAGCCCCCCTCCGGAAACACATATACAAGAGACATACAGGACTTGGCGAAAAAGCCCTGGGTACCCTGCCGCAGTCCCCCGCCGGAAACACATCTGCAAGAGACATACAGGGGTCCCACAAAGAAGCCCCTGTCACATCCCCTATATTAACTCTTTTCCCAGCTTCATCTTTAAATATTTCGTATAGGCGCGAAAAGCAGAAGGGATGGGGTAATTCTCCCTGGTCTGCGCCGGGTCGATGTAGATCCAGTCTCCGGTGCTGCCTGTTCTGTCTCCGGGCGCCAGTTCGTCCACCTGCACAGCGTATCCGATCATATGCCACTCTTTGTGGGTGAAAATATGCTTTGCCGCCTCCATGGGCCGGATTCGCAGCGTCTTGATCCCGTTCTCCTCCAGAAACGAAATGACCTCCTCTGCGGTATGATGGCCCGGAATCGAGGGGAACTCATATAATCCCGCCAACAGTCCTTCCTTCGGTCTCTTGTGCACCGCCACTTTATTCTCATCCCGGATGACCAGCACAGTCATCTCCTCAATCGCTCTGGGCTTCTTCACCTCTTTCTTAGGATAGTCCAATTCCACCCCGTTTTGATGAGCCAGACATTGCTTGGCCAGAGGACAGGTCTCACACAGGGGAGCGCCGTTTGGCACGCAGACAGTAGCACCGATCTCCATCAGCGCCTGATTAAACTCTCCCGGAGCGTGGACAGGCATCACTGCCCGCAGTTCCTCTTCTACCTGTGCCTTTACTTTCCCATCGTTGATCAGTCGGGAATCCATCCGCAGTCTGGACAAAACCCTCAGCACGTTTCCATCCACCGCAGGATAGGGAAGCCCAAAGGCGATGGAGGCGATGGCTCCCGCCGTATAGCTGCCGATACCGGTCAGCTTCAGCAGTTCTTCATAGGAAGCGGGCATCCTTCCGCCATAGAGCTCTTCTACCTGAATCGCCGCCTTCTGAAGATTCCGCACACGATTGTAATAGCCCAGTCCCTCCCATAGCTTTAACAGCGTCTCTTCCTCCGCATGAGCCAGCGCATGGAGATCCGGCAATCTGTCCATAAACCGCTTAAAATAGGGCTTTACCGCCTCCACTCTGGTCTGCTGCAGCATGATCTCCGACACCCAGATGCGGTAAGGGTCCCTGTTTTCCCTCCAGGGGAGATCCCGCTTATTCTCCGCAAACCAGGAAAGCAGCGGCTCCGCGATCCCTGCAAGTCTCGCTTCATCCTCAGACAGATATACGGTGACAGGTGCATCCAGGCACATCTCATCCGGCCTGACCAGGCAGTCATAGCACAGGATATGGACACCCTGCTCTGCCGCCTCCCGCAGCGCCCGGGCAAACCGGGGGTGCATCCTCTCATTGGGGAGAAAATATTTCACGCCCTTCATCTGCACTACGAACAGCACATACACCTGATATCCTGCCCGTCCGGCTTCCACCAGTTCCTCCACGTGCTTCACCGCTCTCTCGGAGGGGGCATCCGGGAAGCTGACCACGCCGTCGTTTTCCAGGGTAACTCCCTTGACTTCCACAAAGGCCTTCTCTTCTCCTGCCTCCACATAAAAATCAAACCGGGAGCCTCCATAGGTAGTCTCCGGGCGAACCAGTGTGGGGGCAGAAAACAGGCCCCCCGCCAGCAGCCACTCATACACTGCCTGATTGGGAGCCTGAGAGTCCATATTGACGAGCAGATCTCCCTTCTCCACTGCCACAAGGTCGTATGCCGTGGAGCGGCTGGGGTTGTCACTTTTCTCCAGGTAGACCTTCGCCCTTTCCGTCAGAAGTTCCCGACAGCGGCCCGTATTCTTCACATGAACCTTGGTCTCCTGCCCGTCCAGTTCCACATACGCAATAAAACGATTAGGGCGCTGTAGAAAGCGCCCCTCACAAATGTTACGATACTTCATAAATCACTCTACCTCAACCGTTTGCACTCATACTTCTGCAATGTCAACAGACAGTTTCGCAATTGACTGTAGCGCTTCTCAATGTCTCCCTCTCCCACCTCGATGTCACAGGAGATGGCCATGGTGGTCAGCATGTGGTCTGTGATACGATGGTGAAGACCGGCCAGTACATTCAGTTTCTCCTCATAGCTGTCGGCATCCAAAAACTCCAACACACCTGGATCTAACTGCAATTCCTCCTCCGCAGTGCACCGGTCAGACGCCACAGACTTCTCGTCAGTCATCGGCTTCACAGCATGCATGGGAGGCTTCTCCCCGGTCTCAGACTTTTGTCCCTGCTCCGGCACCTTCTCCTGCACTGCAGCATCCTTCGAAACTGCCGCAGTCTCCATCCCGGAAAAAGTGCCAAGCGCTGCCCGCTGTCTCTCCGCCTCCGGTCCCTGCAGTTCAAAGCGAAACTCTTGGGTCACCTCGGGGTATTTCTCCCGATCCACTCTGCTGATGAACATAGACAGGGGTCTGGCGTAAGTTTTAAACTCTCCATACATCGCCTGATAGATGACCAGAAGCTCTCCGGTCTCCGTGTGCTCGGCAATAGCGGTGATCTGGTACAGATTCCCCTTAAAGTGCTTATAGATCTCGTGTACTTTGGGAAGAAAAGTAGTAGTTTCAGCCATAGTTGTGTGCTCCCTTCTACAAAAAGCCTATAGAGGATTATACCACCTTTTCCTCCAAAAGTCACCTAGTTCTTCTGTAATCCGGACTGTACAGCCGCCTGCCTACTGCTCCAGCACCAAAAACTCGTACCGAAAATCACACATGCTGTCCACAAATGCAAACTGAGACAAGCTTTCGGCAAGAAGTTCCCGTTCACCGTCTTCCATCTCATCGATCTTACCGTGATTAACGGTCAGTTTGTACTGTCTGTACCCTTCCTCGTCAACCACTCTGGTCAACATTACGCCGCTGTTCTTGAAACCGATGCGGTTCAGATAGCCTCGAACCGCTCTCACCATATCCTGTTCCAGGGATACATAACTGCTCTCCACCTCCGCATTTCTCTTCGCCTGCAGGCTCTTCGCCGTCATAGAACAGAAATAGGTCCCCAACAGCACGATCAGAAGGGTAACTGCGACATACGCCACCAGCTTCTCAAAGCCATGCTTTCTTCTCATCATCCGTGCCGACTCTCTGCCGGTTCTTCTGACATTCCTGCTCTCGCGTGTCTGACTGTACTTACTCATCGGTATTCCTCCTTCATCTTATGAAAAACCTTTTACTGTCTCTTGTTTTGTTTTCATAAGATAAAGATAGTTGTTTTGAAGTACAAAAAACACGCCTCAATATTTCTGAGGCGCGTTTTAATCGAAGTTCCTATGTTGTAACGATCGAGGGGATGTTTCCGTTCCAATGGGAGACTGCCAAAAAAAAGCACCTAAGACATTTCCGTTGATTCTTCCGTGGGATTCTCATGCACCATACAGTGTTTCACCTCGGGAAATGCAGCCTCGATGGCATCATGTACCCGATTTGCGATCTCATGCGCCGCACGCAGTGTCTTGTCGCCATCCACAGAAATTTCTACGTCCACATACATTTTGGCGCCAAACAATCTGGTCTTGATATCGTCGATGCCCTCTACGCCCTCCTGTGCAAGAATGATCTCCCGCATCCGGTCCACCACTTCCTCCGGACAGGCCTTATCTACCATCTTCGCCAGGGCATCCCGGAAGATATCATAGGCCGCCTTCAGGATAAATAGACAGATGACCAGACTGGCGATGGGGTCTAAAATCGGGTAGCCCATACGGGAGCCCAGAATACCGATGAAGGCGCCTATCGAAGAAAGCGCATCCGAACGGTGATGCCATGCATCTGCCATCAGGGCACCGGAATTGATCTTCTTCGCTGCAGCTCTGGTGTACCAATACATCCATTCCTTCACTGCCACCGAGGAAACTGCCGCAATCAGCGCCAGAAGTCCGGGTACTGCCAGGCCTGCGGCCTCCCCACCCATGATCTTCTCCACGCCGGTCTTGCCGATCCCAAGCCCTGTCAGCGCCAGAACCATGGCGAGCAGCAGGGAAGCCACGCACTCCAGCCTCTCGTGACCGTAGGGATGCTCCTTGTCGGATTCCTTGCCGGAGATGGCCACACCGATCATCACGATAAAAGTGCTGAACACGTCGGACGCAGAGTGCACCGCATCCGATACCATTGCACCGGAATGTGCCACGATTCCGGCGATCAGTTTGAACAGGGATAATGCCAGATTAATGATGATACTGACCGTGGATACCCGCATGGCGATGGCCTGCTCCCTGCCGGTGCCCACTTCATTAGTTGCGTTTGTGTTGTTCTGTTTCATGTAAGTTACCTCCAACTTGTAAGATAACTCTATGACACATACATTCCGTGATAGAAATTGCTCCGAGAAAGGTAAAAAAATACACCCATGGAACAATTTCAAGTTAACTGTCCCACAGATGTAACGCATCTGTTGCCACGGATGTGACCCGGCCACATGGATTGCTCCACCGCCTGCTCAGTTTGTACTGTAGATTTGTATGCAGTGCAAAGAGTGTTATAAGTATCATAGCATCCCTGCGGCGAAATGTCAAACACAAAACCGTTGGATTTCCGAGGAACCATATTGTTATGTCAGAGCTCGGATGCCAGCTTTCCTTCTACCGGTCTTTCCGCACCACCTTCAGAAAAGCCCGAAGCTGCCCTATGGCACGTTCTCTCCGCTCTCTCACGAAAAATGGTTTCAACCACCTCACCACCCAGCACACCGGCAATAAGAACGGAACCTTCTGTAAAATCGGAAAAGAATTTTCCATCATAGGTAAGGGCAGAAATAATTTATAGAGAAGAAAACCGACCTTTCCCCTTTTCTGTACCTCTTTCATCGTGTAATTGACCCTGGTGCCGTACACGCCGGAATGCAGAAAATAGGACAGTGCCTCCCCTTCCTCCAAAGAAAGACGCTTTTCGAAATCTTCCTGACTGCAATCTTCCGGCGGTGCAAATAACTTCTTGCTGAGCGTTCGGCTCAGCTCCTCGAAATCTGCAACTCCCAGCACTTCGCATTCTCTCCTGATATAGGAGAGATCCAGCTGTGTTTCTTCAGCCCGAAGATACACATAGAAGTCCAACAGAGTGCGAAGCCCGGTTCCGCTGACCGAATAGTGCTTGAAGGCATGGCAGACCAGATATACGTAGAAATCCTCCTTGCTGAAATGATACCCATAGGAGGAACCGTTGTCCGGAATCAACCGCTCCTTTACATTCCTGTAATACGTTACCCATTTAGGATCATGGGTAGTTCCATACAGGGCACGATGCATCTCAAAATTAAGCACCGGCTCCTTACGATACACATCATGGGTGCCGATTCCCATGCTAACCGCCCGATATCCCCTGGACTTCATATATTCCAATATCTCTCTGCCAAAATCGGCATCATATAAAATGTCGTTGTCGGACATCTGCCGCATCCCCACCGCAGGATAATAGTCCTTCAGAATAACTCCCTTCAGCGGCAGATACCAGATTCCCTTCTGCTCCATAAAGTCCAGTATGTTTTTCCGCTCTGCGTCAAACAGAAGGGCTTTGCGCACTGCCTTGGCGATTCCTTCCGTCCAATTCCGGGAAAGTTCGATTCCTGCCTGCCGCAGTGTGCTCCCGACAAGAGCGTCCAGACTATGCGCCTGACTCACCCGATGGAGCTGCTCCAGATAAGAGACCTGCTGCCCTGCTTGGGTGTCTGCGGCTTTGTCCTCCTCTCCCCTTCTTCCCAGTTCCATCAAAAAAGCTTCCGAAGGCCGCACGTGATTGACACCGCAGGCAGCCAGATAGAGCACATCTATATATATTTTCTCCATGGGTCTGACTCCTCTTTTCCTCCGGTATCATCCGGGAAAATGTATCTCCCTGTCACACACCGACAAAGCCGCCGGTCTGTGGGTTACGATAATGACGGTCTTATCCGTCATGGACCTGATATTTTGAAGCACTTTTCTCTCGGTATCCGCATCCAGTGCGGAAGTGGCTTCATCCAGTATCAGTATGGGACTTTCCGAAAAGATCGCCCTTGCAATGGCGAGGCGCTGCATCTGTCCTTCCGAAAGCCCAAGCCCCCGTTCTCCCAGCACTGTATCTGCCCCGCAAGGCAGCTCCCTTACAAAATCACAACAGGCAAGGGTTAGAGCGTTATTTAACCGCTTTTCATTCCCCTGCTCCGTAAGGTCTGCAAATGCCACCACACTGCGGATGGTTCCACTCATTAAGTGATTGCCCTGGGGCACATAGGCAAAAAGCCTTTTATAGCTTTCATCCGGTGAAATGCTTCCCGCCTGCGGCTTATATAATCCCAACAAGAGCTTTAGCACCGTACTCTTTCCACAGCCTGATGCTCCGGTAAATGCCACAAACTCACCCTTGCGGACAGTCAGAGAATAATCACGAAGCACTTCATTATCTTCCTCATAGGAAAAATCCACATGGTTCATGCGAAGTGCCTCAAAGCGGTTTTCATAGTAGTCTTTTACCTCTTCAACCGATAAAGACTTCTTTTTGCTGGGCTTAAAATCTTCCGCTTCCATCAGTCGTTCGGCACTGGCTGTCATGGCAAAATACTTTGGCAGATACCCTGTGATATTGGCAAAGGGATTTTGTATCTGGCTGATCAGCTGAAGCATTGCCATAAAGGTTCCGTAGGTCATGGTTCCGTTATAGATTCCAAAAGCTCCATATA
>JBJENO010000020.1:0-24956 GCA_051880235.1 Acetatifactor sp. | reverse complement strand
CGCGCCCTTGCGGACAAACGGTTTTCAAGACCGCCTCGTTATGACCACTTCGATATCTCTCCAAGTGTTCCGTCATTTCAACGGCAAGGACTATTCTAACAAATACAAAGCACATTGTCAACAAGATTTTTCATCTTTTTTGTAACTTTTTGGGAACGCCGTAAACACGGCTTTCATCGTCAATTTATTCCTTTTGATGACAGAATATTTCTGCAATACAGATATCTTCCGGTGTCGTAATTTTTATATTCTTATATGATGATAATGTCATTTTTACGGTCTTTTCCAGGTATTGCTCCACTACACTGGCATCATCCGTCACGGTGATCTGTTCCTTGCCCTTTCGCTGTACATCTTTTCTCAGGCACTCATACGCCTCCATTGCATATGCATTCGCAAAAACCTGAGGTGTCTGCACGATCCAGACATTTCTTCGATCGGGTGTATTCAGAGCAAAACCATCTGAATCGCTGATCTTCACAGTATCCTTCGAGGGTACCGCTGCCACACAAGCCCCATATTGCACTGCATCTGCAAACGTATCACGCAAGATTTCCTCGGTCAAAAACGGTCTTGCACCATCATGAATAAAAACATACCCATCTTTCGGCAAATAGCAGCTTCCATCCAAAGGTGCGATCACATTTGCGACTGACTCCCACCGTTCACTTCCTCCTGCCACGATATGAATCACCTTGTGAAATCCATAATACTCTACAATCTCTCTGCGCACATAATCTATGTCACTCTCTCCGGTAACAAGAATGCATTGATCAATGATATCCGAATTTTCTACTGCACGCAGGGCGTACCAAATCAGTGGTTTTCCATCTAACAGCATAAACTGTTTTGCCTTACTGCTCTGCATTCTTTTGCCGCTGCCTGCCGCCAATATGACGGCCGTACAATGTTTTTTCATAGTATCGTCCCTACAATTTCAAATTTGGCACTGCATTCAGATCATATCCATGTCTGACCCCGGCCATATATTCATAATAACCGGCCACACCAATCATCGCTGCATTATCCGTACAATAGATCGGCGAGGGATGATAGAAATGGATCTCCTGTCTTGCGCACTCCTGTTCAAAAGCCTTCCGAAGGGATGAGTTGGATGCTACGCCGCCTGCGATCGCAAATTTCGAATAGCCAAACTGTTTGACAGCATGCAGAGAATGCTCCACCAGAACATCGATCACCGCTTTCTGAAAGGAAGCAGCCACATCTGCAGCTTTCACCGTTTCTCCCTTCATCTGACAGGAATTCAAGTAATTCAGAACGGCTGATTTCAATCCGCTAAAGCTGAAATCATACTCATTCTCCGCCACCTTAGCCCTCGGAAAAGGAATTGCGTCAGGATTGCCCTCCTTCGCAAGCTTATCAATCTTTGGTCCACCGGGATACCCCAGTCCAATTGCTCTTGCCACCTTATCAAAAGCCTCGCCGGCCGCATCATCCCTGGTTCGTCCGATAATTTCATATTCTCCGTAATCTTTTACCACTACCAGATGAGAATGCCCGCCGGATGCCACAAGACATACAAAGGGAGGTTCCAGTTCAGCATGTTCAATATAGTTGGCACTGATATGACCACTGATATGATGGACTCCCACCAGAGGAATTCCACTTGCAAAGCTAATTGCCTTTGCCTCAGCCACTCCCACCAACAGTGCCCCAACAAGACCGGGACCATAAGTAACTGCAATGGCCGTAATATCCTGAAGCGTCAGGTTTGCCTCAGTCAAAGCCTGCTCGATTACCTGATTGATCTTTTCAATATGCTTTCTGGACGCAATCTCCGGAACGACGCCGCCAAATTGTGTATGCAGTGCAATCTGGGTATAGATCACATTGGAAAGCACTTCTCTGCCGTTTTTCACAACGGCAGCGGCAGTCTCATCGCAGGAGCTTTCAATTGCCAGAATAATAACATCTTTTTCTATTGGTTCCAAAATGCTTCCTCCCATTCCAAACCATTTCTCTGATCGTGTCTTCAATCTTCCTCAAACATCAACTCTGTGGTCTTTCCGTCTTTTGCTGCATAGGTCTCCGGAAAGATCTTTCGAACCTCCCCGAGAAACTCCTCAGGTCTGATCATCGACGGACTGTAATGCGTCAGCCACAGCTTTGGTACCTGAGCTGCACTTGCGATCTTCGCAGCCTCCCACATCATCATGTGCCGATTTTCTTTTGCCTTGGACAGTTTATCCGGCTCGCCATACATTCCTTCCAAAATCAACAGGTCTGACCCGACCGCATTGCGTACGATGGACTCTGTAGGTCTGGTATCGGTACAGTAGGTTACCTTTAATCCCTTTCGGGAGGGTCCCAACACCATATCCGGGGTATAGGTCACTCCATCCTGTTCGATGACCTCCCCCTTCTGTAAACGGCTCCATAATTTCATCGGAATATTCGCAGACAACGCCCGGTCCTTATCAAATCTGCCGGTTCGGTCTACGGAAAAACTGTACCCATAGCACAGAATACTGTGATTGACTTTAAAAGCCCTGATCCGGAATCCATCAAATTCAAAATCCTGCTCATCCCCGGCAATCTCAGTACAGGTGATCTCGAAGGGCAGTCCCGGTGCGATCATTCGAAGAGCATTGACTGTTTTGCATAGTCCCTTGGGGCCAATCAACTGTAACGGCTCTGTTCGCTCCGCATTTCCCATGGTGAGCAACATGCCCGGAAGTCCGCTGATATGATCCGCATGAAAATGGGTAAAGCAGATAATGTCAATGGGTTTCGGACTCCACCCCTTCTCGCGGAGGGCGATCTGGGTTCCCTCCCCACAGTCTATCAATATGCTTTTTCCGTTGTAACGGAGCATCAACGCAGTCAGCCAACGATGTGGCATAGGCATCATCCCTCCGGTTCCAAGCAGGCAAACATCAATCATATCTCTCCATTCCTTCCGTCCGGCTAATCATAGTATCTACAGCAATTCCGTCTGTTCTTCTACCTCTACAGGAATCAGAAACCTCTGACAGAGTTCATCATAGCAATCCTCACATAAGTCAAAGGACTGTCTCGTTCCGTCCTTACGGCTGTCGTAACCAAAACAGGTCTCTCCGTGGAAAACACCCTCCCGGATCACTCCCTGCTTCACTCTCAGATCTCTGCCGCACTGGTTGCAAATCACACGGGAGATCTCTCCCGTTTTTTCTACAAAAGTTCTCATCAATTTTTCTCCTATCCTCTGCATAAACTGTTGCTTCTTACAGTCTAACATAAAGATAAGCTGAAACGGGGTGGTAAATAATGGTGACTATTCACCCTATCTCCTCCACATAATCTTCGCATCCTCCACCGGTTTTTCATAAAATCCGGGGCGGATCCCTTCCGTCACAAATCCATATTTTTCATAGAGACGGATCGCAGGCTCATTACTCGCTCGTACCTCCAGGGTGAAGGCTTCCGCTCCATGTTGTTCCCCATAGTCTATCAGGGTACGCATCAGATCGGAAGCAATTCCCTGCCCTCTGAAGCTTTCCTCCACAACCACCTTGTCAATATCTGCCTCCCCACAGAGGAGAACATATCCTGCGCAGCCGACAATTTTGCCATCCGCTTCCGCAACAAAGTAAGTACAATAATCCCTTGTATTCAGCTGTTCAAACTCAGTGACGCTCCATGGCAGCGAAAAGCTCTTCCGGTCCAGCTCCGCCAGGCAGACAGCATCCGTCTTTTCCAATGGTCTGATCACTGTTTTCATAGTTTTTCACCGACAGCCTGCTTCGCTTCCTGTTCTCTCTCCGCCTGACTCTTACGCATGTACTCCGGCGCATGTTCTGCCGCGCTGATGACTCTCCCCTGCGCGTAATACAGGGAGCCAAGCGCAGCAACGCTGGCAGCACGTTGTCTGTTGTTGCCTGCAGGGGCGAACTGATACCCAACGGACAGCTCTGCCCGGATGGTCTGTCCGTATACAGGCACTCCATCTCCCAGAAAAATGACATTCCTGCCGTTCTCATTTAACCAAGCGATCAATGTATGGATATCTCTGGCTGCGCCATCCAAAAGAGTGCGAAGTTCATACCCTTCTCCTACTGTTTCAAAAGCATACACCCCTGTGTATACCTGGTTTCGTCTGGCATCCATGATAGGACACACCAGTTTTTCCGTACCCCAAAGATTCCATGCCAGTCCCTCCAGGGTAGGCACCTCCACCAGAGGCTTGTTCAAGGCGAATCCCAGCCCTTTGGCTGTGGCAGACCCAATGCGGAGTCCGGTGTAGGAACCGGGACCCGATGCAATGGCAATGGCATCAACCGAGTTCAGGTCTAATTCTATCATCTTCCGAATCTCATCCAACATAGGCAGCAAAGTCTGCGAATGGGTCTTCTTGTAATCGGTGGTATACTCCGCCAACACTCTGTCATCTTCCACGATCGCCACCCCGGCAACCAGTCCGGAGCTGTCTAATCCCAAAATTCTCATGCGAATCTCCTCTTTCCCTGAAACAGTATTCCGAGCATCAGCCTACCCGTTCCAATGTGATCCTTCGAAAGTCAAGACCACGGTTCAAATCTTTCTCGATCGTCACACGGGTATATTGTTCCGGCAAAATATCCTCTATCAGATTGGCCCACTCGATCAGCGATACGCCTTCCCCATAGATGTAATCCTCGTAACCGATCTCATCCATTTCCTCGGAATCACCGATTCGATATACATCAAAATGATAGAAGGGCAGTCTTCCGTCGTCATACTCCGAAACAATGGTAAAGGTAGGGCTGTTGACCGGGCCCGACACGCCCAATCCGGCCGCAAATCCCTGAGTAAAGACTGTTTTGCCTACTCCCAGATCTCCGATCAAAGTGTAGACCTCACCTGCCCTGCAGTTCTCGCCAAGGAATCTCCCCAGCATAAAAGTATCTTCGCTCTTTTCAGACTCTATCTCAACGCTTCCGCTTTGTTCCAATAAACGCAATTGATCTCTCATATCATTGTCTCTCTCGCTTAACATCTTATCTTCACCTTTGCAGGGGGCATGTGGGTCGCAATCATTTCAATCACCATAGGCAGCTTATCTCCCAACTGTTTCTTGGGAAAGATCGTTGCGTTCACCGCAGTGGTATACAGAATGATGCTGTTGCTGGTGGAAACTGCCTTTACCATATCCTCCCAGCCAAAGCAGGCACTGTCTTCCCCCTGTGAAACCGTCAGCCCTTCATCGTTCAGCAGATAATGTAACGGCTGCTGAAAGCTGGGATTCATCACAATCTGCTGCCTGCTTCTCAGAAAAAAAGTGCAGGGCAGATACAACAGCAATACCGCTCCGAAAATAATATAGGGCCAGCGTCCTGTCAATGCTGCAACCACGATGAGCAACGCACCGACACAGCTCCCCAACAGGCCCTGTGCTCCGCTGTAAGCATGCTTCAGCATGTAATCATACAAATCATTTGCTGATATTTTCACATCCATCTCTACCATAAATCCGCCACCCTCTTCTCAGATAATGCACTGTTTCTATTCAAAAAAACACCTACCGACGTAGGTGCTTTCCGGACATAGTCAAATAAATTTTACTCTATGTGTCGCCAAATTGCAAGTACTCATTCAAAATTGGTCCTTGACGGCACTCCCGCCAGACACAGAGGCAGTTCAAGTCCGTTCTCCTCCAACAATTCTCTGTCCTGCAGGATTTTATCTGTGGGTCCGTCTGCGATCAGCCTTCCGGCATGGATCAACAAGACTCTGTCACAGGTTTCCCACACCAGATCCAGGTCATGAGAGGCGATCAATTTCGTCTGAGGAAGACGATTCACCACCCGAATCAGACTCCTTCGGTTGCCGGGATCCAGTGCCAGAGAAGGTTCATCCATCAGAAGGATTCGGGGATTCATCGTCAAAATGGTGGCAAGTGCAGCCATCCTTTTTTCTCCTCCGGACAGCCTATGGTTCTGCCGGTCCCAGAGAGATTCCATCCCCAATTGCTCAAGCGTCAGTTTTGCAAGCTGCTCTGCCTCAGCCGCACTCATTCCGTAATTCATCGGTCCAAAGATCATGTCCTGTTTCACAGTGGCCATGAACATCTGGTTGTCTGAATCCTGAAGCACATATCCTACCTGCTTGCGAATCCAGGGCAATTCTTTCCTGCAAACTTCTCTGCCCGCAATACAGACAATGCCTTCTGCAGACAACAGCCCCACCATACACTTCATGATCGTGCTCTTGCCGGCGCCGTTGGCTCCGATCAGTCCTACCCTCTCACCTTCCGCTATCCGGAAGGATAGGTGATGCAGCACAGGTTCGTCTCCTCCATATCCGCAGGTACAGTTTTCAACTCGAATCATAACCATCCTCCAATCCATTCTGCCAGAGGAAGGAATCTGGCCAGAAAAATCAAACATAGGCTTCCGATCAGATACAAAAGAGACCTTCTGTCCGTCAGGCATTCCTCCACCATTTCCCCTTTCGGGAAGCTCCCCTGAAATCCTCGAAGGCACATCGCAGTATATAGGGAATCCGCCTTGTCCACACTTCGAAGAATCAGCTGACCCAAAAAAGATCCCCAGGCCTTCGGATGAATTCCCTTCTGACCGGGTGCACGAAGAGAATAACTCTCCCACATCACTTCCGTCTGTTCCAAAAGAGTTCCCACGTATCGCACACAAAGCAGAAGGCAGGAAGTCATTATCCGGGGCATATGAAGCTGATCCAATGCACTGCACAATCCGGTCACAGGGGTCGATGCCGCCAACAGAAAGGAAGCCATCAGACTAAGCAGGCCCTTTAACACCAGCGTAGCCATCGACAGCATCCCTCCTGTGATCACAAATGCACCAACACAAAGCTGTGGTGTCCTGTCCAAAAAGGGTTGGAAAACTCCCATGATAAGTATAAGCGGCAACACAAACCGCAGCTTGTAGAAGCAAAGGGAAAGCTCAATGTCCGCAACCCGATAAGCAATCAGTGGAAGCAGTAACATCGTCACCAGCCCGGACAGTTCATACTTTCCAAAGGATTGCACTGCGATAAGATAAAGGACTGTAACCAGCAATTTCGCCACAGGACTTCTGTCATGAATGAGGGAGTGACCGCCTGCCAATTCCTCCGTTCGAAGGATAGTTTTCTTTGCGTTTCCGGCCTGACTCATACCTTGAAAGCCTTTCTGCTTTTCTCATTCCTTTTTTTCTTTCTCACAGCTCTTCCCGCCAGGCACACAATTACCGCACAGCCTGCCACCATTGCAGAGCCTGCCAAACCTGATACGGAAGTCCCCAGGTCAGACTCTCCCGTCCGGAAGGAATAGTCCGGAAGGAACGCTGTTTTCTCCTGAACCGCTTCCAGGGTCTTTGATGTGTTGCTGGTGATCCCATAGTTTTCCTCATCCAACCCCATGTTGGCTGCATATCCGCCGTCCTCATTTCCAAAGAGAGACCACTCCAGTCCGTCGGGGTTTTGGCTTGCCAGCAGCGAGAGTCCCCCTGCGATGATCACAACGGTTACTGTCAGCACCAGCAATGTCGCTTTTCCGGAGAACCTTCCCTGATTGGATGCCCCACCAACGTCCTGCAAAAGCTCCGGTCTTGCCTCATATACAAAGCACAGAACCGCAGCCGTTACAGCCCCCTCCACCAGACCGATTGCCAGATGAATGGGCTGCATCAATGCCAGAAAGCCTTGAAAGGGCAGATCTGTCACACCTGAAAGGCTGGTCTCCACCACAACTGAAAGCGATCCAAGCTGTAAGGTCAACACACACCCAAGTACAGAGGCCAGAATGATTTTCGCCTTTCCGCCTTTTTCACCCCCAAACAGTTTTCCTCTCATGATTGGTCTGTAGATCAAAAAATAACCTACAAAACAGCCGTAAAACGCCATATTCCAGATATTCGCGCCCAGAGCCATGAGTCCGCCGTCTGCAAAAAAAAGACATTGGATAGTAAGCACCACGATCATAGACAGAAATCCGGCATAGGGTCCCAGAAGTGCAGTCAACAGCATGCCGCCGCACAGATGTCCGGAGGAACCGGTTCCGGGGATGGTATAATTTACCATTTGTCCCGCAAAGACCAGTGCCGACATCACCGCCATAGTCGGAAGCTTCTTTTCTCCCGGATCACCTCCGCAGGCATCCTCTTTGGAAAGTTTTCGCACGGATACTGACGCTGCAGTCATGCTTGTAGCATACATTGTGGCCGCCACTGCCGGCGCCAGCAAAGCATCTGCCATATGCATATTATTTTTCCTCTCTTTCTATTATTTTTATTACCTGCTCTATGGAAAGATCTTTCTCTCTCGCAAATTTTGCCAGATCCTCATACTCCCACTTTTCTCTGCGGATTCCAAACCCGGCGGAGATTTTTTTTCGCACGGGACCCAGCGCGGTAGAAACAGTCTCTACCGTTCTGTCCAGCGTATACCGCTGAATGGGTTTCACTCGAATTCCCAGAGTAGAAGTATTTCGAAAGATCGATCCTGCCATTTTCTCCCGATCCGCTTCCCGACATAATACACACAAGAGAATACCGGGACGTGATTTTTTCATGCCTGCCGGAACAGTGTAAACATCCAAAGCGCCCTGTGCCAGCAACTGTTCTGTGGCAAAGGCAATCCTCTCTGCCGTACAGTCATCCAGATTGCAGTTCATTTCCACCAGCTGCTCTGCTGCTTCTTCTGTTTCCCCCAGGAAAATGCGGACGCAGTTGGCAGCCTCAAAGTCCTTTCTCCCGGTTCCGATGCCGACCTTCTCCGTGCGCATGACAGGCATGCTGCAAAATCGGGTGGCAAAATACTTTAGGAGAGCAGCCCCGGTAGGCGTGCACAGTTCCCCCCGCACTTCCCCGCCATAGATAGGCACACCGCGGAGAATATGGGCTGTTGCAGGTGCCGGAACAGGCAGGATACCATGGGCACAGCGAACCTGTCCGCTACCCACATGGATGGGGGACACCAGGATCTGCTCCGGTGCCAGCTTCTCCAACAGCAGACTGACTGCCGTCACATCCGTCACAGCATCCATGGAACCCACCTCGTGAAAGTGAATCTCCTCCACAGGGCGTCCGTGTGCATGGCTCTCTGCCTCCGCAATGGTTTCATAAACTGCACGTACATCCTGTTTCACCTTGTCTGACACATTGATTTTCCCGATGAGCTGACAGATCTCATCCATTCCGGCGTGATGATGATGGTGTTCGTGATGGAGGTCGTGGTCATGGTCATGGCAATGGTCGTGCTCGTGGTCATGGCAATGGTCATGGTCGTGCTCCTGGCAATGATCATGATGGTGCTCAAACATCTCCTCGGTTTCTTCCTCACCATGCACCTTCACATGGATATGGGTACCGCGAATGCCGCACTTTTCATCCTTCTTGGCCGTCACTTCCACACCGGGAATTCCGATGTGGTTTATTTCCTCAAGAAAAGCATCTTTCTCCGGGAGCAATTCCAGCAGTGCGGCTGTCAGCATATCCCCCGCTGCTCCCATATTGCACTCAATATATAATGTTCTCATCTTCCTCTCCTCTTACGGTTGTCTTGGCTGCATATGATTGATCATTCCGGCCAGATACCCCGCACCAAATCCGTTGTCAATGTTGACCACAGACACACCGCTGGCACAGGAATTCAACATGGACAACAGTGCCGACAAGCCCTGAAAAGATGCGCCGTACCCCACGCTGGTAGGCACAGCGATCACCGGGCAATCTGCCAAACCGCCGATCACACTGGCCAGTGCCCCTTCCATGCCTGCGATGGCAATAATCACCGATGCACTCATAATATCATCCATATGAGACAGCAGACGGTGCAGACCGGCAACTCCCACATCATAGAGACGCACTACTTCATTTCCATGTACCTCACAGGTAAGTGCTGCCTCCTCCGCAACCGGGATATCGGAGGTACCTCCCGTGGCCACCACGATCTTGCCCAGTCCGTCTGGTCTTGGGATTTCACCCACAATACCGATTCGCGCACAGGATTCATAACGCATAGGAATCTTTTCCTGTACCTCCCGGGCCTTCTCTTCCTCCAGGCGGGTGATCAAAATCGTCTTCTGTCCATGCCGTTTCATACTCGCTACGATTCCGATGATTTGTTCCCCGGTCTTGCCGGCTCCGTAGATGACTTCTGCCGCCCCCTGTCTGACCCCTCTATGCAGGTCGACCTTTGCATATCCTAATTCCTCGAAGGGCTGCTTTTTGATGGAAAGCATTGCATCATCCACTGAGATCTCACCGTTTTTCAGCCTTTCCAATGTGTTTCTGATCTCCTGATTCATCCCCGATCCTCCAAATCCAAGAATACTTCCGCATAATACTTCTTCAATTCTGTCAAAATCTCCCGGCGCTTCTCCAGCACCTTCCCCATCTGTACTTCCGGTACCTGCAATTTCGCCCTTCCCCGGTCCATTCTCACCCGAAAATCTGTAAATCCCAGAGAAAAGAGATAGTTCTCAGCCCGTTCAGTCATCTCCAGCTTATCCTTCGTGATCTGTTCTCCGGCAGGAATTCTGGTAGCCAGACAGGCATAGGCCGGCTTATCCCAGGTAAACAGACCAGCCTCCTTGGACAGTTCTCGAATCCGCCCCTTCGTCAGTCCACATTCTCGGAGGGGGGAACGGACCTGCAGTTCCACAAGCACCTGCATCCCCGGACGGTCACTGACCTCATCGGATGCATTGGTTCCATCCATCAGGACCTCAAAGCCATCCCGTTTTGCCTGCTTCAGGATCTCTCCGAAAATCTTCTGCTTGCAATAATAGCAGCGATTCTTGGGATTGGCTGTGACTTCCGGACATCCAAGAATATCGATGGTGATCGTCTCCAGCTCCACCCCGCAGAACCTGGCTGCCTCGCAGGCATCCTTATATTCAAACTCCGGTTGAAAGGCGCTCTTCACATAATATGCCTTCACATCTGCCCCGAAAGACTTCGCCGCATACATCAGATAGGCAGAGTCCACACCGCCGGAAAAAGCCAGGGCCACTTTTCTGTTTTCCTGAAAAAACTCCTGTAAGTCCACGCTAAGTTCTCCTTCCTCGTTAAAGGAGGCATACAATCCCTCTTCAAAGAGATTGTATGCCTCCTGTGCATACTGTTCACTTCTATTAACAGTTTCGTCCCAATTCCTTCACCACTGCATCCACCAGCTTCTGCATCGAAAGATCCGCAACACCCACCACAATATTATTGCAGTGATTCACCGGTATCAACAGCTTTTTTGCATTCGACTGTCCAATGGCAGCAGACATAGCAGGGGTAATCTCCCCTAACAGAGCATCCGCGATCACGATTCCCACCGGACCAACGATCACGTCTGCCTTTCGGCAACACACCACTACGGCATTCTCTCCGGTGGCAGCCTCATTTGCTCCGGCCTTCAACATCGCAGCGGTGGCGATACTATTCGTTCCCACTGCAGTCACCCAGATCTCCGGGTATGCCTTCCTGACTGCTGTAATCACCTGTCTGCCGATACCGCCTCCCTGTGCATCAATCACAAGTATATTCATATACCCTCCTCGTCTGCTTCGGCAGACGTATCTTCACACCTATCAGCGCAATTTCATATACACGCAAATGCCGCCTCCGGCGTCGCTTGCTTTTTCGCTCGCGTACATTATAACTTATCTTCCACCTATGTGCCACCTATTTTTTACGCATTGGTCAAAAAATCTTGGGCAAAAGAGGTGGGCCTACCTTCCTACCTTTTTCTGCGACCCAGTCTCTCCTTGAAATCCTCATAGGAAAACTGTGTCAAACGTTGGAACTCGCCATTTTGTCTCCACACAAAAATATCAGGCAGCGGCATTCCGTTAAAGGTATTGTTCTTACAGGTGGTATAGATTGCCATATCGCCAAAGGCAAGGAGTTCCCCATCCTGTAACGCATGGTCAAAGACATAATCTCCAATCACATCTCCGGACAGACAGGTGGGCCCTCCCAGTCGATAGACCATCCCCTGCGCCGCAGAATCGTTGACCGAAGGCGCTTCATAGAGAGGCGGCTGATAGGGCATCTCGATCACATCCGGCATGTGACATGCGGCACTGGCATCCAGAATGGCCAGTCTGGTGTCTCCGTTCACCGGCGTATCCAGCACATGGGTCAATAGATAACCGGCATTCAACGCCCAAGCCTCTCCCGGCTCCAGATACACCTCCACATCCCAGGTCTCCTGTGCAAACCGAATACACCGATGCAATCGTTCCAGATCATAATCCGGTCTGGTAATATGATGTCCGCCTCCGAAATTCACCCACTTGCAATTTATCAGAATGTCACCAAACTTTTCTGCCACAGCCTGCAAGGTCAGCTCTAAATCATCAGAGTTCTGCTCGCAGAGCGTGTGAAAATGAAGTCCATCCAGCAAAGCAATCAGTTCACCAGTCATCTGCGCATCAAAGCTTGCTCTGGTAGTGCCCAGTCTTCCTCCGGGTGCACAGGGATCATAGATGGCATGTCCCTCCTGGGTAGAGCACTCCGGATTGATGCGAAGACCTACACTCTTGCCGTTTGCTTTACACAGCGGACCATACTTTGCAAGCTGTGAGGGGGAATTGAACACAATGTGATCTGCATATTCAAACAACTCCGGGAAGTCAGACTCTCTGTATGCTCCGCAGAAAACGTGTACCTCTTTCCCCGGCATCTCTTCCCTGCCCAGTCTCGCCTCATACAGCCCGCTGGCTTCCGTGCCGGCCAGGAAAGGTGCCATCACCGGATAAAGGTCAAAGTTGGAGAATGCCTTCTGTGCCAACAAAAACTTCGCTCCGGTCTCGTCCGCGACCTGCCGAAGCACCCGACAATTGCGAAGCAGTATCTCCTCATCCAGCACATAAGCGGGGGTGGGAAGTTCTGCAAAAACTTCCTTCACATTCTGATCAATCAGTCTCTGAAATTGTACTCTGTTTTCTTTCATTCGCATTAACCCACAAGAACAGGATCATAGGTCTCTGTCTTAGGCAAACCATACTGATCCAATGCTGCCAGGAAGGGATCCGGATCAAACTCCTCCACAGTGTGCACGCCCACGGTAGTCCACTTTCCGGTAAGCAGCATCAATGCCCCGCACATTGCAGGTACGCCGGTGGTGTAGCTGATCGCCTGAGAGCCCACCTCCGCGTAACACTCCTGATGATCGCACACGTTATAGATGTAGTAAGTCTTATCCTTTCCGTCCTTCTTTCCTGTAAAGATACAGCCGATATTGGTCTTACCCTTTGTTCTGGGTCCGAGGCTGGCAGGATCAGGAAGCAGCGCTTTCAAGAACTGAATGGGAACGATCTCCTTGCCCTCATACAGGATAGGTGTGGTAGAAAGCATTCCAACGTCCTCCAGACAACGCATATGGTCGAGATAACTCTGCCCAAACGTCATAAAGAAACGAATTCTCTTAACTTCAGGAAGATTTTCAGCGATAGACTCAATCTCCTCATGATGAAGCAGGTACATATCTTTCTGACCGACCTGGTCAAAATTGTACTCTCTTTTGATGCTCATTGCAGGGATCTCTACCCAGTGACCATTCTCCCAATAAGAACCGGGGGCTGATACTTCTCTCAAATTGATCTCAGGGTTAAAGTTGGTTGCAAAAGCATAACCATGGTCGCCGCCGTTACAGTCCAAAATATCGATCGTATCGATGGTATCAAACTCGTGCTTCTTCGCGTAAGCACAATAGGCCTGGGTGACACCGGGATCAAAGCCGCAGCCTAACAGAGCGATCAGACCGGCATCTTCAAACTTCTTTCTGTAGGCCCACTGCCAGCTGTAGTCAAAATATGCGGAGAAGCCCTTCTCCTTGCATCTCTTCTCGTAGATTGCACGCCACTCGGGATCCTCGGTATCCTCGGGCTCATAGTTAGCGGTATCCATATAGTTGACACCACAAGCCAGGCAGGCATCCATGATGGTCAGATCCTGATAGGGAAGCGCAATGTTCATCACCAGATCAGGCTGATAGGAATGGATCAGATCGATCAACTGATTCACGTCATCTGCATCTACCTGAGCCGTAGTGATCTTTGTCTTTGTGTTTGGAGCCAGCTTCTCTGCCAAAGCATCACACTTAGACTTTGTGCGGGATGCAATACAAAGCTCCGTAAATACGGAATCCACCTGACAACATTTGCTGATTGCAACTGTGGCAACGCCGCCACAACCGATAACCAATACTCTACTCATTTTTTCTTCCTCTCTTTCTTCAAAAACTACTTCGACAGTGCCAGCAAAAATTCTCTCAAAATCTTGCATGCCATGGCGGTGGAAACCCCGCTTGGGTCCAGCATCGGCGCCAGCTCATTGATATCCGCGCCCACCACGTTACACTCGCATACCTTTAAGATTGCAGTAAGCAGTTGCAGGAACGTTACGCCGCCGGCCTCCGGTGTTCCGGTTCCGGGGAAGCAGGCAGGATCCAGACAATCTAAGTCAACCGTAAAATAGACGGGCACGCCGATTGACTTTAGCACTGCCACTGTCTCATCCAGCCCCTCAAAGGATAGGGGATGGAAATCTGTGTGCTCCTTTGCAAATTGGAATTCAGTTCGCTCCCCGGAGCGAATGCAGAACTGATGGATCCGCCCGTCACCCACCAGATCATGACATCGTCTGATGACACAGGCATGGCTTAATTTTGCTCCCAGATAGTCATCGCGCAGATCCGCATGGGCATCGAAGTGAACGATGTGCAGATCAGGGTACTTTTCCAAAACTGCACGCACACTTCCCAGCGTCACAAGGTGCTCTCCCCCGACCAGAAAGGGGAACTTACCATCCTTCAAAATCTCCTCCGTACGATTTTGGATATCCGCCAGTGCACTCTCGGCAGAGCCGAAACACAGCTCGATATCTCCGCTGTCGAATACGCTGATATCCTCCAGATCCCTATCCTGGTACGGGCTGTAGGTCTCTATCCCAAAGCTCTCATGACGGATGGCGGCGGCTCCGAATCTTGCACCGGGCCGAAAACTTGTGGTGGAATCAAAGGGGGCTCCGAAGAGCACAATCTCAGACTCCTCATAAGGTGCATCACAGGCAATAAAAGTCTCTATATTTTGATTCATTGTATCTCATTCTCCACTTCCAAAAGCATTTCTTCCACAAAAGCAGGCAGATAAAAGGCTCCCTTGTGAAGATGCGGGGTGTAATACCGGGTCTTCAGATTCAGTTTCAGCCATTCTTCTACGTTCAGATCATCGATGGGATGATACTTCTTACTGGCAAAACCAAAGGTCCAATACCCTGCAGCGTAGGTAGGAATATGTGCCTGATAAACACGGCTGATGGGGAAGGTACTGGCGATACGCTTATGGCTTCTCTGCATGGCTTTTGCATCCTCCGCGTAAAACGGGCTGCCCTGCTGGTTGACCATGATGCCGTCCTCCTTCAGTGCATTGAAGCAGATTCCGTAGAATTCCTTGGTAAACAGTCCTTCCGAGGGTCCAAAGGGATCCGTGGAATCCACAATGATCAGATCATATTCATTCTCGCAATGCCGGATCTCCTTCAGCGCATTTCCAAAGGTGATATGCACTCTTCTGTCGTCCATTCGGCAGGCATTGCCGGGAAGATATGCACGACAGGCCTCGATTACCAGCGGATCCATTTCGATCAGATCGATCCGCTCCACACGATCGTACCTGGTAAGCTCTCTCACCACACCGCCGTCTCCGGCGCCGATCACCAACACATCCTTGATCCCCGTATGCACTGCCATGGGCACATGAGTGATCATCTCATCATAGATGAATTCGTCTCGTTCCGTCAGCATCACGTTGCCGTCCAATGTCAGCACCCTGCCAAATTCCGGGGTGTCGAAAATATCGATCCTCTGAAAGGCACTCTGCTTGGAATACAGATGCTTGTTAATTCTAATGCTATGTTTTACGTCCGGTGTATGAAACTCATCAAACCAAAATTCCATTTTGCTCACCAACCTTCCTTTCTATCGATCCTTGATCACATTCAGCCTCAGGATTTCCGGATCCTCCGGTCCGGTCATACTGCAGCCCTTCTTTTTTGCATAGATAATATAATCCAGAATGGATTTTGTAATCATCTCACCGGGCGCCAGTATAGGTATTCCGGGAGGATAACACATCACAAACTCGCTGCAGATACGCCCCTCGGTCTCCTCGAGAGGAAGGCTGACCTTGTCCGCATAAAACGCTTCCTGAGGGCTGCATGCCACGATCGGCTCAATGTACTCGTTGCTCATCAGACCTGTGCCGTCCTTCTGGAATCGGCGCCTGATCTCTGCCAAAGCACTGACAAGCCGCTCCACCTCTGCCAGACGGTCTCCCATGGAAATATAGGCCAACAGGTTACCGATGTCACCAAACTCGATCTGAATATCGTACTCGTCTCTTAAGATGTCATACACTTCAATTCCTGCAAGACCGATATCCAGCGTATGAATGGAAAGCTTGGTCGTATCAAAATCAAATACCGAATCTCCGTTGCAAAGTTCCTTGCCAAAGGCATAATACCCGCCAATGGCATTGACCTCATCTCTTGCATACTCTGCAATATCGGTAACCGTATGGAACATATCCCGCCCACGCAATGCCAGATTCCGCCTGCTGATATCCAGACTGGACATGAGCAGATAACTGCCGGAGGTAGTCTGGGTCAGGTTGATGATCTGACGCACATAGTCTGCGTGAACCCTGGGCCCGCACAGAAGCAGACTGGACTGGGTCAGACTTCCGCCGCTCTTGTGCATGGACACTGCTGCCATGTCTGCCCCTGCCGCCATCGCAGAAACGGGAAGACCGCTTCCGAAATAAAAATGCGTGCCATGTGCCTCATCGGCAAGACAATACATGCCGGCCTCGTGAGCCATCTTCACAATGGCGCGAAGATCGGAACAGATCCCGTAGTAGGTAGGATTGTTGACCAAAACCGCTACCGCCTTGGGATGCTCCTTAATGGCTCTGGCCACCTGCTCACGCTTCATGCCCAGAGAAATGCCCAGCCGCTCATCCATCTCAGGATTCACATAGACCGGCACAGCTCCGCAGAGCACCAAAGCATTGATGACACTACGATGCACATTTCTGGGCAAAATGATCTCATCTCCGTGCTTGCAGACAGAGAGCACCATACTCTGCACGGAGCTGGTGGTTCCGCCTACCATCAGAAACGCATGGGCTGCGCCGAAGGCATCCGCCGCCAGTTCCTCTGCCTCCCGAATGACGGAGATGGGATGACACAGATTGTCCAAGGGCTTCATACTGTTGACATCCACTCCCACACACTGCTTCCCCAGAAAAGCGGTTAACTCCGGATTTCCTTTTCCATGTTTGTGTCCCGGAACATCGAAGGGCACCACCCTCATCTGCCGGAAGCGCTCCAAAGCCTCATAGATGGGCGCTCTGTTTTGGTTCAAACGATAATTCTTTGCATTCATTTGTCTTTCTCCTGACAGCATAAGTATAGAAAAAGGGTCTGCACAAACCGTGCAAACCCTTCTATGAAATCAGTCGCTTAATCAAAAAATCTGTTCACAAGACGATCTCCCAAAGGGAGAGTCTTCCAACAGTTTCTTTCGGATACTAAACTTAGAGTCTATATAGCAATGATACTTTTACTACTCTTATTGACCGTTTCACAAGTCTGCAGCAATGTGCAATCTGGTTTCTAAGTAACCAACTTAAAAAACGAGCTTCTAACTCAATCAATAACGCAGAAAAATCTGCAACTCGGCAGTGGACCCGGCTGTCCGTATGGCCTTATCGATAAAATCGAGGTCCGTATAATTGCCTGAAAGGCTCTAATCATCATCCTTCCAAAACGTGTTCAGTATAACAAATTGTAGTAGAAATGTCAATATTCTGGGTGAAAAGTAACTCCCCTCTTGTATTTCTGTTTTAAATCACTTCGGCTGATTGCGAATCAATTCATTCACTTCCTCCAGTGTAGGCGGGAACAGCGGCAGCGGGAATCTGGAGATCGCGATAGCGGAGCAGGCACTGGCGAAACGAACCAGTTCGTCATCTTCCATTCCTGCAAGCAACCCGTAGATACAGCCTGCCTTGAAGGTATCTCCTGCACCCAGGGTACTCTTCACTTCCACAGAGAAAGGTTTCATGGTCTTGCCCGGTTGACCCTTTCTGCCATAGAGCATCTCCTTGGAACCGGTGGTGATGATCGTCAGACCTTCGGAATTCTCCTTCAGCAATTCAAAGGCTTCCTCCTTGTCCACCCCTTTGTAATCGGTTCCCAGGCACTCCTTCGACACCACATTGATCGCTGCATGCTGATGCAGATAGGTGTCATGCTTACAATCGATAGTCACATAAGGCTTCCTGTGCTTGACACAAAGTTCAGCGGCGACTTGCGTCTCCTCCTGAAAATAGGGATCGATACCCACAGCCCAGGCAGCAAGGATATCCTCCTCCTTGGGCATATTCCAGCGTTTTCTCCCGGAACTGTACAACTGCTGAAAGGTTCCCATAGGCGTCCTGTCAAATCCGGAGATCAACACATAATCCATCAGACCCTCATATTCCTCGTCAAAATATAGCGATGACAGATCCACACTCTTATTCTCATAAAACTTACGAAGCATTGGGGCAACCTCTGTTCCGATATGGGTACCGTCCATCTTCACCGATACCCCCAGAGATTCCAACACAGTTGCCGCACTGCCGGTCTCACCGCCCGGAAGAAAATACTTCTTATGAATCTCGGAATATTCATCGGGAATAGGAAAACCATCCTTCAGATAGAAGGAATGGGTACCTAAGATCTGTCCAAATAAATATGCTTGCTTCACTGCTTTCGTCCTCCTCTCATAAATCACCTGCTACTCGTCAAGTTCAAAATCAATCTCATCCAACTCATCTAACTCATCCTCAAAAAAGAAGGGAAGCTTGTCCAGTCCCAATCGACTCCACGCCTTCTCTTCTACGCACAAGACCAGCCACCCGATGAACCCGAAGAGCAGGCAGAGCAACAAATACCATGGATTGGTATAGGAAGTCAGCACTAAAAGAGCAATGTTTACAGGTATCGTCACACAACTGATCACAGCGTTCCTCTTGGCATACTTCTCCCTCTTAAAATCAAATTTGGTTCGGAGCATCCAAAAGAAGAGATAGAGACATAATACCGCGATTCCAACAAATGTACCAATCCGTATCCTCTCCCAAACATCAGCGAAACCTATCCCTGTCTCAATTCCCCGTTCACGCAATTCAAACTCCAGATACAGTCTGCTGGAACCGGCAAAAAAGTCATTGAAGCCAGCCACATGAAAAAATGTTGTTCCAATGGTCCACACCAACAATTTCCATTCCCTTTTGCAGTGCATCAAAGCATACATTGCCATTTGAATCAAGATCACAGCAAACATTCCCAAAAGAGTTTCCCACCTGAAACCAATATCAAAGGGAATCAAAGAAATGCCTTCCTCCTTGTGAGTAGGTAGCCCGCTTTCTTTGAAAATATGCCTGATGAAAATAAGCAGTCCAACTGCAAGGAGCACCAGACAAATGCCTGTCAGTTTCACTGCAAGTTTTTTTCCAGCCAAATTCTTTTCTTCCACTTTCGTTAACATGGTGTTCTCCTCCTTCGAATATCCAAAGTCCACACAATTCTTCTTCGCTGTTTTCAATATATAGTCTACTATCGGGGCAGACAAACCGCAAGAGGAGAATGTAGAGAAGTGCCATTTACTGTCCGTTCACATAATCCAAATAATCTTCATTGGAAATCATTAATTCCTCCAGCTTTTTAATCGTCTCTGAAGAAAGACATCCATTCCGGTAATATTCTATTCCTGCCTCACGAAAGAAACCTCTCTTCCGATCCGCAAGGTCCTTCAATTCAGGAATATTCATCAGGGGCGTCTCCGGCACAAAGATCTTCGTACAATTGGAAAAGCACTTGTCACAGGTCACACTGACTCCCTCAAAGTTTCTGTCGGACTGGGGAAAACCGGCACCGCAGATCACTACATGCTTCATTCGCTCAAAAACCGCCAGCTGCTTGTGATACACCACTCCATCCCGCTCTTCCATCTTCATTTGAACCAGAGGGATCATTCGGTCCAACACAGCCTTTAGGTGCGAAGGAATTCCGAAACAATACAACGGAAAGCTCCAGATGATCAGGTCCGCCTGCTGATATTTTTCCAGGATCTCATTTTGATCATCCTGCAGAACGCACTTCCCATCCCCATTTTGCCAGCACCCGAAGCACCCCAGGCAGGGCTTGATCTTCTTCTCAATCACATGGATGATCTCCACATCATTGTCCACGTTCTCATTCAGTCCCTCCAGAAATGCGTTTGTAAGCTGCATCGTATCGCTGACCTTCTTCGGGCTGCCATTCAAAACCAATACTTTCATCTATTCTCCTCCTTGCTGTTTTCAATTTGTTCCATGCATCTGTCACACCAATCGGCAACAAACCGGGCATATCCTCTTCCGAAATCTACCGTCATATCCCAGAACATAGCATAGTCCTTATTCTCTGTCTCTGCCTTGTAAATGTCCAAACGAGGCATCAATTGCTCCAATTCGCTGCCTCTCTCACAGTAGGACTGCTTCACTTTCTGAATCGCTGCAATGGCTTCATCCTTTGGGAGCATTCCTCCGAAAAATAATTTCATCAGAATCGGGGAATTTGGAAACTTCAGATTTTCATAGTCTCCTGCCCACTGCAGCAACTCTTCCCGCCCGGCCGCCGTGATGGAATACACCTTTCTATTCGGCTTTCCCACCTGCTCGATTTCGGTTACCTCCGCAAACCCACTGTCCTTCAGGTTCTGCAGCTCCCGATAGACCTGGCTGGTATTTGCATTCCACATGAAGCTGAGGGAATTCTTGAATACCTCCATGATCTCGTAACCTGTTCTGTCATAGTAAGATAGTAATCCTAATATTCCGTGTTTTAACATATCGCTCTCCTTATATATTCCATTTGTGGAATATCTTGTTGATGAAAATATACCATTATCGAGGTCAGTTGTCAAGAAATATATTCCACAAGTAGAATATGATTTTATCGTATCGTCATTGAAAAAAACGCCGGTCCTCGAAAAGACCGGCGTTTTTACGAAGTTTTAGATTCAGTTCAATTTACTCACACATCACTCGCAGGCAATGTACACATCCATGCTCTCTCCGGCAGTCTCAAAACAGGGGATGACTCCCTCCGCGGAAAAGTTCAGTCCGTTCACCCTCATATAATCATTCAAGGTACGATAGGCACCGGGGATGATCACGAAAGGATTCTCAAAAGGTTTCCCAATATGAATGGCAGCATATTTGTGCCCGGCCTGTTCCTTTATCTCCACTCCCTCCGGAGTAAGTCCCTCGGGCAGGATCCAGGCTGCAGTATAGCCATGCATATTGTAAACGTTGGCCTGTTCAACGGAAACATTCGGAAAATCCCATCCCACCACTCGCGGATGTTCCACACCGTTCTCCTTCGCGATCTTTATGACACGATCCAATGCATCCCCCTCGGGATCGGAACTAACCACCGTATGGGTTATGTAGCGGAATCCCTCTACCTCTTCTACCCTCAGATCCGTATAGGCATCACTTTTCTTATTCATCTCTTCCCGGAAAAGATTGTCCAGGGAACAATGAAAGATCTTACACAGTTCAATTGCCTTATCGATCTCCGGCTGTGCGGAATCCATCTCCCACTTTGAGATTGTCTGGCGGCTCACATTCAGCTTCTCAGCCAATGCCTCCTGCGTCATATTCTTGCAAAGGCGCCGTAAATACTGAAGATTACTTCCCAAACTCATTGCTTATTTTCTCCCTTCGATTTCTTTGCTCCGCGTTGCATGTCTATCGTAACAAAATCTTCCGGATAACTCCACCACTTCTCCTTTGCTCTTTCGCAAGATTACGCAACCCGCGGTTGCAGATCGCAAGTGCTTTCTTCTGCCTCTTTAGTTGATTGAATCCTGCGTATTCACCCTAAAGTTTATACTGCATAAAGTTACCATTGTGCTGAAATCCAAAATCAGTGTACAGCTTGACCCCCATCTGCCATATGTCTTCTGTAATACTCTTGCAGATTCGGAGCCAGATCAATTTCCTCTGTTGCTCCTTCCTCCCGAAGTTGCTTTATTCTCATATGAATAAAGGTTTCCAACTCATTCTCTGTCAGTCTTTGATATCTGATTTCCATCGTGAAATCCTCCCTACCTTTCTTCTCATCCTAAATCACAATTCCTCTATGTTGAAGGTAGCCCGTCGCCACATAATTGTATCACAATACATCCCGAAAAAACAGTCCTGCCCACGCTGTTTTTGCCCCATACATCCCGATGCTTTTCCGCAATCATTTTTTCTCATCCAAATACAGTTGCACCCTGCGATGGAGTGTTTCGCAGACCTGACTTGCACTCTTCGTCCCTTCAAAGTATGGAGTCAATTCCTCCGTCACGATGTCTTCAATGCCGGCTAACAGATGATTTTCAACTCTGGTATGCTCCAGCAAAAAGTCAATCTCTTCAAACTGTTTTTCCGTATAAGGAGCGTACAGGCCGGATGCACCTCCAATTGCAGCGGAAGCAAAATTCTCCTGATCTCTCTCCCACTCTCTCCGCTTCTGCTCCTCCAATACGGTGCGATTCACAGAAAAAGCGGCTCCATTTCCTGCCAGGATCGTTCCTGTTTCCAGGGAAGCCAGATCATCAAAAATATCATAGGAAGTATACGTCATCTGTCCTTCCTCGGAAATCAGGAATCGTAAGAATTCCTTCGCCTGCTCCCGATTGGGTGACTGACTGTTGACATAAATGCGCCTGGTCTGCACATAGATACCATTCCCTTCTGTTCTGGGATACCCCAACATTCTGACCTCTCCGCCCAGATCATCATCAAACTCCTTGATGTCATAAAATGACTGAAGGATACCAAAAGGTCCTGTGGAAAATATGTCTCGGGGACTGATCTCATCATTCCCTGCTCCGCTGTTGTCCCCGTATTCCTCAGCAAACTCCAATAATTCCATAAATGGTGCCTCGTTCAAATGACTGATCCCCTTTTCCCAGTCGATAAAGGCTTTGTTCGATTCATCCCACAACCCAAAACGCCATACCAGTCTTACACCGCTTAAGTCTTTTTGCAGAAGCTTTACTCCGCTTTTCCTAACCATATCCATCATCTCATTCAAGGGCAAACAGTCCTTTCCCGGAACATCCTCTTCCCGGTAGGCAGCAAACTGCAGTTGGAAATCATAAGGGATTCCAAAAATGCTCTCGCCCACAGAACAATCCTGCACTACACTGTCCAACAAACCATCATAATCAAATTCATCCACTGACATTTCACATAGATAACCATTCCGCGCACACCCCTCTGCATCCATCAGCACATCCGATCCCAACAGATCCGGTCCCTTTCCGGAACCGAGTTCCATCTGTATGCGGCTGCGAAAATCCGACCAATCCTCCGCATCCTTTGCACACACCACACGTATTTTGTGGGTTGCATTTCGACGATTAAACTTCGCAATGACGGCATTCAGCGGTCTGCTCTCAAGTGTCATGGCCAACACGATTTCTTCTTTCTCCTGCGCGATGGGCTGATCACTGACTTTGATCTGAAGACGCAGCAGTTCCCCGTCAACCTTGACCACCATCTGAAGATGATCATCTCCATCACGTGCCATTCCATAACACTCTTTTATACTATATCCCTGTTCCATGAAGTTACAGATCTTCTGTAATTTCTTACCTCTGACAGCCCAGAGTCCCCGTCTGTCAGCAAGACAAAGCGTTTCCCCGTCATATCCGGCCACCAGTTCACCGCCTGTGATCTCGGAGGCCTTCTCTGTAGCAATCTTGTTTCCGTCGAGATCCTGAACGGTTGCGTTTCCATCCTCGTCAATGCCATACCAATACACCGGTGAAGCTTCGTCCTTCTGCACCATTCCCAAAATCCACCCAGGGACTTCTCTCCTCTCGGCCTGCTGGAAATCATTGTGATAGACTGTCAGATCGCAGATGCGATCACTCTGAACTAAGAACCCTCTGTTGTGGTACAGATATCCGGTTTCCGCATAATCCACAAATGATTTTGTTTCTTTGTCAGTTCCTACCTCCGACAACATCGGATATGCATTAGGTTGGTTAAATTTTTGTACTCTGTCCTCCAAAGTTGTCATCCAGGCGTAATCTTCCTCGTTTGAGAAAATAGACACCGCAGGCTCGTCCTTCGCATTTGGTATGGGCAACCCCAACCTATATCCGGCATCTTCCTCCCCACAGATGTCTTGTATCCGATAAAACACCCACTTACTATCCGAAAAGGAATAGTCTTGCAGATAACATTCAGGCAAATCGGACTGATCTTCGGAAAATACGGCCACAAATCGACAGATTCCATTCCGATACAGAAGGAATTCTTCCCTCTGCACATACCGATTGCCTGCCATCTCCCGCAAAGCCTGTTCCGGATCAGCGATTGCAGTCTCCTCTATCGTACAATACACGTCCTCTTGTTGATCGTCTTTCCCGGTATTTCCGGCACAACCGGTGAGCAAGATCATCAACTGAACCAAAACCAACATGCCTACCCACATCTTCTTTTCCATAAATATGTATCCTTTCTTGAATGTGAAATATACCGATATTGACAGTCTGAATATCATTTGAAAAAATCTTTCTCTGCGACTGCTCTGCCTATACGGACGTTTCTCTTTATCATAAGGATAACAAAGTCGAGGTTAAGAATTTAGTAGGCAAGGGGTTAAGAATTGATTAAGATGAATACCTTCTTTTCTGACATTATGCGTCTGGTTCTGATTCTCCGGTTCAACTTTCTGTGTAATACTGTTAAATTCGTTTTGATTCTTCTGCTGATTCCTTTTCTCACGCTTCTTTCTCATACAATCACCTCATAGTTAGTGTTGCATTCATTGATGATTTGTAACTATTCAGAGCCATGCAAATCTGTAACAAATTGACCATTTATGGTCAGATTTTTACAGATTTATATGGCGAAGTAACCACAT
>JBJENO010000019.1:0-25021 GCA_051880235.1 Acetatifactor sp. | reverse complement strand
CCTGAACCTTGCTGGTCAGTGCAGACTTCAGTGCTGCTCTCTTCTCCTTCTTGTTGAGCTTGAAGGAATAATCTCTGGGAACGGGTGCGAATACAACTCCGCCGCCTGCCCACTGAGGAGATCTGGTTGAACCCTGTCTTGCATGACCGGTTCCCTTCTGTCTCCAAGGCTTTCTTCCGCCACCGGATACCTCAGAACGGGTCTTTGCCTTCTGAGTTCCCTGACGATTGTTCGCAAGCTGCTGTACAACTGCCATGTGAACCAGGTGCTCATTTACGGTTACACCGAATACAGCATCGTTCAGCTCGATTGTACCAACTTCCTTGCCTTCCATATTATATACAGATACGTTTGCCATCTGATTGGTCCTCCTTTCGCCTCAAACTATGCCTCGACCTTAGTGGTCTCTTTGATGGTTACCAATGCCTTCTTAGGTCCGGGTACTGCGCCCTTAACAAGAATCAGGTTCTTCTCAGCATCAACTCTTACTACCTCGAGATTCTGAACAGTAACCTTTACGCAACCCATGTGACCGGGCATTCCCTTGCCCTTAAATACACGGCTGGGGGAAGAACATGCACCGTTGGAACCCTGATGACGATGGAACTTGGAACCGTGCTTCATAGGTCCTCTGTGCTGACCAAGTCTCTTGATAGCGCCCTGGAAGCCCTTACCTTTGCTGATTGCGGAAGCATCGATCTTGTCACCTTCTGCGAAGATATCAGCCTTGATCTCGGCACCGAGTGCATACTCGGAAGCGTTCTCAAACTTGAACTCTCTCACATATCTCTTAGCGCTTACGCCTGCCTTCTTGAAGTGACCTGCCTCAGCCTGTGTAGCACCGTGTCTGTTTACGACGCTCTTCTTGCCTGCAGCATCCTTATTAACGATTTTCTCTTTCTTGTCGACGAAGCCGACCTGAACAGCGCTGTAGCCGTCGTTCTCAACTGTCTTAACCTGAGTTACTACACAGGGACCAGCCTGAAGAACTGTTACGGGAACCAGAACGCCGTCTGCGTTGAAGATTTGAGTCATTCCGACTTTTGTTGCCAAAATAGCTTTCTTCATTTCTTTCTCCTCTCTTTTTGCCTTGTTGGCTTCTACATAGCGGACCACAGGGTTATTGTTGCGTCATAACCTTTTTCTTCGACTCCGGACCGAAGTGTGTTCTTACGTCTAGTAGAGGTTTTTCTATCTTGATTTGTTTCTATTGAAACCTGACACTTTGGAACCTTATTTGGTTCTCATCTTGATGTTGATATATACACCTGCAGGCATCTCCAGCTTCTGCAGCGCTGCTACAGTACCGGCTGTAGGTGCAATGATGTCGATCAGTCTCTTGTGAGTTCTCTGCTCGAACTGCTCTCTGGAATCCTTATACTTGTGAACCGCTCTCAGGATGGTTACCACTTCCTTCTTAGTAGGAAGGGGCACAGGTCCGCTCACCTCTGATCCGTTCTTCTTTGCAGTATCAATGATCTTCTTAGCAGCTGCATCTACAAGCTGATGCTCATAAGCCTTCAGTGTAATTCTCATTACTTGACTTGCCATAAAAAAAGTCGCCTCCTTTTCGCACTTTTGGGTCTAAGTACGACAAGCGGTGACTGTACACTCTCCCGTGTGTGTCCTAAACCCTTACGCAACTTCCGGCTCTCCGGATCCCCACACGTCGTTTCTGCCCGAGGCAGACTTATTGATTGGTACAGTGACTTGTCGTCAGTTTCCTAACTTGACATTCGCTCCACGGAAAACCCGACTGCCATTTCTGACTGTCGGCAACCTCACGCTTCACAGCTATCATGCCACAGCAAGTATCATTATACATGAATTTCAGCGAATTGCAACATTTTATTTTCAATATTTGTGCATAATATTGTTTTTTTTTAAGTACAATCCTTGTTTTTCAAATACGCGACCAAAATACGGCTGCATTTCACCTCCATTATTTACAGTTTTGAAAAAATTCTGTATAATCATAGAAGATACCATTATATATAGAAGAAAAGGATACTCAAGATGTGGATTGCTGATCATTGGAAAGATTACGAAGTACTGGATACCTCAAACGGCGAAAAGCTGGAGCGTTGGGGCGATTATATTCTGGTGCGTCCCGACCCTCAGGTCATCTGGAATACCCCTCATGACGCATCAGGCTGGAAAACGAAAAACGGTCACTATCACCGCAGCACAAAGGGCGGCGGCGAATGGGAGTTTTTCAATCTTCCGAACGAATGGACCATTCACTATCCGCTGCCCGGCATGGTCGCAGGCAACAAGAAGGAGCTTACCTTCCATTTAAAACCCTTTAGCTTCAAGCACACCGGCCTGTTCCCCGAGCAGGCTACCAACTGGGACTGGTTCTCTCAGCTCATCAAGAATGCTGGCCGTCCCGTAAAGGTATTGAATCTCTTTGCCTATACCGGCGGTGCGACCCTGGCCGCTGCCGCGGCGGGTGCCTCTGTCACCCATGTGGATGCTTCCAAGGGTATGGTAACCTGGGCAAAGGAAAATGCAGTAAGCTCCGGGCTTGGTGAAGCTCCCATCCGCTGGCTGGTGGATGACTGCGTGAAATTCGTAGAACGGGAAATTCGCCGGGGCAGCAAATATGACGGCATTATCATGGACCCTCCCTCCTACGGAAGAGGGCCCAAAGGTGAGATCTGGAAAATAGAAGAAAGCATCTGGCCTTTCGTGGAACTGACCACACAGATCCTTTCCGAAGAACCGCTGTTTTTCCTGATCAACTCCTATACCACGGGACTGCAGCCTGCAGTCCTCTCCTACATGATGAACACTGCTATCGTGAAGCGCTTCGGCGGTCAGGTGGAGTCAGATGAGATCGGACTCCCCGTCACAACATCCGGGTTGGTTCTCCCCTGTGGTGCTTCCGGGCGTTGGCACAAATAGTACCGGGGGTCCTATATGAATCATGCTCAGATTATTTTCGTCTCCCTGGTGCTCATCTGGGTCGCCTGGGCACTCACCTCCATCATCCTGTTAAGGCTTCAGGCCAAGAGAATCCGGGGACAGGCCATGCAGCTGGCTGCAGACGAGAAAAAGCTGACCGAGGCAGAACAGGAACGGCTTCGGGCCAACCTGTTGCGGGCCATCTCCCACGATCTGCGCACTCCACTTACCGGCATCATCGGCAACAGTCTGGCCTATCTGGAGAACACCGAGTTTCTCCCCTCTGACGAGAAGGATGACCTGGTGCGGAATATTTACGAGGATTCCAGCTGGCTGCTGCATATGGTGGAAAATCTCCTGACGATCACCCATATCCGCAATCAGGATATGGATATTGTCACCACCGAGGAGTCGTTGGAAGAGGTAGTGGCCGAGAGCGTTCAAAAATTTGGAAGCAGACATCCCGACAGTCGAATCAATGTGTCCATTCCGGAGGAGTTTCTCATGATTCCCATGGATGCCATCCTCATCGAACAGGTTCTGATCAATCTGTGTGAAAACGCATATTACCATTCCGGCAGTACAGAACCCATCGACCTGACGGTCTCTCACCAAAATGACGAAGTGATTTTTACAATAAAGGATTACGGAAAGGGAATTCCTGCAGACAAGCTAAACCACCTGTTTGACGGCGCAGGAGATCAGATCTCTTCCGATATCTATAAAGGAATGGGAATCGGCCTGGCGATCTGCAAGACGATCATCACCGCCCACCATGGCACCATCACCGGGGGCAACCATGATCACGGGGCAATCTTCACCTTTACCCTTCCCAAGAATAAGGAACACTATGCAAAACAAGATTAATGTACTCTTAATTGAAGACGACCGCTCGATCTGCTCATATGTCACCACGGCCTTAAGCAGCAACGGCTACCGGGTAACCAGTGCCATTACCGCCGCGGAAGGCTTAAGTCTGTGTGCTTCTCTCTGTCCGGACATTCTCCTGTTGGATCTGGGTCTGCCGGACATGGACGGTCTGGAGGTGATCTCCTCCATTCGAAGCTGGAGCAGTCTGCCCATTATCGTCATCTCCGCCCGTTCCAAGGAACAGGACAAGGTGGAGGCACTGGATCTGGGCGCTGACGACTATCTGACGAAGCCCTTCGGACCGGCGGAGCTGATGGCCCGCATCCGGACCTCCCTGCGTCGCAGACGCCTCCCCGTACAGGGCAGCAAATACAAAGCGTTGGAGCTGGAAGTAGACTTCGACAAACGCCTTGTCACTCTGGCAGGGCAGGAGGTTCATCTGACCCAGATCGAATACCAGCTGCTGACCCTTCTGGCAGAAAATTCCGGCAAGGTATTGACCTATTCTCACCTGATCAAATCCATCTGGGGCCCCTACATGGACACCAACAACCAGATCCTTCGGGTAAACATGGCCAATATCCGGAGAAAACTGGAAAAAAATCCCGCCAATCCCCAGTATATCTTTACGGAGATAGGGATTGGGTACCGGATGCGGGAAAACGAGCGAAGCTGAGTAACAAGGAGCCGCGTTCCGCCTGAAAGGGTTAAATCAAAAACAACCGAAAGATCCCTGCCACCAGCAGTCCGATGGACAGTCCACCATAGAAATTCATAAACCAGCTCTCCCGATCCCAGCCCCCGCGATTCATCCGCTTCCATGCGGGAATGCTGAGAAGCAGCCAAATGATTAAGACAAGCAAAAGAGCTCCATCCATTCCTTCTCCAAGCATCTCACACCTCTCTTACCGAAATATCTGCATCAGGGAATACACGAACAATATCAGAATCATCACAGGCAGAACATAGGTGAAATAGGGACGCATCCACTTTTTCACCTTCCATCCCTTGCCTGCATTGGCCTCGGTCTCAAAGTTTTTCCACCCCCATCCGTACCGGGTAGTGGCATAGAGCACATAGATCAGGCTGCCTCCGGGCAGCAGCACATTGCTGACGATGAAATCCTCCAGATCCAACACATTACTGTCGCCGCCCAGAGGATGAAAACCGGACCAGACATTAAAGCCCAGGATACAAGGGAGCACCAGCACCATCATGGCTGCACCGTTGACAATACAGGTCTTCTTTCGGCTCCAGCCGGTCACATCTTTGGTACAGGAAATGATATTTTCAAACACCGCCAATACAGTAGAAAGTGCCGCAAAGCTCATAAATACAAAGAACAGGCTCCCCCAGACACGCCCCAGCGGAAGGTGAATGAAAATATTGGGCAAGGTCTCGAAAATAAGCGGCGGTCCCGCATTTACGTCCACGCCGAATGCCATACAGGCAGGGAACATGATCAGTCCCGAGACAAATGCAACTGCTGTATCCAGAACCGCCACATTCACAGCCTCGCCCATCAGGCTGCGTTCCTTGTCCAGGTAACTGCCAAAGATTGCCATGGAACCCATGCCGATGCTCAGAGTAAAGAAGGCCTGGGTCATGGCAGATACGATCACCTTGCCGATCCCAACCTCCATCATCTTGTCCACGTTGGGCACCAGATAAAACCGAAGGCCATCTCCGCCGCCCTCCAGAAAGATACTGTTCACCGCCAGAGCGGCCATGATCGCCAGAAGAGCCAGCATCATAAATTTTGTGACACGCTCCAGCCCCTTCTGTACGCCTACCGAATTGATGGCAAAGCAGAGAATGATGACAAAAAAAGTAAAGATGATCATTGGCACCGGCTTATCCAACATTCCGGCAAAGATTGCAGACACCTCCGCTGCATCAGCGCCCTCAAACTCTCCGGCCGCCATCTTCACAAAATACTGCAGCATCCAGCCGGTGACACAGGTATAGAACATCATCAGGATATAGTTGCCTGCCATGGCCAGATACCCATGGATCGTCCATACTCTCTTTTCCGGTGTCAGTTGCTGATATAGCCTGACAGGGCTCTTCTGACCTGCCCGGCCCAGAGAAAATTCCACCGTCAGTGCAGGAACTCCGATGACTGCCAGAAAGAACAGATAGATCAAGACAAAGATACAGCCCCCATTCTGTCCCACCATATAGGGGAATTTCCACACATTACCGATTCCAATGGCACAGCCGGCGCTCAGCAGAATAAAGCCAAGGCGGCTTCCCAGACGTTCTCTTTTCATAGAATAACTCCATTTCCAAAAAATAAGGGCGTATGCACCGGCACGAAGGTGCACACGCCTCATTATACACAAAATCCTTTCATATCGCAACAGTTCCCATGGTGCCCTACTCAAAGAGTGCTTTGATCTCCGATTCCGTCAAATACCCATAGTACTCTGTCACGATTCCGTTTCCTACGGACATGGCAAACTGTCTGCAGCCGGTCTCGTCTGCCGCAGGAATCTTTGTCAGCCACTGTCCCTCTGAGTCTCTGACCAGCACCTCCCCGCTCTCACACAGTCTGTCTATGGTGGCACTGTCAAGCAGCACCACTCTCACATAGCAGGGAACTCCTTCCTTGTACCAGGTAAATACACTGGTGCCGTCCTCCTGCAGTGCTTCCTCCTCAGAACTCACGGAGTATCCGGCCGGTGCCTGAAGTGATAATCCTGCTATCGCCATCTGTTTCTCAGTGTCCAAAGCTGCCCCGCTGTACTGTCTCTCTGCCTCTGTCCCTGCAGCAGTTCCAACAACATTCCCCTGGGTCGCCCCGTCTGTGCCGTTGGGCTCTCCGGCAGTGGGTACCGATTCCGCAGGGATCTTCCAGTCCACTGCCGACTTTGTATCTGCAAGGAAAAACTCCGTATCAGCCTCCGACGGACTCACTTCCTCCTCACACGCGCCCTCCAATGCGATTCCGTATCTCGCATCTTGGGAAAGCTTTATAGGAGCTGCTTCATTCGCAGCAGAATCTTTTGACTGCGATCCTCCATACAACAGATAGACACTTCCCAGCACCACACACATAAGACATGCCGCACAAAGAGCGCCGTATCTTCCCATAAACTGCACGATCTTCTTCTTTGCAGACGGCTGCCTCTCGGACCTGTTCAGCAATTCCTCGTCCACACCGGACAGTGCCTCCATCAGCCGAAGCGCCTGATCTTGTCTGTCAAATGATTTGTCACTCATATGGTCACTCCCTCTTTTTCCAAAAATTCCCTGAGTTTCCCTCTTGTCCTGTGAATACTGCTCTTCACCGTGTTCAAATTCATGTGATAGCGCTTGGCGATGTCTCCATATTCTTCCATGTACCAGTACCTTCTCAGGAAAACGTTGCAATCCTTCTCCGGCAGACCGTGCAGAAACAGGTTGATCAGTTCCTCCAGCCTTGCCGTCTCCACTGCATCCTCCACACTGCTTGTATCCGGCACCACCTCTGCGATCTCATCCAAAACGACCGTCATTTCACCATTGCCGCGTCTGGCTGTACGCTTGCTCTTCCACCTGTCCAGGGAAAGATTTCTGGTGATCGTCCCAAGATAGATGGACAGCTTGGCCGGTCTGGTGGGTGGTATGGAATTCCATGCACGAAACCAGGTATCATTCACACACTCATCTGCATCCTCACTGTCATGCAGAACATTCCAGGCAATGCTGCGGCAATAGCTGCCGTAAGCGGCCTGCGTCTCAGCGATAGCCTGCTCGTTTCGCGCAAAATACAGATCAATAATCGCCGTATCCTGCATGAGTTAACCTCCTTTGAATACGTCTAATCTTATAGACGATTTATTTTGAAAAAAGTTTCTGACCAATTTATTCTTCTGCGCCGCCCGGTGCTTCGCACAGTTCCACAAATTCCTCAATGCGGAAGGGCTTCAGCAGATAACCGTTGAAGGCCTTGGTCCCTTGATAGCGTTCCTTGTCAAAGCAGGCGCTCAGCCCGATCACGCGCACAGTTTTCCCGTCCGGATGGGCAGAGGCGCGAATCCGTTCTGCCAATGTATAACCGTCCATCTGAGGCATCATCAGATCCGTCAGAACGATCCCATAGGTTCCGGGGCTGCTTTGTTCGAAGGCCTCCAGCGCATAACATCCGTCCTCAAAGGCATCCGCTTCCCGACCGTCCATCCGAAGCATCTCCACCACAATGTTGCGGTTCAGTTCATTATCGTCCACCACCATCACCTTTCCGGGAACGATACCCTGCCTGCGTCTGTGATCCACACGATACAACGGCACCACAATTCGAAACTTGCTGCCCATATCCTCCTTGCTCTCCACCTGGATGGTCCCCTCCAGTGCTTCCACCGCCATCTTCACAACGGATAAGCCCATACCGGTACCGGGTCTGGAGCCGGATTCTTTATGTTTTCCCACAGAAAAAAGGTCAAACAGATGGGGGGCAAACTCCTCGCTGATTCCAATGCCGTTGTCGCTTACCACAAACTCAATGAAATCCTTCTCCTCCGTATGCTCCGCCAAGGACACGTTGAGGATTACCTTCCCGCCGCTTCGACTATATTGATAGGCATTTGACAACAGCTCATTCAGCATCTGAATCAATCTGCCGTCATCTCCGAAGTATTCCTCACAGAGCCTATCGTCTATCTCCATGTGAAACTGAATCTCCTGATCCCACATACGGATCTTCTCATAGAAGACCCGATAGCCTTCCAGAAGACTTCGGAGAGAAAAACGATTTTTCTGAGTGGAAAATCTCTGTTCCTGTCGGATACTCAGCTGTACGATGTCTCCCAGCATCATCCGGGCACACTTTCCGGTTCCGGTGGCAATTCTCAGAAACTTTGCTGCCTTCTCCGTGTCCCCTGCCTCCAGTGCTTCCTTTGCAAGACCACACATGCCGATGACGGCATCCACCGGAACCTTCAACCCCTGAGAGAAGTATTTCAGATATTCCTCTTTTCTATTCTCTTCCGTCTGGGCCTGACGCATCATGGTCCAGAGCTGTTCCTTGTGCAATTCTTCCGCCCGGGTGGCTTCATCCAGATTTTTTGCGTATAAGAATACACAATTCTCCAATTTCTTCTGTCTGGCTGGTACGATCATGGTCTGCATATATGCGCTGTGGTCCTCTGTCTTTCGGCGATAGGTAAAGGAATCACTCTCCAGTCCCTGCTCGTCCACTCTGCGAAAATACCCCAGCGTGGTGCAGGTCTTAAACTTCTCCAGATCCTCATCAGCGATCATTCCAAGCATTGCACTCCGAAGCTCCATCCAGTCGTATACCCGATCCATCTGGCTCACAAAGCCTTCCGTATCCTGTACCAGAACACATTCTCCGGTCAGATAGTCGACACTGGCAATGTGCACATAGGTGTCGCTGAGCGCATTCAGCGCCAGGGAACAGATTGCCGTGTACTGTCCGGCCCGTATCGTCTTGGACCCAATATGGAACAATCCTTCCTTCTTCATCGCCAAACCCTCCTCTTATGCATTCGCCTTGTTGCCCTGCTTCAAAGCTTTCTATAACGAGACTACTCAGAACCCATGATACCTACGGATCGCTCCGCACTTTGTGCTCCCGCAATCCTGGTACCATTATATCAATACCAAAGGCAAAACACAACAGATTGCAGACGGTTTTCCAGTTACAGACGGAGGGAATCATCGCGTAAAAATTTCGACAAAAAAAAACCGACGGGGTCATTTCCCGTCGGTTCCATCTTTACGCGATGTCTTCCATCTGCGCTGTATACAGTTTGTAGTAATAACCCTTCTTGGCCAACAGTTCCTCATGGGTTCCGCACTCCAGGATACCGCCTTCATCGATATACATGATCTTATCACAGTTTTTGATCGTGGAAAGTCTGTGGGCAATGATAAAGGAAGTTCTGCCCTGCAGCATTGCGTTCAAGCCCTGCTGCAGTGCTTTCTCTGTCTGAACATCAATACTGGAAGTGGCCTCATCCAACACCATAATCGCCGGATCGGAAAGCAGGGTCCTTGCAAAGGAGATCAACTGCTTCTGTCCCTGGGAGAGAAGTGAGCCTCTCTCCTTCACCTCTGTCTGATAGCCGTCAGGGAACCGTCTGATAAACTCATCTGCGCAGACAGTCTTGCTGGCACGGATGATCTCCTCCAGAGAGGCATCCAGCTTCCCGTATCGGATATTGTCCTCGATCGTTCCGGAGAAAATGAAGCTGTCCTGAAGCATGATCCCCATCTGGGATCTCAGAGAATGCAGCGTCACCTTGGAGATATCCTGTCCGTCGATCAGCACTCTTCCGGAGTTCACATTGTAGAATCTGGAGATCAGATTGACGATGGTACTCTTGCCGGCGCCGGTAGGTCCTACCAAAGCCACACTTTCTCCCGGCTCCACCGTAAAGGAAAGATCGTGAAGCACTGTCTTATCTGCCTCGTAGCCGAAGGTAACGTGGTCAAAGGTGACCTGACCCTTGATCGGTTTCATCTCCACCGCATCCGGTGCATCACATACGACCACCGGCTCATCCAGTGTCTCAAAGATTCTCTCCAGATAAGCAATATTATTGATGAAGTTGTTAAAGATATTCCCCAGGTTCATAATGGGCTGCCAAAATCTGGAGGCGTAAGAAGAAATCGCCACAATGGTACCAAGGCTTGTGTTCCCCGCGCCGAAGATCACCAGTCCGAAGATAAAGATGGCTGCTCTCACACACACGGAGATATCATCGATTCCGGGCCATACCAGATTGCTGTACTTTACTGCCTTCATCCAGGCACCGCGACATCTGTCAGACAGTTCACAGAAGGTCTCCAGGTTTTCCTCTTCTCTCGCAAAGATCTGGGTGATCTTGGCTCCAACGATATTCTCCTGCAGGTAGGCGTTTAAGTTGGAGTTTTTGTTGGAAACCATCTGCCATGCCCTTCTCTGGCGTTTTTTGATGTACATCATAAATACTCCCAGGATCGGCACACCGGCCATAACTACCAGGGAAAGCTTTACGTCCACCAGAAACATGAAGATGACGATAAAGATCAGGTTTATGATCTCCAGCACCACATTGATCAGCCCGTTGGAAAGCATATCCGACACGGAGTTCACGTAGTTTACCACACGGATCAGAATCTTGCCGTGAGGTCTGTCATCATAGTACTGGAAGGGAAGCTTCTGCAAGTGATCGAAGATATCCTTACGGATATCAAAAATAATATTCTGGCTTACATCCACCATGATTCTGGAGCGGATGGTGGTGAACACCACGCCCACCACATAAGTGCCGATGAGCAGTGCCACCAGCAGAAATAACATTTTTGTATCCTGATTGGGAATGGCCTCATCCAGTGCTTTTCTGGAAAACATGGGGGTAAACAGCCCCATGATGCCTCCTACGGCACTCATGACAAAGGCAATCACCATCCACTTTACATATTTTTTGATATAGACGGAAGCACGAAGCAGGTGGTGGTAGTCAAAGGGAGTTTCCAGCACTTCGTCTTCTCTGTATGTATTTCTGCGTGCCATCTCTTATACCTCCTCTCCGGTCTGCAATGCAACCAGACTGTAGTAGTAACCTTTCTTCGCCACCAGTTCCTCATGAGTACCTGACTCCGCGATACGGCCGTCACGAATAACCAGGATCTTATCCGCAGACTTTGTGGTAGAAATTCTCTGGGCAATAATGATCTTCGTACAAGGGAAATCCAGTTCCTTCAGGCTATGCTGGATCTGCTTCTCTGTCTCCATATCCACTGCGGAGGTAGTGTCATCCAGAATCAGTATGGCAGGACGAACCGCCAGGGCTCTGGCCAGGGAGATTCGCTGTTTCTGTCCACCGGAAAGACCCACGCCTCGTTCCCCTACGATGGTATCATACCCCTCCGGCATCTTCGCGATAAAGTCGGAAGCTGCAGAGTATCTGGCGAATTTCACGACCTCTTCCGGCTTGATATGGCTGTCACCGTATGCAATGTTGCCGTCGATGGTATCAGAGTACAGCAGAACATCCTGAGTTGCCAGACCGATATTTTTACGCAGCTGACGCAGCTTCATCTTATGCACATTCACATCATCCACCAGCACTTCACCACTGGTGGGCTCATAGAATCTGGGGATCAGCTGAATCAGAGAAGTCTTTCCGCACCCGGTCTCACCCATGATCGCTACAGTCTCACCGGGATTCGCCACAAAGGAGATATCGTGCAATACTGGAAGATTCCCATCCTCATATCGAAAGCTGACGTTCTTAAACTCGATCTTACCTGCAAAGCGCTCCGGCATATCCACTGCATCCGGCTCGTCCACGATCCTGGGCTCGGAATAGTAGATCTCCATGACCTTGTCCGCTGCGGCAGAGAAACGCTGAAACTCGTTCATGATATTGCCCATGGAACGCATCGGGTTCTGCAATGCCCAGATCAGTCCGGAGAACGCTACATATTCACCCATGGTGATGCGACCGTTTATAATGAACATACCACCCACAGCCAGAAGCACTACCGGCATCAGATTGGCAAAGGTTTCTACGTAGGGGTAATACGTCAGCCAGGTCATTGCCGTCTTCTTATTGGTCTTGGAGTAATCCGTGTTATACTCGTTGAACTTCTCTATCTCGTAGTCTTCTCTTGCAAATGCCTTTACCACTCTGTTTCCGGAAATATTCTCCTGAGCAGCGGTATTCATCTGGGCCAGCTTCTCACGTAATTCCTTATGTCTGGGGGCAACCTTATTCTTGAACAGAATGATGATCAGGAAGATAAAGGGTGCGATGGCCAGCATGCACAGCGCCAACGCCCAGTCCATATAAATAAAGTAAGCTGCCGTTGCACCGAACAGTGCCAGAGACTCGATGATGGTACGAAGCACCCAGGCGATCATATGTCTCACCGCGTCCAGGTCACCGGTCAAGCGGGTCATCAGATCACCGGTACGATAGGTGTTGTAGAAATTCATATCCTGTGTCTCGATCTTGTTGAACAGATACGTTCTGATTCGATACAGAACCTTCTGAGATACGACCTCCACATCCATACATACCAGATAAACGATCGCCGTTCGCAGGAAAGTCAGCAGAACCATCGCCGCGATCAGCTGGAATAAGTAGTCTCTCTTCGTCTCCAGATTGGTCATAGCATCCTCACCGGTGAGGAAGGTATCCACGATGATCGATGTGACGAAAGGGACTGTCAGCTGCAGGGCATTGTACACAATGGTTCCCATGATACCGATGACATACATCGCCCGGTACCCCTTCATGTTTTCCCACAGCCATCCGATTTTACTTCTCTTCTGTTCCATAATTTCTCCATCTGCCTGCCGGATGCAGGCCACTCTCCATACTTTCCTACTCATTTTATGCTTTGTGTTTGAATGAATAAATGTACTAAATTGTAGGAAGGATGTCCTTTATTGTTCTGTCATAGCATCTCACGACAAAAAATAGGTGAAGTAACAAGAATTGCACTTCACCAAAAGTAAAATAATGCACTGCCTATTCCCTGCCGCTCAACTGATCATAGAAGCCGTACAGTCTCTGCACACCATTCTCCAATATGTAATAGTGTCTGATATAGGGAATCAGTAAAATCAGGAAAGTAAACGGCAGCAAAAAACCTGCCACAGTCTCCAGTTCAAAACTAAGCATCACCGCCAGCATAGTCAACACCGCGAAGGTCACCGTCACGATCAGATGGATCAGTCTCTCATGCTGAAAAAACCCGATCTGGATCAGAAGTGCTTCTGCCCGGATCCGGCGTTCTTCCGGACTCATCCCTTCTATCCGCATCTCTTCCATCTGTTTCAGATAATTCTTTAATCGCTTCTCCATAGCCATTCCTCCAATTCTATAGACACCTTCCGAAAGCCTCACCACCCCAAAAGACATCCGCCTCGAAAGCAGAAAAGCTGCTCCTCTTTTTCTTGCAGGGGCATAGTGCCCCATCGGTCAGACTTGTCCCCCTACAGTTCTGCACTGTCCAACACGATGGTAAATGGACCATCATTCAACAGCTCCACCTTCATATCCGCACCAAAGCTTCCGGTCTGAACTTCGAAACCGGCTGCCCGGCACTGCGCGATGATATACTCATACATTTCGTTTGCAAAGTCCGGTTTCCCTGCCTTTATGAAGGAAGGACGGTTTCCCTTGCGGCAATCCGCATATAAGGTAAACTGGCTCACCAGCAAAAGGCTTCCTCCCACATCAGTCAGAGACAGATTGGTCTTGCCCTCGCTGTCCTCAAAGATACGGAGGTTCAGCATCTTCTTGATCATCTTATCGGCATCTGAGGTCGTATCCTCATCCGCAACGCCGATCAGCACCAAGAATCCCTTTCCGATCTGCCCGATCACTGAACCGTCCACTGTCACGCTTGCTTTTGTCACTCTCTGAATTACGAATTTCATATTTCTACCTCCGTCTCTCCCCTATACTATACCTCATAACAGAGACCTTCTCAAGAAGGAAGTCGTTGGCCGTCCACAAAAAACATCTGTTTGACTCCTGCTCATTGCCCACCACGGCAGAAGGCTCAGCATCAACAATGATACTGAGCCTCGGAACTATTTCGTTATGTAGTCAACTAATTGGGGTCGGAGGTTTTGCCCTCAAAGACCTCCAGAATCTCCTCACGAACCAGCTGATTCTTCTTCATCAGCCGTCTGGAAAGCTCCTCGATCAGATCTCTGTGCTCTTCGATCAGTTTCATCGTGATCGGCAGCTCTCTCTTCAGGATCGCATCCGCCTCCTCCAGCAGCTTCGTACTTCTCTCCGGGCTGGTCTGCATCAGACCGGGATCCATCGCCAGCATAGAGTTGTCACCCATGCCGTAAGTATTCAGCATATGAAGAGCAGTGGATGTAGCATTTTTAAGGTCGGAGGATACCCCGGTGTTGATTCCCTTCTTCTCCCCGTAGAACACCAACTCTGCAGCCCTTCCGGCCAGACAGGTACGAATGTGCCAGATCATGTCCTCCTTGGTCCTGTTGGGCGTTTTCTCTCCATTTTCAGGCATCATATAGCCGCCGAAGTTGCCTCTGGATACGATGGTGACGAAGGAAGGTTCTTTTCCCGCCAGCCAGTGAACCAGAGCATGTCCGGATTCGTGGATGGATACCTCTTTATAGTAGGACTCATCCCACTCGTGCTTCTCGCCGTACATGTACTCCTCCAGCGCGTTGAGCAGATCTTCATCTGTAACAGCCTCACCCTTCTTTCTGGCATTTCTCACTGCCAGTTCAAACACATTCTGCAGGATCGCCAGGCTCTCTCCGGTGGTACGCTTGGCGATGTTATCGATGGTACCTTCCTTGATCGTCGTGATCTTATATTTCTCCAGACGGTTCATCAGATAAGCCTTTCTCTCCTCCTCGTTTGGCAGATCCACATAGATGCGGTTGTCAAACCGGCGCAGAAGCGCAGGATCAATGGCAGACTGCTTGCCGGAGGTGGTGCCGTCCAGATCAAAGTTGGTAGCTGCCAGTACGAATACCGGTCTCTTTGTGTCCACCTCGAAGCCGTCCATCTCGGTCAGCAGGACATTGAGCATAGACTCCGTATGGGCAGTACTGCTGCTTCCGGTACGTTCCTTACCGATGGCATCGATCTCATCGATGAAGATGATGGCAGGCGCATAGTTCTTTGCCATCGCGAACAAGTCGCGGATCTTTCTTTCGCTTTCGCCCACATACTTATCCATAAATCCCGTGGCTGTCACAGGGAAGAAGGAAGCATTGGACTCACCGGCCATTGCCTTGGCCAACATGGTCTTACCGGTTCCGGGAGGCCCATAGAGCAGGATTCCCTTGGGCTGTCGCACGCCGTCGATGATAAACTTCTTGGGAGACTTCATATAGTCCACGAAGTATCTCAGTTCTTCTTTGGCATTTTCTGCACCGAACACATCTGAGAATCTCTCCGTAGGGCGCTGGTTTTCCGACATCATCACGTCCTGTGCATCCGCAGTCACAGCCTTCTTGATCTTAAAATCGTAGAATTTGATGAAGGCTCTCTTCTTGTCCTCAGATACATACTGCATGGTGTTGTAGGACAGGATCTTATGACGATTGGAGAGCTCGTCGGCTCTATGCTGCAGATAGACAATGTCGGCCAGACGATCCAATTCACGTTCCAGAGTGCGTTTGTCCTCTGCCGCCACAAATCCTCTTGCACCACGCTGCAGGAAGGTTGCCTTATCTTCCATGCTGATGGCCTTCTGTTCCAGTATGTATGCGGGGGTAGAGGGGAAACAGTCCCGGATCCACTTGAAGAACGTAATACCCTGTGTACCGTAGTCGTCCAGACTCAAGATATTCTGGTCTACTTCTACACCGCCATACATCAGATCTGTCAGGACGAAGGAGTATTCCTTCTTCTGCAGAAGTGACTTAGCTGTCTCAATATCCTGCACATAATCCAGCTTATATTTTTCCGTCTCAGTCACCGGGAATTCCTTGGAATCCGCGAAGCAAAGCACCTCCATCTGCTCTGAGTTAATGAACAGATCTCTCACCTCACACTTCTCCTTGGGAATATCCACGGTGAAGGTAAAGCTGTCTACGGTCTCAAATACCTCCTGAGGCTTGTCCACATGTCTGGCAAACTCATAGAGTTCATTCTTGATCATGATGGAACTCTGGCTGGATGCGGTTCTGGCATCCAGATTGCTGCCCTGATTGAACAGAAACATGGTGGAAAGTCTCGGGTCGATCATCAGATTGTAGCTGTACATCTCCTTTGCCATCTTACCTGTGGCTTCAAATCTCTCCTGGACAATATCCACCAGATGGTAAGTCTCCAGGTGGTTGAACATTACCACATTTCCCGATGCAAATCTGGAACAGATGGCGCTGGGGAAAGCCAGATCGCCTCTCTCATTCTTTTCCTTCTTGATGGCATCCAGCACCACGGATTTGGGCAGGGTGGAAAGGTTCATCTCATTCTTCTTCTCATACAGAGAACGACCCACGTTGGTCGTAAACAGCAGAATCGTATCCTTGAAGGAAACCTGCTTCGTGGTATAGTTGTCTGTCAGAATTCCTCCATCCAAGATCTGAAGGAACAGGAAGATAATATTCACATGTGCCTTCTCGATCTCGTCGAAGAGGATCACACTTCTGGGATGCTCTGCAACAAAGGAAGTGACTGCACCGGGCTTTGCGCCGGTGTACTTCTTCTCATCCCCGGCAAACATACCGTTGGAATTATAGTCACAGTATTCACTCATATCAAATCTGGCAAAGGGAAGGCCCAGGAATTCAGCGGCAGTCTCTGCCAGATAGGTCTTGCCTACTCCGGGCGGGCCCGCAAACAGGAACACTGCACTGGGTTTTTTCTGCTGTTCCTTGGCACGGAATACCTCTGACTGGAAATAGCCTTCTACGAAGGTGCGGATCGCCTCATCCTGTCCTTTTACTCTGCTGAGCAGATTGGAGTACAGCTTTTTGGAGGACATAATGATATCCTGGAAAGCCTTGCGGCCTGCCATTTTTTCCTGCTGCTCCCGATCGGCGGTGTCCTCCTGCGGAGCCTGCTGTGCGGCAGCCTCCTTCTCCTTCTGTTCGACCTGAGGTTCCCCGGTCTGTTCTCCCTCCTCCGCAGCCTTGGCGGCTGCAGCCTTCTTTGCCTCCTTGGCTTCCTTCTCCTTAGCAGATCTCTCCTCAGATTTCTGCTCCACATAGGTCAGGGTGTCGTTGAGTGTGCGACCTTTTTTGACCAGCTCCAGCTCGGGAAGCTTCAGCTTCATGATCTCCTTGAAGATCTCTACGGAATTAGCATTCTCTCCATAGGATTTGATGGTGTCCCCCACACAGACATTCTTTTCCGCATCATCTCCGGAATACACCAGGATCAGCGGAAAGGCCTGCCTCATCAGCTGGATATCGATATTCTCGCTCTCCAAGGTGTTATACATTTCCTTCACCTTGTCCATAGAGGAGTTCTCGCTGAACATCACGTTCAGTGCATTTGTGTTCATGGTGAGAAGCTTAATATACCCAGAAAGCAGGTGATACACGGTCACCTGCTTTCCATCGGCCTTCTCATCAGCAAATTTCTTTACGATTTGAAGAATCTCGTCCTGCATTTTCGTCTCCTTAAGCCCACAAAGCCTTCATCAATTCAGGGTATGCGTCGTCAACGATTCCAACGGTACGAAGGATCAGTTCCTTGCTCTCCTCGCCGCAGGAATCCAGCTGAATGATAGCATCCATAGCTGCCGTAACGGTGTTGTCGTCCTCATCTACGTAGAACTTCACCCAACGGAACTTGTCGTTCAGCTTAGAACAAGTCTCATAGATCGCAGGCTTCTTCGATTCGGCAACCTTGCAGATATTGAAGGATCTTACTGCCACACTGCGATTGTCCTCGTCAAAGAACAATCTGACCTCAACGCGGTCTACATTGTCTGCAGAATATCTGGCCTGGATCACTTCCATGTCGTCGCCAAACTGGTCGATCTTCACTCCTGCTCCCTGCAAGTACTCTGCTGCGATTTTTGCTGCCATATTCATAATGAAAACCCTCCTTTTTATTGTTCTTTATCATTCCAATTTTACCACAAATGAAAGCCAATTCCCACCACAAACAAGAGAAAAGACATTTTTCGGCATATTATACAAAAAAACGCCTATATTTTCTACTTGCATTTCATGATACTTTTGATTGTGGGGAGAACTCGCATCTCAGTATAGATACTATACCATCCGTGAACAGAAAATGTCTATCAACCGGCAGTTTAATCCGTAAAGAAAATTACTTTTTTCCCTCGGCGTACTGATCCAGCTGTTCCTGAATATTGGCAAGTACTGCCTCAACATCCTTCCATTCGCTTGCTGTCTCGATGTCCTGTAAGCTCACATTCTCTGCGTCCTTCTCATAAACAGAGGCGAACACATTCACATTGCCGTCCTCATCCGTAGAGTTATCTGTATAGATGATATAGCTTTTGTTCGTTTCGTCATTGTCAAAGGTGGCCAGAACCTCGAATGTGATCTCCTTCCCATCTACCACTGCCACAAAGGAACCCTTCTCTGCCATCGTTTTTCTTCCTTTCTTTTCACTCGTCTCTCTTCTTCTGCCATTCTCAGACCGGCACATTTTATAACATCCTGATGCCGCCCAACGGACGTACCTTCAAAACATGGCAGCTGTCGGCACCAAAGATCTTCTCCATCCTGTCCTTGTACTCAGCCACTGCCTCGTTCTTCACAAATGCCTGGATCGTGCCGGCAAATCCACCGCCGTGCACACGGCATACCCCCCTGTCTCTTAGGATACTCTCGCTGACAGCCAGTGCCACCGAGACATTTTGTGCGGCAACGTCCTTGGGGCTGTAGATATTCTGTAAAAACTTCGCGGAAGAATTGCCGCTTGCCTGAATCACCCTAAGAAACCCTTCGTAATCATTCTGCTTAAGCGCCTCCACTGCACCTGCCACTCTCCTCTGCTCCTCAAAAAAATGAATGGCACGCAGCACACATCTGCCGGATGTTTCCTGCCACAGTGCGGGAAGCTTCTCATAGAATTCCGCCTCCGGCACCTCCCTCAGATGCTCCTTGCCGCAGGAAGCAGCAATGCGGTTCATCTCCTCCGGAACAGCCGCATAATCCGGCGTCAGGTCCGCATGAGACCCCTTGGTGTCCACGATGCACAGACTGATCCCGGCCTTCTCAAAATCACTTTCTACCGGATGCACTACCGGATGCGCCTTATCCGCAAAGTCGATAAACACCATTCCACCCACGCTGCAGGCCATCTGATCCATCAGACCACAGGGCTTCCCGAAATAGACATTCTCCGCATACTGGCCGATCTGGGCGATCTCTACAGAAGAAACCTTCCCTTCATTGAACAGTCCGGAGAGGATGGTTCCCACCAGACTCTCAAACGCTGCGGAGGAGGACATTCCGGCTCCCATCAGCACATCGCTGGTCACATAGGCATGAAAACCACCGACTGCATAGCCCTTTTGGGCAAGGCCGGCTGCCACTCCCTTGATCAGAGCAGTTGTGGTATTCAATTCGCCCTCCTGTTTCGTCAGATCGCTTGTATCTATGGTCTCCATGGGGAAATCCCCGGAAACCAGCCGAATAATTCCATCCTCTGCCTTCGCCACCACTGCCACCGCATCCAGGTTGATAGAGGTTGCCAACACACACCCGTTCTGGTGATCGGTATGATTGCCGCACACCTCGCTTCGTCCCGGGGCACTGTATAACTCTACCCGATCTTCCCCGGGAAATAACTCTCGAAATCTGTCCAGGGCACCCAACAATCTCTCCCTGTTGTAATCAATCCTGGCTTCGTCTACATATACTTCCCGAAGCTTTTCATCCAGTTCTCCTGCCAGCAGAGAAGAGCGGATCAAATCTATGTTCTGCATCTTTTTTGCTTCTCCTTTCCTGTCAGCCACATCGGCTGTTTTCCCTTCACTACCGGGGCAGGGCTTTCTCGCCCTCTATGGCATCCTTGACCTGCTCCATGCGAAGATCCAATGCTGCACTGTTCTCTGCACAGTCCATCAGCTCTGCAGAGATCCGGGAAGCCACCTCACTGTCCAGTTCCTTCTTATAGCGCAGCCTGTGCTCCAAGCTTGCCCAGAAATCCATAGCGATGGTGCGGAACTGGATCTCCACCTTCATGGGCCGCTTCTCCCCCTGAAGGAAGATGGGGATCTCCACGATCAGGTGCAAGCTTCTGTAGCCATTCTCCTTCGGGTGTTTTATATAATCCTTTCTCTGGATAAAGGTAATGTCGTCCTGCTCCAGCAGACAATCCGCCAGCATATAAATATCTGAGATGAAAGGACAGATGACTCTCACCCCGGCAATGTCATTTAACTCCCGCTCGATGGTGGCTGCATCCATAGGCAGATGCTTGCGCTGCAGCTTTCCCACAATACTTTCCATAGATTTCAGTCTGGTCTTGATGGTCTCAATGGGATTATAGGATTTCTTGATGGCAAACTGGGTGTTCAACACCTTGAATTTGGTCTCGATCTCCATGATCGCACAGCTGTAATAGGCCATCAGTTCCCTGCAGTCATCCAGCTTGTAGATCATCTGCCGAACCTTTTCATCCTTGACATTTTCCTGTATCCAAAGTTCTCTTTTCTCCATAGTATTGCTCCTTATCGGCTCATCTGCGGCAGAACAGTGTCTCGATCAGACTGCACTGTTTATCCGCCAGACATACGAGCACTGCTTCCTTACAACGGGGCACACGCCTCAGAGTCAGCGGCCACATGTGACTGCCGATAATATTCCTTTCAATATCATTCAACGCAAACTCTCTGTCTGCATTGGCCAGAGCAACCAACGGGTGCGTAAATCCGTGTCTTTTTCTCTCCGGTTTCCCGTCATGCCAATCATACAGATAGAAATCATGCAGCAAGGCTCCCCGGACCAGACTTCTCTCATCCACTCTCATATGGAGCCTTCGACTCAACCAAAAACTGGTCTCCGCTACCTTTTTGCAGTGAGCATAGGTATCCACACTTCCGTGCTGGATAAATTTCTTCATCTCCGCAATTTTGGGAGAGTCCGCCCATCCTCCCAGAAGACCGGAAAATTCTCTCTGCTCCTTTGAGGAAAGTCTGGATCTGCGATTTTTGATCTGAAACATCATCCGTCCATCCTCTCTCCGAACTCCTCCAGTTCAAAATCCATCTCCAAAAGCAGGGAGAGATCCGCATCCGGCTCAGCCACCAGTCTTCTGGACTGATTTAAGATCGCTTCCTCCACTTTATTGCGGACCAGACGTCCGTTGCCCGCATCCTTGGCGCGGGTAGCCTGTACAAAATCAAAATATGCCAAGAGCTTTTCCTCAGCCGCCTCATCGATATGATAGCCCTTGCCCTTTGCCGTCAGCCTGGCAATCGCCAAAAGTTCCTCGCCGGTATAGTCCGGGAAGTCGATGATATTGGGGAAACGGCTCTTCAGTCCGGAGTTGGACTGTAAGAATTCTTCCATCTCATTGGAGTAACCGGCTAAAATCACGATCAGGTCGTCCCGGTTGTCCTCGATCCCCTTCACCAGCGTATCGATGGCTTCCAGACCGAAGCTGTCCTCCTTGCCTCTGTGCAGGCTATAGGCCTCATCGATAAAGAGTACGCCGCCGATGGCGGACTTGATCACCTGATTGACCAGGGGAGCAGTGTGTCCAACGTACCGGCCTACCAGATCCGCTCTGGAGACCTCCACCAGCTGACCGCCGGAAAGCACGCCGATGGCCTTCAGGTATTTGCTGACGATACGAGCGATGGTGGTCTTGCCGGTTCCGGGATTTCCCGTAAAGATCATATGCTTGTTGACCTCTCCCGCCTTCAGCCCGGCCTCCCGTCTGCGCTTCTGAACGCCGAAGTACTCCTCCAGACTGTAGATATATTCCTTCACTTCCTTCAGACCGACGATGGAATCCATCTCCGCCTTCACAGCATCCAGTTCCCCGTTGTAGCCGGAAGGCAGAAGGGAGAGCATGGGGATCTCTTCCTCACCGGCCAGGATCACAGGAGAACCCTCTACACACTTCACTGTCAAAACATTGGTGGGCAGATCGTCTCTCTCCAGACGAAGCTCGGTCAGTGCCTTCACCGTATCCAGATAGCTGTCCAGCACCCCGCGAAGCCCTCGACCTCTGGAGGTCTGGCCAAACAGATACTCTCTGAAGCTATCCTCCAAAGTCACCTCGTAGGAGAGCTGCTTCTTACACTTCTCGATAAGCTTTTTCTCTTCCTCTGACGCGATTTTCCTGATCGCTTCTTCAGAAAGCTTCTCCGCCACACAGATATCTCCCAGGGCATTGACAAAAGGTGCTCCCATCACCGCCGCCAGTTTGTCCACCGGCTTGGAACTTAAGAATACCAGATATTTTCCCTTTGCCTCAAAGGAACCGATGGTATTGCCGGCAAAGGCATTTGCCACATTGATCAGCTGACCGTTCTGCATCACATAGCGCTCGGACAGCTTACACTCACCGGTGGCCACCAGATCACTGAGTCTCCCCAACAGAGAGATATGACAGTTCTCCAGATTTTCAAACAATATCACCGCAGCCTTGCTCTGCAGTGCAGCGTACAGATCCTGCAGGAAGATCTTCTCCTCAGCAGCACCCGGATACAGAGACAGATCCATGGGATAGATCTCCTCGCTGCCGATGATCCCGCGGCTGTGAAGTTCCTTTGTCAGAACGGACAGTGCATAATGCTTTCCACAGCAGGCAGGACCGGTAATATAGATGCTGTTCATGGCATCGTTGTGATCCCTCTCGGACACAAAGGGACGCTTAAAGGCGATCACCAGCTTCTTCAGGAAATCATCCTGCCCAAACACCTTCTCCTGCAGAGAAGCATTCAGACCCTGGAAACGCTCCAGTATGGTCTCCTTGCTGGGTGCCTCAGACACCTTCGGTACAGATGCCATCGCCATATCCCCTGAGGGAAGTGTGCCGAAATCCCTTGCAATGCTGGCATTCAGCTCCCTGATGCTGGCAGCCACATCCTCTGTAGTCCTGGTGGATGCGCGGCTCACCGCCTCCTGGGCTGCTGTCGCCCGATCAAGTGCCTCCTGCATCCTCTGCATATCTGCCTCCATGCCGGACAATGCAGTGCCGGTCTTTTCCTTCCCAGCAGTCTTTCCTTTTGCTGCAGGCTTATCCTTCCCCACAGTCTCCTTTTCCACCTGATCCTTCCCCACATCCTCTTTTTCAGCAGCCACAGCCTCCAGGTTCTCTAAGAAGGACCCTCCCTTCTTTTTCTGTCTCTTCTTGGCTGCCTCGATCTGCTCAAGTGAATAATTGGGCTTGCCTACACTTCCAAGACCATTGAAAAAATCATCCAAACTATAGCTCATGGTAACCCTCCGCATTCATCCTATAGCGCTAACTGTTTTTACCACATAGATACCCTTAAGTATAACAATTCTGCTCACTTTTTTCAAGTGGCAGTGGAAGTAACCGCCGATCAAAAAGGGCAAATTGAAAGGGCTCCCGGCGTTCGGAAGCCCTTTGCTTTTGATTTCACTTCGAATCGTATCCGATCGTAGGATCACTCATCCTGATACGGATATTTTTTTAGTTTCCGTCCGAAGATCAGGCAATGCAGTGTTCCCGCCACACCCAGCACAAACATGGTGACGGCCGCTCCAGACCCCTTCCCGGATCCAAACAAAAAGACGAGACTGGCATGCTTCCGGTACAGTTCCATAAAAGGCTCAAAGATATTGTCCACCAGAACCCCTCCGAGAAACAGTCCAATGGGGATGGTAAAGAACTGCAGTGTGTTTCTGCACGCGTATACTCTTCCCTGAAGTTCCACCGGCACCGTGCTGCGAAAGATCACATCATAATTAGCACTCATTACCGGAACAAGGATCCAGCCGATCACCTGACCTATACACCACAGCACAGGTTCTCTGCAAAATGCCAGCATGAAATTCTCGAAGCTCATGGATACCAGCATGGTGAGATATACGACCCTCATGCGATTTACCGGTTTCGGGAGGACGGACACCAACAGACTTCCCAGAATCATGGCGATCCCGGAGAAGGAAGTCACGATACCCAGCATCACTGTGCCGCCCTTTGGATTTGGAATGACATATCCGGGCAAAGCGGCATCAAAGGCCGAGGCGACCAGATTGATTCCCGACATAAACAGGATCATGGTCAGAATCATGGGTGTGTTTTTCAGATAAACGATCCCCTCTTTTGCCAACACCAGAATGTTCTCCGTCTTCTCCGCAGCCACCTTCGGTACCTTGATCAGGAACAGAAGTGCCAGAAAGGCTACCGCAAAGCTTCCCAGATCAAGTGCGATCACAAGCTCCAATCCCGCCAGTCCATAGACGGCAGTAGCCAGCAACGGATTCAAAATGGAGATGAGTGACCTGGACAGCGACTGAAGTCCGCTGGCTCTCTGATACTGTTCCTTCGGAATCAATAGCGTCGTGGCCACCTCAGAAGCCGGCTGCTGCACCGTGTTCATCAGACCGGAAACAGCATTGACGGCATAGAGATGCCACACTGCAAGGCATTCAGTAAGGTACAACGCCAGTACGGCAATGGTGGAAAGCGCAGCCAGAAGATCACAGACAAGCATAGTCTTCTTCTTGTCGAATCGGTCCGAAAGTGCTCCCGCAAAAATACTCATCAGCACATAGGGCGCATAAGAACAGATCGTGAGCGTCGCCGTCTTCAGGGCAGATCCTGTCTCTTCATAGTGTCTGCTGATTAACCTGCATAAGCAGGTAACCAGCCCTCGCTAAGCTTCA
>JBJENO010000018.1:0-82922 GCA_051880235.1 Acetatifactor sp. | reverse complement strand
TGAAGCTTAGCGAGGGCTGGTTACCTGCTTATGCAGGTTAATCAGCAGACACTAGTTATAATCAAAAATACATCTGAAAGTGAATTTTGGCAGGAAAGGCAAGGAACCAGTTTCCAACGAAAAGAAGGGCAGGATACGAAAGATGAATGTAAAAGCAATCACGAAACAACAAATGGTGGAGGGCCTGTGCTATTTATTTCTGGTTTTTCTCATCGGATGTCTGACGGGATGGATCTACGAGGAGGTGTTCTACTGGTATACGGAGGGAATGCTTCGTAACCGTGGGATCCTGTACGGTCCATGGCTTCCGATCTACGGGATCGGTTCGCTCGGTATCTATGCCATGAAGCCTGTCAAGAAGCACCCGATTCTGTTGTTTCTTCTCTGCGCCGCAGTCACCGGAGGCGTGGAATATATCATCGGCTATGTAGGAATTCGCTTTTTTCATCTGAGACTCTGGGACTATCGGGGATTGTTTTTAAATGTGCAGGGCATCATCTGTCTGCGCAGCGTGGTGACCTTCGCAGTGATGGGTGTAGTGTTTCACTACATGCTGGAACCGGTGGCAGAGAAGCTGGTTGGGAAGGTTTCCCCGAGGAAGGTCCGGATCGTCTGTCTGGTATTGCTGATTTTGTTTCTCGCGGACTGTGTTCTAAGCGCTCTGTTCCGCACACCTATTACTTATTAAACATATTTCGACAAAATAATTGTTGCTATCTGTACGTGGGGTATGCTAAGATAAATAATAGCCGTTATTTGCATTTAAAGAGAATATAGAGGGGCAAAATACTTGAAAAAGTATGACGCAAAGCTATAGGACCTGAAGAATAGTATGGTAGCCAGCTGCAGGAAAGATAAGGAAGGCATGCTGTTACCATACGTGTGCCTTTTTTTGAGCCGATCTTACTATTGGCAAAAAATAGGACATGACGTCAGGAAATCATCATTTTCAAAGGAGAAGAAGAATGAAGAAAAAGACAACACGCCTGGCAGCGCTGGTTTTGTCAGTGGTTATGCTCATCGGCACCCTTTCCGGTTGTGCGGGGAAGGAGACCTCAGGTGAACAGTCCAAAGAGGATGGGAAGATCTCCATCAGCTTTTATGCCTGGGACCGGTCAATGTTTAAGCAGTTTACTCCCTGGCTGGAGGAGAAGTTTCCGGAGATTGAGTTTACCTTTATCCAGAGCTACAATACCATGGAGTATTACAAGGATCTTATGAACCGTGGAGAGGAGATGCCGGACATTATCACCTGCCGTCGCTTCTCATTGAATGATGCGGCTGCGTTGTCCACGTATCTGATGGACCTGAGCAATACGGAGGTTGCGGGCACCTTCTATACCAGCTATCTGAATGTGAACAAGGAGCCCGGCGGTGCGATCCGATGGCTGCCCATGTGTGCCGAAGTGGATTGCACGATGGCCAACAAGGATCTGTTTGATCAGTATAACATTCCCCTGCCTACAAATTATTCGGAGTTTCTGGCTGCCATTGAGGCCTTCGAAGCCGTAGGGATCAAGGGCTATCAGACCGACTGGTATTATGACTACTCCTGCTTGGAGACGATACAGGGCTGTGCGATTCCGGAGCTGATGAGCCTGGAGGGTACTCAGTGGCGCAGAAGCTACGAGAGTGAGAGCGAGGAGAATCCGGTGGGTCTGGATACCACTGTCTGGCCCAAGGTCTTTGAGAAGTACGAGCAGTTCTTAAAGGACGTTCATTTTGAACCCGGCGATGAGGAATTACAGTTTTCCAAGGTTACCGAGGCATATCGAAACGGGAAGACAGCCATGATCCGAAACACCGCGGCTCTGGCAGACAATATTACGAAGGAAGACGGTACTAACAGTGTACTTCTTCCCTATTTCGGAGAGACTTCAGAGGACAACTGGCTGCTGACCTACCCCATGTGTCAGCTGGCTGTTTCCAAAAATGTGGAGAAGGACGAAGCGAAGTGGAAGGCGATCCAGGAAGTCCTGATGGCGATTTTCAGCGAGGAGGGACAGAAGCAGATCGCAGCCGGTACCTCCGTGTTGTCCTACAACAAAGAAGTTAATATTGCATCCTCTCCTTCCCTTCAGTATGTGCAGGATTGTATCGAAAGCAATCACCTGTATATGCGTCTGGCGTCCACGGAGATCTTCGCCATCTCTCAGGATGTCGGTCACAAGATGATGATCGGAGAGTACGATGCCAAGGCTGCCTACGAGGCTTTCAACTCCAGACTGATGGATTATGTGGATCCGGAGGCAGAGGAGGTTCTGTTCACTCAGGAGAAAGCTTATTCCAACGACTTCGGTGTTCACGGAAGTGCAGCTGCATCTTCCATGATGAACACCCTGCGGGCTGCCTTTGATGACCAGATCGCCATCGGATATACCCCTGTGGCCAGTACCTCTATCTATGCCGGGACCTACACCATGCAGCAGGCAAAGTGGATCCTGACCTCCAGAAATGCGATTTACAGAGGCGAGTATACCGGGGAGGAGGTTCGCCGGTTCATGGAGTGGATGGTGAATGTGAAGGAGGACGGTTCCAACCCGATCCGCCACAGAAACCTGATGCCCGTTACCAGTGGTCTGGAATATACGGTCACCGAGACTGAGAAGGGTAAGTTTCGCCTGGAGAGCGTCACCGTCGGCGGTCAGCCTCTGGATGAGAATGCTACATACACCATGTTGTTAGTAGGAGCAGATACCTTTATGGAGCATGAGAGCTTCTGCAATTGTCCTATGCCTGAGGATCTGAAGGCTAAGCGTCAGGCTTATCTGGTCAGCGATTTTTCCAGCCAGGATTGTATGAAGGAGGCTTTGGAGAAGACAAAGCAGTTTTTGGAGCCTACGGAGTATGTGACTATTCTTCAAAGCAAATAAACAGTGGAGACAAAGTTGAAAGGAGGGTGAACCCATGAAAAAGAGACTGCAGATATTGCTGCTGATCCTCGTACTGGTTGCGGGGGTGGGCTGGGCCGGTTCAGCCTATTTCAGCTTTGTCTCCCGAACGATTTTTGATGAGAGTACCGCTCACCTTACCGAAATCTTTCATCAGGCCAATCAGACACTTTATAATCTGGTATCTGTCAACTGGGACCGGATGAGTATGTGGACTCCCTATCTGGATGTCCAGGACAGTGAGCAGGAGATCGTGGCCTATGTGAATCGTGCCCGGGAAAAAAATGGGTTTACAGATTTCTTTTTCATCTCACGGGACGGTGACTATATCACTCTGGATGGACATAAAGGGTATCTGGATCTGCAGGAGCAGCTTACCAAACTGATCCTGGATAAGCAGCCGGTGGTGGTCAACTCTGTTGTTCCGGATCAGCCGGAGATCATGGTGTTCGCCATTCCCAGTGATCAAAACAGTTTCCGGGGCTTTACCTATGAAGCCATTGCCATAACCTTCAACAATTCTGATCTGGTGGAAGCACTTCAGATCTCTGCCTTCGGGGGAAAGGCCAGCACCTATGCGGTACTGCCTGACGGAAGAGTGGTGTTGGATAACTCCAGCGAGAGTATGCAGGATGTGCGGAATATTTTTGCTCTGTTGGATAGATCCAAAGGATTTACTGACGAGAAGCTTGCTGCGTTGAAGGAGGATTTCCGACTGGGAAATTCCGGCGAAATGGTGTTCGAGGCAGACGGTGAAAGATATTACCTGATTTATGAGTCTGCCGATTTCCAGGACTGGATGGTGCTGGGAATCGTTCCTACGGATGTGGTCAATGCCAGCATGAATCAGCTTCAATATATGACTACCATCGTGATGACCGGTATTACCACCGTGCTGGCTCTGGGAATCTTCTTTGTCATCCTGCAGCAGATAAGACAGAAGCTGAAACTGAAGGACAATCAGCTTTTGGCCCGGGACGAACTGTTTTCCAAGCTATCCACCAATGTAGACGATGTTTTCGTGATGTTGGATGCCAAGGAGCTTCATGTGGAATATGTGAGCCCGAATGTGGAGAAGCTGGTTGGTATTTCAGAGCGGAAGATTTCGGAAAGTATCTATGAGATCGAGCGTCTGATCAAGCAGGACGATTCCATACATATTCTGGATCAGCTGTCCTCTATTCTGCCCGGTGAGCAGCGAGAGTGGGATCGGGAGTATATCCACCAGAAGACCGGCGAGATGATGTGGTTTCGGGTGGTTGTATTCTGCACTGACATTCAGGGCGAGAAAAAGTACATTCTTGACCTGTCCGACCGAACCTCGGATAAGAAGATCAATCAGAAGCTGGAGGAGGCAGTTCGCACCTCAGAGCATGCAAACCTTGCGAAAACCACCTTCCTGAATAATATGTCCCATGACATCCGAACCCCGATGAACGCCATCATTGGTTTTACCAACATCGCCATGAAGCAGGATCTGAAGCCGGAGACAAGATCCTGTCTGGAGAAGATCGGAGAAAGCTCGGAGCATCTGTTGACGCTCATCAATGATGTGCTGGATATCAGCCGCATCGAGAGCGGTAAGATCAAATTTGCGCCCATCCCCGTGGATATTACGGAGGTTGCGGATACAGTAGTGAGTATCATGCATGGCTTCCTGACGAATCGGAATATCTCCTTCCAGACGAAGCTGGCGGAGCCGGAGCACCGGTATGTACTTGCCGATGCTGTTCGTATGCGTGAGGTTCTGGTGAATATTCTGGGCAATGCCGTGAAGTTTACCGATGACGGAGGGCGGATCACCTTTGCGTCCGATTACCGCACCGGAGAGGATGACCGGCATATGGTGGTGCGTTATGTCATTGCTGATACAGGTGTGGGTATGACGGAGGACTTTTTGGAGCATATCTTCGATGAGTTTTCTCAGGAGGAAAATGGTGCAAGAACCCATTATAAGGGCACCGGATTGGGAATGGCCATCACGAAGCGGTATGTGGATCTGATGGGTGGTACCGTCTCTGTGACCAGCAAAAAGGGTGAGGGCTCGACCTTTGTTGTGGAGCTTCCTGTAGAACTTACCGATAAGAGCAATATCAAGGGGCAGCATTATGATATCGCCAATGCAAATCTGACGGGAGTGAGGATCCTGCTGGCGGAAGACAACGATCTGAATGCAGAGATCGCAATGGTCCAGCTGGAGGAGCTGGGAATCCGGATCACAAGAGTCTGTGACGGAACCGAGGTAGTGAAAACCTTCCTGGAGAATCCTCCGGGCACCTTTGATATGATCTTTATGGATATCATGATGCCCACCATGAACGGATATCAGGCCACGGAAACCATTCGCTCCAATCCGGAGAGACGGGATGCCCGTGAGATTCCCATTATCGCCATGACAGCCAATGCCTTTGCGGAGGATGTTCAGGCATCCCTGGATGCCGGAATGAATGGGCATATCGCCAAGCCGATCGTGATAGAAGATGTTGTGAAGAGTATTGCGATCAATTTGAATATTTAGTTCCCTGCCGCCTGGCGCATGACTTTCGTCGTGGGTCAGGCGTTTTCATTTGCACAATTTGTGAAACTACGATAGAAGTACAGAGACATTCCCGTGGCAATGATCCAACCGATGGGCCAGGCACACCAGATACCGGTTGCACCCAGTGCAGACTTTGAAAAGCAAAACGCCAGAAGAACACGAAGCCCTAAATCGGTGAAAGTGGCCAGCATAAAGGGTTTCATCCTGCCGGCGCCTCTCAGAACACCGTCCGCAGCAAGCTTTGCGGAGACCACGAAGTAGAAGGGAGAGAGGATCCTTAAGAACATCACTCCGGTATGCATTGCAAGAGGGGTGGGTTCTTCCAGAAATAATTTCAGGGCAAAACCGCCGCCGAAGAAATAGAGCAGACAAAGAGGTAGGCTCAGCATCCAGACTAACCTGATACCGGCTCGGAACCCCTGTCTGATACGGGCTGATTTGCCGGCGCCCAGATTCTGGGCGGTGAAGTTGGTGATGCCGTTGCCCAGTGTGGTGAAGGAGGTGATCACCAGATTGTTCAGCTTGACGGCAGCAGAGTAGCCTGCCATTACCGGAGAGCCGAAGCCGTTAATGATTCCCTGGATCACGATATTGCCCAGGGAAATGAAGCTTTGCTGCAGCGTGCTGGGGATGGCAATGGAGATGATCTGTCCTAACAGCTTCCGGTCGAACAGAACGGACCTCGTATCACAATGAATGCCCTTCAGTCTGACAAATACGGTGATCAGTGCCAGAATGCAGCTGATGCCCTGACATAGGAAGGTGGCCCATGCCACACCCGCCACGCCCAGCCCGCAGGATCTGACAAACAGGATGTCTACGCCGATGTTGGACAGGGAGGAGAGAGCCAGGAAAAAGAAGGGTGTCTTGGAATCTCCCAATGCAGAAAAGATGCCGGTGGCAATATTGTAGAAGAAGACAAAGGGAAGCCCCCAGATGTAGATGTCCAAATAGATCTTGGAATCGCGAAACACTTCGGATGGAGTTCGAATCAGGCTAAGCAGCAGGTCGGATCCCAATAACCCCGTCATCATTAACAGAAGGCACAATAAACCGCTGAAAATACAGGTAGTATAGACAGCGGTTTTCATTTTGCTGTAATCGCCGGCACCAAACAGCCTGGATACTACGACGGAGCAGCCCATATTGCAGCCAAAGGCGAAGGCAAGAAAAATCAAGGTGATCTCATAGCTGTTTCCCACCGCAGCCAGGGCGTTCTCTCCGATAAATTTACCTGCCACCAGGCTGTCAGCAATGTTGTAGATCTGTTGAAAGATAATGCTGCCAAAAAGAGGCAGGCAAAATCTCCAAAGTACCTGTTTGGGATTTCCTACCGTCAGATCTTTATTCATGTCAGATTCCCTCGCCTTTTCCGTCGAATTTTTCACTGACTTATTATAGTCTTTTTCCGGAAAGATGCAACCCTCGTTTTTCCTCAGACTAGGATAATTCCTTGATCAGCTTCAGGATCCGCTTGCGGGTGGTCTCCTTGTGGATGCCGGTGTAGCCTAGGGTCTCTGCCTTGTGGAGCAGGTATTCCTGGCAGGAGATCACAAGTTCCGGGCGCTGCAGCTCCAACATCAGGGCCGGTGGGGTGGAGCGATTCAGGAGGGCCAGTCCGTCACTGTTGACGAACAGCTCAAAGCCTTCCAGTTGATTGCTGCCAAGGGGGACAAAACAGTAATTCTCATTGGTATCCATCAGCCGCAGAATGTTGCGCAGGTGCAGGACATAGGTTTTCGGGGTATAAACCGGAGAACCGGTATGAATCGAAAAAGGACAGCCCACATAGACCCGGCCGGCACGAACCTCCTCGGCGGTGGCCAGATAAGCCATATCGATAAACTGTCTGCGCTCCATCAAATTCGGAAAAGATTCGAATTGAACCATATTATCCCGGAAAACTGCTCTCCACTCTTCATTGGCGGCGGTCTGAAGAAGGATGTCGAATAGCTCGCCGGGAATCGTGCAGAGAGACAAAAAAGAGGTCATACTGATCAGATTTCCCATGCGGGACATCAGTGTGCTATAGAGATTAACAAATTCCTGAAGCCCGGTGTGTCCCATGACAGCCGGGCGGCACATGGACAGAAACTCATGAAATTGTGTGAGATAGGCATCCACGATCATTTTCTCGGTAGAGAACAGGGTGATATCACTGTCGCTTTCCAGTCCGATGGCATTGGATACCCGGACACACTGGCCGGGAAAGAGCATCAGAGAGCGTCGGTACAGGTTATCCCGCATTCGGGGATAGTAATAGACCGAGACCTTGCCGGAACTGTAGATCGGAAGCCAGAATTTCAGGGATTCCGCAAACCGGGGCAGATAGTTGACGGGCGGCATGATCTGACACAGGGAGAATCCACGTTCCAGCAGCTGCTGCATCAGGGTCTGGATCTGACCGGTGAGGGAATAGTCGGAGAGCATCCATTCCAGATTGTCGTCAGAGGAGACGTAGATCGTTCCCGGGGTGGAAGATGACAGGATCTGTTCCATCATCTGTCGGACGGCGGCACGTCTTCCCACCTCCCCGACGTAAAAGGCAGATTGTCCCCGAGACAGGGATCTGGAGGAGGAAACCTTCGAAGGGCAGGAGGGCAGCTCTGTCATCAACTCCGGCAGGGCAGCGTCGGAGAGGGGCTCTTTCGATGCGGGAATCGAAGGAACCGGTCTGTTCATATTGGAGAAAAGATTGGCGGTGATCTCGGAGCCCTCCGACAGCCAGACTGTCAGGCTCTCGGCCAGCTCCTCCGTGGGCATGGAGATGCCGATGGAGCTTTGCCCTAACATTTCCGACAGGGCGTTTCGCTGAAAGGCAGCAGGGCATCTCTTGGAGAAAAAGGCAGCCATGTTGGTATAGTAGTCCGGGTTCTGGGGACGCTTTCTCTTTCCGCTTCGAAAGAGGCTGATCAGGGAAGGATCCACAGAAAGTGCTGCTGCCAGTTCCTTGTTGGTGGTCTGAGTAATATTCATCAAAAAGACTAATTTGTCATGAAATTCCATAATGCTTTTTCCGCCTCAAATGCAATGATTTCATCTATTATATGTCATTTAGCGTGACAAATCAAGGGGGGGGGTAGAGAGGAAATCGTCATTTTACGTTACATTTGCGCAAAAATATTAGGGAAAAGGAAAAAATATAAGTATTTTTTGTCAGTATATGTTACAATGTATGCTAAGAAATATTATGCGAGCAGGTGATGAAAGATGATGTTAAAAGATTGTTTCGATGCTATGGGCGGTGACTATGATTCCGTAAGACAGCGGATTCCAAAGGATGAGATGATAGAGAGATTCTTAAAGAAGTTTCTCGCGGATCCTTGCTTTAACGATCTGAGCCGGTCATTGCAGGAAGCGAATATCCCGGAGGCATTTCGTGCTGCTCACTCGTTAAAGGGAGTGTGCTATAACCTTGGGCTGACAAGACTTGGTGACTCTGCTTCTGTTTTGACGGACCTTTTGCGGGAGAAAGATACGGAGAAGATCGATCCGGCTCAGTGCGAGGTACTTTTTCAGAAGGTAGCGGAAGATTATCAGGTCGTAATAGACAGTATCAGACAGCTGAATAGCTGATATGGAATTTAGGAGACGGATAAATGCGGCGGAGACAGGTTTTGATCGTAGAGGATAATGAACTGAACCTTGCAATGTTGGAGGAGATATTACAGGGGGAGTATGAGATCCTGAAGGCAGTGGATGGGCTGGATGGGCTTGCTGTGCTGCAACAGAATAAGGAAAGTATCGCATTGATCCTTCTGGATATCATGATGCCGGTGATGAATGGGTATGATTTTCTGGATGCGGTCAGGAGCGATTCGGAATTCGCCAATATCCCTATTATTGTCATGACGCAGGCAGACAGTGAAGAGGACGAGATCGGAGCGTTGGAGCATGGCGCAACGGATTTTATCCCCAAGCCTTACCGAGCGAAGGTGATCAGACACCGTGTGGCAAGCCTGATCAAGCTGCGCGAAACCGCAGCAATGGTGAATCAGTTCAAATACGACAGACTCACCGGCTTGTACACCAAGGACTTTTTTTATCGAAAAGTCAGAGAGGTGCTGGATGCAAACCCGGAGAAGGAATATTCCATTCTCTGCTGCAATCTTGAAAACTTTAAGCTGTACAATGACACCTTTGGGCGTCAGGCGGGAGATAAGCTTCTGATAGAGGTAGCAAGGATCCTGAAGAAGCGCGTCAGCCCTGATGCAATCTGCTGTCGATTTACGGCGGATCGCTTCCTGTGTCTGACGGACAGAGAGAGCGAGCTGAAGGGAAGGAAATGCTTTGTCAAGGCGAGAGAGAAGACCCGTTCCGAACTGGCGGAGAATATTTCCGTCAAGCTGAGTATCTATGAGATTTGGGATCCTTCTATTCCCGTGGAGAAAATGTGCGACAGAGCTCTCTGGGTGGTCAATACGATCAAGGGAATCTATGATAAACACCTTGTTGTCTATGACGAGACCCTCCGTAAGCAGCTGTTGCGGGAGCAGATCATAACCGATGCAATGGAGGAAGCGCTGGAGCAGAAGCAGTTTGCCGTGTTCTTCCAGCCCAAATATAACCTTCACGATGGACGTATGGTGGGTGCTGAGGCATTGGTCAGATGGATTCATCCGGAATGGGGCTTTTTGTCACCCGGGGAGTTCATTCCGCTGTTTGAAAAGAACGGTTTCATCTGCAAGCTGGATGAATATGTGTGGGACCGAACCTGCGAGAGACTTCGGGACTGGATGGATAAAGGGTATGGGGTGGTACCGGTGTCGGTAAATGTTTCCCGCGCCGATATCTATCATGCCCACCTGGTAGAGCACCTGTGCGAATTGGTGGATAAATATAGAATTGATCCCTCCTACCTGCATCTGGAGATCACGGAAAGCGCCTATACGGAGAATCCGGAGCAGATCATCAGTACGGTGGAGGATCTGCGAAGACGGGGCTTCGTCATTGAGATGGATGACTTTGGAAGCGGTTATTCCTCCCTGAATATGCTGGGACAGATCTCCATCGATATTCTGAAGCTGGATATGGGCTTTATCCGCACGGAGTTCGAGAAACCCCTGGAGCAGAGTATCTTAAACGATGTGGTGAATATGGCTCACAGGCTGCATCTGAATGTCATAGCGGAGGGAGTGGAGACCGGCAGCCAGCGGAACCAGCTGAGAGAACTGGGCTGCGATTATGCACAGGGCTTCTACTACGCAAAGCCTATGCCGGACAAGGATTATGAAGAGATGCTGCAGAAAGCCGGCGTAAACAGAGAGAGAGGCAGGGTTTCTGCAAGCCGGACGAGGATTGCGGATGAGCATAAGAAATGTGTCCTTGTGATCGAGGACAATGAGATCAACAGAGAGCTTCTGACAGAGATCTTAGCGGAGCAGTATCTGGTGCTGACCGCCGAAAACGGCAAGGATGGTCTGGATAAACTGAATCGATACGGACAGGCAGTCTGCGTAATTCTGCTGGATATCAAGATGCCTGTGATGAACGGATACGAATTTTTGGAGCAGGTGAAAAAGCATCCCCTGTTCAGCAGGATTCCTGTCATCGTGACCACTGTCTTAAGCAGTGTGGAGGAAGAGGAAAAATGCATGCAGATGGGAGCGGCCGATTTTATTGAGAAGCCCTACCATTCCGGACGTATTTTGAAGCGGATCGGGAATCTGATCCACATGCGGGAGTATGATGTTGCGGTAAGCGGTCTGGAGACGGATGAACTGACCGGTTTCAAAAACCGGAAGGCGTATTTTGAAGATATCGCCATGATAGAACATGACCCTGAGAAAAAGCTTCAGCCCATGGGAATTCTTTTTGCGGATATCAACGGGCTGAAGATGCTCAATGACCGGGAGGGACATGAGGCAGGAGACCGGATGATCGTGGAGATCGCTCAGTCTATGCGAAAGATCTTTACCGATGCAGATATCTATCGGGTCGGCGGCGATGAATTTGTTATTTTCTCCTTTGAAAAAAACAGGGAGGACTTTGACAGGAAGCGGAAAGCCTTAGAGGCATCCTGGAAGGATGGACCGTCTGCGTCTCTGGGAAGCGTCTGGCTGGAGAGGGCGGCACAGTTGGAGCGAAATGTTGAATTGGCCGATCAGGATATGTACCGCAGTAAACGACAATATTATCTGGAGGAAACCCACGATCGAAGGAAGAAAAAGGAGTATTTGCCGGGAGAGATCCTGCAGAAGATGGATGAGATCTCCGAGTATCTTCCGGGAGGATTCTTTATCTACAGGGCAGGGGAAGGAGAGGAACTGATCTCCTTCAACCGGGAGCTTCTCAGGCTGTATGGATTTGTTGACGGAGAGGAGTTTCGGACCTTTACCGGCAACTCCTTCCGGGGGATGGTTCATCCCGATGACTTGGAGCGCGCCGAGAAGATGATCTCATCTCAGATCGAGAAGGAGAACGATATCGATTCCGTGGAGTATCGGATCCTCTGCAAGGACGGATCGGTGAGACGGGTCAGAGACTACGGCAGGTTTGTCCACTCGGAGGCTTATGGGGATGTTTTCTACGTGTTCCTGAACGATATCACAGGCAGTTCTGCAGGAGAGTGAGTGGGTTCCGGACCCGGATGAAACTAACGGTGTACCGGGTGAAAAAGAAGAAAGAATAGGGTGCAGTGATGCTTGAAAAAGTATCACTGCATTTTTTTGCCTATTTCGAACAACTATTGGTTGATTTCTAAAGATTTTACCACAAAATAGAAAAGAACAGTTGAAATATACTATACAACTCAACCAAAATGTGTGATATATTGCAGGTAGAACAACGCAAAGGAGATTTTGTAACATGGCAAATACAGTGTTTTCATCCACGCTTCAGTCCCTTAGAAAAAGGAATAATGTGACCCAGGAGCAGTTGGCCACCTTCCTTGGGGTCAGTCCTCAGGCTGTGTCAAAATGGGAGAACGGAAGCTTCCCGGACGGGGATCTTCTGCCCAGGATCGCGGATTATTTTCAGGTATCCATCGATTATCTTTACGGGCGGGAGAAGGAAAAGGTTTCCGTGGAGCAGATGGTGATGGATTCCATCAAGGCCATTCCCATCGGAGTAAACCACAGCTTCGGGGAACGTTTTGAAAAGATCCTGCGCTATGTCTGGGCTGCCCAGGCAAGCTTCTGGGTGGAGAATAAATCCTATTATGACCGGGCGGTGCCCGAGGAGGACAATGTCCTTGCCTCGACGATCACCAACCGGGCCGGGTTTACCTATTTCAGACTGAACCGGGATCTGGAGTATTACATGCTGATGAAGCGGCCGGCGGAAGGCTTTTCGTCCTATTTTCAGGTGACGGATCGCCTGGCGGATTTTTTCGCTTTTCTGGGGAAGAAGGAGAATCTTAAGGTTTTGTTTTATCTGCTGAGCCTCAATGACAAGGAATGTGTATCCGGCTCTACCATCTCTAAGAAGATCGGAATCTCAGAGGCTGCTGCCAAAGAGGCATTGACCTACTTAAGCGGCATCAACGCAGGAAAGGGCAATGGTCCCATATTGAGAGAGATCTGCCTGCTGGATGAGTTCGACAAGAGGGAAAAGATCTATGCGGTAAATCAGCAGACTGCAGCCACTCTTCTGATCCTGTTTGCCGGTGCGGATGGGCTGCTGAGTCCCCCCGACGGATACGCTCTTTCCATTGCGGATGGCAGTATCCCCTGGATGGAGAGAGAAAACCTGAAATTTGTGCGAAGACACCTTGCCCAGAGCACAGATGGGGAAGAAAAGTAGTCGATAACGGGAGAGCGGAAGGATGAAAAAGGAAGAAAACAAAACGGAGAAAAGGAATCCCCTGCATAAGGAATACGGACTGTTCTCCAATATGGGCTTCATTCTGAAAAAGATGATAGAGCAGGAACGGTTCCTGTTAGTACTGTTTCCCTTGGGAATGATAGGAACGCCGTTTATGAAATATCTGTGGACTTTCTGGTCCAAGGCGATACTGGATATGATCACAAAGGGACAGGACATGAAGAAACTGTTTTGGACAATGGTCTTGTTCGTGGTACTGATGCTGTTTACCACTCTTGTATGCACCTACTATGATAATGGTATCGGGTGGAGATATATTCGGGCCAGAATGGGGATCATGGGGGAGATGAATCGAAAGGCCATGACCATCGACTTCGAGCATCTGGAGAATACGGATGTGATGGACTGCTTTCAAAAGGCCAGAAATGCCTGCGGAGGCAATTATAACGGCGTAGAAGGAATGATGCGTCGGTCGGGCACATTTTTGAACTCCCTCGCCGTGGTAGTGGTGGGCATCCTCATTCTGGGCACCATGAATCCCTGGATCGTAGCCGGAATGGTATTACTCGCACTGATCAATTTTTTTATCACCGATTACGTGAACAAGACAGCAAAGGAGAAGGTGTGGGATCCCCTGGCCACCTGGTGGAGGAAGCGGGCCTATCTGCAGAATATTACCACCAGCTTTGATATGGCAAAGGATATCCGCATGTTCGGTCTGCGGGAATGGCTGATGGAGAAATACCGTCAGCTGAATGTCACTCGTTATGCTGCTCAGATCAAGAACGGACAGCTTTGGTTCTGGGCTTCCATTTCCAGCAATGTGATGTGGTTTCTCTCCCAGCTGATGATCTATGCCTGGCTGGTATACTGTGTCGTGCAGGGCAATATGACACTTGGTAATTTCAGTCTGTATCTGAGCTCCTCCGGTACTTTTTTCTCCTATATCTCCATGCTTCTCGGCGATGTCAGTGATCTGCTGGCCAAGAGCCGTGAGGTGGATGATTTCAGGAGCTTCCTGGATTTTGACGGAGGAGAGACGAAAGCGGAGGGAAAGATCCTGACAAAGCAGCCTTCCTACGAGTTTGTGTTTGAGAACGTTTCTTTCAAATATCCCAAGGCAGAAAAGTTTGCCCTCCGGGAGCTGAACCTGACGCTTAGGGCAGGGGAGCGCCTGGCGGTGGTAGGCTTAAACGGTGCCGGCAAATCCACTATGATCAAGCTGCTCCTTCGGCTGTATGAGCCTACTGAGGGACGGATATTACTGAATGGGGTGGATGTACGGGAATATGATAAGAGAAGCTACTATGACATCTTTGCTCCGGTCTTTCAGCAGGTAGAGCTGTTTGCGTTTCCCATGGAGGAAAATGTCTCCATGAAGGAGCCTGCAAAGACGGATTCCGGTCGGGCTGAGAAGTGCTTACGGAATGCAGGCCTTAGCGAGAAGCTGGACTCCCTTCCCAAGGGAACGAAGACGGAAATGTTGAAGGTAGTCTATGACGACGGTGTGGATCTGTCCGGCGGGGAGAAGCAGAAGCTGGCTCTCGCCAGAGCCCTGTATAAGGACGCACCTGTGGTGGTTCTGGATGAACCTACCGCAGCTCTGGATGCCCTGGCGGAGGCAAGACTGTATGAGGATTTTGACCGGCTGATCGGCGGGAAGACTGCAGTGTATATCAGCCACAGACTCAGTTCCACCCAGTTCTGTAAGAATATCGCCATGTTTGCGGACGGACGGATGGTGGAATACGGCACCCACAAGGAACTGATGGAGAAAAACGGGGAATATGCAAGGATGTTCCGGATCCAGGCCCAGTATTACGTGGACGAGGATCTTTGTGAGGAGGCGAGTGGATATGCGAAAGCATGAGGAAAAGAAAGAAAGCCAGGGGAAGGTCCTGCGGGAGACGCTCCGATTTATGCTGAAGACGGCGTGGAAGGAGAAGCCGTCGCTGTTTGTGATCTATCTGATTCAGTTCCTCGCTCTGCTGCTGCAGAAGGTGCAGGTAGTGATTCTGCCCAAGTTTCTGATGGATGAATTGGTGTTGATCCTTCAGGGAAATCCGGTGGAGGACCATCTCAAAAATGTGGTGTTCTATGTGGGATTTCTCTGTGTGGCCAGTCTGTTTACCAATCTGATGAATAATATCACGCTCCAGTGGAAGGTGGTGCTGGCGGAATGGTTCAATGAGTATTTTGAGACAATGCTTGCGGATCACACCATGAAAATGGATTTTGAGCACACGGAGGATCCGGCGGTGTTGGATCAGCTAAATCGGGCGCGGGACGGCATCAGCTGGTACAGCGAGGGAGTCACCGGAGTTCTGAATAGTGTCTATGATATGGCTGCCAACTGTATCGTGGTGGCCGGTGTTGCCGCGGTGATCGCACTGACCTGCCCTCTGCTGCTTCCGGTACAGGCGGCGGCACTGATCGTCATCTCCTTTTTGAATAAGAAGAGAAATGACGCGGAGGTGGAGCAGCACGGAAAGCTGGCCAAGATCAACCGGGTGTTTGGGTATTACATGTATCAGCTTGCCGATTTTGCCTATGGCAAGGAGATCAGACTGTACGACAGCGCAGATATGATGTGCTGTAAGGCCGAGGAAAAATCCGAAGAGATGACGGATTCCTGGCGGGAGCTGGCGGTAAGGCAGCGCACCTTCGCCTGGGGAATGGACCTGGTCAACACGTGCAGAGACGGAATCAGCTACTTTTACATCGGTCTGCTTGCTCTGTCAAAGAGGATCTCCATCGGTGATTTCTCCATGAGCGTGGCGGCCGCATCCGAACTGTATCAGGGGATGTGGGGCATGATGTATGCCTGGCAGGAGATCGTGAAACGATGCAGATATGCCTATCAGTTTCTGGTATTTCTGGAGTATCCGGAGGCTCTTTCCAAGGGAACCAGAGGGGTCGCGGAGGGCGATCACACCATCGAATTTCGGCATGTGGGATTTCGGTATCCCCGGTCGGAGCAATATGTGCTGAAGGATATCAATCTCACCATCCGGTCCGGAGAGCATCTGTCTGTGGTAGGCTTAAACGGCGCAGGAAAAACCACCTTTATCAAGCTGCTCTGCCGACTCTACGATGTGACGGAGGGGGAGATCCTGATCGACGGCATCAACATCAAGGAGTACTCGGAGAGCGCCTATCGAAAGCTGTTCGCCGTGGTATTTCAGGATTTCAAGCTGTTGGCCTTCAGTCTGAGAGAGAATATCGCCTTCGATGAGACGGTGGAGGACGGAGAGATCCAGCGGGTGCTGGAGCTGGCGGGCTTCTACGAGGGGGCAAAGAAGCTGCCCAGAGGATTGGATACCATGCTGTATAAGAGCTTCGATGAGCATGGCACGGAGCTTTCCGGCGGACAGCAGCAGAAGACCGCCATCGCGAGAGCACTCTATCGGGACGCCCCCATCGTCATCCTGGATGAGCCTACGGCTGCCCTGGACCCGGTGGCGGAGTACGATATCTACCGACATTTTGACTGTCTGGTGGGACATAAGACGGCCATCTATATCTCCCACAGGCTCTCCAGCTGCAAATTCTGCGATAAGATCGTGGTGTTCGCAGATCACACCATCAAAGAGTCCGGAACCCATGAGGAGCTGGTGAACCGGGAAAACGGAATCTATGCAAAGCTTTTTGCGGCGCAGGCTAAATATTATCTGGAAACGGTGTAAAACGAATTGTCAACCATAATCAATGTTATGGTTGACAATTTTACTTTTTGGCGGTATACTTCCTAACGACTGTGAAATTGGGAGGAAAAAGCTGTGGATATGAAGCAACTGGCAAAGGAGATTATTGGTGGCCGCAGGCTTCGAAGAGGGGAGGAGCTGTCCTTTTTCGAAGAGGCTGACCTGGAAGAACTCATAGAGGGTGCGGACCTGATTCGTCAGTCTCTGTGCGGCAATCACGTGGATCTGTGCACGATCGTCAACGGAAGAGGGGGACGCTGCAGTGAAAACTGCAAGTTCTGTGCCCAGTCTGCCCACAATCACACCGGCTGCGGAGAGCATGGAATGTTGACGGCCGAGGAGGTTTTGGAGGATTGCAGAGCCAGAGAGGCTGCCGGTGTACATGCCTACTCCATCGTGACGGCAGGCCGTACCGTGGAGGGGAAGGATCTGGACAGACTGGTGGAGACCTATGATTTGCTTCATCGGGAATGCGGGCTTCGCCTCTGCGCCTCTCACGGGCTCATCAGCAAGGAGGCCTTTGCACGGCTGAAACAGGCCGGCGTGGAGATGTATCACGCCAATATTGAGACCTCAGAGCGATACTTTCCGTCTATCTGCACGACCCATACTTTTCAGGACAAGCTGCGGGAAATAGAGCTGGCCAAGGCAGCAGGCATGACGGTCTGCTCCGGCGGAATCATCGGTATGGGCGAGACCTGGCAGGATCGCCTGGATATGGCGCTTACGCTGGCAGAACTGGAGATCCCCTCCATTCCCATCAATGCGCTGATCCCGGTGAAGGGAACCCCTTTCGAAGGATTGACGCCTTTGACACAGGAGGAGATCCTTCGCACCGTTGCGATGTTTCGTTATCTGAATCCTACCGCCTACATCCGGATGGCTGCGGGGAGGAATTATTTTCCCGACGGGGGTAAGAGACTGTTCCGGGCGGGCGTGAATGCAACGATTACCGGAGATATGCTGACCACGGTCGGCAACAATACTGCCCAGGACAGAAAGATGCTGACCGGAATGGGATTTGACATCTCTGCAGATGTATCAAAGAAGGAAAGATGAGGAAAAAACCATGCGTGAAAACAAACTGACCATTAAAACCATTGCCCTGATTGCTGTGATGACCGCAGTGACCTGTGTGCTTGCACCTCTATCCCTGCCCATCGGGCCGGTGCCGATTTCCCTGACAAATCTTGCCATCTACTTCGGGCTCTATGCGCTGGGCACGAAGAAGGAGACGATCAGCTATCTGGTCTATATGCTGATCGGTCTGGTAGGTGTTCCGGTGTTCTCCGGTTTTACCGGCGGTGTGGGGAAGCTGTTCGGCCCGACCGGAGGCTATATCATCGGCTTCCTGCCCATGGCGGTGATCGCTGGAATCTTCATTGACCGGACAAAGGGGAAGCTTCTTCCCAGCTTCCTTGGCATGGTCCTGGGAACAGTGGTCTGTTATGCGCTTGGCACCACATGGCTTGCCTTCCAGGCACACATGGATTTCAAGGCGGCACTGTTCGCGGGAGTGATTCCCTTTATCCTGGGAGATCTGATCAAGATGGCGCTGGCAGCAGTGCTGGGTCCGAAGATCAGCAGACAGCTTCGGAGAGCGGGAATCTGAGTGGATAACAGAGCGAGAAGAAGTGTATCAGTGAAAACAGCAATCCTTATTTGGGAAGGATTGCTGTTTTTTTGTTGATCTGCCTGATTATATGGAGTCTCTGGCGATAAGCGACACATCCAGTATAACCTCTTTTCCCAAATAGACCGGTTCATGGATTGCCTGCATCAATTCTGAGACTGCTAACTCTGCTTTCCTCTCCATACTCTGTTGAATCGTTGTAAGCTTTGGTACAGTGAGGTGCGCGTAAGTGATATCATCAAAACCGGCAATACCGAGATCGGTTGGGATACGAATACCTTTTCCGGATAGATAGCTGATAGCCTCTATGGCATAATAGTCTGATAAAAAGAAGGCAGCTGTTCTTTTGGAAAACGGGACCTGTCTGATAAGCTGTTGATAGACACTTTCTCGTTTTGTAATGGAATTACCGATGTTAATCAATCTGATTACTTTGTCTTCGTTCTTTCCTGTATTTTTTTCAAAGGCGTCCTTGGCCCCCAACCATCGTGCCTGATCTACGCCGTAGTCATTTGTTGCACATACCAAAATATTCTTATATCCGCACTCCAGGATATATTTCACCATGAGTGCTCCGCCGGTAGAATCATCCAAACCGATATTTGTAACATTTGTATCGTCATGCGATATTCCGTAGGAATCAATGGAGATCAGTGGTTTGTGGGTCAAAAACCATATTTTGTTGCAGTCGTTGCGCGAAAACGAGAGCGCAATAATACCATCGATGTTCCAGGCCATGACCGTTCGAAAGACTTCATTGACATCATCGGTAGAGTAGAGCAGCATATAGTATCCAAGCACTCTGAGTTTTTCTTCAATAAAGCCGATGATTGCTCCGTAGAAGGGATCTGAAATCACGGCATCTTCATATTGCTTATGGGTATGTATGACGACTGCAATCATCTTGGAACTGCCATTGTTCAGTACGCTCAGTCCCATTTTGGGCACATAACCCATTTCCTGTATCAGTTTTTCAATGAGTTCAATGGTGGAAGGGGATACTTTTTTTGTGTTCCCGTGGATGACGTTGGATACGGTTGCCGTACTTACTCCCGCTCTTTCTGCAATCTCTTTTATGGTGGACATTTTGGATACCTCGTTCTGTGATGATACTTCTGTTATAGCAGAAGTTGCTTTTTTTGTCAAAATTATACAAAAAAGTGTCCGAAAGTATTGGTTATTAAATAGGTTATGAACATAACCTATTTACATGCAAAGATTCCTGTGATAACTTGATTATAAAGAAGTTATGTACATAACCTATTTGGCAAACGAAGGACAGTGTTTTGTAAAAAAGAGGAGGTTTCTATGAGAAGAAAGAAAGTTTTTGGATTGATCCTTGCAGCAATGATGGTTACAGGAATGTTTTCGGCGTGTGGCAGTGATCGTCAGAAGGCCGATGAAGGCAATGTAGTTGTAGATATTTTTCAGAATAAGAATGAGATTAGTGATGCGCTTCAGGCAGCAATTGACCAATATGAGGCAGAGCATCCCGGAGTGAAGATTAATCTGGAGACAGTTGGCGGTGCTGATTATGCATCTTCCCTCAAGGCAAAAATGCTGGGAAATGATCCTGTGGAGATTTTTACTCTTGGAGGACCTGATGACATTGCAAGTTATCAGGAATATCTGGAACCGTTGACTCAGGAGCCTTGGGTTTCTCACGTATCGGCTGGTGCCACCGATAATGTTACTGTAGACAATCAGGTGTATGGTCTTCCTCTTGCAGTAGAGGGTTACGGATTGATCTATAATAAGAAGATCTTTGAGGCAGCAGGTATTGATGCATCCACACTGACAAGTTATGATGCAATGGATCAGGCATTTGCGAAGCTGCAGAGCAAGATTGATGACGGAACGTTGGCAACTGAGTTTCCCGTATTGGAGGCAGTAGAGGAGTACGCTGCGAAAGAATCCTGGATCGTAGGGCTTCATACAAACAATGTTGCACTCAGTGCCGAATTCAAGAGTGCCGCAAATGCTTTTCAGAGTAAGTCTGTTGAATATACCTATGGAGATGCGTTGAAGGAGCTTGTAGATCTTGAGACAAAATATACCAGCAGCAGAGAAAACAGATCTTTGCTCAACTCTATCGATTATGCAACCCAGGTAGGCGGAGGTCTTGCGATTGAGAGAGTAGCAGTGATTCAGCAGGGAAACTGGATTTCCCCTGAGATTTCTAATGTTTCCAAGGAACTGCTTGGAGATTTGGGAATGCTTCCTATTCCTTTGAAGGGTGTCGTCGAGGATTGTATCGCAGTAGGAGTTTCCAACTATTGGTGTGTAAATTCGAAATCGTCCGACAGTGAGAAGACCGCAGCGAAGGATTTTCTGAACTGGTTGTATCAGTCTGAAGACGGAAAGAAGATCGTGATCAACGAGTTGTCTCTCATTCCTGCATTTGACAATTACGATGGTATCGAGATTGTGGATCCTCTCTCCGCAGAAGTAATGAGATATATGTCAGCAGGCAAGACCATTCCTTGGGTGTTCTCCGGTCAGCCTTCCGGATGGGACAGCAATGTGGCAGCCAACATTCAGGCGTATTTTGCCGGCAGTATGACATGGGATCAGGTAATTGCTCAGAGCAGAAAAGATTGGGAAGCAATGAGGCAATAGTTATACAGGAGAGTCATTATGAGAAGAAAGCAAATTGGTTTTTGGTTGTTTATCCTTCCGGCTATGCTTGCTTTTGTATTGGTAGTTGTAATTCCGGCAGTAACAGGATTCTACTATTCCTTTACGGATTGGAACGGGATAGGTAAAAATGCGCAGTTTATTGGTATAACGAATTACATAAAGCTGTTTGATGACGGCAGGTTTTGGGATTCCTTCTTATTCACTCTTGCCTTTGCGGTGTGCGCGGTTATCTGTATTAATGTTGTGGGATTTGGATTGGCACTGTTGGTAACCAGTAAGATAAAGGGATCGAACCTTGCCAGAACCGTGTTCTTTATGCCGAATCTGATCGGTGGTATTCTGTTGGGCTTTACTTGGCAGTTTATCTTCGTGTCTATTTTTGAGGCGATCGGAAAGAAGACAGAGATGGCCTGGCTTCAAGGCTGGTTATCTGACCAGAAGACCGGTTTCATCGGTATGTTGATTGTACTGACCTGGCAGCTTGCCGGATATATGATGATCATCTATATTGCCCAGTTGGAAAGTATTCCGGACTCGTTTTTGGAGGCAGCCAGAGTTGACGGAGCCAGCAGCTTTAAAACATTTATGAAGATCAAGCTGCCTCTGGTTGCTCCTGCATTTACAATCGGTCTGTTCCTCTCTATCTCAGATTCCTTTAAGATGTTCGATCAGAATCTGGCATTGACAGCAGGTGGTCCGGCAAACAGTACCGAGATGATAGCGTTAAATATCTACAATACTGCATTTAAGGAGTCAAAGCTTGGCATAGCGCAGGCTAAAGCAGTGGTGTTTTTGATAATTGTTGTGGTGATTTCCCTGACTCAGTTGTATCTGAGCAAGCGTAAGGAGGTGGAGATGTAATGAGAGCGAGAACTGTTAAGAAACTGGCATGCGGTGTTCTGATGTTTTTGCTGGCGCTGGTTTTTCTGTCTCCGATCCTGCTGCTGATCAACAGCTCCTTTAAGGAACTGAAGGAGATCTATCTGAATGTTCTTGCCCTGCCCAAGCAGTTTGGATGGGGCAATTATAAGGAGGCATTTGAAAAGCTGGATTTCCTGCATTCTTTTGCAAACTCCATCGGAATTACGGTGATCTCCACCGGACTCATTATTTTGATCTCGTCCATGGCTGCATGGGTACTGGTTCGATACAACACGAAGAGCAGCAAAGTGATTTTTATGATGTTTGCAGCCTCCATGCTGATTCCTTTCCAGTGTGTAATGCTTCCATTGGTTGATTTTATGGGGGATCTCGGATTGATGAATCGGCCCGGAATTGTGTTTATGTATATGGGATTCGGGTGCAGTATGTCGATCGTGCTTTACCATGGATTTATCAAGAATGTTCCATTGGATCTGGAGGAGGCAGCGACCATTGATGGCTGCGGAATGTTCCGTATGTTCTTTGTGATTGTTTTCCCTTTATTGAAGACGATCACGGTGACGGTGGCAATTTTGAACGTGATGTGGATATGGAATGATTTCCTGCTGCCGAATCTCATTATTAATAAAGCGGGTTGGCAGACGTTGCCGTTGAAGACATATTTGTTCTTCGGTCAGTTTACCAAGAGATGGGATTTGGCTACTGCCGGATTGATTCTCTGCATGATTCCTATCATTATTTTCTACATCAGCTGCCAGCGTTATATTGTAAAGGGTGTAACCGATGGAGCTGTGAAGGGCTAAAAGTTTTTGGAAAGGAAATTAGGCTATGGATAAGAAGTGGTGGAAAGAAAGCGTTGTATATCAGATCTATCCTCGGAGCTTTTGCGACAGCAATGGAGACGGAATCGGTGATCTGAGAGGAATTATCTCAAAGCTGGACTATTTGGAGAGACTGGGGGTCGATGTGTTGTGGTTATGTCCCATCTTCAAATCCCCCAACGATGACAATGGATATGATATCAGCGATTATCGTGATATTATGGATGAGTTTGGTACTCTGGAAGATTTTGACGAATTACTCGAGAAAGCCCACGAGCACCATTTGAAAATAATGTTGGATCTGGTGGTAAATCATTCCTCCGATGAACACAAGTGGTTCCTGGAAAGCAGTAGTTCTAAGGATAATCCGTACAGAGATTATTATATCTGGCAGGAAGGAAAAAATGGGAATCCTCCGAACAACTGGGACTCCAATTTCAGTGGTTCTGCCTGGAAATATGATGAAAAGACAGATATGTATTATCTGCATCTGTTTTCTGAGAAGCAGCCCGACTTAAACTGGAGAAATCCTGTTGTTCGCAACGAGGTCTATGACCTGATGAGATTCTGGTTGGACAAGGGCATCGATGGATTCCGCATGGATGTAATCAATATGATCTCCAAGGTAGAAGGGTATCCGGATGGGGAGCCTATACCGGGTTCTAAGTATGGCAACAGATTGCCCTTTGTTATGAATGGGCCTCATGTTCACGAATATCTGCAGGAGATGAACCGAGAAGTATTGTCCAAGTATGATGTGATGACGGTGGGAGAGGCGCCTTGTACTTCTGTCGAGGATGCCAGAAAATATACCGGATTTGACAGAAATGAGCTGAATATGGTGTTCACCTTTGAACATATGGATGTGGATGCAGAAAAAGGCTTTAAATGGACGGACAGAAGGGTGGATCTGGTGGAGCTGAAGAGAGTATTCAGCAAGTGGCAGGAGGGCCTGGATGGCATCGGTTGGAACAGTCTCTATCTGAACAACCATGATCAGCCAAGAATGGTTTCCAGATTTGGAAATGATGGAGAGTATTGGAAGGAATCAGCCAAGATGCTTGCAGTTTGCCTGCATATGCAGCAAGGAACACCTTATATTTATCAAGGCGAAGAAATCGGTATGAAAAATATGGAATTCCACAGCATTGAGGAGATGAACGATATTGAGGCCATAAATGCATTTCAGGAATATACGACAGATGGCAGAATTTCCCCGGATGATATGCTGAGATTTATTAATCACAAGGGTCGGGATAATGCCAGAACTCCTATGCAGTGGAATGCGGGAGAGAATGCAGGCTTTACAACAGGGTCTCCTTGGCTGTCTGTAAATCCCAGTTATCGGGAGATCAACGTTGAAGCTCAGGAAAAGGATGAGGATTCCATCCTCAATTTCTACAGGCGACTCATCAGACTTCGCAAGGATTATCCAATCATTACATATGGTTCCTACAAATTGTTGTATCCGGACAGTGAGACCATCTTTGCATACGAGAGAATTCTCGGCGAGGAGAAGCTATTGGTAGTATGCAGCTTTGCAGAGGATGAAATCGATCTGGAAATTTCTGATGAGTATGCAGATCGTGCAGCAAAGCTGTTAATCTCAAATTATCCTGAGACCGAGATTTCAAAAGTATTACATTTGCTTCCTTATGAAGCCAGAGTATATAGAATGGAAGGTTAAGAGATGGACGGTTACTTATATAAGCTTCATATCAAGGGGATCCAGCATATCGGGATCCCCACACAGAAGTATGAACAGACAATTGATTTTTACAAATCTTTGGGCTTTGAGGTGATCAACCAGGAAGAGTATGAAAATCACAGGGTATCTTTTTTAAGAATCCACAATGTGATGTTGGAGGTATATGAGAGTGATGTCACAGAAGAAAAGACCGGAAGCATTGATCACATTGCACTTGGTGTAGACAAGGTGGATCGGTTATTTGAAGAAATGCAGGATCACTATCATGTATTGAGCAGCAGAGTAGAACAATTACCTTATTGGAAAAATGGCATTCGCTTTTTTAAGGTGGAAGGACCTAATCACGAAGTGATAGAATTTTGTCAGATGCTTTGAGAATCAGAGGTAGAGCTTTCTTCATAGGATGAGGTGAAACAGTATGGATAAGTGTCGTTATGATGTCGTTGCGCTGGGGGAAGTATTAATCGATTTTGCTTGCAGCAGTGTAGATGCGGATGGGTATCCCACTTTAGTGGCGCATCCCGGGGGAGCTCCCTGTAATCTATTGGCTGCTTTGAATAAGTATGGCTGCAGTACTGCCTTTATCGGGAAGGTGGGGGATGATTCCTTCGGACATATGTTGCTGAAAACATTGCGCAGCATTGGAATTGAGACCAAGGGAGTACGCATGGACTCATCTGTGTTCACTACTTTGGCCTTTGTGACATTGGATCAGTTTGGCAACAGAGAGTTTTCTTTTGCCAGAAAGCCCGGAGCCGATACAGGACTTAGGTGGAGGGAGATCGATCTGACGTTAATCGATCAATGCAGAGATTTTCATTTTGGCACCTTGAGCTTAACGGATGAGCCTTCGAGAACTGCTACCCGAAAGGCGGTAAGCTACGCAAAACAGCAGGGAAAACGGATTTCCTTTGACCCGAATCTGAGAAAACCTTTGTGGAGAGACTTAGCTGATGCCAGAGTTCAGATGGAATGGGGATTTGCGCAAGCCAATATTGTGAAGATCAGCGAAGAAGAGGTTGAATTTCTTTGGGGTTGCAGCCCTAAGGAGGGCGCATCTATCCTACATCAAAGATATGGTGTCGAGATCGTATTTGTAACTTTGGGTGAAAGAGGCTGTTATTATAGTACAGATTCATATGCCGGAATCGTTCGGACACCGAAGGGAATCTTACCGGTCGATACCACAGGAGCAGGCGATATCTTTGGTGGAGCTGCCTTGGCCGGAATTCTACAAACCGAGGCAGAGTTGACTGATCTTTCCGAAGAACAATTACGTGGAATTACTTCATTTGCCTGTTCTGCAGCCAGTTTGTCCACGCAAAAGTACGGTGGGATCTCCAGTATTCCGGAACAAGAAGATGTCATTCGAATATCAAAAGACACTCATTGACCATAAAAACTACGGGGACTTGTATATTTGATTTGTCCCCGTGGTTTTTCTTTTGTCCACGTAGAGCGGGTGTTTCCGCCAAGACCTATCGGTCTTGAGGCGAAGGAACACCCGCCGAAACAGGGCTGATTTTCCGTGATGGTATTGCTATATTTGCAAAACAGGGATATACTGAATAGACTATGGGGACAACAGGAGGAAGATCAGATGAAATTAGGCAGTCATGTGGGAATGGCCGGCAGGGAGATGATGTTGGGTTCCGTGAAGGAGGCGCTCTCCTACGGTGCAAATACCTTTATGCTTTATACGGGAGCACCCCAGAATACGAGAAGAAAGGACATTTCGGAGCTTCGTATCCCGGAGGCAAGGGCTTTGATGGAGGAAAGAGGCATTCGTGATTTCATTGTCCACGCCCCCTATATCATCAATCTGGGAAATACAGTGAATCCTTCCACCTATGAGCTGGCGGTGGAATTTTTGGCATTGGAGATCGAGCGCACCGAAGCGATGGGCTCCAGCGTATTGGTGCTTCATCCCGGCGCGCATGTAGGGGCAGGTGTGGAGGCCGGGATCGATCAGATCGCCAGGGGCTTAAATCAGGTCCTTCGAAGGGATATGAACTGCTATATTGCCCTGGAGACCATGGCCGGCAAGGGAAGTGAGATCGGAAGAAGCTTTGAGGAGCTGGCGGCGATCTATGATAAGGTAGACTGCAATGACAGACTGCGGGTCTGCTTTGACACCTGCCATACCTCCGACGCAGGATATGATATTATCCACGATTTTGACGGGGTGATGACACGGTTTGACAAGCTGCTTGGCAAGGATCAGATCGCTGCCTTCCACATCAACGACAGTAAAAATGTGCCCGGGGCAGCCAAGGACAGGCATGCCAACTTTGGCTTTGGAGAGATCGGCTTTACTGCTCTGATGCAGTTTATTACCTGCCCCGATTTTGAGGAGGTGCCCAAGATCCTGGAGACTCCCTACATAGCGGACCCGGAGGACAAGACGAAATCCTACGCTCCCTATAGACAGGAGATCGCCATGATCCGCTCCGGTGAATTCCGTCCCGGACTGTTGGAAGAAATCATCGGGGAGCACAGATAGAGGATAGAAGAAATGGATAGAAAATACAAATCAAGTGAGCTGCTGCGTCGGTTTCTGCCCTATTATAAAAATCACAAAAGAGTCTTGTTCACAGACCTGTTCTGTGCGGCGCTGACTACCATCTGCGAGATCGTACTGCCGCTGATCGTGCGGTTTATCACCGATCAGGCCATGACGGATGTTGCCCTGCTGACCTTTTCGCTGATCGGAAAGCTGGCAGGGCTGTATCTGGTGCTTCGACTGATCGATGTGGTGGCATACTATTACATGGCGGTGAATGGCCATGTGATGGGGGCGAAGATCGAGACAGACATGCGCCGGGATGCCTACGCACACCTGCAGCGTCTGTCGGATACCTTCTATAATAATACCAAGGTGGGGCAGATCATGGGTCGTATCACCAACGATCTGTTTGACGTGACGGAGTTCGCCCACCACTGCCCGGAGGAGTTTTTTATCGCGGGACTGAAGGGTGTGGTTTCCTTTTTCATTCTCTGTTCCATCAATATTCCCCTGACGGTGATTATTTTCTGCATCATCCCCTTCATGGTTGTGATCTGCGGCAATCTGAACATGAAGTTTCGCGCCATGTCCAAGAAGCAGCGTGTGCAGGTGGGAGAATTGAATGCCCGGATCGAGGACAGCCTCTTAGGGCATAAGGTGGTGGAGGCCTTTGCCAATGAGGAACTGGAGAATGCCAGGTTCGAGGAGGGCAATCAGAACTTTTATCTGATCAAGAAGAAATATTATGTGTACATGGGTCTGTTCGTCTGCTCCACCAGACTGTTTGACGGCATTATGTATCTTGCGACTCTGGTGGCCGGCGGATATTTTGTGATCCAGGGCTCCATCAGCCCCAGCGATCTGGTGGCCTATATTATGTATGTGACCACCTTTATCGCCACGGTCCGCCGGATCATTGAATTTGCGGAGCAGTTCCAGAGAGGTATGACCGGTATCGAGCGCTTTCTGGAGATCATGGATGCGGATATTGAGATATTTGATGAACCCGGCGCGGAGGAACTGGGAAAGCCTGCCGGGAAGATCGAGTTCCGGGATGTGACCTTCGAGTATCCGGATGATCACAATCAGGTATTCCGGCACTTGAATCTCACCATTCTGCCCGGAGAGAAGGTGGCGCTAGTTGGACCCTCCGGCGGCGGAAAGACCACGCTGTGCAGTCTGATTCCCCGTTTTTATGATACCACGGAAGGCAGTATCCTGATCGACGATAAAAATATCCGGGAACTTACCTTGAAGAGTCTGCGCTCCAACATCGGCGTGGTGCAGCAGGAGGTATACCTGTTCTCCGGCACCGTATTCGAGAATATTGCCTACGGTAAGCCCGGCGCCACCATGGAGGAAGTGGTGGAGGCGGCAAAACGGGCAGGCGCCCATGAATTTATCACACAGCTGAAGGATGGATACCATACCTACATCGGCGAACGGGGCGTGAAGCTGTCCGGCGGCCAGAAGCAGCGCATCAGTATCGCCAGAATGTTCTTAAAGGACGCACCCATCATCATCCTGGACGAGGCCACCTCGGCCCTGGACAATGAGAGTGAGTATGAGGTGGCCAAATCTCTGGAGGAGCTGGCCAAGGGCAGAACCACCCTGACCGTGGCGCACCGTCTGTCCACCATCCGCAATTCCGATCGTATCATGGTGCTGACCGAAGACGGAATCACCGAGGAGGGCACCCATGAGGAGCTGATGGCTCTCCGGGGCCAATATTACAACCTCTATCAGATGGCCAGTCGTTTTCAATAAAGGAACCCAAAGGGGGGATGGTTCCGGTGCAAAAGCGTGCACCGGGCTATCCCCCTGTTTCTTTGGAACACCTTGCGAGGCCTGGGAATCTGTGCCCCCTGCGAGGCCCGGAAATCTGCGTCCCCCTTGCGAGGTCCGGGGCTGCCATCGAATCCTGCCTTGCGAGGCTTTCGTCGCGAGGTTTGCACTGCTTTTTCTCCACCGAGGGCAACTGTTCGAAGACTGCGAAGCAGTCAAGTTTGCCCGAATGGAGGCGAAAAAGGCGTGCGAACCGAGCAGAAAACGCAGCAGGAGGATTCGATGGCAGCCCCGGACCCGCAGGGGGAGGGAACCCACCGTCTCGCGGGGGGACACGAACTTACTTGTACTTTTCTGCGTTCAAACAAGGAATTGCTTTACATTTGAAAGGATTGTGATAAAATTGAAAAATTGAAAAGGAGGCATGCTATGTACGTTCTGTTCTTTTTACTGTGGGTGATATTCAATGGGAACTTTACCTTAGAGATCGCGATCTTCGGACTGGTGATCGCTGCAGCACTTCTTTGGTTCTGCTGCAGGTTTGTGGATTATTCTCTGGAAAAAGAGAAGAAGATATACGGTAAGATCTTCAAGTTTCTGAAATACGTGATACTGCTTGTGAAGGAGATACTTCTGGCCAATAAAACGGTCATGCACCTGATCCTTACCCAGAAGGAAGAGGTGCAGCCGATGCTGGTGAAATTCCGGTGCAGCCTGAAGACCCCCGGCGGAAGGGCTTTTCTGGCCAACGCCATCACACTGACACCGGGTACCATCACGGCAGCACTGGAGGGAGACGAGCTGACGGTACATTGCCTGGATGAATCATTGGCGGAGGGACTCCGTGACAGTGCCTTCGAGCATCGTCTGTCCGAGTTGGAAAAGTAGAGGAGAGAGGTGGAGAATATGCTGGGAAAAGAAAGTGCCCTGCTGGGGCAAACCATGGAACTGTTTTTGCTGGCGATCCTGATTTTTCTGGCGCTGTGTCTGGTGCTGTGCCTGGTGAGAGCGATCATCGGACCGAGGATCGCGGACCGGATCGTGGCGGCCAATATGTCCGGTACCATCGTCATCGTGATGATCGGCGTGCTGGCAACCTATTTAGGCGAGGGGTATCTGGCGGATATCTGTATCATCTACGCGCTGATCAGCTTCCTGACCGTGATCGTACTGACCAAGGTCTATATGGGTGTGTACCTGGAGAAAAAGGAAGCGGAGACCGGACAGAAAAAGACCGGGGAAGAGGAGGAAGCGTAGGATGGAAATCATGGAATGGGTACGATTTATCATAGGCGCGGTGTTTCTTCTGATCGGAATGTTTGTGTTTCTGGTGGAGATGATCGGCGTATTCAAATTTCAGTATGTGCTGAACCGCATGCACGCCGCAGCCATGGGGGACACCTTGGGCCTGGGCAGCTGCTTTGTGGGGCTGATGATCTTTAACGGACTGAGCTTTACCACCTTGAAATTGTTTCTGGTGATCATCTTTTTGTGGTTTACTTCACCGGTGTCCTCCCATCTGATTGCAAGACTGGAGGTGACCACCGATGAGGAACCTAAGGAACACTATGGGAAGTTGGAACTTTCGGAGGAAGAGAAGAAGGGAGGAGAAGGCTGATGACGATCTTTTTCGCAATATTGCTTTTGTTTCTGATCATCTGTGCCATTGCGGCCAGCTTTTCCAAGAGTCTGCTGAATACGATATTGATCTTTATGTCCTACAGCCTGGTGATGTCGGTGATCTGGATCCTGTTGGAGTCCCCGGATCTGGCCATCACAGAGGCGGCGGTGGGTGCGGGAGTGACCACGGTTCTGTTTCTGGTGACTCTGAAGAAGATCCACGCCATCATCAGGGAAGATCAGAAGGAGGAAGAAAATGAGTAAAAAACTGACGGACGAGCAGTATCAGAAAACCTTCTCCTTCCGATTCAGGCAATGGCTGGACGGCACCAAGGATCCCTATCTGGGAGAGGTGGAGATGAAGAAGCAGAAGCCCTTTGTGGAGGATGCCCAGACTGCTGCCCACAGAATACAGGATGAAAAGGAAGTGGAGGAGCGGGCCTATGACCTGGAGCACAATGCGGAGGTGCGTATCTTCAACCGGATCTATCGGGTCTTTGCAGTTGCCTTCTGTATCTTCCTGGTGACCATGCTGCTGATTGGCGTGTCGGATCTGCCAACCTTCGGAGATGCCGACAATCCCGCCAACAATGAGGTGGCGGAGCGTTACATCGAGAAGGGGCTGGAGGAGACCGGCGCGGTAAATATCGTCACCGGTATGATCTTAGACTACCGGGCGTTTGACACCCTGGGAGAGTCTCATGTCCTGTTCATTGCCACCTGTACGGTGTTGATCCTGCTTCGATTGGATCGGAAGGAGGACCGGGAGGCCAACGAGGCGGATGACAGGACCCATGAGCCCAAGAATGATGTGATCCTCCAGACGGTGGCGAGGATCCTCTTCCCGCCCATCATCATCTTCGGCATCTATATCATTCTGGCCGGTCACTTAGGACCCGGCGGCGGTTTCTCCGGCGGCGCAGTCATCGGTGCGGGACTGATCCTGTACCTGAATGCCTTCGGCTTTGCCAAGACGGAACGGTTTTTTACCGCAAAGACCTACAAGGTGATGAGCTTTGCGGCACTGGCCTGCTATAGCCTTGCCAAGAGCTACTCCTTCTACACCGGTGCGAACCATATCGAAAGCGTGATTCCACTGGGGACACCGGGAGCGATTTTAAGCTCCGGCCTGATTCTCATCCTGAATATCTGTGTGGGTGTGGTGGTGGCAGGCACCATGTATACCTTCTACTGTATGTTCCGAAAGGGAGGACATTGAGATGAATTTTTCCAATCTGATAAATAACTATCCCGAGGCGGTGGCGATGATCCTGTTTGGCATCGGTTTCTCCAATCTGCTGCTGCAGAAGAACCTGATCAAAAAGATCATCGGACTGAATATTATGGATACTGCCACCTACCTGTTTCTGGCACTGAAGGGCTACATTTTTCAGCGCAAGGCACCGGTGGTAGTGGATGGAATCACCCAAGTGGAGCGTTACGTGAACCCCATTCCCAGCGGACTGGTGCTTACGGGAATCGTTGTGTCCGTGTCTGTTACCGCGCTGATGCTGTCCCTGACCATTCGTCTGTACCGCAGATATCACACGTTGGATCTGGATGAGATCACCACCAGAATACGTAAGGAGGAAAATTAATGAATTTCGTTCAAAATTTTCCCTTTATCTCCATATTATTGTCTCTGTTTTCCGGCCCGCTGACTTCGATCCTGAACGGGAAATGGGCAAAGAGAGTCAACACCCTGGTGATCACCGGCATCGGTTTTCTGTCCGCCGCCGTGTTGTTCTACGTGCTTGGAACAGGGGAGGCCTTCGTTTATCGTATGGGTCATTTTCCGGCACCCTGGGGCAACGAGATCCGGGTGGGCGTTCTGGAAGGCTTTATGGCGCTGTTTTTCTGCGCGGTGATGCTTTTGTGTATGCTGGGCGGAAGCGCGGAGAGGGAGCGGGAGATCGAGGACTCCAAGCAGAATCTCTACTATATTATGGTAAATCTCTTGCTTTGTTCTCTGCTGGCACTGATCTACACCAACGACCTGTTCACTGCCTATGTGTTCGTGGAGATCAATACCATCTCTGCCTGCGGTCTGATCATGATCAAGCAGAATGGCCGTACCATCGAGGCAGCTGTCCGCTATATGATCATGAGTCTCCTGGGCTCCGGCCTGCTGCTTCTGGGAATCTGTTTCTTATACGACCTTACCGGGCACCTTTTGATGAGCAATATCAAGGAGGCTGTAGCTGAGCTGGCCGCCACCGGACAGTATCATGTGCCTCTGTTTTTGTCTCTGGGACTGATCTCCGTGGGCCTGGCAATTAAGAGTGCGCTGTATCCCTTTCACGCCTGGCTTCCGGATGCCTATGGTTATTCCACGGTCTCTTCCGCGGCGATCCTGTCCTCTCTGGTCTCCAAGGGCTATATTTTCCTGTTGGTCAAGATCTTCTACCGGGTCATCGGTTTCTCCGTGGTATGTGACAGCAAGGTGATCAATGTATTGTTTGTGTTCGGTGTGATCGGTATGATCATGGGATCGGTCAGCGCCATCAAGGAGGGAGAGATCCGGCGAATGATCGCCTTCTCCTCCGTGGCGCAGATCGGATACATTTACATGGGCTTCGGTCTTGGCACAGAAGAGGGAATCGTGGCAAGTGTGTACCATATCCTCTCCCATTGTGCCACAAAATCGCTGCTGTTCGTGGCAGCCTCCGGCATCACCGATGCGTCCGGCGGCAGCCGGAAGTTCCCGGACCTGACCGGGGCGGGATACCGCAATAAGCTGGCAGGCGTGGCCTTTACCGTGGGATCTCTGTCTATGGTAGGCTTCCCCATGTTTTCCGGGTTTATCTCCAAGCTGCTGTTTGCACAGGCGGCCATGGAGCATGACAGGAAGATGATGATCACGTTGATCGCGCTGGCGATCAGTACCGTGCTGAACGCGATCTACTTTATGAAGACTGTGATCCGGATCTACACCCCCGCTGCAAAAGGGCATGCCCATCCGGACAGCAGAAGGATTCCCCTCAGGGAACAGCCCGACAAAAATCTGGCGCTGGTGTTCTTTATCCTGTTGAATGTGATGTTGGGTCTGAATTCCGAACCCATCGTGGAGCTGATCCGAAAAGGCTTAGGCATGTTCTCCTAGAGAGGTTACTTGGACGTAAATTTTCGCAGTCCTTGTCTGTCGGGCTGCGGCAGATGGATGGATGCAAAGAAAATCTCCCATATCGGAATTGTGTTTCCGTAAGACCTGCGTGTCTGTTGAAGACTGTATTGAGCGTCGGTACTTAGGTCCTGTACTGTAGGACCTTATGTACCGCTACGCGAAATCCCAAGCGAGAGCGGGTCTGCAATCAGATATGCAGGTCTTAAGGGAAGGAACACAATTTCGAAATGGGAGCAGATAATTGGAGTGAACTGGAATGAATATGGTTATGTTACTTCCCATAGGAGTACCGATCCTGGTGGGGATGATGCTGTGGATGAGTTCCTTTGCGGAGCACTTCCGAAGGAAAAAGAAAAAGAAGGCTCCGGGTAACCGAATTGCCCTGTATGTGGTCAGCATTTTGCTGCTCACCGCCTGTGCAGCGGCAGCAGTGGTGCTTTCCTGGACCGGTGACAGGCAGCTGACACTGCCGGAGCTGGTGGACGGAATTCCCCTCTATTTTTATATTGATGATCTGGGAAAACTGTTTGTGACGGTGGTCAGTGTGATCTGGGTACTGACAAGCGTGTACTGCTACTCCTATCTGAAGGAGGAGGGGGCAGACAAGCGATTTCTGGGATGCTTTCTCGCCCTCTATGGTGTGCTGGTGGGGTTGTGCTTTGCCGGCAATCTGGTGACCATGTACTTCTTTTATGAACTTATGACACTTGTGTCAACACCCTTGGTCATGCACAACAGATCCAGAGAGGCCATTTTGGCGGGACTCAAATACCTGTTTTTCTCCCTGTGCGGCGCTTACGCCGGTTTGTTCGGCATCTTTGTGCTGAACAGGTACTGTGACACCCTGGTATTCCTGCCCGGAGGAAGTCTGTCTCCCGAGATGGCGGTGTCCTATGCGGGAATTCTGCAGGCGGCGGTATTTGCCATGCTGATCGGTTTCGGCGCCAAGGCCGGTATGCTTCCTCTGCACGCCTGGCTGCCCACGGCGCATCCTGTGGCACCCTCCCCGGCCTCTGCGGTATTGTCCGGTGTGATCGTGAAGTTTGGTGTGTTTGCCATGATCCGCGTGGTGTGCTACGTCGTCGGAACGGAGCTGATCCGGGGTACCTGGGTACAGACGGCGTGGATGATATTGTCCCTGTGCACCGTGTTTATGGGCTCCATGCTGGCTTTCCGGGAGCCGGTGTTCAAAAAGCGTCTGGCCTACTCCACGGTGAGCCAGCTGTCCTATATTGTGTTTGGATTGTCTCTGTTAAACCCTGCTGCGCTCACAGGAGCCCTGCTGCATGTGGTTGGGCACGCAGTGATCAAGTGCGGCCTGTTTTTGACGGCGGGAGTATTCCTGTCGAAGTACGGCTATACAAAAGTGTCTGAGCTTACGGGAATCGGAAAGAAGCAGCCGAAGGTGCTGTGGTGCTACACCGTGTTTGCCCTGGGACTGATCGGCATGCCCTTCACCGCGGGCTTTGTCAGCAAGTGGAACCTGGCAGTGGGGTCTCTTACCTCCGGAACCGGTGTGTTCGCGGTGTTGGGACCGATCGTACTGTTGATCAGCGCGCTGCTCACTGCCGGGTATCTGCTGCCTGTCACCATGCAGGGCTTCTTCCCCGGGGAGAGAGAGACCGCCGGGAAACAGGGAAAGCCGGAAAAGGAACGGACGGACTGGTGGATGCTGCTGCCTTTACTGGTGCTGGCAGTGCTGACGGTGCTTCTGGGAACCTTCCCCGGCAAATTGATTGCGTATTTCGAGGAGCTTTCCGGGCTCCTGATCGGTTAGGAGGTGGCAAAGTTGAGTGAAAAATGGATGTTGCTTACGATCCTGCTGCCCATTTTTGCGGGAACCTTAGTGCCTTTGCTTCCCTGGAAAAAGAGAAGGGATTACCTGATCTTTATCGAGTTGGCTGCTGTTACCACCTCAGTGCTTGTATTTGCTCTGCTTTTGAACCACCCGTCAGGGGCGCTTACGGTGTTCCGGTTTACCGGAAACTTAAGTATTACCCTGAAGTTGGACGGCCCCGGAGGTTTCTACGCGGCGCTGGTGGCAGGACTGTGGCCCTTCGCCTGTCTCTATGCCTTCGAGTACATGAAGCATGAGCAGAATGAGCGTTCTTTCTTTCTGTTCTACATGATCACCTACGGGGTCACCCTGGGTGTGGCTATGGCGGAAAATATTCTGACGCTGTATTTCTTCTTTGAGATGCTGAGTCTGATCACCTTACCCCTGGTATTGCATACCAGAACAAGAGAGGCGGTGCTTGCCAGCCGAACCTACCTGTACTATATGCTGGGCGGTGCGGCCTTCGCCTTCATCGGTGTGATCTACCTGCTGACCTACGGGGAGACCTCCTCCTTCCGGACCGGCGGTGTGCTGAATCTGAGCACCCTGGGAGAGAAGGCGGATATGATGCTCGTCGTCTTCGTCCTCTGCTTTCTGGGATTTGCGGTGAAGACGGCAGTGTTCCCCTTCTCAGGATGGCTGCCCAAGGCCGGCGTGGCGCCTACCCCGGTGACAGCCCTTCTGCATGCGGTGGCGGTGGTGAATACCGGTGCCTTTGCCGCCATGCGGATGACCTATTACAGCTTCGGGGTGGAGCACTTACGGGGAACCTGGGCACAGTATGTGCTGATGGGGCTGGTGCTGTTTACCATCGTATACGGCTGCAGCCGGGCGTTGAAGGAGACCCACGTAAAGCGTAGGCTTGCCTGGTCCACGGTGAGCAACCTGTCCTATATTCTGTTCGGCATCGTGCTGATGACTCCCCTGGGACTGACTGCGGGCCTGGCCCATATGCTGTTCCACTCGGTGATGAAGATCACAGCATTCTTCTGCGCCGGTGCGGTGCTGACCAAGACAGAGAAGGCCTATGTCCATGAACTGGACGGGCTGGCAAGGAAGATGCCCTTCACCTTTGTCGCCTACACCATCTCCGGTCTGGCACTGATGGGAGTACCCGGACTGTGCGGCTTTGTCAGCAAGTGGTATCTGGCCAAGGCGGCCATTGTCAGTGAGGATCCGCTGGCTCTGATCGGTGTGGCCGCGCTGCTTGTCTCTGCCCTGCTGACTGCCATCTATATGATGTCTGTGACGGTGAGGGCGTTCTGCCCGGGCAAGGATTTCGATGAGTCCGCCATAGCCGGTGCTTCCGACCCGGGCCCGGCAATGCTGATTCCGTTGGGATTTTTTGTGGTATTGATGTTTGTATTTGGCCTGTGCAGCGGTCCGGTGATTTCTTATCTGGCCCGGATCTGCGCGGCTATCGTCTAGGAAGGAGGAAAGAAGGATGGAATCGATTCTGATGATCACGTTGCTCCTGCCCTTCCTTTCGGGCTTCCCGGTATATGCGGCGGCTGATCCCAAGCGGACGTCAGGGACAGCACCTTTGGGAAAATGGCTGGCTGTGTTCTGCGGTGTGGCGGAATTTGTGCTGCTTTCGGTTCTGTTTGCAGGGCAGTGGACCGTCGGCGGGGATACCGCAGTCAGCATTTCCTTCGACGGGATCTGCGGCCTGGAGATGAATTTCGCCCTGGACGGTTTCCGCAGTGTGTATTGTCTGGTGGCAGGTTTTATGTGGATGATGTCAGCTTTCCTGTCGGGAGAGTACTTCGAACATCATGAGCATACCGCCAGATTTTATCTGTTTTTGTTCTGGACGGAGGGTGCCACTCTGGCGGTATTCCTTTCCGCTGACCTGTTTACCACCTTTTTGTTCTTTGAGATGATGTCTCTGACTTCCTACGTTTGGGTTGCCCAGGAGGAGACCCGGGATGCGCTGAAGGCGGCCGGTACCTATCTGGCGGTGGCTGTGATCGGCGGGCTGGTGATGCTGATGGGAATCTTCCTGCTGTATGTGGAGTTTGGTACCCTTCGCATGGATCAGCTGGCCTATCTGGCAGCAGACAGACCGGGCTCTGTGACCCTGTGGGTTGCAGCGTTGTGTCTGCTGGTAGGGTTTGGGGCCAAGGCCGGCGCCTTCCCCCTCCACATTTGGCTGCCCAAGGCTCACCCGGTTGCTCCGGCGCCTGCCTCTGCGCTGCTCTCAGGTATTTTGACCAAGACAGGTATCTACGGTATTTTGCTGATCAGCTGCAGACTGTTTTTCCATGATGCAGGATGGGGCAACCTGATCCTGTGCATCGGCGTGCTGACCATGTTCGGCGGTGCCCTGTTGGCAGTGTTCTCCATTGATCTGAAGCGCACCCTGGCCTGTTCCTCCATGTCCCAGATCGGGTTTATCCTGGTGGGGATTGGAATGCAGGGGCTGCTGGGGGAGGAAAATGCGCTGGCGGTTCACGGTACGATGCTGCATATGATCAACCATTCCCTGATCAAGCTGGTGCTGTTTACCATCGCCGGGGTGATCTACATGGGTGCCCATGCCCTGGATCTGAACAAAATTCGCGGCTACGGCAGAAAGAAACCCCTGCTTGCGGCCTGTTTTCTGGTGGGTGCACTGTCTATCGCCGGAATTCCCCTGTTTTCCGGCTATGTGTCCAAGACGCTGCTCCACGAGGCGATCGTGGAATACGGCAGCAGCCTTCGCACAGTGGAGTGGATCTTTTTGCTCTCCGGCGGAATGACTCTGTGCTATATGACCAAACTGTTCGTGGCCATCTTTGTAGAGAGGAATGAGGATGCTGCCCTGCAGGATACTTATGATGGATCCGGTTCTTTTGTAAGTCAGAGGAAAGAAACCGTTGGCAAGGGAAAGAAGAGCAAGACCGGGACGAAAAAGGTATGGAAGCCCTGCAGTGCCATCGCGGTGGCGGGAAGTGCTGCGGTGCTTCTTGTCTGGGGGGTGGTTCCGGGACTCACCATGGATCCGGTGTCTGCCTTCACCCAGAATTTCTTCGGGCTGCCCGAGTTTGGACACAAGGTCCACTATTTTGCCTGGGGGAATCTGAAGGGTGCAGGGATCTCCATTGTCATCGGCATGGCCCTGTACTTTGGCTTCGTCCGCACCTGTCTGATGGGAACCTCCGAAAAGGGCGGAAAGGAATACAGGAATCTCTGGCCGGGGTGGATGGATCTGGAGAACCTGGTGTACAGACCCGTGCTCCTTCGCATCCTGCCCACACTGTTCGGGATCATCTGCAGAGTGCTGGACAGCTTCGTGGATACTCTGGTTGTATTGCTGAGAAAGACGGTATACAGGGACAGTCCCCTGCCCTACGAACTGCCGGAGGGTGACACCTTCACCCATGCGGTGGGTATGACCATGAACCGGATCAGCGATTTTGTCGGTGCCTTCCGAAAGAACGGCGGGGAGCATAAGAATTATGTCCATGTCCTTGCCCTGAAGCGGGAGCAGCTGCAGGAGAACCACAAGATCATCGGACGAAGCCTGTCCTTCGGACTGCTGTTGTTCGGAATCGGACTTGGACTGACTTTGTTGTATCTGATCTGGCAATAAACAAAGACGAAAAACACTTTGACGGAAAGGTCACAGTGTTTTTCTTTTTGGGAAAACAGCAGAATGTAAAAAAATGTCTGCAAAGTATCTAAAAAAAACATTGTTTTTTTCATTTCCTGTTTTCGATACAATAGCTGTGTAAAATAGTTAGCGTGTATAGATGTCAAGGTCTGTACAAAAAGGAGGAACAAGAATGAAAAAGAAGATGAAAAGACTCTTTGCTTCGTTACTTGCCTGCATGCTGATGTTTTCATCCCTGACTCTGTGCGCAAGTGCAGATGAAAGTGATTCCGAAAGCTATCATGCATTCATTGCAATCGGTGCGGACGGCGAGACGGCCGGCGGCTGGGGATTGCAGTATTATGGTGAGGGCGCAGGCAGCAATGCAGGAGCATGCACAGCTGTCGAGGGTGAATTGAAGAATGGTGAGACCACCACTCTTTCCGTTACCTTTGAAGATACCGTGTCTTACACATGGTTCGTAGCTCCCTGCTTTGTGACTGACAATGCGGCAAACATTTCCGCTGAGTCAACCTTTGAAGTTAAGGTTTTGCTGGACGGTGTAGAGGTTGCAACCGATCTTTCCGCAGGAAAGAGCTGTTGGGCTGAGGACACCGGAGATTACAAAGGAAACTGTGTACGTATCGGCGGCGGTTACAACGAGTGGGCTGACAAGTACATTGCAGAGGCTCCTAAGGGATTCAAGACCATTGAGTTCCAGATCACCCCTCACATTGTCTTCGCTGATCCCACAGAGGGTGTTTTGAGCACCGAAGAGTATCCTGCATTCATCGGTATCGGTGCAAATCAGGATTGGTCTGTAGGCTATGCAGGTCCTTCCAGCACTCCTTCCGGTATTGCATCTGTGACTGACGGCGTATTGAAGAGCGGCGAGACCACTACCATCTCCGTTACTTTGGAGAATCCCACAGATTACACCTGGTGGGTGGCACCCTGTATGCTGATCGACAACCCTGCAACCCTTGCTGCAAACACCACCTTTGAGGTGAAGACTTTGATCGACGGCAAGGAGGTTGCAACCGACCTGACCGTTGGAAAGAACTTCTGGGCAGAGGGAACCGGCGACTATGCGGACAACTGCGTCAGAATTGCAGGTGGTTATAATGAGTGGGGCGACAAGTATCTTGCTGAGTCTCCTGCCGGTTATACGACCATTGCTTTTGAGATCACCCCTATGATCTATATCGCAGAGGCAGCAGAGGAGGAAGCGTACGTTTCCGCTGCAGGCCCTGTGGATGTGAACGGTACCTACAATGCTTACCTTGGTATCCAGACTCCTAAGTTCTCCTTCAGAAACGCTTTCGACGATGCTACCTATGGTAAGGACAGCGATGTTTTCTACAAGGTGACCGGTTGGGATGGCGATACCGCTGTCACACTTCCCGGAACCTTTACCGATGCGAAGATCGAGGGTAACGGTACCTATACCGTATCTGTAGACGGACTTGCTTTCCCTGACGGGGAGTTTGCAGACCAGGATTACATGAACCTGATCTTTATCTCCACCGATATTCCCAACACCAACGAAGTGGAAATCAGTGATGTTGAACTGAAGATCGATGGCAAGAGCGTAGAACTTGCTGCAGGCGGTGCAATTCTCAGCCCTGATTCCAAGGACTATGTGAATATCCTGATCCAGAATATCTGGAATGAGGATGTGAAGACCATCGGTTACTATGGAACTCCCATGTCCAAGATCAGCGTAACCTTTACCGTGAGCGGATTCGCATATGATAAGGCAGCTGAGGCTGCAGAGCCTTCCTCTGAGACAGCAGTGGAGAGCTCCTCTTCCGAACCTTCTGCTGAGACAGCAGTTGTTGAGCCGGACAACGGCGGATCCGGAATGAGCACCGCTGTGATCGTTGTGATCGTAGTAGTAGTGGTTGCTGTTGTGGCAGGAGTGGCAGTTGTCCTCTCCAAGAAAAAGAAATAACCAGAGTATCCTTATACTTTTTTCCCTTATTTCCGGCCGGCTGAGTTTCTCAGCCGGCTTTTTGTGTCAAATTTAGACGGTAAATGTGTGCTAGTATTTGCGGTATTTTTCGAAGGATTACTTGTTTATAATTGAGACAGTAAAAATGGAATGAAAATGGAGGTAGCTATGGGAGAGAAAGAAGCTTCAAAAGAGCGGATCGCCGGGAAACTCTATTATTTCAGCAGAGTCAGTGCATTGCTGTCAGTGGTACTCATGCTGTTCCCGGGGATAAATCCCGCCAGAATCTGTGGTTATATCAACAAGAACATGTCTCTGTTTACCAGTGGAATTGCGTATTCTGAACTGATCAGTGAATGTCAACGGGCCTTTACAAAGGGGTGGCTGCAGGAGAGCAGCTTCCAACTGCTGTTTGCATCCTGCCTGATCATATGTATCGGAATTGTACTGACCGGGATCTGTGCCTGTATGTCCTTGGGAAATGTAAAAATGAAAAAAATAGGAAATATTTTCGGTATGACCGGTGGAGCCCTGGAACTGGCCGGATTGATCGGAATTATCATTTCCTACTGTCAGGTAGCAGCCACTTCAAAGCCGGAGAAGGTACTTCCCTGTTTTCAGAGCACAGGGTACGGTATTTTTCTGGTACTGGCGTTGACAGGCTTGTCGGTTGCCGTTGTGAATCAGTTATTGCTTCGGAAGATAACCGGTGAAGAAAAGATGGAGATGGATTCCAAATACAAGCTGTTTCTCATGTTTCTTCCCTTTTTGGCAGCGGCCTTTGTATTTTCCTATCTGCCCTTGTGGGGTTGGAGATATGCTTTCTTTGACTACACCTCCGGCAGTACCCTTTCCATGGACAAATTTGTGGGCTTCAAGTGGTTCACCATTCTGTTCCAGAATGAGGCCACCAGACAGGATATTGTCCGTGTACTTCGAAATACACTTGCCATGAGCGGACTCGGTATTGCTACCAGCTGGGTGGCAATGGCGTTTGCCATCTTCCTCTCTGAGATCAAGTGTGGTCCGGTGAGAAGATTTGTTCAGACCTTTACCACCATCCCCAACTTCATCAGCTGGGTATTGGTGTATGCACTGGCACTTGCCATTTTCTCTTCCGACGGTTTCATCAGCAGCATTATGATGCAGATGGGTGTCTGGGAGACAGGAGAGAACCTGTTGATGAATCCGGAACACACCTGGCTGAAGATGCTTTTCTGGGGAATGTGGAAGGGCGTAGGCTGGAGTGCTATCATCTACATCGCCGGCATCTCCGGTATCGATCAGCAGCTGTATGAGGCGGCCACGGTAGATGGCGCGGGAAGATTCCAGAAGATCTGGCATGTCACGGTTCCCGGTCTGATCCCTACCTATATGGTACTGCTTCTGATGTCTGTTGCAGGAATCTTGAGCAACGGTATGGAGCAGTATCTGGTATTTAAGAATCCCATCAATGCCAATGCCATTACAGTATTGGATCTGTACGTCTATGAACTGGGTATCGGCAGCGGAGCGATCCCGCTGTCTACTGTAGTCGGTATGGTGAAGTCTCTGGTATCTGTGGCACTGCTGTTCATGGCAAACGGTATTTCCAAACTGATACGCGGCGAAAGTATTATCTAAGGGGGTGAATGCAGGATGACAGAAAAAGCAATTGAAAAAAAGAAGAAAAACAAGTATCATAAGACGAAACACTTTCGCCGTTCTACAGGTGATATCATATTCGATGTGGTCAACTATACCTTTTATATCGTCTTTACCCTGACCTGCATCTTCCCGTTCTACTATCTGTTTATCAATACGATCTCAGATAATGAACTGGTTCGAAAGGGACAGATCAACTTCCTGCCGGTTGGTCTGAACATCAACAACTACCTGTCTCTGCTGCAGGCGAAGGAAGTAGGGCAGGCATTCCTGGTTTCCGCCGGGCGGACGCTGCTGGGAACGGTGCTGATGGTTATGGCCTCTGCCTTCGTGGGATATCTGGTCACCAAACAGCAGATGTGGCACAGAAAGCTGTGGTATCGGGTTTTGATCATTACCATGTACTTTAACGCGGGACTGATTCCCTGGTATCTGAATATGTCCATGTTGGGGCTGACCAATACCTTCTGGGCCTATATCATTCCGGGTATCGTGGCTCCCTACAATATTATTCTCGTCAAAACCTACATCGAATCCATTCCTTCCGAACTGGAAGAAAGCGCTCTGATCGACGGTGCTTCCACGCTGGTGATCTTCTGGAAGCTGATCTGGCCGTTGAGTAAGCCGATCCTGGCTACGATCGCCATCTTCGGCGCAGTGGGACACTGGAACTCCTTCCAGGATTCCCTGATTCTGATGCAGGGCGCTCCTTCACTGTACACGCTGCAGCATCGCCTGTATCTGTATCTGAACCAGGCTTCCAATCTGGCGGCAATGATGAACTCCGGAACCTCTGCACTTTCGGAGGTGCTGCAGAGCAGTATGTTGAATACCAAGGTCATCAAGTATACGATCTCCATGGTATCTATCATTCCGATTTTGATGGTTTATCCTTTTATGCAGAAATATTTTGAAAAGGGAATTATGATGGGTGCGGTAAAGGGTTAAGCTCTGTACCAAGCCGAAGAGAGGAGAGATAACAATGAAGAAGTTTATGACAAAGATGCTTGCCCTGGCTATGACAGCCACCTTACTGACCGGTTGTGGCGCCGGCACTCCTGCGGCAGACTCCGGTTCCACTGAGAGCAGTCTGGGGATCGAGAGAAGTGATCTGTACAGCGACAAAGAGATCACGCTGAATGTGTATAGCCAGCTGGCCAACTATTCCGGAGAAATGCAGGGATGGTTTGCAAAGATCCTGAAGGAAAAGTGGAATGTGAAGATCAATATTATCATGGAGGGTGACGGCGTATACGAGACCCGTATGGAATCCGGTAACCTGGGAGATATCGTTGTATGGGGATCTGACGGAAAGCAGTATCAGCAGGCAGTGGAAAACGGCATGCTCTACGATTGGGAAGAGGATGATCTCCTGGCAGATTATGGCCCTTATATCAAGGAGCATATGAGCAAGGCATTGGAGAAGAATCGACTGGTGAGTGCTCCCAAGGATGAAGATGGTAATCCCATCGAGGAAAAGGCTACTACCATTTACGGTTTCGGCAACAATGTGGCAAGCTCTGCAGAGAACCATGAGACCTTCTTCTATACCTGGGATATCCGTTGGGATCTGTACCAGCAGCTGGGACATCCGGAGGTGAAGAATTTAAGCGATATGATCTCCCTGTTTGAGAAGATGAAGGAGATCTGTCCTACCGACGACTCCGGTAACCCCACTTACGCCATGAGCCTGTGGCCCGACTGGGACGGCAGCATGGTAATGTATGTGAAGGCTATGGCAACCGCATACTATGGCTATGATGAGGCTGACCTGGGCCTGTATAATCCCGAGACCGGTGAATATTATTACTGTCTGGATGACGGCCCTTATCTGGAGATGCTGAAGTTCTTCTTTGATCTGAAGCAGAAGGGCCTTCTGGATCCCGATTCTATGACCCAGACCTATGATAAGATGGGTGAAAAGGTTCAGAACGGCGGTGTCTTCTTCTCCATCTTCAACTATGCAGGAAATGCTTCCTACAACACAGATGAGCACATTGCGGCCAATAAGATCATGAGATCACTGGTTCCCACCGAGGCTTCTCCTCTGGCTTACGGCATGAGTGTATATGGCTCTAACCGTATCTGGTCCATCGGTGCCAAGACACAGTATCCCGAGATCTGTATGGAGATCATCAACTGGCTGTGTACCCCTGAAGGAAGAACCACATTGGATTACGGCCCGAAGGGACTGACCTGGGATTACGACGAGAACAATAAATGCTATTTCACCGAGCTGGGTTTGAAGGCGATCACAGACAGAACGACCATGATGCCGGATGAGTGGGGCGGAGCTACCTTTAACGACGGTTCCTTCCAGATCAATAATATTACCTGGTCTCCCACAGACATTAACCCTGTTACCGGTGAGAAGTACGACAAGGATTTCTGGTCCAGTACCCAGTCTCCGGAAGGTAAGAACGCTGCAGATCAGGATTGGCGTGACTTTACCGGATGTCTCAGCGTGGAAGAATACATGGAAAAGACCAACTACAAGGTTGCCATCGCTACCACCTTCTCCGCCAGCAAGCTGTCCGACGAGCTGGAGAGCGTAAAGGAGCAGATCCAGACCTGTGTAAAGGATTACTCCTGGAAAGCGATCTATGCAGCTGATGAAGAGGAGTTCAACAAGATCGTCAACGACATGAAAAATCGTGCCAGAAGCTATGATCCCACCCAGAAGGTTAAGGCATGGGCGAAGAGCGAATGCGACAGAAAATATGCGCTTCAGTTAGAAGTTACCAAATAGTCTCCCCAAAATACAGGCTGCGGCTATTCCTGAAAAGGAATCCGCAGCCTTTTTTTGCAGGATTGCGTTTGCAGTGGTATAATGGGTGCAGGAAAGACGGGCTGCAGGGTCACAGGATGAAAAATGCTTTGCCGGCCGCGGGGTAGGGTAAGAATGAAAAAGATACACAATTGGAATTTGTTTCTCAACTTTTTGAGCAGAAGAAAAATAAGGAATCAGCTGTATACCATTTATTTCTTTGCATTTGTGATACCGATCATGGTGTTAGGCATTGTGTTGACCTACCATAATTATAGCATGCTGACAGATTATCATAATGATATGCTGAATGCGGATAATATTCGTGTGAGGAATCTGTTGTTTGAGTTTACCGCCCAGGTAAAAACCTATGCAGACAACATCATTTCCAATGAATCGATCCGGCATGCGCTGGATGCGGAGTACGGATCCTCAGAGGAATTCCGCAAAATGGTTGATCGAATCGATCTGTTGGACGCCTATCGTAAGAGCTTTCTGGAGATCAGCGACGTGTCCATCTACTGTGACAATCCCACCATGGTCAGCTACAGGCAGTTTTACAGCACCACGTCTGAGATACGGGAGCAGGGCTGGTACCAGAGGGCACTGCAGCAGACAGGAGCCTTTTGGACGTCTATTCCAAAAGAAAATGCCTCCGGAGTTCCCTATTATCAGTTGAGTCTGATCAGTCAGGTGCCCCTGTGGGATTCCAGTTACAAGGCGGTATTGGTGGTCAGAGTCAGCGATGATTATCTGCGCTCCTGCATTGAGAATACTTCTTATCACACGTATCTGTCAGTCGGAACAGAGGATTGCTTTTACAGCTCCAACCGTTCAGAAGCGGGAATCCCCATGCCGGTGGTGGTTGACTACAATCAGAATTATTTTACCTTTTCCGGTGATATCCTGCTGGATGAAAGAAAATGTCTTACAACGCTGAGTACGCTGAATACCTATCAGACCATGTCGAAAATCTACATCTGTACCATTAACAGAGAGGCTCATGAGGAAATTCAGAAGATCATCGGACTTTGTATGGTGATCGTAGGATGTTCTCTGTTGATCCCCTGGGCGCTTATTTCATTTTTTACGCACTATATTTCTGCCAGAATCAATCTGCTGCGGGAAGAAATGCATAAGGCAAGCAGACAGGACTATGCGTTGGTTCCCGAGATACAGGGACAGGATGAAATATCTCAGGTGTATTCCGATCTGCAGGTCATGGTAGAAAAGATCAAACAGAATGAAGCTAAGATCTACGAGGCGCAGATCAAAGAGCAGACTCTGGAGAGAAGACAACTTGAGATCGATTACAAGATGCTGGCCAGTCAGATCAATCCCCATTTCCTGTATAATACTCTGGAAACGATCCGTATGAAGGCATTTACCGCCGGGGACAGGGAGGTGGCCGGCGCGATCAAGCTGCTGGGCAAGACCATGCGGTATGTGTTGGAGAATACCGGTACAGAGCGTTCCACACTTGCAAAGGAACTGGAGCATGTGGACTGCTATCTTCAGATCCAGAAGCTACGGTTTGGAGACCGGTTTGATTCCGGGGTAGAGATCTTTGATGGCGTGGATCCGGAGCAGGTGGCTCTGCTGCCGCTTCTGCTTCAGCCGGTGGTGGAAAATTCTGTGGTGCATGGACTGGAGGGTAAGGACTCCGGCGGATGGATCCAGATCGATATCTATCGCGGATATGAGCCGAAGACTACGGAACTGGACAGGGAGGAGAGGAAGAGAGAGAAGGAGGAGATGCTGTTCATTGATATCTCCGATAATGGGGAAGGTATGGATGAGGATCGTCTGAAAACCTTGCGGCTGGATATACTGACGAAGGATACAGGACGTACCCACAGTATCGGTTTGTACAATATCAATCAGCGGCTGAAGCTTCTCTACGGAGAGGAAAACGGTTTACAGATCGATTCCTATGTGGGAATAGGGACCAGAGTCAGACTGCGGATCCCAATGGAAATCTGTATGAAATAAACGACATGGACAAGGGAGCAGACCCGCATCTTCGGAATCTGCTCCCCTGTTTTCTCTGTGACTACTGTTCTTCCAGGCTTTTACGATACTCTGCCGGACTTTTTCCCACATATTTCTTGAATTTTTTGTGAAAGTAGTCTACGTTCTTGTAGCCGATCAGATCGGATATTTCATACACTTTCATGTCTGTCTCCTCCAACATTTTTTTGGAGGCTTCGATTCTCTTGACATCCACGTAGGTATTGAAGCTTTTGCCCATGGCTTTGTGGAAGATCTTGCCCAGATAAGCGCTGTTGTAACCGAACAGAGGAGCGAGACTTTCCAGCTTTATATTTGTGGTGAAGTTATTGTCGATATAGTACAGTACTTCATCCAAAATCGTATCACGATTGGGATTTCCGGTGGCATCCATGATCAGATTCGCCTGTTCTGACAGAAAGAGGATAATTTCGTACAGATAATGGGAATGATTGATGGATTGCATGCAAAAGCTGGGGGACGGAAAATCAATCTGTGTAGTGGGGTAGGTGCGGATGATGTTTTCCTTTACCTGCCAGTACAGATCCATTAAAAACATTTTGATGGAAGCGATATTGCTGGTGGTTCCGGAGAGGTAATCCTTAATCGCCTGCAGTGTATCGGCAACCTGTTGATGATTGTAGATCTGAATGTAATTCTTCAACTGTTCGCCGTACTGTGAGATCAGAGAGTGATCTAAGGTTCCGTCAGGGACCTGATTCTCATCCGGGAGATCCTCATAGCCCATGTAATGCTGATCCATGGGGCAAAAGAAACGTCTGTCCATAAGTCTCCTCGCCTGAGCATAGGAGACAGGGATATCCTCCGGATCTGCTACGGGGCATCCATAGGTGAGAAACAGACCGCCCAGAGCACTTCCCTCCTGGGTCTCTTCATCGTAATGCTCCAGGATATCTGCCAGGCGGCGCTGTCCATATAATCCTTTGAACAGGACCACTTCCCGGGAACCCTCCCGGAAGACCTCGAAGCATTTGTTTTTTCCCTTTGAAACCTTCAACAGATCTGATAATCCGTAAGGGGACTCCTGATCCCGTCGGAAGCTTTCGCTGATGGCGATCTGATAACTGTCCTCCTTCAATCGGAGAAGTTCCAGATCTTCTTCAGACAATGGGGCAGCGTTTCCGTTTACCAGGTCCTTCAGAATCATTTCCGCAGCCTTTTCCTTCAGACTGTTGAGGTGACTGGACTGAGCTTTCTGGGCAGACAGTTCTTCCCGTATTTTTTGAACGGCGGCAGACAGCTCATCCTCATCCAAAGGCTTTGTGATATAGAAGCTGACACCGTTCTCAATTGCCTCCTGTGCGTAGGTAAAGTCGGAATAACCGCTGAGAATAATACATTTTCCGGTATAACCGGCGGCGCGGGCCCGTCTTATGACTTCAGTACCCATCATTTTGGGCATGCGGACGTCAAGGAGAGCGAGACTGGGATTTTGTGTCAAAAGACCCTTAAGTGCGTCCTCGCCATTGCCCGCCTCTCCGCAAATCGAAAAACCACAGGCCTTCCAATCGACAATACATTTTAACCCGTCCCGAATAGCCTGTTCATCATCTGCAATAAAAACTGTTTCCATGGTAGATTTCCTCCACTGTTATGCATTCATTATACCGATTTTTTTTGAAAATAACAATTGCCCGCCATGTATTTACCTAAAAAAAAGAAAGGAAAGAGATACACTTTTTAGGGTACAGAAAGGAAAACGCATATGGTATGATAGAAATAATATTAAATTGGGAGGAAGTATTACTATGAAACGAAAATGGAAAGCACTGTTGTTGCTTACAGTTCTGATCTGCGCTTTTCTCTGTACCGGATGCGGCAAGACCTCCGAAGCTGTGACAGAAAGTTCAGAGGAAGTGACAGAATCTTCTCTGGCGGCGGAGGATCCGGCAGGAGAGGTGTCCGTACAGCCCTCCGAGGAATCCCGGGAGGAGCCGGAGATTCCGGAAGGAAGCTATATTGAACTTGCACTCAATGTGTATTACAACGACGGAGAGCACAAATATTACAGCAATGAGAGCGGTCCCTCTATCTTTGTGACCGGGGAGGGAACCTATTCCCTGAGCTTTGACTGTGAGAAGGATCTCTCGGAAGCTGCCGTAAGTGCAGGGGTAAAGTCTCTTACAAATCTTACCGCCATCTATCTGCTGGATATGGGAGTGGGGAAAGGAGAACAGTCCCCGCTGACAGACTGTATGATTCGATATGATCGGGTGGAGGTAGACGGAACGCCTCTGACCATTACAAAAACGGAGAGCAGATCCGCCTTCAAGAGTTCCGGGGTGTTTGATACCAATGATCCGATTAATGCCTGGGACGGCTCTGCAGTGGAGGAGGTTACTGCCACGGCGGAGCATGTTGCGAACTTTATCGGGCTGCAGGATCCTAAGACGGTCACTGTGACCTTTACCTTAAGCGACCTGAAGTGGAAGAGCGAGTCGGAGCGTGAAACATCAAAAGAGATTACCGTGGAGCAGACCAATCAGGCAGTGTTCAGCACCCTTGATCTTGAAAAAACAGATGCATTGACCTTAGCCAAATACATGGGAAACGGCATCAATCTGGGAAACACCATGGAAGCCTACGGGCATACGACGCTGGGAACCGGTGCAAGCGTTACCTCTTATGAGACCTATTGGGGGCAGCCTGTCACCACGGCACAGATGTTTCAGGGGATGAAGGCCTGCGGATTTGACAGCGTACGAATCCCTATCGCCTGGACCAATATGATGGACTATGAATCCGGGGATTACACGATCAACAAGGCTTATCTGGACAGAGTGGAGGAGATCGTAAACTATGCACTGGATGCGGAAATGTTTGTCATCATCAACGATCACTGGGATGGCGGCTGGTGGGGAATGTTTGGATCGAAGACAGAAGCGACGGTGCAGAAGGCCTGGACCATCTATGAAAGTATATGGACACAGGTCGCAGAGCGATTCAGTGATTATTCCGAAATGCTGATCTTCGAATCTGCCAATGAAGAGTTGGGCAGCAGGCTGAATGAAAACACAGTGTGTGCTGATTCCGGAAGACTGACGGAAAGTCAGTGCTATCAGCTTACCAATGAGATCAACCAGAAATTCGTAGATATCGTAAGAAGCAGCGGTGGAAAAAATGCAGACAGATTTCTGCTGATCGCCGGGTACAATACCGATATAGAGAAAACGGTGGACTCCCGTTTTGTGATGCCTAAGGACAGCGCAAAGAATAAGCTTTTGGTTTCCGTACATTACTACACTCCCTGGAATTACTGTGGCGCGGAAAAGCAGGCAAGATGGGGACTCAAGAGCGACTATCAGTTGATGGACAAGCTGCTGAAGCGATTGACCAGGTTTACGGATGCGGGGGTAGGAGTGATCATCGGAGAGTATGCGGCCCTGCCCATCTACCATTCGGACAACGGAAGTTATGAGCTGAAGAATAATACCCTTGAGTTTACAAAGCATTTTCTGGACAACTGTGACGTATATGGTTACTGTCCCATGCTTTGGTCCTGTAATGATTTCTTCAACCGAAATACTCTTGGGATGATCTCTTCGGAGATCGGACAGCTTTTTGCGGAGAGATCCTACGAGAAGGAGACCTCCGATCCGAAGTATCTTACCAAGGTACAGGAGGCTATGAAGCAGGCGGAGAGTGAGGCGCTTGACAAATGGCCGGATGTGAAGGCGGTGACTCCCGGAGCTCCCGTGGCCTGGATCATGTGGAATGGCGGAGCCGGAACCTACAGCGTCGGAGATACCTACAACCCGGCGGATTGCACAGAGGGCATTACATCCACAGAGGTGATCATCACCGGTGCCGGGGAATATGAGGTTGGTTTGGATTTTGCAGACGGAAATGACGGACTGACTTTTGGAGCCCTTGCCATTGCAAATGGGGAGAGACTGTTTAAGAATGCAGTGATTACGATCAAAGAGGTCTATGCGGATGGCAAGAAAATAGATCTGATCGGAGAGCCCTATACCACCTCCGATGACGGAAACTGTACCAGGGTGAATCTGATCAATTCCTGGGTAAATCAGGTGCCGGAGGGTGCCAGAACCGTAAGCGGTGATCTCACTGATGTTTCCCCGGTAATTCTGGATAAGACACAGCTGGTGGGGATTCACAGCATCCGAATCAAATTTGAATTGGTGATTCCTTAATTGTTCTGTCTCCAAATAACAGAGCAGGGTAAAAATAGAAAACAACATCTGGTACAAAAAAAGATTCCAATCACGATCAGTGACTGGAATCTTTTTCGTAAGGCTGTTTTTCGGCCCTGTTTGAACGATGTATATGTTCCTTCCCTATTTTGCATCCTGCTTGAAGGGCTTTACGAATACCATGCTAAGTACCAGAGCTACGATGTAGAGCACCAGGGTCAGGTAGAGAACGTTCTGATAACCCACAGGGTTTACGGATACGCCGTGTACGTCCTTCCACTCGCCGGAGTGGTTTACGATGAAGGTTGCAACCTGGTTGCCGGTGAGACCTGCAAAGGCCCAGGCGGAAAGGGTGATGCCATGGAGTGCAGAGATGCTGCTCATGCCGTAGTGGTCAGAGAGCAGGGTGGGTACATTGGAGAAGCCTCCGCCGTAGCCTGCGTTTACCATGAAGATCAGAGCCAGTACCAGAACGATGAGGAGCGTATTACCCTCACCATTCTTGATGCCGCCGGTCAACATAACGATTGCGGTCAGTGCAATAGAGATGATGAAGATGATCTTGTAAACAGTGTTTCTGTCCTTTAAGTGATCTGCCCATGCGGAGAAACCAAGACGTCCGCCTGCATTGAAGATTGCGGATACGGTGGAGATGATACCTACCGCACCTGCCAGACCGATACATTTTACAATCATCTTCTCCTGAGAGATCAGAGCCAGACCGCAGGTAATGTTGATGTAGAACATCAGCCAGATACCGATATAGTTGGTAATGGGACGGGTCTTGATGGTTGCAAGGATCCCCTGTCCTGCTTCCTTCTTCTGGGGCTCATGCCAGTCAGCGGGCTTTGCAAGAAGAAGGTGACCAACGAACATCATGACGAAATAGACTGCAGCCAGGATGAAGAACATCTTGTAGATGCCGCCCTCGCCCAGATTGTCAAGCAGTGCCTGCATGATGGGGCTTGCGATCGCCTTTGCAGCGCCGAAGCCTGCCACAGCAAGTCCGGTTGCCAGACCCTTCTTGTCCTGGAACCAGAGCATCAGCGTCTTCACGGGAGACAGATAACCGGTACCAAGACCGATACCCATGATGAAACCATAGGAGACATAGATACCAAGCAGTGCTAACATGCTGCCCTTGTGCTGGCCGCCATACCAGATGAAGAAACCGGTTCCGGCCATACCCAGTGCAAAGGTGATGGAGGCAATCAGGGAGGACTTGTGGATATCCTTCTCCACTACATTGCCTAAGAAAGCGGCAGACATACCGAGGAAGAAGATAGCGAAGCTGAATGCCCACTCGGTAGCGCCCTTGGAGAAGCCGATGAAATCAGCGATCTCCTGGCTGAAGATGGACCAGCAGTATACCGTACCGATACTGCAGTGGAGTAACAGCGCCGGAATCGCAGCGCGTACCCATTTGTTTTGACAGTTTTTCATTTTTCTTTTTTCCTTTCCTTTGTAAATCCTTTGCGAAACCCCTTTTTGAAAAGGGAGTTTGCTAAAGCAATCCTCCCATATTCTACTCCTATTATTTCCAATTCGCAAGGGCAAACAGAACTTTAGTGAAATAAAGTAGATCCGTAGAGATAGTAAAAGGAAAAACGAGTATCAAAAAATGGCACAATTATAAAGATTAAATAAGAACAACTATATATTAACAAAAAACCAAGTAAATATGCTGTATTTTGGATATAACAAACAATAATATAATTAAGATAAATCAAGAAATAAATTAAAAATACCACTTGTATTTCCTGAAAATATATGATAACATGTGCTAATCAAATACCTCCCATCTGAATTTTGGATGAATGCAGAGGGAACAGAAAGGTTGTGACAATGATGAACGTAAAAGAGAAGTATGGAAAGACCTATCATATGCCGCCTGAGGTGACTTATGACTGGGTGAAGAAAGAGACGATCGAGAAGGCACCTATCTGGTGCAGCGTTGATTTGAGAGACGGTAATCAGGCGCTGATCGATCCGATGAGCCTTGAGGATAAATTGGAATTCTTCCAACTGCTGGTTGAGATCGGGTTCAAGGAGATCGAGGTGGGCTTCCCCGCTTCCTCCGACACAGAGTACAATTTCATCCGCGCACTGATCGAGAGAAAGATGATCCCGGAGGATGTGACCATTCAGGTGCTGACCCAGGCCAGAGAACACATCATCCGCAAGACCTTCGATGCGGTGAAGGGTGCACCTCACGCAGTGGTACATCTGTACAACTCCACCTCCGTTGAGCAGCGTGAGCAGGTGTTCAAGAAGGATAAGGAAGCGATCAAGAAGCTGGCGGTGGACGGTGCCACACTTCTGAAGAAGATGGCAGAGGAGACCGAGGGGAACTTTACCTTCGAGTACAGCCCTGAGAGCTTTTCTCAGACTGAGGTGGATTATGCACTGGAGGTATGCAATGCAGTGCTGGACGTATGGCAGCCTACCCCGGAGAAGAAGGCGATCATCAACCTTCCCACCACAGTACAGGTAGCGATGCCCCATATCTTCGCCTGCCAGGTAGAGTACATGAGCAAGCATCTGAAATACAGAGAGAACGTTGTCTTAAGCGTGCATCCCCACAACGACAGAGGCTGCGGCGTCAGCGATGCGGAGTTCGGCGTTCTGGCCGGTGCAGACCGGGTAGAGGGTACTCTGTTCGGCAACGGGGAGCGTACCGGGAACGTAGACCTGGTGACGGTTGCCAACAATATGATGTGCCATGGTGTGGAGAGCGGATTGGACTTCTCTCATATTATGAAGATCAGAGCAGCATACGAGAGATTCACCGGCATGAAGGTGCATGAGAGAACTCCTTATGCAGGAGACCTGGTGTTCACTGCCTTTTCCGGTTCCCATCAGGATGCTATCAGCAAGGGTATGACCTGGAGAAAGGAAGGCAAGACGGGCAACCGCTGGGACGTACCTTATCTTCCCATTGATCCTTCCGATGTGGGACGGGAGTATGAGTCCGATGTGATCCGCATCAACAGCGTATCCGGCAAGGGCGGCGTTGCATTCGTACTGAAGAACCAGTTTGGCTTTTCTCTTCCCGCTGCTATGCAGGAGGAGGTGGGCTACCTGATCAAGGGTGTCTCCGACAGACGCCACCAGGAATTGCAGCCTGCTGAGATCCATGCGATTTTCGAGGAGACTTACATTAATTCTCATAGCGTCTTCTGCATTCCAGAGTGCCACTTCAAGCAGGAACGCGGTATCCAGGCGGAGGTGACTATCGAGCAAAACGGCGTAAAGAAGGTAATTAAGACCGGAGGTAACGGCCGTCTGGATGCAGTCAGCAACGCTATCAAGGTGTATTTCGGCATGAGCTATGAACTTTCCGTCTATGAGGAGCATGCGATTTCCAAGGGTTCCAGCTCCAAGGCAGCCGCTTATGTGGGTGTGATGAGCGAGGGACATCTCTACTGGGGCGTGGGCGTAGACGAGGATATCATCAAGGCCTCCATCGCAGCACTCTCCGCAGCAACCAACAAGCTGGCAGTACAGCAGCACATCACGGTAGGGCGTGAGGAGCGTGTGGTAGAGATCATCAGCCGGATTCAGGCAGATTATAAGAATGTCACCCTGGAGACCCTCTCGGAGGAGTTTCAGCTCTCCAAGCCTTATCTGTCCAAGTACATCAAGGATAAATCCGGTTTGACCTTCCAGGAGGTCGTGAAGGAGGAGCGCATGAAGAAGGCAAAGGCACTGCTTCGTGAGACGGACCTGACGGTAGAGGCCATCGCAGCTGAGGTGGGATACGAGAATGTAGAGCACTTCAACCGTCTCTTTAAGAAGAGTTATGAGATGACTCCGGTACAGTTCCGCAAAAATAAGTAAGAAACTCTGTGTGGGACACGATTCCCGCAAGACCATAAAAAATCCCGCAGCTTCGATCGCTGCGGGATTTTTTATTCCAAAGTGGATCCATGTAAACGGGCCCTTACTGGGGATCGCCAAAGCCTTCCATGGCAGGGTACACGGGAGTGTGCTCCACCTGATTGTACTTCAGGTTCAAAAACTGTGCATGATCCTTCTTGAACATTTTCTCCAGATCATTGTCGTAGCCGACAACGATCCAGGGGAAGGTGTTGGCATACTTGGTGAGGATCTCGATGGTAGTAGCTTCGTTGGAAGTGGAGATGTTGTAGGGATTCTTCTGCCCCTCTACATAAACCATCATACTGTAGGTGGTACCGGTCTTGATGCCGTAGGTTCTGTGCGTGACGGTATGCATATATGCCCAGGAGATATTCTTGTTGGGAATGGCTCTGGGTGTCGCACCGCTGGAGAAATAGGTGCAAAGGTTACCTACCTTGACAGCATCCTTCTTGCCGTAACCGGTTGCACCGGCGTAATCGGACTCGATGACAGACTCACTGTACCCTGCCAGCTCGCAGTCCTTGCGGAACTTCTTCAGATAGCCGCCGCCGGAAGCAGACACCAGGCGGAAGATGCCAAAGACAACGCAGGCAAGACCTGCACCCGCAAACAACAGATGATAACCCTTGTCGAAACCGATGGATGAGGAGCTGATATCAATATAGTAGGGGATGGTCTCTGCTTCAACCTCTGCCTCCGTCCAGCCCTCCTCGGTGAAGAACTTCACGAAATATTTGTACTCATCGTTCGGAAGCTTTCTGATCCTGCCGTGCAGATGAAGGGGCTCGTGAAGTTCATCCACTTCGCCGTACAGATAAGCGTAGGTCTGATCGGTAATGTCATCCAGTTGATTCATCATCTTGGGCGGGATCTTGATGCTCATATAGCGATCCTGATACTCATACTCATCTCCGGCCTCGGTGTAATCGAAGGCCTGGATGACGTAGTTGTAGGACTTGACGGTTACCTTGCCGGTGTCCGTATTCTTTTCAGACGATTTTAAGTATCCGCCGAAGCAGACATTCAGATCCAGCTCAACAAACTGATCCTTCAGATCGGTAGGCATGATGTCATCCAGATAGTCATAGCCCTTGATGGCATAGATGGCACCCCTTCCGAAGAAGGCCATGAGAAGTCCGCCCACAATAAAGAGCAGAACAGATACACCGATGGCACCCTTCAGAGATGCTTTCTTTAGTTTTTCGTACATTTCTTTTTTTCCTCCCTGTTTTGTCGTAGAAACGTTATACACCATCACTTTAACACAGAAAAGTGCTCCGCGCAAGATACTTTCTTGTTAATGTTTACAGAAGGCACTCTATCGTGTAAAATAAAAAACAGTGGGCACAATACGTGCAGAAAGGATGGAATGTTCATATGAAGTTTCAGGACATGCCTTACGAGAGAGTAGATTTTGATGAGGTAGAGAGACAGATCAAGGATCTGATCGGGAAATTCGATGAGGCGAAAAGCGGTGCAGAGCAGTTTGAACTGCACAGGGAGTTTTACAGGATCAATGGAAGGGTCGCTACCCTGTATACCATTGCACATATCCGCTTTGACGGGGATATGACGAACGAATTTTATAAGGGAGAGAAGGAATATTATGATGAAAAGCTCCCCCTCTACGACAATCTGGTATTGGAGTACCAGAAGAAGCTGTATGATTCTCCCTTCCGGGAGGAACTGGTGGAGTTCATCGGACCGGTTGCCTTCAAGAATATGGAGCTTGCAGCCAAGGCGATGGATGAGAAGCTGATTCCTCTGATGCAGGAGGAGAATGCACTGAGCACTGAGTATTCCATGCTCATCGCAGGGGCGAAGATTCCCTTTCAGGGGGAAGAACTGAACCTCTCTCTGCTGCGTCCCTATCTGGTAAGTCAGGACAGAGAGGTGAGAAAGGCTGCCTGGCAGGCCCAGAGTGCGTTTTTCCGGGAGCATGCGGACAAGCTGGACGAGATCTACGACAAGCTGGTAAAGAATCGCACCGAGCAGGCCCGGATGATGGGGTATGACAATTATGTGGAGCTGGGGTATTACCGCATGGGCCGTAACTGCTACGGCAAAGAGGAGGTAGAGGCATTCCGCTCTCAGGTGAAGGAATACTTTGTGCCTTTCGTGGAAAAGCTTCACGAGAAGAGAAGAGTTCGTCTGGGACTGGACAAGCTGAAGGTATATGACTCTGCCGTGTACTTTGCGGAGGGAAATGCGGCGCCGAAGGGGACTCCCGAGGAGATCCTGGAGGCAGGACGGGTGATGTACAGTGAACTCTCTCCCGAGACCGGGGAATTCTACAACTTTATGATGGAGAACGAGCTGTTCGACGTGTTCGGCAGAAAGAATAAGCGTGCCGGCGGGTATATGACCTATATGCCGGACTATAATGCGCCCTTTGTCTTCGCCAATTTCAACGGCACCAGCTCGGATGTGGATGTGATCACTCATGAGTGCGGACATGCCTTCCAGGGCTATCTGTCCGGCACGGATCCTGTCAAGGAGCACGCGGATGTCGGTATGGAGACCGCGGAGATCCACTCCATGTCCATGGAATTTTTCACCCAGAATTGGATGAAGCTGTTCTTTGGAGAGGATGCGGACAGATACATTCAGATGCACTTGGAGGATGCAGCCTGCTTCATTCCCTACGGCTGTATGGTGGATGAGTTCCAGCACATCGTCTATGAGCATCCCGAGATGACCCCTGCAGAGCGGAATCAGGCCTGGCTGGAGCTGGAGAAGGTCTACAGACCTCACATGGATTACGACGGCGATCCCTATTTTGGCAAGGGCGGTTTCTGGCAGAAGCAGACACACATTTATAACTCTCCCTTCTATTATATTGATTACTGTCTGGCACAGACCTGTGCGCTCCAGTACAAGGTAAAGATGGACGAGGACTTTGCCGCGGCCTGGGAGAGCTACTTAAAGCTCTGCAAGCTGTCCGCATCCGACTTCTTCACGAACATGATCCGGGAAGTGGGTCTGAACAGTCCCTTTGAGCCCGGCTGTATGAAAACCATCACAGAGAAGCTGGAGGCTTACGTATAAAGACGGCAAGAAAAGTGAAAATACTGTGAAAACCATTGCAAAAGGGACGTTTCCTGAAGTATAATGCGTGATAGCGTATGCTTCGGGTCGTCCCGCGGCAAGAAAGGAAGGAGACGTTTTCCGATGTCTAAGAAGGAAACACAAGCAACAGAAGAAAAGCAGGAGAAGGTCGTAACCAAATATGACCTGAAAATGCAGAGGAGAGCAGAAGAGAAGAAAAAAGCAAAGAGAGAGAAGCTGATGGGAACCATCGGCAGCATTGCCATCGTAGCGGCCGTGTTTGCACTGGTGATCTCATTCCCCATCCGGAACTATCTGACGGTGAACGGTACCTACATCACGGTAGCCGGTCAGAAGGTGACCCCTGTAGAATATGATTATCATTTCAATCTGGTGAAGACCAATTACAATGCCCAGTACGGCTATTACCTGAGCATGTTCGGAATTGATCTGACCGGAGATCTGACCAAGCAGATGTACTCCGATACGCTGACCTGGAAGGATTATTTTGACAAGATGACCGTGGAGGATATCGCCAATACCAAGGCACTGGCAGCCAAGGCCGATGAGGCCGGCTTTGCCTTTGATGCGGATGCGGAGTTTGCTCAGTTTCAGGAGAGCATTGCAAACGCTGCCAAGGAAGTAGGTATGGGCGAGAAGGAGTATCTGGCTGCCTGCTACGGCACCTATGCGACAGAGGATCGTATTAAGCCCTTCGTACTGGAGACACTGAAGTCAGAGAATTACTATGCAAGTGTGGCTGAGTCCAAGGCTCCCTCAGAGGAGGAGCTGAAGGCTTATTATGCAGAGAACAAGAGCACCTATGACTCTGTGGATTACCGCATGACTACCATCGATGCAGTTCTTCCCACCGAACCCACTGATCTGGCTGACCCGGTGGAAGAAACGGAAGGTACGGAAGAGGGAACCGAGGAGAAGGCTTACGAGCCCTCTGAGGCTGAGATCGAGTTTGCCATGAAGGTGGCACAAGCTGAGGCGAACGCTGCGGTGAAGGAACTGGATCAGGCAGAGCTTACGGAGAATGCAGGAAGCACTTCCATGAACAGCGATGTGTCTGCATGGCTGTTTGACGAGTCCCGTAAGCCGGGGGATACCACCGTCATCGAGAATACCTCCGCAAACCGTTACTATTGTGTGAAGTTTGAGAGAAGATATCTGGACGAGACACCCTCCGCTGATGCAAGAATCATCTTTGTGACGGATGGCGATGCACAGGCGATCTACGATGAGTGGACAAACGGAGAGGCTACCGAGGATCGCTTTGCTGCTTTGGCAGATCAGTATAGTGATAAGCAGTACTCCTCAGCCGAGGGCGGTCTGCTCACCGGTCTGCTCCCCGGGGACGTTCCGGACACCTTTGAGGACTGGCTGTTTGACACCTCCCGTAAGACCGGAGATACCACCGTGGTGATCGGTGAGGAGGACCAGCTTTCCTATGTGCTCTACTATGTGGGAGCAAATGATCCCGAGTGGAAGCTGACCGTCAAGAATATTCTGGTGGAGGAAGCAATGACCGCCTACATCAAGGAGATCGGCGCTGCCTACAAGGAGGTAGGTGACCCCAAGGGCAATCTGAATTACCTGAAGGCAGAGGCTTCCGAGGCTGCGGCAGCTGCATCCGAGAGTGAGAGCAGCGAAGCTCCTGAAGAGAGTACAGCAGAATAAGAAGGAAAAGGGTGAAAGCCCCATGTTGCCCGGGTGGGGAGAGACGAGCGCCTCCCCAGGGGCGGCGTGGGGCTTATTTTTTGAGAACGGAAAGGAAACAAGCAGATGGACACAAAAGCTTTGGTGCTGGATATTGACGGTACATTGACCAATTCCAAAAAAGAGATTACGGAGGCCACCAGACAGGCGATTTTCGACGTGATGAACAAGGGGCATAAGGTAGTCCTGGCCTCCGGCCGCCCTACACCAGGGATGAGAAAGGCAGCGGAGAGCCTTCGGTTTGAGAGGACAGGAGGGTATTTGCTCTCCTTCAATGGGGCGAGGATCGTGGACTGCGGCACCGGAGAGATCCTTTATCAAAAGATCCTGCCGCTGACATTGCTCCCCGGCCTGTATCGCTTTGCAAAGGAGAACGGCTGTGGACTGATCACTTATCTGGGAGACGAGGTGATCTCTGCTTTTGCACCGGACCGGTACGTGGAGATCGAGGCGAGGATCAACGGACTTCCCATCAGAACGGTAGAGAAATTTGTTGAGTTTGTGGACTTTGATATCAACAAGTGCCTGATGACTGCAGACCCTGACCGGGCAGAAGAACTGGAACGAAGGCTGCAGGAAAAGTACGGCGATGTGGCAAGTATCTACCGCTCAGAACCGTATTTCATTGAGATCATGCCAAAGAACGTAGACAAGGCAGCATCCCTGGAGAAGATGCTCCCTGCCCTGGGCGTGACCAGGGAAAATACGGTCTGCTGTGGCGACGGGTTTAACGATATCTCCATGATTCGGTATGCAGGGCTGGGCGTAGCCATGGGCAATGCCCAGCAGGTGGTAAAGGATGCGGCGGACTACATCACCGGCACCAACGACGAGGATGGACTGGTGGAGGTCATCCGAAAGTTTTTTTAGGAGGACGGGTATGACAAAACAGCTTCACATTCAGATTCCGGCCCCTGCTGCGAGGATCATTGATCGGATACAGGCGGCAGGGTATGAGGCCTATGTAGTGGGCGGCTGCGTGCGGGACTCTATTCTGGGAAGAACACCCCAGGACTGGGATATCACCACCTCAGCCACACCGGAGTGCGTCAAGGCGCTTTTTCCCAGAACGGTGGATACCGGACTGCAGCACGGCACGGTGACGGTGATGATGGACCGGGAGGGATACGAGGTTACCACCTACCGCATTGACGGAGAGTACGAGGACAGCAGACATCCCAAGGAGGTCATTTTCACCCCGAATCTGGAGGAGGATCTCAGACGCCGGGACTTTACCATCAATGCTATGGCCTACAACGATACCAGAGGACTGGTGGATCTGTACGGAGGAATCGAAGACTTAAGCGCCGGTATCATCCGCTGTGTGGGTGAGCCCCGGGAACGCTTCACCGAGGATGCCCTTCGGATCCTGCGGGCGGTGCGATTCTCTGCCCAGCTGGGATACGAAATTGAGGAGCGGACCAGAAACGCCATCCGTCAGATCGCGCCCAATCTGGCCCATATCAGTGCAGAGCGCATCAGTGCCGAGCTTTCCAAAATACTGACCTCCCCACACCCTGACTATCTGCGGGATGCCTATGAACTGGGTCTGACCAAGGTGTTTTTCCCGGAGTTCGATGTGGCCTGTGAGACCATGCAGCACCATCCCCACCACAGGTATACTGTGGGGGAGCATACTCTGCATGCCCTCACCGAAGTGGAGCCGGATCGGAGTTTGCGTCTGGCAGTGCTGCTCCATGATATCGGAAAGCCCTCCGTGCGCTCCGTGGATGAGAATGGCATCGACCATTTCTATGACCATGCAAGAGTCAGCGCCCGGATGAGCGAGGAGATCCTGCGGCGCTGGAAATTCGACAATGATACCATCCGCATGGTGACAAAGCTGGTGCTCTACCACGATGACGGTTTTGCCACGGAGCCCACCATCAAAAATGTGCGCAGGATGGTGGCGAAAATCGGTCAGGAGGCATTCCCGGCGCTCTTTCGGGTGCAGCGGGCGGACATTCTGGCCCAGAGTGACTATCAGAGAACGGAAAAGCTGGAGCGAAACAGGCGCCGGGAGGAACTGTACCGGCAGATCTGTGAGGAGAAGCAGTGTGTCAGTGTGAAGATGCTGGCAGTGAACGGGAAGGACCTGCAGGCAGCAGGGATCGCCCCGGGCCCTCGCATGGGGGAACTGCTGCAGGAGCTTTTGAACTTCGTACTGGAAAATCCGGAGTGTAATACGAGAGAACAGCTGCTTGAAATTGTAGCCGGTATGTGTGACCGGCAGTAACATACTTTTCCACACCCATTCATACTATTAGGTAGACCTTTTCGGGTAAGCCAAAGGGAAGGAATGGGAGGAAACGTGATGAATGACAGAGCAGTGGAATTGCTGGAACAATATGACCTGGAAATTGTACGGACCAGAAAGGGGCGGGGATCTATCCTGGTGGACACGCCGCAGGAGACCTATGTCTTCGCGGAGTATTCCGGAACAGAGGAGCACCTGGCGGCACAGAACAGGTTACTGACACTTCTGTCGGAAAAATCGACTCTCTTTCTGGAGAGCGTTGTCCCGAGCAAGGAGGGAGCCCTTTCTGTGAAGGATCAGGATGAGGTGCGATATACCCTGAAGACCTGGCAGGAGGGCAGAGAATGCAGTCCGGAGGAACGGTGGGACTGTCTGGAGGCCATGGGAGTTCTGGCTGAGCTTCACAACTGCCTGGAGTCTGTCACGGCAGAGGAAGAGGGGCTTCCGATCTTCGCCCCCGGACAGGAATATCAGAAACGCAACAGAGAACTGCGACGGGTGCGGAAATTTTTGAAACAGAGGGGCTCCAAACAGCCCTTCGAGCGGATGCTTGGAAAGGTATGCGATGACTTTTCCCGACAGGGGGAGCGGATCGCTTCCGAATGGGAACAGTTTTCTGCCGTGGGCAACCCTTCTGCGGAAAGGTTTTGTCATGGTGATTTCCAGTACCACAATCTGGTGCTCACGAAAAAGGGCTGGTTTCTGCAGAACTTTGAGCGGTGCTGTCTGGACAGTCCGGTGCGGGATCTCTCCCTGTTCTTTCGAAAGATCCTGGAGAAGGAGAACTGGTCGGTGTCCCTGGGAAGAGACCTGCTTGAGGCCTATGAAGAAAAGTATTCCATGACAAATTTTGACCGAATGGATCTCTATTACCGCCTGTCCTATCCGGAGAAATTCTGGAAGATCGCCAATTTCTACATGAATGCCCCCAAATCCTGGATCCCGGGTAAAAATACCACGAAGCTGGAACGGGTCATTGCTCAGGAAGAACTGAAACAGACGTTTTTACAAACTGTTTTTCACTCTGAAACATCATTTCTTTGAAAATAGCAAGAAATAACCTTTATTTTGGGAAATGCCTTGACAAGACTTTTCAAAACAGATATAAATAATATGAGACGTTTCGCGGAAACATCTGTGATTATGATGAAAATGAATGATAAGTAGGAGGAGTTCAATATGAACAAGACAGAATTAATCGCAGCAATCGCTGGTCAGGCAGAAGTATCTAAGAAGGACGCAGAGAAGGTTTTGAAGGCTTTCACTGATGTTGTTGCTGAGGAATTGAAGAACGGTGGAAAGGTTCAGCTGGTAGGTTTCGGTACTTTTGAGGTATCTGAGAGAGCAGCCAGAGAGGGTAGAAATCCTTTGACCGGTGAGACCATGCAGATCGCAGCTTCCAAGTCCCCTAAGTTCAAGGCTGGTAAGGCTTTGAAGGATATGATGAACTAATTTCGATTCCTGCATACGGATTGTGGATGATACGCGGAGAGCCTTTGTTGGAAGGTTCTCCGCTTTTGTCTGCGGGACAAAGGACAGAAATGATGGAACAGATGGATGGGAGGTATCGGTATGAGACTGGACAAATATCTGAAGGTTTCCAGATTGATCAAGCGCAGAACGGTGGCAAACGAAGCCTGCGACAACGGCAGAGTGACCATCAACGGAACGGCTGCGAAGGCATCCGCCAACGTGAAGGAAGGGGATATCATCGCCATTTCCTTTGGAAATAAGGAAGTGAAGGTCCGGGTCCTGGACGTGCAGGAGACCGTGAAGAAGGAAGAGGCCAAGGAACTCTTCGAGTACATTTAGCACAGGCATCGGTTTTTGTGTTTTGGACGAATCCCATAGGAATGAATCCGTCCCTCCCGGCATAGGCTGTTAGAAGGAAGTATACACTTGAAAGGGAGGGCATATGGCAATGGAAGAGTTCAATTCTACAGGTAACAGACACAGGATCACACTGAATCAGCGTCAGTCTTGTATGGTCAGCGGCGTGAAGGATGTTCTGTCCTTTGATCTGCATGAGGTTCTGCTGGAGACAGAGGCCGGGATGCTGATGCTTCGGGGGGAGGATCTGCATGTCAACAGACTGACGTTGGAGAAGGGTGAGGTGGATGTGGACGGCAGGATCGACAGCCTGACCTACTCTGACGGCGGCGGGAGCTCCTCCGGCAAGGAGTCTTTTTTCTCCAGAATGTTTCGGTAGCAGATGGAGCCGGGGAAGATTTTTGTCTTACATTCCTTTCTGACCGGGATCCAGATCGCAGCGGTGTACGATGTCCTGCGCATCCTGCGCCGGGTGTTTCCCCACAAGGCGATTCTCGTATCACTGGAGGATCTGATCTTCTGGATCGGAACGGCCGCGGAAGTATTCTTACTCCTGTACCGGGAGAATAACGGGAAGCTTCGGTGGTATACGGTGCTGGGGGCAGGCCTGGGGTTGTTTTTGTATGAACGTCTGCTTGGAAGGTATGGGGTCAAGTGGATCTCCATCCTGCTGAACAAGGTGAAAAACATTCTCGTGAAAGCCTTGAGAAAGATCGTTAGAATTTCTAAATTAGGGTTGACGAACCTTGGGAAACTATATAAAATAATTTTTATGGGGAGATAATGTTGCCCTTGAGGGGAAGGAGTTACTATGGCAGGCAGAAACCGTAAGAAGACTACGACGATGATCATTGAGAATGACAGACGTATGCTGGTATTGTTTACGATTGTTATCATGGCAATCGTGATTTCCGTAGGACTGAAAAGTGTTTCCCTGTACCAGAAGATCGAGTTGAAGAAGGCTGAGGCTGCAGTGCTGCTTCAGGAGAAGGAGAAGGAAGAGAAGATCGAGGCTCAGAATGCCGATTATGCCAAGGAGGTTCAGACGCTGGGCTATGCAGAGGAATATGGCCGTTCCAAGTTAGGGTTGGTCTATCCGGGTGAGGTTGTTTTTAAGGGAAATTGAGGTTCGAACCTTTGATCGGGAGATTGATAGACAGGAGTTGATCCGTTACAGGATGAACTCCTGATTTTTTTGTCGCAAAACATTAAGGATTCCCTGTTTCGTTTTGACAAAATCCGTTGTCCACTCTTCGTATAATCGGGCTTATCGTTTGAGGAAGGATACAGGAGGGATGGTAAGATGCGTATGGTTCGTACAGAAAACAACGGTTTATGGATCTCGAATTTGTGCAGAGAGCGACTTCTTCAGTTGGCGGAGAGCTTTTGGGAGCTGGCGAAAAATTATGACTGCGACTTTGCTGTCAAGTCCACTGAGAAGGAGGTGGTTTTGGCGGAGAGAAGACTTTGGGAGAACAAGCAGCTTTTGGGAGACCAGTTTACGGAGATGTCCCGCATGATGAGAGAGGTTGCATGGGAGATGGTCTGCCTTCAGCTGCTTTCGCCGAAGGAGGAGAAGAAGCTGATCACCCAGATGCGGGCCGAAGGTATCGAAGTGGAAAATCCGGTTTACCTGGTGCGGGAGGACGGCAGAGAGAGTCTGCGGGTCTTCTTAAACACGCTGGGGAAGGACGGCTGCTCTGCCGAGGAGGTCACCGATTTGATCTCAGTCGTCCTGGGCAGGCGATTTGTGCTCTCCGGAGAGAGTCCTCTGGTGGTAGAACCGGAAAAGCAGCATTTTCTGTTGGAGCCTGAGCCGAAATATATCGGGCTCACCGGTTTTGCCAGGGCGGTGAAGGATGAGGAACCCTGCTCCGGAGACAATTTTGCGGTGTTGGAGTCTTCCCGGGGGAGGCTTAAGGTGATTTTGTCCGACGGAACCGGCTCCGGGGAGAAGGCCTGCAGGGAAAGTGAGCAGGTGCTGGATCACCTGGAACGGTTTCTGGAGGCAGGGTATACCACGGAAGGTGCACTTCGGATGGTGAACAGTATCCTGTATGTGGAGGAGCAGGACGAGAATCATCCCACCATCGACTTGTGCGATATCAATCTGCACAGAGGAAGACTGGAGCTGTGGAAGATGGGGGCCGCGGCGAGCTTCCTGAAAGGAGAATGTCAGGTGGAGAAGTTGGAGAACCGCTGCCTTCCGCTGGGATTTTTCAGACAGACCGAGACCACCCCCATCTGCAGGCGGCTGCAGGATCAGGATATGATCATTCTGTGCTCGGACGGTGTCGTGGAGGCATTCGGTGAGGTCTCAAACGAGGAGGAGCTGTGTCAGCTGATCGGCGGGATGAAGAACAGCAATCCTGCAGATATGGCAAAACGCATTCTGAAAAGCGCGATTCTGGCAGCAGGGGGCAGGGTGCGCGACGACATGACGGTGGGAGTGATCGGAATCTGGGAGAATCACTGAAGCATAAGTCTTTACTTTTGCGCTTTTCTGGCATAGAATGTTGAGGTAGGAGGCGCAGGACATGACAGAAGGCAGCAGGCAATCTTTTACTGAGGTGGAGACAAAGGTTTTTCGATGGATGGAACAGCACCATATGGTAACACCCGGGGACAGGATCGTGGTGGGTGTATCCGGCGGCGCGGATTCCATGTGCCTTCTGGCTCTGTTTTTGCGCCTGAAGAAACGGATCCCCCTGACATTGCAGGTGGTACATGTGGATCACGGAATCAGACAGGAGGCAGAACAGGACGCAGCCTTTGTGGAGGAATTCTGCCGGGAAAACCGGGTTCCCTATCGTCTGTTCCGGGAGAATGTGGAAGAACTGTCCAGGCAGTGGAAGTGTTCTGCGGAGGATGCAGGGCGCAGACTTCGCTACCGGGTTTTCGAGGAGACCCTGAGAGAAATTGGCGCAGACAGAATCGCGGTTGCCCACAATGCGTCGGACCGGGCAGAGACTATGCTGCTGCATCTGTTTCGGGGAAGCGGGCTCACCGGACTGTGCGGCATCGAGCCTGTGCGCGGGAATCTCATCCGCCCTCTTCTTTGCCTGGAGCGGAGAGAGATCGAAGCATATCTGCGGGAGGAGGGAATCGCCTGGTGCAATGATGCCACCAACGAGGGCGATGCCTATACGAGAAATCGAATCAGGCATCATATTCTGCCCTTCGCCGAAGAGCAGATCTGCGCCGGAACAGTCCGACACATGTGTCACACGGCGGATCTGTTGTCGGAGACGGAAAGCTATCTGCGGCAGCAGACGGACCTGGTCTATCGGGAGTGTGTGCAGGATGGGAAACTGAAGGTAGAGAAGTTCCTGGAATACCCCCCGGTGCTGCAGAAGAGAGTGATTCTGGACTGCCTGGAGAAGATCAGCCCTACGGGTAAGGACATCTCCACGCAGCATGTGGAGGATGTGTTGGAATTGTTTACCCGACCGGGAAACAGGAAGCTGCATCTCCCCCTTGGCATCCGGGCTATTCGCAATTATGACACCGTAGAGCTTGCGGCACAGGAGCAGGCCCCCCCTCGTGAACTGCCGGAGCTTGTTTTTCGCTCCTTTTCCGCTGAGGAAGGGCAGGAGATTCCAAGAACCACCTATACGAAATGGTTTGATTATGATACAATAGGGGGAGCGCCTGTGATCAGATTTCGGCAGACCGGAGATTATCTTCTTGTCACAGCCGGGGATGGAACATTACGACACAAATCCCTGAAGGAATATATGATCGCGGAGAAGATCCCCAGACAATACCGGGATGCGATCCCTCTGTTTGCAGTGGGAAGTCACGTCCTCTGGGTGATTGGATATCGTATCAGTGAGGGCTGCAAGGTGACCCCGGGGACGAAGCACATTTTAGAGGTGAGTCTTTCGGAGGATGCGTTGCCTGCGATAGAGTCGAGTCGAGAACAGAAGGAGGAAATAGACAAAGGATGAGAAAGCATCATGTAAAGGAAATGTTGACCGAGGATGCGGTAAACAAACGAATCAGAGAACTGGGCGAGCAGATCTCTGAGGATTATGCGGGACAGGAGATTCGAATGATCTGCGTGCTGAAGGGCGGCAGCTTTTTCATGTGTGAGCTGGCCAAGAGAATTTCCGCACCGGTATCCATTGATTTCATGTCTGTCTCCAGCTACGGTGGGGATACCAAGTCCAGCGGTGTGGTAAGGATCGTGAAGGATCTGGACGAGTCCATTACCGGTAAAGATGTGCTGGTGGTGGAGGATATCATCGACAGCGGCAGAACCTTAAGCTATCTGATGGCAATGCTTCGCGACAGAGGGCCGAAGAGTCTGAAGCTGTGCACGCTGTTGGATAAGCCTGACAGACGTGTGATCGATGTGAAGGTAGATTATACGGGATTTCAGATTCCCGATGAGTTTGTAGTGGGATATGGTTTGGATTATGATCAGTTGTACCGTAATCTGCCCTATATCGGAATGATTGAGTTTGAAGACTAGGAGAAAGAAAACATTGAGACAATCAAGAAGAGGAATGCGCTCGTTTTTTATCTTCAGCCTGCTGATCCTGATCGGTTTGTATCTGTATTCGGCAATGCTGGCAAAAACCACGAGCGAGAATTATACGAGAGCACAGCTGCTGCAGGATATTGATGCCGGCAAAGTGGAAAAGGTCAGGATCCAGATGAACCAGGAGACCCCAACGGGTGCTGTGTATGTGGACCTGACGAACGGAGTGAAGAGAACGCTGTATGTTCCGGATGTGACGGAGATGTCCGACACCCTGAGACAGCGGGGGATCGAGCCTGTCATCTATGACGTGCAGAGGGCGGGTATTTTTACCACGGTGATCCTTCCGGTACTGTTGGTGGGAGCCATGTGCTTCTTTATGTTCATGCTGTTCTCTGCCCAGGCTGGCGGTGGGGGCGGCAACTCCAAGCTGGCCAACTTCGGCAAGAGCCGTGCCAAGATCTCCAAGGGAGACCACAAGGTTACCTTTGCCAATGTGGCGGGACTGAAGGAGGAAAAGGAGGATCTGGAGGAGATCGTTGATTTCCTGCGAAATCCCGGAAAATATACCCAGCTGGGCGCCAGAATCCCCAAGGGTGTGCTGCTGGAGGGACCTCCCGGAACCGGTAAGACGCTGTTGGCAAAGGCTGTTGCCGGTGAGGCAGACGTGACGTTCTTCAGTATCTCCGGTTCAGACTTTGTGGAAATGTATGTCGGCGTGGGTGCATCCCGTGTCCGCGATATGTTTGACGAGGCAAAGAAAAATGCTCCCTGTATCGTATTCATCGATGAGATCGATGCAGTGGCAAGACGCCGTGGTTCCGGTATGGGCGGCGGCCATGATGAGAGAGAGCAGACCCTGAATCAGTTGTTGGTGGAGATGGATGGTTTCTCCGTCAACGAGGGTATTATTGTGATGGCGGCTACCAACCGGGTAGATATTCTGGACCCCGCCATTATGCGACCGGGAAGGTTCGACCGCAAGATCACTGTCAATGCGCCTGACGTGGGAGGCAGAGAGGAGATCCTGAAGGTTCACGCCAGGAATAAGAGGCTGGCAGAGGACGTGGACTTAAAGCAGATCGCCCAGACCACAGCCGGATTCACCGGTGCAGATCTGGAGAATCTTATGAATGAGGCTGCCATCAATGCGGCAAAGCGCAGTGCCGGATACCTCTGTCAGGAGGATATCCGCAAGGCTTTTGTGAAGATCGGCATCGGTTCCGAGAAGCGCAGCCGGATCATCTCCGAGAAGGAGAAGAAGATCACCGCATACCACGAGGCCGGACATGCGATTCTGTTCCATGTGCTGCCGGATGTGGGACCCGTGTACACCGTGTCCATCATCCCCACCGGCGTGGGAGCGGCAGGCTATACCATGCCCCTGCCCGAGAAGGATGAGATGTTCTTAACCAAGGGCAAGATGCTGCAGGATATCTGCGTGTCCCTGGGCGGACGGATCGCCGAGGAGATCATCTTCGGGGATATCACCACCGGTGCCTCCAGCGACATCAAGCGCGCCACCGGCGTTGCCCGCAAGATGGTGACCAGATTCGGCATGTCAGACAATATCGGAGTAGTCTGCTATGATGACAATGACGAGGTATTCATCGGCAGGGACTTCGGTCATACCAAGTCTTACAGTGAGGCCATCTCCGGAGAGATCGATCGGGAAGTCAAGGCGATCATCGACAAGTGCTATGCGGACGCCAAGTCCATCATTCTCCAGCATGAGTCGGTGCTGCACAGGTGTGCAAGTCTTCTGCTGGAGAAGGAGAAGATCGGCAGAGAAGAGTTTGAAGCATTGTTTGCCTAGGCTGATTTCACACGTCACCGTGTTATTGCACAAATTGGACCGGATTAATATAGCAATTATCACGATGCAAATTTGTGCAAATATACCAAAACATGATGAAAGAAATTGTAATATTTGTGAATTTTGGGAATAGCATTCTGGGATAGGTGATGGTATTATAATACTCGTAACCCCCCCAATACATTATATAGTTTTTGCTATACCCCATAAGAAGAATACCTTCTCTGAAAAGGACAGTCACCCCATGGCTGTCCTTTTTACGTTGGTTTTTTATGAAAAGTGTTGAAACTGATTTCGATTTTCAGTAAAATAGATGTAATGTGTGGAATACTGTATCTGTGGGAACACTCACAGTGCCTGACTGTAACGGCAGATGGGAGAAATCGTGGAAGAGAAACTGGATTTGTGGAAAATCAAACATTTGGAAAACAATCGCCAATATATTGCGACGATGCGCCCTGTTTTCAACAGAAGGGCACTTTTTTCTGATACCACCGGAGACTTCCTGATTCCTCCGGAGCCGGAGGCAAACTCCACAGTGACCATTCGGTTTCGTACCGCCAAAAATAATGTGGACCGCTGTGTGCTTGTGAACCGGGGCGAGAAGTATGTGATGAACAAGGTGGAAGTCACCAAGCATTTCGACTACTATGCCTGTGATCTGCAGCTGGGAAGTGAGAAGGAGACCTACTATTTTGAGATCCAGTCCGGTTTTCTGAAGGGATATTACGATACCAGAGGATTGGTGACGGAGGTCAATGAATACTATAACTTTGTGATCCTGCCCGGCTTTCGGACCCCCGACTGGGCAAAAGGCGCGGTCATGTATCAGATCTATGTGGATCGCTTCTGCAACGGGGATCCTTCCAATGATGTGCTGACCAACGAATACTGCTATATCAATGAGCATGTGCAGCACGTAGACGATTGGTACCGCTACCCGGCATCCATGGATGTGCGGGAGTTTTACGGTGGTGATCTCCAGGGTGTGCTGGACAAGATGGATTATCTGGAGGACCTTGGAATTGAGGCGATCTACTTCAATCCGTTGTTCGTTTCCCCCTCCAACCATAAATATGACAGTCAGGACTATGACTATATAGACCCCCATATCGGCAAGATCGTGGAGGACTTTGGTGATCTGTTGGCGGATGGACAGAAGGAGAACCGTTTTGCCACCAGGTATATCAACCGTGTGACCAACAAGGCAAACCTGGAGGCCAGCAACGAACTGTTTATCAAGGTGGTGGAGGAGGCCCACAAAAGGGGAATCCGCGTCATCATGGACGGCGTGTTCAATCACTGTGGCTCCTTCAATAAATGGATGGACAGAGAGCGCATTTATGAGAATGTGGAGGGCTATGCGCCGGGGGCATATGTGAGTGCGGACAGTCCCTACAGAAATTATTTTGACTTCAAGAATCAGAATTCCTGGCCCTACAATGCAAGCTACGATGGCTGGTGGGGACATGATACCTTACCGAAACTGAATTACGAAGGTTCGAAGGAACTGATGGATTATGTGCTGCATATTGCCAGGAAGTGGGTTTCCCCTCCCTTTAACGCAGACGGCTGGAGACTGGATGTGGCAGCAGACCTGGGCCATAGCCAAAGCTTTAATCATAGGTTTTGGCAGGAGTTTCGAAAGGCGGTGAAGGAGGCAAATCCGGAGGCGGTGATCCTGGCGGAGCATTACGGCAATACCAGAGAATGGCTCCAGGGCAATGAATGGGATACCGTCATGAACTACGATGCGTTTATGGAGCCGGTGACCTGGTTTTTGACCGGAATGGAGAAGCACAGCGACGACTACCGGGGAGATCTGCTTGGCAATACCGGCAGCTTCTGGGGAGCCATGAAACACCACAGCGCCAGCTTTTCCATGCCCAGCTGGCAGACTGCCATGAATGAATTGTCCAACCATGACCACTCCAGGTTTCTGACCAGAACCAATCACTGTGTGGGGCGAACCGACAGCAAAGGACCTCAGGCGGCAGAAATCGGTGTCAACAAGGCGGTGTTCCGCGAGGCGGTGGTGATGCAGATGACCTGGATGGGCGCACCTACCATCTATTACGGGGATGAAGCGGGGCTGTGCGGTTTTACCGACCCGGACAGCAGGCGCACCTACCCTTGGGGCAGAGAGGATCAGGAGATGATCCGCTTCCACAAGGAGATCATCCGCATCCACAAGGAGAATAGGGAGCTGCGCACAGGCTCCCTGAAATATGTGGATTGTGATCATAATTTCCTGGCTTACGGTAGATTTACCAGGGAGGGTCAGTGTCTGATCCTGATCAATAACAATGATCACCCTATCAGCAGGCGAATTTTTGTGTGGGAGCTGGGCACACCGAAGCATGGTGTGTTGCGGGCTCTGATTTGGACCGACGAGAACGGTTTCTGGAAGGATCAGGAGTTTGTGATGCAGGCAGGCACCATTCAGGTGGAGCTTCCCAAGACATGCGCAGTGATCTTAAAGTACTACGAGGAGTAACCGGAGCCCTTGAAATTTCTCTTGCTTTTTTCGGACAGATATGCTACAATTTCACATTGTCAGAGCGTAAACTCTTACAAATGGATGGATTCCCGAGTGGCCAAAGGGGACAGACTGTAAATCTGCTGCAAATTGCTTCGGTGGTTCGAATCCACCTCCATCCATTCGTGCAGCGAAGTGACTCATCAGGACTCTGTTTCCGGGAAGAAGTCGTCGCGGCATGAGAACCGCCGGCATGGCGGAATAGGCAGACGCAAGGGACTTAAAATCCCTCGGTGGCAACATCGTGCCGGTTCAAGTCCGGCTGCCGGCAGTACCTCAAATCCTTGAAAAGGGTTTGGGGTATTTTTTTTTCCTGTTTTGGTTTACTTTTGGATGATCGGAGATACTCCGAATATTGGTCTCTACAACACAAGGAATAGCGTATACTGCAAAAATTACAATGTGTGATCTCAAGTACGATATCTCTGTTTCTCGGGAGAGAACGACAATTGAATTGAGCCCAGGCAAAGGAGCGGATATCTATGGAGCACCCTGTATAGAAAGTCTTATAGCAAATACGTTAAGAAAAACATCACTTCAGGGGACTAAAAATAAAAAAGTGTTAAAAAAGATACCGTAAAGGAGCAGTTTGTGATATATTAGCTAATAGAAAGGGTGGTGAAAAGATGTTTCGAAATGTTTATTCAAGAGAGAAATATTTACGGAAGATTCGTCCATTTTATGATTCAGACATTATAAAGGTTATTACCGGGATCAGAAGATGTGGTAAATCATTTGTTCTGAAGGGAATTATGAATGAATTATGTGACAGAGGCATTGATCAAACGAAGATTCTATATATTCCCTTAGATAGAAGAGGATTTAAAAATATTAAGAAACCTGAACAGTTGGAAGCAAAAATCGAATCCATGATAGGAGATGAAGGAGTCTATTATATTTTTATCGATGAAGTTCAGAATGTCACAGGGTTTGAGAGCGTTGTGCAGGCATATGCGGAAGAAGGGTATTCTGTGTTCCTTACAGGATCTAATTCCTATTTGCTTAGCGATGAGATTTCGACTAAGTTAACCGGACGATACTTAAACTTTGAAGTATATGCTTTGGATTTCCGGGAATACCTTGATATGAAAGCGTTTTACGGACTCGATATCAATCAGGATATCTATGCGGAGTTTCATGAATTTGTCATGAACGGAGGATTTCCTAAAACTCTGGAGTTTCCTGACGTTAGTACCAGACAGGTATATACACGAGGCATTATTGGAGAAATTTTCGAAAAGGATGTAAAAACACGAAAAAGAATTTCAAATATCGCTGTTTATGAAAGAGTGCAGGCTTTTCTTCTGAACAATTATGCTTCACCATTTTCTATCACAAATCTCATGGAGGTGTTAAAGCAGGAAGGTTTTGCTGCGAAGACGTCCACTGTCCGCGGATATATTGAGGATCTCCGGAAGGCAAAAATTGTTTATGAATGCAATAGATTTGACCTGAAAAGTAAAAAATCCGTCAAAAGAGAACAGAAGTATTATCTGGCCGATCTTGCAATTTATTTTGCCATGAATACGGATAATCGATTGAACTTTGGACCTTCACTTGAAAATATCGTCTATTTGTATTTGGCGAGTCATGATTATCAGGTGAGTATAGGCAAAATCGGAAAGTTCGAGTGCGATTTCATAGTACGAGACAAAAATCAGAGATATGCGTATGTTCAGGTAACCTATACTTTGCAGGGAGGAGATGCAAAGAGTACAGAAAAAATTAAGGAAAGAGAATACCGGCCCTTTCGGGCAATCAGAGATGGTTATCCGAGATATATTGTCTCGTTGGATAAATTTCGTGACCAACAGGAAGGAGTTCATCACATAAATGCGATAGATTTATTCTTGGGAAAAGAGACGATATAGGTCTATCTCGAGACTTTTGACCGATTACAAATCGGTTGACTCGAAGAGAAAGCCGCCGCCAAATTCCGTTCTGAAAGAAATTCTTTCGTGAGCTTCTTCTTTCAAGTCCGGCTGCCGACAGTACCTCAAATCCTTGAAAAAGGGTTTGGGGTATTTTTTTGCACGCAGACCGGTTTTCTCTTATTTTTTTATAAATTATGTTCCCAAGAAATGGGTACTATGATAAAATGGGCGCAGATGGGAATTTGCAGCAGATAAGATGCTGATAATTTGTCCGTTTTTTTCAAAAGATATACAGAAAGTGCGGACAGCACTTGAGGAGGAAGTATGGTAAAACATATTATTTTGTGGACCTTGAAGGATACCTTATCCGAGGAGGAGAAAAGAATCGTAAAGGCAGGAATCAAGGAGGGTCTGGAAGGGCTGGCAGGCCGGATTCCGGGAATGCTTCAGATCCGGGTCCAGACGGAAAAGCTTGAAAGCTCCAATGCCGATCTGATGTTGGATTCTTCTTTTGAGAGCGAAGAAGCACTGAAGGGTTATGCGGTTCATCCTGCTCATGTGAAGGTTGCGGACGAGAAAGTGAGACCCTATACGGCAGTGAGAAGCTGCCTTGATTATGAGGTGTAAAGTGTTACAGAGGATTAGTTGATTACGATGATGACTTGGTTAATTTATTTTTGCAGTTTACTATACATGGAATTGGTATTCCATCTGGGGAGCTTCCATTCCGCCAAGTGCAATCCGTTGTTTATGATAGGGGTAGCTGCCTTTGTGGCTGCACTTCAGACGCTGATCAGTGATACCGGGTCCCGAAAGAGGCATAAGATCTGTTTCCGCTTCTTTATGGGTGGCTGGTTTGTTCTGTTTGGCGCGCAGACCATCTACTATCATATCTTCAAGCAGCCTCTTTTGTTGACGGCGGTGCTGATGGGGGCTCAGGATGCTCTGACCAACTTCTGGCGGGAGGCATTGGTGGGAATGGCTCAGGTCTCCTGGCTGCTGGCACTTCTTGCGGTGCCGCTTCCCGTGGCGGGAATCCTGCGTAAGACAAAAAAATGGCGGCCCAGGCGGATGGACAATATCAGGGTACTCCGAGTGATCGTGATTCTCTGGACCGCGCTGATCTACTGTGTCTGCTGTATCAGAGTGGGACTGATGGTTGAGGCGGATTTCGCAGAGGAGTACAGTGAGTATTATGATCCCTGTACGGTGATGGAGAGGATGGGTGTCCTCACGGTCGTACAGAGAGATCTGATATACGAGCTGCAAAAGCTCACGGGTGGCACGGACAAGGTGGAGGACGAAGATCCGGAGTCTCCCTTTGAGTCTTCCTGGTCTCAGCCTGAGGAGTCTTCCACAGAGAATCCTTTTGCTTCGGAGTCTTCTGCGGAAGGTGAGAGCAGTGAGCCTTCGGAGGATATCCCGGTGGAGCCGGTGCTTGACACCTCGCCCAATATTTTTCAATTGGATCTTGCAAAGCTGGCGGAACTCTCCGACACCAACAAGGAGACCAAATGGCTGGCGGAATACTTTGCAGGCGTGGAGCCTACCAACAGGAATGAGTACACCGGTATGTTTGCCGGATATAATCTGATCTATCTCACTGCAGAAGGCTTTTCAACCTATGCGGTACGGGAGGATCTGACGCCTACTCTGTACAAGATGCTGCATTCCTCCTTTGTGTTCGAGAATTATTACGTGCCCCTGTGGCAGACCAGTACCAGCGACGGAGAGTATGTGAACTGTACCGGTCTGATTCCTGACGGACAGTTCAGCATGAGAAAGAGTGCAGAAAAGAACATGGCGTTTTCTCTGCCGAAATTTTTTGCGCAGGAAGGGGTGGGCAGCAGAGCCTACCACAATAATACACTGACCTATTACGATCGATATAAAACACATCCAAATCTGGGCTACGATTTCAAGGCCACCAAGCTGGGAGAGGCGTCTGCGGCAGAATGGGGAGACCATATCTTTCAGGTGGAACATCCCAATGCCTGGCCGGCTTCCGATTACGAGATGATGGTGAGCACGATCCCGGAATATATTAATGATGAGCGGTTTCACACCTACTACATGACGGTGTCCGGCCATATGAATTATAATTTTTCCGGCAATCAGATGGCCTCCTGGAACAAGGAGGCGGTAAAGGATCTTCCTCTGTCTGAGAATGCCAGGGCATATCTTGCCTGCAATCTCGAGCTGGAGAAGGCGATGACCTATCTGTTAGAGCAGCTGGAGGCAGCGGGGAAGCTGGAGAACACAGTGATCTGTCTGAGTGCGGATCATTACCCCTATGGAATGACCGAAGAGCAGTACGAGGAACTGGCGGGAAAAGACCTGTCCCAGGGCTGCGATTATTCCCGGAACAGCCTGATTCTGTGGAACGGCGGAATGGAGGAACCGGTGATCGTGGAGAAGCCCTGCTGTTCCGTGGACATCCTCCCCACGCTGCTGAACCTCTTTGGTTTCGACTATGACTCCAGGATGTATGCCGGAAGAGATATTCTCTCCACTCAGGAAGGGCTGGTGATCTTCAAGGACCAGAGCTTTGTGACAGATATCGTGGAGTACAACAAGAAGTCCAAACAGACCATCTGGCATGAGGAGTTGACCGACGAGGAGAAGGAGAGTTATCTGGCAGCCAAGAAGAAGGAAGTCAAGAACAGATACCTGTTTTCTGCCTATATTCTGCGAAACGATTATTATTCCGTGGTGGAGCAGTGTATCACCCCATAGTGCACAGATGGATACATTATTTCCTCTTTCGTGCAGTTTTTGCTGTTTTCTTTTGTGTCGGAAGGCGATATACTATAGAAGTAATGAGACAAAAGATTTTTTTGTAATGAGGAGGTAGAACCTATGAAGAGATTGTATAGATCCAATACAGACAGAATGCTCGCAGGTGTATGCGGAGGAATCGGAGAGTACTTTAACATCGATCCCACCCTGGTCAGACTTGCATGGGCGATCTTTGGCTGCTGTGCCGGTGCCGGCATCATTGCTTATGTCATTGCTGCGATCATTATTCCTCGTATCAATTGACGGAAACTGTTTCCGGAAATATGTCAGATGCATTGGGGAGTCGGCTGAGAATGCCGGCTCTCCTTTTTCTTTTCTTTTTGGAAAGTTTATGCTATAGTAAAATTGAGTGATTGTGGGAGGAATCTGGTTATGGCGAAAATGATTATCTGCAGCTCCTGCGGTGGGGAATGCTCGGAAGAATTGGCGAATTGTCCGTATTGCGGATCTACTTTGTTGGCAGGTGCTGAGAAGAAGTATATGGAGCAGCTTCGGGATGTGAAGGATCGCATGGAGGATCTGGACGCAGTCCCGCTGGAGGAGACCAAGACAGCCATCAGAAAGCAGGGGAAGGTGCTGAAGGTGGGAATCATCATCGGAGTGGTTCTGCTGACGTTGATTCTGGGGGCTTCTTTTCTGTTTGACAGGATGCTGCATACTGATGAGAAGGAGTTTAAGCAGCAGTACCTTTGGAAGCAGGAGTATTACCCGGTGATGGACGAGCTGTATGAGAAGGGTGATTATGATGGGTTGTTCCGGTTCTATGAGGAGCATATGGACGATAAGTACGCACAGTTTTATCCCTGGGAACATTTTGATTTTCTCAGGGCGTATATGACCTATCGGGATTATTCGGATGGTCTGAAGGAGGGGAGACATGTGGGTTCATCCGCCTCTCTCTTTGCCCAGCAGTGGCGCGCCAAGGGAGATCTGGCCAGGCCGGAGCGTTACACCGAGGCGGAGTATGCCGCTCTGCTTCCCATGTTAGAGGTCTTGGAGCAGGATTATCAGACCCGGTGGAACATCGATCCTGAGGAGGAGAAGCTGCTCTATCAGGAGCTGGAGAACAATGATTACAATTTCCTGGATTTTGATACCTGCGAAAAGTATGCAAAAAAGTGGAGTAAGGAGAACTGACGGATGAAATGTGAGTTTTGTTACGGAACCCTGACGCTGGAGGACGAGTATTGTCCCTGTTGCGGCAAGCCCAATGCGGCGGCAAAACAGCATATTGAGGATATGAAACACTTCAAGGGTGAGTTTGAAAGCACCCAGAAGTATGTGAAGGAGAAGACCGGTCTCTTCTCCCAGATCACTGTGAGAGTGGTGATCATCGCGGTGCTGATCGTGCTGATCATCGCAGCCCTGATCCTGATGAATTCTGCCTGGAATATTGTGAGAGGCATGAAGAGAAGTTATGCGGATGAGCATTATCAGGAATACACCGCCATCATGGACAGGTATCTGGAGGAGAGAGACTATTCAGCCTACTATGAATTTTGCTCAGCCAATAATCTCAGGTTTTATGACAATGAGCACTTTGCCAAATATGAGAAGCTGCAGCTGCCCATCTCTTACTATACATCTGCCCTTGATTCCCTGCAGCGGTACAGCGAGTATGACCCTGAGTTATTCCGGGAGAATCATATGAGATCTATGATGGATTCCATCAATGGATTTTATACTCGTTTCAACAAGAGAAACGACCGGGAGACTTGGGAGAAGGACGACAGAACGCTGTTCCTTCAGGTGATAGAGACCATGGAGCAGGAGCTTCGAAGCTACCTTGTCGTGTATTGCGGCTTTACGAAAGAGGAGGCAGACGGACTGTCTGAGATGACAGATGCCAGAAGAGCTGTTTTGTTTGAGGATAAGTGGGAGGAGAAGATCAATGAGAAGTAAGATGAAGTCCCCTCAGAAGCAGGTAAAAAGGACTACTCGTCTGGGAGTAAGGATCCTGGATGTCATTATCGTCATTTTATGTGTGATTTTTCTGGCCTCTGTGGCGGGTGCGATCTCAAGCTTTCTGGAGGAAAAGAATTACGGGTACAAGGCGCATACGTTTCAGTATGCATTGGAGAGTGGGGACTATTACCGCATGGTAAGCTACGCGGACGGCAATCGCAGCGAGAAGTTCCATGTGGATGATCCGGAGTACATCGAGTACTATGCCATTGCGGATTACTATAAGGCCACCTGGCATGTCAATATGTATCAGAAGACCGGCGAGGCCGATATGGAGAAGCTTTGGCGGGAAAAACAGGCTGAGGCCAAGTCGAAACTCGGTTTCTATGCGGGGGAAGCAGGGAAAATAGAGGAAAAAATTGGTATTATGACGGAATAAATGGACAAATTCCTGTTTTCGGGATACAATAAAGGAAGTATTTTTTCCATAGAGTAAAGCGGAAAGGAACATAGTATGAAGAGAAAATTAATCTTAACACTGGCCCTGCTTCTGTCAGTGGGATTGATGACAGGCTGTGGGGAGGAGAATGATTCTCCTGTGGCGACCTTAAATCCCAAACCGATCATTATCGTAGATTCCTCTGAGTCTTCGGAAGAATCCTCCCAGACCGGGTCTGCTGACAGCGCTTCCGACAGCAGTCAGAACGATGATGAGGAGAATGTAGCGGATGAGTTCATGCGGGGCGGAGAGTTTCATCCCATCGGAGACCGCGTGGTAGTGGACGGCATGATGCAGAGCTGGCTCACCGGTGAGTGGAAGGATGCGAAGGTTGCCCAGAGAAGAAACATGGCTGTCATGATCAACAATATCCAGGTTTCGCTTCCCCAGTACGGTATCTCCAAGGCGAGCATCATCTATGAGGCACCGGTAGAGGGTCGAATTACCCGACTGATGGGCTTATTTGAGGATTATGATGATCTGGATCATATCGGTTCTGTTCGAAGCAGCCGTGACTATTATGTCTATGAGGCAATGGCTTACGACTCTATCTACTGTAACTGGGGACTTGCCAGACCCTGGGTGGAGGAGCTGATCAACTCGGATCGTATCGACAATGTGAGCCAGGCTCTGGCCGGAATCGAGAACGGAGCACCGGAGGCATTTGACCGTATCTCCAGACCCGGTATTGCCTTGGAGCACACCGGATACATGTTTATCGACGGTTACAACCAGGCGGTAGACCGACTTGGGTACAGCAAGAATTATCGGGACTCCTTTGTGAAGGCTTTCGAGTTCGCGGATGACGGATATCTGGCAACCTACGACGATTATCCTGATGCCAAGAAGGTGTACCCCGGCGGAACCCAGAGTAACGCAGGCGGCTATGGTAAGCACAATCCCTGCTTTGAGTACAATGAGAAGGATCGATTGTACTATCGTTCTCAGTACAGCAAGAAGCAGATCGATGAACTTACCGGAGAACAGCTGGCAGTCACCAATGTAGTCTTCAAGGTATGTCACGGTGAGGAGAGACTGCCCGATGATCCTGCCCATGATTATCTGGCATTTCAGGTTCATGGCACCGGTGATGCCTATGTATTTACCAATGGTAAGGTGATTAAGGGAACCTGGAAGAGAGAGGATGACAATTCCCCCAACCTTTTCTACGACAAGAATGGCAACGAGATCGTTTTGAATCAGGGTAAGACCTGGATATGCTGTATCTGGAAAGAGTATGCAGATTATATTTCCTGGGAATAAGACAAGAAAATATGTGTTTGTAGGTTTGTTGGCCGTAATGCTCCTGCTGAATGCTTTGGCATGGAGCAGTACGGCTTTTTGTGATTGGTATATCAGGTATGTTTTCCCCATCTGGGTGAATACCTACGGGAGACTCACCGGGCTTTTTCCCTTTTCAGTGGGGGAATGGATGATCGTTGCGGGAGTGACGCTGGTGGCTGTTGCTTTGGGAATGGTACCCTTGCTGCTGCTTTTTGGAATGCTTCGCCTGATACGAAGGAAACCACTCTGCAGGAGGTTTTTTGGATTTGCGAAGTGCTTTTATCGTGCCTTTGCATGGATCCTGCTGGCAGTCTCCATTGTAATGACCCTGAATTGCTTTATCCTCTATCATGCCTCCACCTTTTCGGAAAACTATTTTCCCGAGCAGGCTGGAAAAACTTCCGAGGATTATTCTACGGAGGATCTGTTAAGACTTTACAACCTGGTGGTTACGGAGTGTAACAGGCTTTCTGAGACGGTAGAGCGGGATGAGGAGGGCAGAGCAGTCTATTCCGGTGATATGCAGCAGCAGGCCCGGATCAGTATGCAGCGGTTGGGGGCAGAGTATCCCCAGCTGGATGGCTGGTATCCCAGACCGAAGCTGATGTTTTTCTCCGACTTCATGTGTCAGCAGTATATGGAAGGCTACTATTTTCCCTTCTCTATGGAGGCTAATATCAATCAGGTCATGGAACCTATGAACTTTCCTTCCGCCATGTGTCATGAGTTGGCCCATCTGAGAGGCTATATCTTCGAGGACGAGGCCAATTTCATCAGTTACCTGGCCTGTATTCAGTCGGGAGACGATACCTTTGCCTATTCCGGCTACCTGAGTGTCCTTTACTATGTGTACCGGGATGTGGAGAAGGCGCTGAAGCAGGACCCTGCCTTCCTGCAGCAGTGCAGTGAGGAACTAAAGCCTGTAGGTGTGAAGAAAATCGTCTGGGAGGACGCTGTCTTCGTGTCCGAGGAGGAGTGGGACCGTATCAATGGGAAAGCACTGATTGACACTGAGACTGTGGACAAGGCATCGGATGTTTTTATAGATATGAATCTGAAGGTCAACGGTGTCGCTGACGGACGCATCAGTTATAGCAGAGTTGTTTTATTGCTTCTTCAGTACTATTCCGATCCTACGAAAAAAATTTGATTTTAGGTATTGACATTTGAATCTTTATAAGATAAAATAACCAATGTTGTGACGAGGAGATGCGTTACAGGCCCAGATAGCTCAGTTGGTAGAGCAGAGGACTGAAAATCCTCGTGTCACTGGTTCGATTCCGGTTCTGGGCATTATCGCAGGAGAAAGTCTTCCGAGACTTTTGAATGCGTTAACATATATGCAGGTGTAGTTCAATGGTAGAACACCAGCCTTCCAAGCTGGATACGTGGGTTCGATT